>JBIKRV010000091.1:0-2812 GCA_044348985.1 Chitinophagaceae bacterium
CAGTTATCAGCTTTCCAGAATAAATCCAAGCTGAAGTTGTTAACTTCAACTTTAAAATAAAACCAAACTCCTGTCCCAAGCTTGACGCAAAGCTAATGCCACACCTTCGCAAAGCCTGGGACGTTGGTGGAAATGCCGCAGTCACTCCGCTAAAGTTTTACAGTATCATTTTATTTCTTAACTTTAAAAAACGTTCATTATGAATTTACAAAAAACAACAAGACCTTTATTGCGGTTGACACTTACCGCTTTATTTGCATCAGCCTTGCTTACAGGCTGTAAAAAGGACACTCAACAAGAAGAATTAGTTACCGAAGTTGCAAAACCAGAATTTGCAAAACCAGCCCCAAAGGCTAATCCCTTTTCGCTGACCAATATTAACAAAGCGAAGGAAACACTTGCAAGAAGCAATAAAACTATGGCAAGGGGTGACGAAAGTGACAGGGTTTATTCTTACATTAAATTTGACCCACAAGCAGTAACAGGCGACATTTTGAAGCAATTAGAGGCAGACACTTCTATTCAAATTATGGACTTCCCTTTTGCAAATGGGGAACTTTACAATGAAGAATTTGCATTGGATGAAGATAAGGCTAAACAACTGGCAGACGGTAATTTATATGCGGTTGTAAAAAAACAAACTTCTAATGACGTTCTACTAAAATCAACTTCATCACTTAATGCTATTTTGCTTGATGAATTATATTTACCGCAAGAAGAAGATACAACATTACAATTTCAAGCACTTAGAGAAATTGGTTATACTGAACAGCAAATTGACCAATTAAGAATTTGTTTATTTAAAAGACCTTCTGGCTTTGTAAGATACCTTGATACCGAAACAGGCGGAATGCGTAATGTAAAAGGTATGCAAGTTTGGGGTTTAGTTTTTGGCATTCCTTTACATACAACTACAGATGATAACGGTTACTATCGTTTCCCTTGGCGTTTTAGTGCTGGTACTATTATGGGGACTAAGGCTAAAAATTCAAGAGTAAACATTAAGCCTTTTAATACTCAAGGTGCTTGGGTTTTAACTTTACCTGTTCAATTTATTGTAGGCTCTATTCACATACACGGTTGGGTAGGCAGTTGTGCAATGCGTAGTGATGTAAATTTTGAATTTAGAAACCACAGACAAAATAGATATTGGGCTCAACTAATGCACTCAGTTGCATTACACGACCAATATACGGCACAAGATAATATTACAAGAGCTCCAGGTTCATTAACAATGTATGCACATTGGGCAGATAGAGATGGCAATGCTTCTGCTCCAATGTTAGGACATTTAGCAGGTATAAATATTGGAACAATAGGATTGCAATATTTAGCAGACCTGTTAGGGTTACCAAGCCATAACGACTTCCCTAATATTTTCAATTTACTTACAGGACTATTACCAGATGTAACAATTAGAACTAACGGCACAACTGAAAGACGCAGTTATTCTGCAAGGTTAATGCAAACAGCTTTCCACGAGTTAGGACACGGCAGCCATTTTCAAAGAGCAGGGCAAGGCTATTGGTACGACCTTATAAGAGCAACTTTAAGAAGACATCCCGAAAATCAATGTGGTGGCGGTTACGGGTGTGGGCAAAATGCTGATGACGGGAACGTTGCTATTGCAGAGAGTTGGGCAGAATTTATTGGAACAAACCACACTTTAAGACTTCATCCAAATGGTGAAAAATTAAGTCGTTGGGCTGGTTCAGCTCCGCCACTCTTTGGAAGTGCATTTATGACGAATAGAGATGCCTTAGAAAGAGAAGCTTGGTTTTTTAATGATTGGATTGCCAGCGGAATTTATAATGATTTAATGGATGTAGCCAATGCAGACCCATTTGAAAACCTTTGGGACAGAACAGGTGGATTAAGTATTCAGCAACTTTACGAAGCACTTGGCCCTAATATTGATTTCTTCTGTGATTATGAATGGGAAATAATTAATCGATACGGACTAAATGTAGGTGACGTAGACGAGATTTTTTTGAGAAACGGTGCAGGAGGTTGTTTGTAACATTTTTAAAGGCAGTGCCATTGGCACTGCCTTTTCATTTTAAAATACATTTTATGAAAATTATTATTTTTTTCCTTGTAACAATAACGTTATTTTCTTGTGACCCTGACAAGAAAGATATTTTTAACACCGAAGTTGTAAAAATCAATGCAACTATTGAAAGTAACACCGAAAATATAAACTTGGGTGACACTATCAAAATCAAACTTTTAATCCCAGATACAGTTACTACAAGCGGTAGTAGACAAATTATTCAAACTTTGCAAAGAGGACAGTTTGGTATGACTTGTAATCTAATAGACACTACAAATAAAAAAGCAGTATTTATGAATTCTCCAAATATTTGGATTACAAAAGGGAGCAGAGAGGGTAATTTGTCGTTTATTGCCAATACAAATGCGAAACCGTATGAAGTTGTAGTTTGTTTTAAACCCCCAGTTAAAGGACTATTTCTTATAGAAATAATTAGTCAAGCTGGTCAATTTAGAATAAACAATAATTACGAAGCAAGACTACTTGTAAACTTCAATGTGCCGAATAAACACTTAAATATACTAAGTATCATTGCTCCCTATTTTGGTGGGCAACCATTTTATGACGCAGCAATACAAAAAGACAATGATGGTTTTGGTAACTATTACTTCAGAGTAAACTAAAAGGCACTTCCACCAACATGAACTGTGTAAAAAACCAAATAAAAATTGATTTTTTTTAAGGTTTAGGTGAACAATAATTTGGTTGATACAAACTATTGTTTTTTACTACTGCAAAAACCTGTTTTAAAAGTTTATT
>JBIKRV010000092.1:0-2799 GCA_044348985.1 Chitinophagaceae bacterium
TAAACTTTTAAAACAGGTTTTTGCAGTAGTAAAAAACAATAGTTTGTATCAACCAAATTATTGTTCACCTAAACCTTAAAAAAAATCAATTTTTATTTGGTTTTTTACACAGTTCATGTTAGCGGTTGTAATGTCTTTTAGAGTGTCTCAATAAAATTAGTTATTGAGGTATCTTGCCAATTTGTTGAGCCATATATTTTCTTTAAAATTATAGAATCTCTCATTATGTAAGTTGTCGGTAGAATTATTGGTAAATTAAAAGTTAATGTGTCTTCAAGTAAATATGCAGGAAGTTTCCAATTATTCTTTTCAATAATTTTTTGTTGTTTGCCTATAGAGTCAAAAGATAATTGATAAAAACTTATCTTTCTATAATTGCTAGAAAGTAATTCTAAACTTGGTTGTTCTTTAATACAAGGCTTACACCAAGACGCCCAAAAGTTTATTATAGAAATATTTTTTAATTTTATTGTATCAATTTTTTGTGTTCGCACATTTTTTAATATTAACTTCGATTTGTTTATCTGTTTAATTGTGTCTTGTACATCAATTTTGCCAAGTTCATTGAATTTATTTATAAATTTCCCTACGGAAATTGAAAACAAAGTAATTACAAGAATTATTATTGAAGCTATAATTATATTTCTGTATAGTTTTTTCATTTTAATTTTTATTCATTGTATAGTTAAAAGAAAATTGATATATAGGTAATCCATAATCTATCTCTGGTGCTTTGTTATACTTATAGTAAATTGCTTTCAAATTAATTAAGTTATTTATTTCAACTCCAAATCCAATGGAATGACCTGTATAAATTCCATTCGTTTGAATATCAGGTAAAAAGTCTTTTATATTTTTAGGATTTGTATAACAAATATGATAACGAGTGGCTAACCAAAAAATACCAACATTTTTATAATCGCTTCTTTCCCAAGCCCCTGTTTGAAAATATAAACCAAGTGATGAAAATCCATTTAAAAAATTTGTTGGTTTACCTGTTTGCGAATTCGTTATTGGTCCAATTCGTACACCTGTTAATACTCTTTCCCCTATGTGATATAATAAACCTGTTTTTGTAACTCTTTCAGTTTTTTTGAAGTATTTAATACCGTCAATACTTATATTAATTAAACCGCTAAGTGGATTAATATATTGATTTACTAAATGGTCATTACTCTTTATAAGTTGCCCATTATTTTGCTGATTTTGAAAATTATTATTACTTACACCACCGTATAAACTAAGTGGAATAAAAAATTTATTAGGCTCTCCAATGAAAAGCCTAATAAATCTTGCACTAGCATTTACTTGTCCGTTATTCATTACATCAATAAACCCTGACGAAAAAATTTCAGGTTTTAATTGATTTGTAATTTTATTTCTTATGGTATCACTGCTTTTTTGTTGAGCAACACTAGGTTTTGATATAAAAACTAGAAATAGAATTGAAAATAATGCTATTGTATTTTTCATTTCTTTTTATTTCGTCTATTTAACCATTTTTTTCGGAAAAGAAAGTACCAACTAATTACAGCAATCAAAACAGTAACATAATAAATTATAGTGTTAGTGGACATAATTTTAATTTAATACATAATTGAAAGATAAAGACAGGCAGCACCCATAGAAATAGAACATTGACCACCAATACTTGTTCCAATACCTGCTACGTTAACAATCCAACACATAGTAGCACAACTAGGTGAGCCATTACAAGCATTTTGCATACAACCCATACATTCACCAAAACCTAAATTTCCATTTTGATTTTTGTCACAAAAATGAGTTTTTGAAGCTGTGCCACTTTCAGTTTGAATTTCATTAACTTTTTTTAAACTTGAATATTTTGATTTTATATCATCAGGCATTGGATGAGAAACAAAACTTGAAATATCAGTATTTTTTACATCAATTGTTGCAGATAAATAAAAATCGTAATTCAAATCAAAAGTTTTAATTGTACCTGATTTAGTAGCAATATCATAATTAGTATAATCAACTAATTGAGCTGCATAATGTGAATTTCTTGGCAAAAAATTATCAAATTTTTTGTCAATAGCAACTACTTCAATAATTGCTGTTAAAGCTTTGTTTTTTCTAATGACAATGTTTAATGTTGGTTTTGAAGTGTTATCATCTACATACTTTATATTACACTCATCAGTCGATATTTCTCCATAGCCTGCAATGAAACTTGCAAATGGAGCATTATCTGGAGAGTTAATAAAATCAGTTACTAAATTTCCACTCTTTTGGGCATTGGCTAGAAATGTTGTGAATAAAACTGCACAAATAAAAAATACTTTTTTCATTTTAAATTTTTTTAAAGTTTTTCCTACTTTGTTTTTAAAGGTAGTGTTCGGAAATAATTCTACCCGTAAGTCATAATTATTCTTGAGCTTTCATATTTTTCGGTTTCATTTATTAAGGCTCTTTTTGTCCTATTTTGAAACTATCGAAATTAGGCGGCTTCAATATTATTACAGCTTACGAAAAAGGCTTGGCGAAGGCAAGGAATAGCGTTCCGTCAGCCAGTAACAAAAGATACATAGTAGCACTAAAGTAAATATTAATTAACAATGTTGAGCAAAGAACGTCAAGCTGGATATGTGGTTAAATAGTAGCAATAAAGTTGAGGCTTATTCCGTCAAGCCTTGCTTTTGCCAAACCAATTCCTATGTTTACATTTTATTAAATTTATTGGTCGGAAGAATAACAAAAATTGAAAGAACAAAGGGCGGAATAAGATGGTAAAACCTAATAGGCATAAAAGCCTTTCTAACATGATAATCACCGCCC
>JBIKRV010000064.1:0-10253 GCA_044348985.1 Chitinophagaceae bacterium
TCGGCTCACACCATACTTGGCTGCCAACTGACGATAACCAGTTCCCTGGGTTAAATACTCCGTAATACATTGTTGTTTGATGTCCATTTTTGGTTGTTTTTTAGTCAACCTATTTCAGGACGAGACATTACTACTGTTCAAGTTTATTCCGTCAAGCCACACTTGCACAAAACCACTTGTTGCACGTTCGGCTTTATGTCACACAAGTTCTTTTATTTAATTGGTTTACATTTCGTTTCAAGTCAAAATACGACTGCTCAAAAGCGTTTTGTCAAACCTAATATTTAATAAAACAAAATTGAGCAGTCGAAAAAATGTTATGTCTGAACAAATAGAAACAACAAAAGCATTATTACTTGACAAACAACATGAAATATTAAAATGCTTAGATGGTGTCAGTTATTTAAACTGTCAAGTAATACTTGAATCCACACTAAATGAATTAAAGAATAGTTCATTTGTCAAAATAGATTCTTAAGAATTTATTATGCTATATATTGTTGCAAGGTCATAGTTTGCAGTAAAAGAAATGTTTTGACCGTCTCTAATTTCTTTCATTGTTATTCTAACTAAACCATCACTAACTTGCTCAATTAAAGCTATAGATAATGGGTCAACTAATACAAATCTCTGTCCATTTGAAGCATTGTTGAATTGTTTTAAATTGTGTTTTTTGTCTTCCATTTTCTGTGTATTTATGTGTGAAAAAATAAAATATTGTCAAGTTTTTGCGTCATTTAAGCTGACGTGCAACGTTCAAGGCTTTGTGCAGGTGTGGGATTTCGAGTTCCGTCTGCTTGTAAACGTCAGCCAAATTTATAGGTTTAAGTTGATGTTTTATTCTTTTGCTCAATAGCGTTCTGTCGAGCTGGAACTGAAGTTAAATAGTAGTGCAAAAGTTGAGGCTTAATCCGTCAAGCCACACTTGCACAAAACCTCTTCCTATGTTTACATTTTATTAAATTTATTGGTCGGAAGAATAACAAAAATTGAAAGAACAAAGGGCGGAATAAGATGGTAAAACCTAATAGGCATAAAGCCTTTACAACATGGTAAAACCTGATAGGCATAAAGCCTTTACAACATGATTATCCCCGCCCCTTTTCTTACCCGATGCTGAACAGTTCAAAAAGCTTTTTAATCAGCTTGTAGTAGGATAGATAGCACAGTGTAAGATCGTTCTTCTTTTTGTTTTTCCTTATATAAAAATAATTCTTTCACTTCAAAAAACAATTATTTATGGAAGCCAACCAGGAACAAAGTCAAATTCCTTCTATTGATTTCTATCGTTATAATGATATGTATCCTTCATTAATGCAATTAAAAGACACTATTGATCATTACAGCCCTTGTGCGAAAATTATCACTTATATGACATGGGGCAGAAGATTTGGAGGAATACAATGTGATCCAAGCAACACATATTGCAGTCCAAATTTTGTGAATTTCAATCATATACAGGATTCACTAACTAGCGCCTATCTTGAAATAAGTGAACAACTAAACATTCAATGCGTCCCGGTAGGTGTGGTATGGCAAAATGTTTTAAATGACACAACACTTGTATTGCATACTGGAGATAATAGTCACCCAAATATAGATGGAAGCTATGTGGCTGCTTGTGCTATTTTTAGCAGCATATGGAAACTAAACAGTAGCGGGTTAAGCTATACTGCCGGGCTATCAAGTCAATTAGCACAATATTATCAAATGATGGCTGACAATACAATTTTCAACAGTTCTAATGATTGGAATCTTCTCGTCAATAAACCCATCGCTAATTTCAGTGAATCAATTTCAGGGGACACTGCCCAATTCACTAATTTATCAACTTCAATAAATAATACACTAGATTATTTTTGGGATTTTGGAGATGGAAGTACATCTGTTATCCAAAATCCAATTCATGCTTATTTAAATAGTGGAACATACAATGTAACATTAGTTGTTTCAAACTGCATTTTTTCTGACACCATTACGAAAATTATTCGAATGGAAGAAAGCCCAAGCCCTAGTATCGAATTGATAATTTACCCCAATCCGACAACAAATAAAATAAATTTAAAAGCAGATAGTAAATGGTTTGGTGAAGTTTACTCTGTTTATGACAACACCGGAAAATCTGTTTTAAAAGGAAAAATTACCTCAGAAAATACTATTTTTGATTTGGGAAATTTATCGAGAGCTATTTATTTTTTAAGTGTTGGAACACATTTGAAACAAACATTTAAGGTTGTAAAAGAATAATTTTAGCTCCAAAATATTGACAATACATTTAAAATAAATCAACATGAAAAAAACATCATTCTTAATGCTATTCATTTCAATTTTTGGACAAAACATTTTTGGACAAAATGAAATAAGTAAGAAAAACGAAGCCGCTTTTAGAAATTATAAAGCGTTATCAGATATTGGCCCTTCATCCTCACTAAATCATCCCAATGCCAACCCACGCGTTTGTTTTACCGAAAACAAGGGGCAGGTATGCGATCAGAATTTCAAGCCGCGCCGTGATGTGCTTTTCAGTGGTACCGATGGTCAATTCGTTTTTCATTTAAAACACACCGGTGTTTCATATCAATTGTCTCGAGTGGATTCATGGAAACAGATAGCAGAATTTCCCGAAGAAAAGGGGAAAAAAGCACGGCAAATTCCTGATAGCAGCACTATCTATCGCTTAGATTTCGATTGGGTTGGCGCAAACCCTTTAGCAACAATTACTAAAAAGGGAATGCTTGACGACTACAACAACTTTTATCTGGCTCATTGTCCACAAGGAATTACGAATGTGAAAAGCTATAATCAAATCAGCTATAAAAACATCTATGATGGTATTGATATGGTATGGTATGAAAAAAACGGAAAGTTGGAATATGATTACCAGGTTAGTGCAGGAGCCGACTATCATCAAATCAAAATGGCCATTCAAGGTGCAGACTCCATGTATCTCTCAGAAAAGGGGGATCTGTTGTTGGTAACTCCCTTGGGAATATTGACAAAGCAATCGCCTGTGGTTATACAAAATGGGAAAGTCTTGCCTGTTCGATGGATTATCGAAAACAATACCATACAATTTGAGATTGATAATCTGGACAGTAATCAGCCTTTTGTTATCGACCCGATAGTTCGTTTATGGGGCACGTATTATGGCGGTGGCAATAATTTTTACATGGTTAGAATGACCATTGACAAATCTGGTGATGTTTATATGAGTGGAGGTGCAACATCACATACTGGAACCCAAATCGCAACTATCGGTAGTCATCAAAGTATTTTTGGAGGCGATGCGTGTGACGCATTTTTGGTGAAATTCAACGCCTCTGGTTTGAGACAATGGGGCACCTATTATGGTGGCAGTGATCAGGAATATGGAATGTCCTGCGTTACCGATACTTCCGGATTTGTCTATTTAAGCGGTCAAACCAAATCAACTACAGCCATCGCAACTCCGGGCAGCCATCAAACTGTATACAGAGGTGGCTATTATTTTGGGGATGCGTTTTTGGTAAAGTTCAATAGTGCAGGTGTTCGTCAATGGGGTACTTATTATGGAGGTAGCGAGGAAGATAGAGGCTGGTCATGCGCCACCGATTTATTAAATAATGTTTATTTGACCGGGGTTACTAATTCGTCCCAAGGTATTTCTACAACCGGAAGCCATCAGGTATTTCTTCAGGGATCTGGTTACGGCGATGGTTTTTTAGTTAAATTCAACAGTGCAGGTGTTCGTCAATGGGGTACCTATTATGGCGGTTTTGGGAATGATCAAGTTTTTGCGTGTATTTCGGATCCCTCCGGAAATATTTATATAACCGGTGAAACATTTAGCTTTGGCAATGGCATTGCAACACCCGGCAGTCATCAACCCTATTGTAACGGGGGTGTCTATCACGGAGATGCTTTTTTGGCCAAGTTCAATACCAATGGAGTGCGGGAATGGGGCACTTATTATGGTGGACCGGATGATGAAATGTTCAGTTGGTGGTCATCTGCTTTAGCCATAGACGATTCTTCAAATATATACTTGGCTGCATCTACCTATTCCATTTCAGAAATAGCTAGTTCAGCATCACATCAGGAAGCGCTTAGCATTGGCATTATTGGAAGTCAAGATGCTTTTTTGGTTAAATTCAATAGTGCAGGTGTTAGGCAATGGGGTACTTATTATGGAGACATAGGAGAAGACTATGGACTTTCATGTGCCACAGATCACAAGGGTAATGTTTTTTTATTTGGCACAGCCGATCTCGAACCATTAGATAGCACCAGTATCGTTTTCACCACAACAGGTTGCTACCAACCTCAATCCGGAGGAGGCCGATCAGATGCATTCCTGGTCAAATTCAACCATGACGGCGTGCGCGAATGGGGCACTTACTTCGGCGGACCCTCCGACGAGGAGGCGGGAGTCTGCTTTACAGACAAAAATGGTGTGATTTATCTGTCTGGCTTGACATATTCCCCATCTGGCATCTCCACGAGCAACGGATACCAGCCGGTTTTTCAGGGAGGAATATCAGATTGTAATACTTATTTGGTGAAATTGACAGAAAATGTATTCAATACCAGTCTTTCAATTTGCACTAACGACTTTCCTTATTTATGGTATGGCCAATCGCTTACAACGCCAGGAAATTACACCACTATAGTTACCACATCTACAGGCTTTGACAGCGTAATCAATCTGACACTTATTGCAAATACTCCTTCACAAAGTACAACTTACGTGGATGTTTGCTCCAATCAGCTTCCTTATGCATGGAATGGTATTTCGTGTGACAAGGCAGGTTCCTATACTGTTGCATTAATGAATGCGGCAGGATGCGATAGTATGGCTACATTGATGCTAAGCTTAAGTAACCCGGATTATGAGGCAATACGCATATTCCCCAATCCCGCTGCTGATTATTTGGATATTTTTTTTCAAACAAACAATAGTTGTGCGGTCCCCATATCAGGTGAAATAAAAATATACAATGCACTTGGACAGTTTGTTCACCATGAAAAGCAAACGCTGGCTAGTCCGCCATACACCATTAGAATCAACATCAGGCATTTTGCTTCAGGTGTTTATTTGATAAAAATTGGCAACATAACGAAAAAAATCATTGTTGCAAGGTGATGTCCCGCCTTCACCAAGCCCGAAACCGTTATGTGGCATTTAAAAAATAAAGTAAGTATTGATAAACTCATCTATAATAACCCTCACATGAGCTGGAGTAAATAATCTAATACCTGATTTATACCCAAGTATTTCAAGTCTTGGTAAAGCAGTTTCGCTTTCTTTTATCTATCTACGTAATTGTGCACTGGCACTTTTTTTAGTTACATGCGGACAATATAATTGTGCGAGCTCACCATAACCGTAAGCTCGCACTTTAAAAGTTTCTTCATTCATTTTGGTGTCGTTTAAATTACACCCCCCCTTAATGAATAAATTAAACTGTTGCAGTCGCGTTTGGAAACGAAAGTCGTGAAACCATTTTGAGAGCCAAGTCCGTTATTTCATTTTTTCATTTTTTTTTCGCAACACACAACCGGCACCGAAACATCGAAAAACGTTATTCGAAAAATATTGACAATGACAGAGCAGTTTGTCTTAACCCTCAATAAACTTCAAAGCTTCGCTTGGCGTAGTCTCCGACTCCGTCACCGCGTCTACAAATCTCTGATTTGTTTTCTGCTCAATCATATTCCCATGCTCAAAGGCTGCGTGATGGAAGTGGTTAGCGCCCGATGCAATCGGGACTAATAACGTACAGCACGAAACACAGATGAGACAAGCATTACAGCCCACAGCCCCAAAAATGTTTTCACTTTATGTTGGTTGTTTTTATCTTCACCGCAATATGACGGGAATAAAAAATGTAGAAATTGTACAGGCAATTGTACACAAAGTTGGCAACCCCACAAGAGGCGAGGATTTGAAATTATCTTCGAATAGTTTGTCGTTGAACGATACCGATGTTCGTGATGTGTTGGCGCATTATTTTTTGCATCCTTTTAATGAACACGAACAATACCATTTTACACACATCAGCAATGTGGCAATTGTAAATATTGAAAAAATTGCTGTGGCACTTAACGTAACTGTACAAGAATTTTTTAAATGCATTCATTTTGAGAACACTACAACAGATAAAAATTGATATTGATGCAAGGATTGCATTAACCAATCAAACACCACTTACACTTGCAGAATCTCTTGAGATTATTAAATCTTCAATCGAAGATGTTATTCGTACTGGCGGTGCAACAGGAAAAACTTCGTTGATAACATCACAACAAATAGTTAACTTGTTACACGAAACAATTAAAGCATCACTTGTAAACGAAGGCGTAAATTCAGCAAATGTTCGACCATCTATTGGACGAGCTAACCCAGAAATAACATTGGCAGGTTTTCTAAAATTTAAAAAACAAGATGTTTGTGTTTTTCCAAACAATTTACAACCAAGACAAGAACTACTTGATTTTAATGGATTGTTCAATACAGGTATTACTGAACAATATGGAGAATTGTTTACAGAGCACATAATGGCGATAAATGTAAGAACACAGTTAAGCAGTTTGGGTAATAATGTTGATACAATGTTTGAAAGAACCTACGCAGAACCATTGAATTTACATAGACGAGTACCTAAAATGGTTTTGGGTGAAATGTATTTGATTTCTGTTAAAGAATTGAACTCTGCACAAATAGCAAATAACAATCCTGTTTACTCCAACTTTACACCAGCCACTGCTAGACAACTTGAGCGATATATTAAAGGCTTTGCTGCGTTAAATATGAGAAAAGGACAGCGAGATGATGATTTTAAGTATGAGCGTGTAGCACTTATTATCGCTGATTTTTCACAAAGTCCTGTACGAATTTATAATACAACACAACAATTAATACAAGACAATTTACTACCACCAAATTCAACTGCAACGATGGAAAATTTGCAATTTGACGGCTTTGCAAGAACATTACTTGATAGTTATGAACAAAGATTTGGACTGAATATCTTAACTTGATATTTTTCAATAAGAAACTCGTCAATTTCTTTTTGATTATTTAGTGAACGAAGTATTTCAATTTCGCTTTCTGAAAATTGGGGTATTGTGAATTTTTCAATAAAATTTTTCTGATAGCAAGGATAACCACCTTCAATAGCGACACTTGTTTTAGTAACGTAGTAATGCATAATTGCAGAATTGAAAATTTTTTGAACTACGTCAATATTTTTTATGTTTGAAATTGGATTTGCATTGACTGCATTCAATTTATCTGTTGCTTGCTCCTTAAAAAAAGTACCATAACCATTTGTGAAATAACTATTTTCATCGTTTACTAATAAAAACCTAGGCATTTGACTGAAAGTTGGATTTAGAATACGCTTTCCAATTTTTGTTAAGCCTTGTGTCCTTCCCCAAACGTAAAATGGGTCAAATTGTACTTTCCCTTTATCTCGTTTTAGCAAAACATCTTTCTGTGAGAGTAAATAAGAATAGCATTTCGGGAAATGTTTTTTAAATTCCTTTTCAGGAATTGGAGTTGCTACATTACCTTCAATTTTATAAGGACAGATAATTCTTCTTGCGTTTTGTTCTAATTCCTCCTGCGATTTGAAGTCTGAAATTTTGTACACAGGTTTTGTTATTTCTTTTTCAATTTCAAAAGTTCCCTGCTCAGTTGTTTTTATATAATAATTTTTATTTTTTGCTTGACCATTGATAAAAAATACCTCGTCTTTAAGAGTTGCAATACCAACACAAATATCAAAAAGCTGGCTAATTGGGGTGCCGATTGTTTCAATTGTCTTGATAATTGTTTTTTCTTCCTGTTTTAACAAACGCCATTTCTTTACGTTTAAATCTTTTAAAAGATTGGGTGAACCGTTTGCAGTTAGCAAAAATTCTTGTGGTGAACCACTATCATTTTTTATCCTATCAAACTTAATAGCTTTATTTTTTTGTTTATTTAAAAAAGTCAAAGCTGTATATGTTTGTGCATCAAACACTTTTTTATGTGTAAAATCAATAATTCTTGTAACGCATTTTTTCTCTTGAAAAAATCTACGCATTGCTTCTCCTGCTAATGAAGTGAAGTAATTATTGGGGGATATATAACCTAAACGACCTGTAGGTTTTAACAATTTGTAACCAAGTTCAAAAAAAGCAAAATAGAGATTAAAAGAACCACCTTCCACAGTTGTCCAATTTTTAACTAAATATTCTCTGCTTTCATCTGGTAGGTCTTGAAATTTCACATAAGGTGGGTTTCCCACAATTGTATCAAACTTTAAATTCCATTTAGCACTTAAACTGTCTTGATTTAATAAATTAAAGTCTGATTCTTCTAAGATTTCATTGTTTTGTAAAGCATAAATTGAAAGTAGAAGTTTGGTTCTATAAATGTTGTAAGCAAGAATGTCAGAACCAAAAATATTTTCTTTTACAATTTCTTTTACTGATTTTGAAAAAGTGTCCTTATAATATTCAGTTAAACCTATTAAGAATGCACCACAACCACAGCTTGGGTCAAGGTTTTTATCATTAGGAAGAGGTTTAACTTCTTTAATAATGAAATTAATAATGTAGTCGGGTGTAAAAAATGCCCCATTAAGTTTTCTGTCAGACTTAGGAATAAGGAGTTCTAAGTAATTTTCAAGATGTTTGATTGTATTAATTTTCAAAGATGTAATATCTGAAAATAAATTAGCATCCTCCTTGAAGTCATATAAGTACTCTGAAAGTATAGGGCTTCTAGTATAGCTTAGATTCTTATTTCTTAAATATTGAAATATAAAATGCTTCTCAACATTTTTAATACCTTGTGAGGAAATAAGATTGTCCAATACTACTTTCTTTATCATTCTAACGTTGTTGACTATAAGCAACAAAATTACAGAAAGTTTCTTTACCACCAAACAGTTTTTTCATAACGTAGTTTATTTTCAAAATTAAAGTCAGTTGCAATTTGAATAGTAGTATGGCTGCTGATGGTTGTTCTTTTGTTGAAGTTTTTTTCTGTCGCTCAATTGAAATACTGCAGCTGGCAAGAAGCGTGGGTGTTAAGGCTCTTTTGCAAGGTTAGCTTTGTAGCGTAGGTTCTGTGTGCCTTGCAAATGTGCCTTAACGAAGCGTTGGCTGTTGATGTTTTGCAATGTCGTTCAAGAGAATTCCGTCAGCCCTATAGCAGTCAAATAACATTGCTACCAACGAACAGGGCTTGCTGCAGTTTGGGTATTTGGAAAACGTCAAGCTGGAACAAAAGCCGATGATTGCAATATTGCCGATGTTTTATTCATAAGCCAAATTTATAACGTCAAGCTGGAACTGAAGCTAAATAGCGTACAAAAGTTGATTGTTTGTTCCTCCAGCCCAAATTGCAGCAAACCCCATGTTGTAGGTAGCCCTTGTTCTGTCCATTAGAGAGTTGCTGCTAGTAGTTAGGGTGTTTCCAAGAAGCGTAGGGCAAGGCAGGCTGTTATGCAAGGTTGGGTTCTGTGCGTTGGCTTTTGTGTGCCTTGCATGTTGTAGGTAGCCCTTGTTCTGTCCATTAGAGAGTTGCTGCTAGTAGTTAGGGTGTTTCCAAGAAGCGTAGGGCAAGGCAGGCTGTTATGCAAGGTTGGGTTCTGTGCGTTGGCTTTTGTGTGCCTTGCATAAGTGCCTGACTTGCTGCGTAGGCTGGCTTTGTCTGTGCAGAGAAGATATTTGTTCAAGCGGATGAAAAAAGTATAAATGAAGTCGGTAATTATGTCAATGCGGATGCTAATTATAAGAAAGCGGTCGGTAATTATGTCAAAGCAGATGGTGATTATATGATTGCGAATGAAAATTATGTCTCTGCGGTTCTGCGTTTTGTCAACTGGAACGCTAATTATGAAAAGTGGGGCTGCCGTTATATCTTTTGTCAGCAAGGAATGTGCCCAATAATTAGGGGTTATACAAAAGGGTTTTACTGTGTCAGCAAAGCCTTTTAGTGAAAACTGTTAGGATTTTGTCATTTAAAATTCAATTCGCTAATCTGTTCATATTGGGGGCTTATTGAGTTGAAAACTGATTTTACGTAGGCTTTTACATCTAAGGTTTATCTTTTTACCTGCTTAACTAAGTTGTAGTAGAATCTTTCTAAAAGCCTCATGTTTTCAGTGATAATATCTGCTTGTGCAAAAAGCCCATTACGATACTGTAATGGCTTTTTGTAATTGGTAACTAAACCTTCGGGTAAACTAACTTTTGCCAAATAACCACTATCGGAAGGT
>JBIKRV010000093.1:0-2700 GCA_044348985.1 Chitinophagaceae bacterium
GCCAGTACTACAAAAACTAAAGGTAATTACGATGCTGATGAGCCAAAAAATTGATGCTGTTAAGTAGAAAAAGCAGTTTAAACTTTTGCGTTGTGTCTGTCACGATTGTAATTATTACGTTGTTACATAAGTTGAGAAAACTAAATTATAAAGTTGCCTACAACGTTCAAGGCTTTGTGCAGGTGTGGGAATAGAATTCCGTCTGCTTGTAAACGTCAGCCAAATTTATAGGTTTAGTTGATGATTTATTCTTTTGCTCAATAGAATTTTGTCGAGCTGGAACTGAAATAAAATAGTAATACAAAAGTTGAGGCTTATTCCGTCAAGCCACACTTGCACAAAACCTCATGTTATGTGTAGCCTTTCTCGTCATTTTATTGTGTACCTGCTGTATAAATGAGGAGTTCCACCTAGTTCAACTTGTAATTTTTGGAAATAAAATCCCATTCCTCTATTCGGAATCCAGTCGTAAAAAATTGAAACATCTTTTTCATAATCTTTCTCTTTGACCAGTTTCATAAACTCTGAGTAAGTTCCATTTATGAAAGAAGTGTCTTGACTCATACTAATTGTATTTATTAGTCTTATGATTTTTATATGGTCTTCATCTTCAATTTGGATGTTTCTACGAGTTGTCAATAACGATATACAGTGATTTGCGATTGTGTCAAAATGTTTCTTAGTCACGACAACCATAGAGTCCATATTTGGTTTTTTTAAAATGTCATAGCGTTTTTTACTGTTGTAGAGATTTGTACCTTTTGTTAGTTTATAGTCATAGTTCAATTCAAGGTCAATAATTAGGCTGTCATTGTCTATTAAATACTTTTCATTTACAGTTCCGTGTGTCCCCTTAAATCCTGTTAGAAGTTGAATAGTGTCTTTGTTGATTATATAATTTCCATTTACTGTCGTACTCCCATAATGCCCAGCTGATATTCTTTTGTAAGTTCCATCAACTTTGAATTCAAATGTCCAGCTTGTAGTCGCCCACCAGCCTTGATAAGTTCGATCAAATGTCTGTCCACTGGCAAGGTAAGAGGTTATCAGTATCAGAAGTGTCAAGATGTATCGTAGTGTCGTCATAAGGTTACACATAACGTACGAGTATTGCCGAAGTAGGGGTAATAGCGTTCTGTCAGCTTGGCTTACTACAGCTAAATTGAAAAACAAAAGTTGAAGATTTGTACTTAGCTAAATTTGTAAAGTCAAGCTGGAACAACTGCTAAATTAAAAAACTGAAGCTGAAGGACATTGTTCTTCAGCCCCAATTTTGGCAATACTTTTGTTGTAAGCAGTACTTTGTCTTATTGTCTTTAGTTAATTGAAATTATCAATTTTTTTGCCTTTGCGAACAAGTGCCTTATTAAGAATAAATACAGGAGGCAATAGATAGACCTGTTTTGAATGTTGTAACTTATTAAATGTTTTTTCAACATTTTTTAACATTCTATCTTGAAATTGAGCAACAGCTTTCCAAATATTGTTTGCATCCATTTCAGGCATATTTATATCATAACAATGTGCATAGGGATTTATAAATGCTAGTAACACATATGAATTTGAACTATCCAAATTTAAATTTTTGAAATTAGTTTTTTGTATAGCTCTAATAAAAATTTGCTTCAATAATGCTAATGAATCAATTGAAAACTGAAAACCTACAGGCTTTAATTCTTCATTTAATGAAAAAATCATACTATAAAAACCAGTTGGAAAGTTTGAACAGTCGTGATGCCGTAAATCCTCATAATCAAAATTTGATTTGATTGAGTCAGTTATTTCAGTTGGATTTCTTTGGGCTGATGAAAGAAATACAAAGAAAAAACTTATGATAAAAAGAGTAGTTTTCATAAATGATAATTTAATTTTAATTACATAAACGTGTACCTAGGCTTCCCAAATCAGTATATTTTTCTCCTTTTTGTATTAATTCATCTGGAAGTAATAAAGGATTGTTAAGTTTTATTCTAACCTGCTCCATCATCATTGTAAGAAAAACTAGGCTAGGCACATTACCATCAATTGCATTATTAAAACTCCAGTAGCAAATGGAGTAGGTGTCGAATAATGACAAGTTTGGATATCCTGCCTTTAAAGAGTTCGCCATTTTGTCCAAATATGTCTTAATCATATTTTCATGTTGTGTATTTGCACTATCCCAAGCAATAACATTTGTAAACATTGCAGCATGAAATACTTCATGCATTAACACATAACTAATGTATTGTTGAGAACACTTTTTTAGGTCTTTTTTGTTAAGTTCAATTTTAACATACTGCCCAGAAGGAATAGTTAAAGGGGGATATGTTTGAGCATAACGGTCAACAATTGAATCAAGTTCCTCAAATCCTAAATGTAGAGTAGAAGAAGTATCGAATATGTTATAAATTTCTCTAAAGAGGGTATTCTGAGGTCCAGAAGCTATTTTTTTCAAAGCTGTTTTAAAACAAGGGGTTTGTAATGAATCTATAATATACATTGGTAATGCTGTTGAGATTTCATCCTCAATAGGCGTCCAACCTAAATTACCACCATTACTACCACCACCACCACCTATATAGCCATTGCCTCCAAGAGACCCACCTAAGCCACTATTTCCTATTGGATTGAAACCGAAATCTACTGGCGTTCCACCCTCTGCGGTTATGTCTAAACATAACTCCCATGCACAATCAGTAAGGCACATATCACAATCTC
>JBIKRV010000065.1:0-10088 GCA_044348985.1 Chitinophagaceae bacterium
TTTAAGTTTTGTAACTCTTTCACCGATTTGTTTGATTTGGTCTTTGAAGTCCATACTGAAATTTTATTTTAAATTGTTTGAAATTATTTAGTGAGTAGTGTTTGTCGTAGCATTACAGGCAACGTTCAAGGCTTTGTGCAGGTGTGGGATTAGAATTCCGTCTGCTTGTAAACGTCAGCCAAATTTATAGGTTTAAGTTGATGTTTTATTCTTTTGCCGAATAGCGTTCTGTCGAGCTGGAACTAAAGCTAAATTGAAATACAAATGTTGAATTGCGTTACGTCTGCCCAACTTGCACAAAACCTCTTGTTGGCTGCCGTTTATTGCAATTAATCATTAAATGGATTATACTCTACTAATGCTGTTGATTCTGTTAAATTACCAAAACCATTTCTCCCCATCATTTTGTAATTTGATATAAATGAATTTGTGTCATTTGACCACATGAAAAATTGGTCTGATAGAGGGCTAAATGATTGAGTATTTTTCAATTTATATTGTGCATTAACAGATAATATACTCGCAACTAAATTAAAAGCGTCATAATCTGAATAATTTTTAGATTTTTTCAGTTCTTCCCATTTGTTTTTGTCTACGGATCCGTTAAAAAATACTTTCACTTTTTCACCATGTCCGTTTTTAATCATTACTGTCCCTTTGAAGTTGTAAACACTGTCTCCGGGTAATAAGGTTTTTTTGAAGTCAGCTGGAGCTTTTGGATTAGTTGTCTTAACTATATTCTTATTTGTTGTCTCTTTTTTTGTAGTTTGAGCATTAACAATTTGTGTCATGCATAAAAAGATAATAAAAAATAATTTTTTCATGAATTTAATTTTTAAAGGTTATGTGTCTATTTGTTTGAAATTGTATTTTTTGCAAATCAAAATAATTCGTCTTGTCTATTTTTAGTTTAAGGTTTTGTTTAAAAGTAAAAAATTGAAAATTTAGCATTGATTATTAATTGTTTATGATTTCAAAATGATTTTCATTTATTTAGCTGAAGAATTTATTACCGTTGCAGGGAAATGTCGAATGGCAGCCAACAATTAAATATACGTCACAAATTTAATCCTCCAAAAATAATTGGTATTGATTATCAATGTAATTTATGTCGCCTTTTTGAATTGTCATGTCGCCTTTTGTTTTTTTAGATGATGTCGCCTTTTTAGCAACGTATGATTACTTAATAAAGCAAAGCCATCTCAGTCACATAACCAAGTAACACATAGGCAGCTAATTTAATGTGTATATTCTGAATTACAAAACAATATTTAAAAAAAATATTTTATGACTTTGAAGGCTTTAAAATAGAGAAAATTTAAACCCAAAGCACACTATAAAAGCTCTTCCTATTTCGGATACTCTTTTTTGCTAAAAAAATACTTTATTCAACAATGCTATTTGTACAATACAATATCTGCTTGCTGAATATAGAGCCGATATCTTCCCATAATTAAATGACCCATTTTACGTGCATTCGTGGCTGCATCTTTGCCAATAGAAGCCTATTCGGTTTATTTAATATCTGACACCCAATCACAACCTAATAGTGCAGGAAAACAATGGTTTAAACACAACAATTTGGTTACATTGAAAGAAAACAGTTGATTTAGCTGCTGAATTGTTTAACCTAAACTTCTAATAAATACCTTCTTGGCTTTTATTAGATTATACAAAAATTGTTATTTTAAATTGTAGAATTTGCTACAAGTTTCATTGCTATATGCTTAGAACTAAGGGGCAGATATCCATACTTTCCAAAAGCAATCTTTCTAACAGGTTGTCTTTTTTTATACTTTTGGTACACCAAGGAAATGGTGTCTTCCTACTTAACCGTCTTTTTTTACAAAAGGCTGATGGCATCTGCAAATAGTTATTAATTATAAAATTGGCATTTGTTTGCTTATAAAATATTTGTAGGGTATGCTAAAATTAAAAAAAACGTTCGAGCAGGTTAAGATTATACGTTTTTTTTTCAAATGGTTTTTACTGGTGTTGCCAGTTTCGATATTGGTGGGCTCTTTGGTTGCACTCTTTTTGTGGTTATTAGATTTAGTAACCAATATTCGTAATCAATATGAATGGTTGCTTTTTTTACTTCCTGTTGCTGGTTTGTTGATTTATTTCTTATACAAAGTAGGTGGTAAAAATGCCGCTGCTGGCAATAATTTAATTATAGAAGAAATTCATCAACCTGCTGGTGGTGTGCCTGCAAGAATGACGCCTTTGGTTTTAATAACTACACTGATAACGCATTTATTTGGAGGCTCTGCTGGAAGAGAAGGAACTGCTGTACAAATGGGTGGAAGTATGGCAGCATTGTTGGCACGCTGGTTGCAATTAGAAGAAGCCGATACACGTATTTTATTAATGGCTGGAATTGCAGCAGGTTTTGGAGCCGTGTTTGGAACCCCTGTTACAGGAGCTATTTTTGCATTAGAAGTTATAGCTATTGTACATGTTCGATACAATGCCTTCTTGCCGTGTTTAATGGCTAGTATTCTGGCAGATATTGTTTGCACTGCATGGGGAATTAAGCATACCATGTACCTTGTAAACTATAAACAAGTTGAAAGTCTTTTCTTTTCTTTCTTGCATGTAAATGTTTTACTGTTGCTTAAAGTAATACTTGCAGGAATTAGTTTTGGGTTGGTGGGTTATTTGTTTTCAACATTACAAAACACCATAAAAAATTATAGTATAAAGTACATAAAAAAAGCTTGGTTAATTCCAGCTATTGGTGGAGTTGTAATCATTGCATTGTGTTACCTACTAAACACAACCGACTATATTGGTTTAGGTGTAAATTCTTCAACACTTAATGGTGTTTCTATCGTATCTGCTTTTAAAGAAGGTGGTGCAACATATTGGAGTTGGTTTTGGAAACTGTTGCTAACAGTGATAACCCTTGGTATGGGTTTTAAAGGTGGTGAAGTTACTCCACTCTTTTTTATTGGTGCAACATTAGGAAATACAGTAGCTGTAATGCTTGGGGCACCAGTTGATTTATTTGCTGCTCTTGGTTTTATTGCAGTTTTTACAGCTGCAACAAATACGCCCATTGCATGTAGCATAATGGGCGTTGAATTGTTTGGGGGAGATTATATTTTATATTATGCCGTAGCTTGTTTTGTAGCCTATTATTGCAGTGGGCACACTAGTATTTATGATACAAAGCGTTTGGGTGTATCTAAATCGAATGGTGCAAATTTTATCAATAATATGTTGAAACAAATTCGAAACGAACGCTTTACTAAGTAACATTTTTTATTCTGCTTCTACCAATTCTTTGACAATAGAATTATTGGTAGCAAATAAAGTTGCTGGAATTTGAATTTGTTCTATTAATTTTTCTTCTAAAACAGTTGCGAAAGTTTCGAAATACACAATTACATCTTCTCGAAGGTTCTTTTTTAACCACCTGAAACCACCGGGCAAATTATTTAAAACTTCACGGTCTTCGAGGTATTCTAAATTATGAATATCGGTAGGGGTTAAGCCTAATTCTTGTAGTTTTTTTAGCAATAAACTAATTGGAGCATTTGTTACGCCACAATAATCTTCGGCCAATTCTGTCCATTCACCAATACCACTGTGTGCATACTGTAAAATTTCTTCCTTGCTTAATTGGGTAATTACCTGTAATAAATTACCACAATTGCATCCACCATGGTTGCCCCAGGCATAATAAGCACCATTTTTTAAACGTGCTGCTGTTTCTCTTAATGCAGTTACTAATTCAAATGAAGGTTGAGCCATAATTCAATAATTTGTATGAAAATAACAAAGAACTATGTTGATTGTTTTTACTGTTGATGAAATTTAATATTGAAATAGGGTTTTAATTGTACAAACGAATGTTTGGAATAGTTGATGTAGTTGAATGGCTGCTGGATTGAACGAAAATACCCTGCTGTATAGCAGGGATTGTAGGGAAAGCCAGAACCAAAGTTGGGATTTAGGTGTTGCTGAAAGCCCCAAGACTGAATTATAAAAAACTGAAGATTGAAAAACTAAAAATCAAAAATCTAAAAATGAGGAAACTAAAACCTAATTATCTTCGCCGCCTATGGCAAAAGAGGTTGTTTTAAGTGGAATTAGACCCACAGGATTTTTGCACCTTGGAAATTATTTTGGTGCAATGCGTAATTATGTTCGTATGCAAGACGAATTTGACTGCTATTTTTTTGTTGCCAATTGGCATGCACTAACTACACACCCTGATACTAAAACTTTAAAAGAATCGGTACTTAGAGTAGTTGCAGAAAATATTGCATGTGGTTTAGACCCCAACAAGGTTTCTTTGTATGTACAAAGTGATGTGCCTGAAATTGCAGAATTGTATTTGTTTTTAAACATGATGGCGTATAAAGGTGAGTTGGAGAAAACGGTAACCTTTAAAGAAAAAGTACGCTTAAATCCAGAGAATGTAAATGCTGGATTGCTGACGTACCCCGTTTTACAGGCTGCCGATATTTTAATTCACAGAGCTGTGAAAGTGCCTGTGGGAAAGGA
Organism: Chitinophagaceae bacterium; assembly: GCA_044348985.1. GTDB lineage: Bacteria > Bacteroidota > Bacteroidia > Chitinophagales > Chitinophagaceae > UBA1930. Next base: position 4,516 of record JBIKRV010000065.1, read on the forward strand.
TCAGGAGCAGCATATGGAAATGGCCAGAAATTTTGCAGAGCGTTTTAATTATCGTTACGGCGAAGTTTTTCCCCTGCCTTATGGATTTAATTATGGTGGTGAATTAACCAAGATTTTAAGCTTAGATGGCAATGGTAAAATGAGCAAGAGTGAAAACCAACTGGCTACTTTGTATTTGGCAGATGAGGATAATATTGTTCGTAAAAAAATTATGAAAGCCAAAACCGATAGTGGTCCTGCTGAACCCAATAGTGTAAAGCCTGATTATATTGAGAACTTGTTTACCTTGATGAGAATTGTAAGCACCGCTGATACTGTTGAAAAATTTGAAACTGATTTTAATAATAGTAGTGCAGGCAATGTAGTGATACGTTATGGTGATATGAAAAAGCAATTGGCAGAGGATATGGTGAATTTTATTAAACCTATTAGAGAAAAAGCAGCTGACTTGCAAAACAACCACAAATTATTGGAAAGTATTATTAAACAAGGTGCTGAAAAGGCTAGAGAAAGTGCCAGCAAGACAATAAATTTGGTTAGAAAAGCTGTATTGGGATAAGGTTGAAAAGTTACTTAAATGTTTTGTTGCTTTTTTACCGATAAACCCTACTTTCACCGCTCGGAAATTTTTTAGTTTGAACGATTGAACTGAAGAATTTAAACACTGAACTTTTTGAATAAAAACCTCATGGCCAAAGCTAAAAAACCAAAACACGTTGCTGTTGCCGGAAATATTGGAGCCGGAAAAACTACTTTAACCGAAATGCTGAGTAAGCATTATCGATGGATCCCACAGTTTGAAGATGTGGATCATAATCCTTATTTAATGGATTTTTATGAGGATATGCCCCGTTGGAGTTTTAACTTGCAAATTTATTTTTTGAATAGTCGATTGAACCAGTTATTGGATATTCAACGAGGTACTGAAACCATTATACAAGATAGAACCATTTATGAAGATGCCAATATTTTTGCTCCGAATTTGCATGATATGGGCTTGATGAGTAAAAGAGATTTTGAAAACTACTATAAGTTTTTTCAAACGTTGAAAACAATGGTTCAACCGCCAGATTTATTGATTTATTTGAAAGCCAGTGTTCCAACTTTAGTAGGACAAATACAAAAACGAGGTCGTGAATATGAAGAAAATATTCGTTTAGATTATTTAAAAAAATTGAATGAATTATACAATAAATGGATTGATAGTTATAGAGAAGGTCCATTGTTAATTATTGATTGCGACAAAAATAAGTTTGGTGAAAATGAAGAGCATTTGGGAGAAATTATTAGTAAGGTTGATGGTACCTTATTTGGATTATTCTAAATGATTTTTGAAATAATTTTATGAGCCGCCTGATGGCGGTTTTTTGTTTTTAGCCATAGGAATTGCCTTAGGGTAATTGATTTTTACAACAGGGTAAAGAAGAGAAACTGCTTGAAAGCAGTTGTATTAACTACTGTACACAAAGATTTTTCACAGAGTAATCGCTTACCTGTGCCTGTGAAAAAGTATAACTGAAACTGAACAGTAACAGTGTTTCTGTAAATAATAAAAATGGCTGACAAGAAACCTGCAAAAGTATGTTCAACTAATGCTTTCTAGCGAAATCTTAAAGAGGCAATATTTTTTGTATAGGCAGGCATGCTTAATACAAAGTCAGTAACAATAAAAACCATCATTGTTGATGCAGTAAATTAGAAGTAAATCTTTAATATCTATTAGTTTTCCTAATTGATTGATTCAGCCTGAAAGGTCGGAAAATACAGAGTATATTACAGTTGCTAAAAACTTACAATAAGCCCTGCAACTATACAAATAATTACCTTAATCAACCTTTCTCTGTCAATGGTTTTTTATGCATGTATCTTTCTGTTATCTTGCCACAAAATACTATTATGCTTTTAAATTATAATCATACAGTAGCTGAACGGTTTTTACAATACGTTCAAATGGATACACAAAGTAATCCTTATAGTAACACGCATCCAACAACAGGTAAACAAAAAGATTTATCCAATCTTTTAGCTGAACAACTAAAGGCTATTGGATTAACCGATGCTCATGCTGATGAATTTGCTTATGTATATGCAACAATACCTTCTAATACAACGAAGCAAGTGCCGGTTATTTGTTTTTGTAGCCATGTGGATACTGCTCCAGATTGCAGTGGTACTAATGTTAAGCCAATAGTTCATAAGTATTATGATGGAACAGATATTGTTTTGCCTGATGACGTAAGTCAGGTTTTGAGTGTTAAAGACTATCCTTATTTAAAAGAACATATTGGGAAAACCATTATTACTGCAAGTGGAACTACTTTATTAGGAGCAGATGATAAAGCTGGTGTTGCTATTATTATGGATATGGCAACTTATTTAATGAGTCATCCCGACGTAAAGCATGGTACAATAAAAATATTATTTACACCCGATGAGGAAGTTGGGCAAGGTACAGCTAAAGTAGGTTTACAAAAATTAGGAGCCGATTTTGCCTATACATTAGATGGTGGGGAACTTGGCACATTTGAGGACGAAACTTTTAGTGCCGATGGTGCAACCATTACAGTGCATGGTGTAATTGCACATCCTGGGTATGCAAAAAATAAATTGGTAAATGCATTAAAAATAATTGGAGAAATATTGGCAGCATTACCTAAAAATGAGTTTAGCCCAGAAACTACCAATGGTCGTGAAGGATTTGTTCATCCTGTAAGTATAGAAGGAATAGCAGAAAAAGCTTCAGTAAGTTTTATTATTCGTGATTTTATAACAGCCAAACTTGCCGAACATGAAGCAAGGTTAAAATCTATCGCTGAAAATGTAATGCTCAACCATCCACAAGCAACAATGGAATTTACAGTGGTTGAGCAATATAGAAATATGAAAGAAATTCTAGACCAACATCCACAAGTTGCTGCTAATGCAGTTGAAGCCTATCAACGTGTTGGTTTGGCAGCAGTAAATGAACCCATTCGTGGTGGTACAGATGGTAGTCGTTTAAGTTTCATGGGCTTACCCTGTCCCAATTTATTTACAGGTATGCAAGCCATTCACAGTAAAAAAGAATGGATTGGAGTTGGTGATATGGAAAAAGCTGTAGAAATGTTGGTAATGCTTACGCAAGTATGGGAAGAGAAAAGTTAAGTAGCTGCTTTTACCTTTTATTTCAATAATTTACCTTTTATACAAATGATAAATTATTCAGTTGCAGTATTCTGATTTCTAATATCTTTAAAGAGTTATAAAAATTTATTGCATGAGTACACCTGTTTTATCTATTGAAAACTTAGCCAAAAATTATGGTAGCATTAAAGCGTTAAATGGTATTTCTTATGAAGTGCCACAAGGCTGCGTTTTTGGTATATTGGGGCCTAATGGCAGTGGTAAAACCACCACACTGGGTATTATTTTAGATGTTTTGAAATCGAATAGTGGAACTTTCAAATGGTTTGGACAGCCCAGCGGTCCTGATACCAGAAAGCAAATTGGTAGTTTATTAGAAACACCCAATTTTTATCATTATTTATCAGCGGTTGATAATTTAAAAATTACCCAGGCAATCAGTGGTCGTGGTACTCCAAAAGATATTGATGCAGTATTAGAAGTGGTCAATTTAGCCCAACGCAAAAACAGCAAGTTTAGCACGTATAGTTTGGGTATGAAACAACGTTTGGCAATTGGGGCAGCGTTGTTGGGCAATCCAGATGTTTTGGTTTTTGATGAACCTACCAATGGATTAGATCCAGTGGGCATTGCCGAAATACGTGAGTTAATTAAGCAACTTGCTAGAGATGGTAAAACCATTATTATGGCCAGCCATTTATTGGATGAAGTGGAGAAAGTATGTACACATGTTGCCATTATGAAAAAAGGTACATTGATTACAGCTGGTGCAGTAAATGAGGTTTTGGTGAATGAAGATATTGTAGAAGTTAGCTCGGCCGATGTAAATCAGTTGTTTGCTGTTTTACAAAACTATACTGGTAATATTAAAGCTGAAAAAAACGATACAACTGTTCATGTACATTTTCCTTTAGGTGTTGCCAGATTAGATGAAATTAATCAGTACTGTTTTCAACAGGGCGTAACACTTAACTTACTTAACTTAAAACGAAAAAGCTTAGAAGCCAAGTTTTTTGAATTAACCAACAATTAGAGGTGAGTGGTGAAAGGTAGATGGTAAAAGGCAAGTAAAAAATAAGACACTTTAAATTTTGAATAATTTCAAACTAAATAACTCCAAACTAAATAACTATATAACTAAATTATTATGGTAGATCTTATAAAAATAGAATGGTTAAAGCTTAAAAAATATCCAGCTTTTTGGTGGATGATGGGCATTGTGGCACTTACTTATCCAGGAGTGAACCTAATGTTTTCGGCAATTTTCGATGATATGTCTAAAGGCAAGGGCATGGAAAAACAATTGGTGAAAATGTTGTTGGGCAATCCATTTGCTTTTCCTGAAGTGTGGCATAGCGTTGCTTATTTCTCTTCTTGGTTTGTAATGATTCCAGCTATTTTAGTAATTATGATTATTGCCAATGAGTACACCTACAAAACCAACAGACAAAACATTATAGATGGCTGGACGAGAAACCAATTTGTAACTAGTAAATTGTTCGATGTATTAATTATCTCTTGCTTTACTACATTGGCTTATGCATTGGTAGCATTGAGTTTTGGCTTTTCGTACAGTAGTGAAATTGGCAAAACACGATGGAGTGAGCAAATGCAATACATTCCATTATTCTTGTTACAAACATTTGCACAATTAACCATTGCATTTCTACTAGGCTTTGTAATTAAGCGTTCCTTTATTGCATTGGGTATATTTTTATTTTATTCTGTTTTGGTAGAACCCATTGCTGTTGGATACATTGGTAATGCAACCTCATTTAAACCTTTGGCAAATTATTTTCCATTAGAAATTTCAGATAAGTTGGTTCCACCAGCAGCTTTCTTAGGCAAGTTTAATGAAGCAGCGTACAATCAAAAACTTCTTGATATTAATTTTCATGTTTTGTACACTGGAATTTTAACAGCAGGTATTTGGTGGCTTTGTTTCTATTTGTATAAGAAGAGGGATTTGTAAGAAAAATTTGGGGCTATTTACTGTTGACTTACCATCAACTGTAGCCCCAGCTTTTCGTTGCACGCCCTCGTCCCTCGGGGCTTTCTACTACAATCTGGCAGCCAATGAACAGTTAAATAATAATGATGCTAGAAGCTAGTCGCTAGATACTGGATGCTAGATTCGTTTATTATTCTTTAGTTTTTTAGTAAGTAAACCTTTTACCCAAAACTAGAATGTCATTCCGACGATAGGAGGAATCTACCCAGCTTTCTACAACTGTTCAGCAGATGTCTCCTATCGTCGACATGACGTAAACCTTTCCCCTCATCTCACCACCAACACCCAACCAGTAAAAGGTTTATTACGTAATTGATTGTTTAAAGTAATTACATAGTAGTAAGTACCCACAGGCACAGGTTTGTTGTTAATCGTACCATTCCAAGCATTAATGTTGTTGCCTTTGGCATTGTATAGCAATTGCCCATTGCGGTTAAAA
>JBIKRV010000066.1:0-9925 GCA_044348985.1 Chitinophagaceae bacterium
TCTGCCAATTATTTGGGCAAACAAAGTTATTTTTGACATGGGAGAAAGAGATTTTGTTTTGCAACCTCAAAGCTAATTTGAGTTACAAATAACTTTCTCTCTTTTTTAAACGTTTAGGACGCTATTGTTTTTCTTTCTACGTGCTGCTGGGTATTTTCGGTAAAAGCTGCAAATTGATTGTGTAAAACGAATTGGTTGGCTATCTTTTCGTTGTTAAAGCAAGAATAAACAACAAAAAATACCTACAAGTGGGTAGCAGTAAAATTGATTAATTGTTCTTTATTCGAGCATCCAAAAACAAGTACTCAAAATAAATCAACTAATATGAAAGCAGTAAAAATCGGACTTATTTATTTCATTGCAATACTACTCAATACCCAGCTTTCAGCTCAGCAAACAAAGTCTAAACAACAGTATGGTTGCAGTAGTGAAGTACCTTCTGATAAAGTACACATTGCAGATACTACAACAGGCAGAGGACTGGCAGATAACTATTATTTGTGGGAGAACGGTAAAACCATTTACATTAAATTTTTAAGTGGCAGTAAAGGCATGCAGGAAAAAGTAAAAGCGGTTGTAAAAGAATGGGAACGTTATGCAAATCTGCATTTCGAATTTGTATCGGCTGGAGCTTCTAATATCCGTATTAATTTGGACAATAAAGGTGGACACAATTCTATGATTGGTACATTGACCAATAATGCTGCTGCCGATGAGCGTACCATGAACTTTGATACCACCGATTTTAAAACCTATGCTGCAATGCGTAGAACGGTTTTGCATGAGTTTGGACATGCAATTGGTTTGCTACACGAGCATTACAGCCCCATTGCTGGCATTCCTTGGAATAAAGAAGCAGTTTATGCTGATTTGAAAAAAACGCAGGGATGGGATAAAGAAACGGTTGATGTAAATTTGTTTCAGCAATACAATGTTTCTTATACCAATGGAACGAAATACGACAGAAAATCGATTATGCATTATCCTGTTTTTGCAAGGTGGACAACCAATGGTTTTAGCGTAGATTGGAACAATGATTTATCTGAAGGCGATATTGCTATAATTGGCTTATTATATCCTAAAAATGGGGGACGCCAGAATGAAGTGCCTAGATTTACGGTATCGGATTTTACTAATATTACCGTAAGTAAAAATGATACTAAGCAAGGTATTTGTTTATATCCTTCATTTAAAATAAATACAGCAGGCAAATCGGCCAGGGTTTATTTTATAGCTTTCTTTTATGATGAAGAGGGCAATCCAATTAGAAAAGAAACTGAAACTTATAACATCAACAATGTAGCTGCAACTTTTAAATCATCAGTTTTGGGAGCAGGAAAATCGATTGCTGCAAATAAAATTAAAGCCAACGATTTCGAACTATTTATTCCTTATAAAGAATTGCCAGTAAACACCGGTAAAAATAATTTTCAGGTAGAGTTTAGGCTGTATTTACAAGACGATAAAGAAATGAAAATTCTGTATCAATCGAAACGTAAAATATTCAACTTCATTAAATCATAAAAACAAACATCTTTTTCAATTAATCTTTCACAAAAATTAAAATATACAACATGAAAACAATAAAACAATTATTCGTTCTAAGCATGGCTATTTGCTTTGCTACAGCTGCAACAGCACAGGTTAAAACCAAACAGGATTCGTATAAAAAAATGGGTTGTGCTACCATTGAGCCTAGTCAAATCTTTGCATTTGATACAACAAAAGGTAGAAACATGGCCGACAATTATTACTTATGGGACAATGGAAAAGTATTACGTGTAAAAATTATGAGTGGCAGCCAAAAGTATAAAGATATGATTATGCGTTATGCCAAAGAATGGGAAAAATATGCCAATATTAAATTTGAATTTATTGAAGTTGGCGATTCTCATATTCGTGTAATTCTTACTGGTAACGATGGTGGTGGGAACTACTCTAAATTGGGTACTATGGCAACTATGGTTCCTCAGGATGAACATACCTTACATTTAGACACTACCTCTTTTACCACCCCACAATACACTTACACAGCTATTGTGCATGAGTTTGGTCATGCAATTGGTTTAATGCACGAACACATGAACCCAACATCGGGTATTAAATGGGATAAAAACCGTGTGTATGCAGCTTATAAAATGCAACAAGGATGGGATAAGGATATGGTAGATGCTCAATTGTTTAAAAAATATAGTATCAGTTATACCAATGGTACTAAATACGATTCGAAATCTATTATGCACTATCCAATTTCACGTTGGGAAACATTAGATGGTTTTTATGTAGATTGGAATTACAGTATTTCTGAAGGTGATAAGCAATTAATTGGTGCTTTGTACCCTAAAAAAGGAGATAGAATTAACGAAGTCCCTCGTTTTACAATCAGTGGTTTTTCGAATATGACCGTAGAAAGAAACGACAATAAACAAGGTATAAGCTTTTATCCTTCATTTAATATTACAACAGCAGGTAAAACAGGTAGGGTATATTACTTAGCAGTATTTACCGATGATAAAGGCAATATGTTTGAAACAACCAGCAGCGAATACAAAGTATTTGGTGTATCGGGTACATCTAAATCGGCAGTATTGAATCCTGGCTTAAATAATTTACCAATAAATAAAGGCAAAAAAGATTTGGAATTATTTATTCCGTATTCAGAAATACCAGCAACCATTCGTAATAAAAATGTAAGAGCATCTTTCTATGTGTTCTTATACGACAACGATGAAATGAAATTATTGTATGCTTCAAAAAGTGTTCCTTGCAATATGGCAAGATAAAATTTGAATCAGTTTTTTTTAAAGGCGTTGCTATTGGCAACGCCTTTTTTGTGTAAATGGTAAATTTGCTTTGTTAGCAACTGTTAACTTCGTTGCAAATAATTTTAATGATGAAAGCAATTCTAATTTTATTCATGTGGGTTGTTACATTAAGTGCAAGTGCACAATCACAAAAAATTAATACAAAAGATATAACAGTTTTGTATAAGCAAATGGCTGGCGAATTTAGTAGTGAAGCACAATCAAAAGTAGATAGTGCATTTTTTCATATTAAACTTCGTATGAAACGTATTTGGGAGAATAATAAAGATGGCTATTGGTTATATGTAGAACAGTCGGTAGCCACTACTCAAGATAAACCGTATCGTCAGCGTATTTATCATGTATATCAACAAGATGATACAACTGCTGTAAGTAAAGTATATGAGATAAAAAATCCTTTACAATATACAGGAGGTTGGAATGACGTAACTAAGCTTACAGCTATCACAAAAGATTCATTAATAGATAGACAAGGTTGTGGTATTTTTTTACATAAACAAAAAGATGGAACATTTAAAGGCTCTACACCCGGTAAAGAATGTTTAAGCAGTTTACGTGGTGCTAATTATGCAACTAGTGAAGTAATAATTTTTGAAAATAAATTAGAGAGTTGGGATAGAGGGTGGAATAAAGAAGATAAACAGGTTTGGGGTGCTGTAAAAGGTGGATATATTTTTATTAAAGAAAAGAATTATTAAAACATGAGAAAAATTGTATTGATTATTTCACTATTTACTATTCACCATTCTATAGTAGCACAAACACCCAGCAATGAAATTTATTTAGGCTTAAAGAAATTAAATGTTCTGGGAAGTGTATTATACATTGCTGCACATCCTGATGATGAGAACAATGCATTGCTGCCTTATTTCGCTAAAGAGAAAATGTACCGAACTGCTTATTTAAGTTTAACCAGAGGTGATGGTGGACAAAACTTAATTGGCAGTGAACAAGGCATTGAATTAGGATTGATCAGAACACAAGAATTATTGGCTGCTAGAAAAGTAGATGGCAGTGAACAATACTTTACAAGAGCTTATGAATTTGGCTATAGTAAAAGTGCAGATGAAACATTGAAAATATGGGATCATGAGAAAGTTTTGGCCGATGCAGTTTGGGTAATTAGGCAATACCAGCCAGATGTTATTATAGCACGTTTCCCTCCAGATAAAAGAGCTGGTCATGGTCATCACACTGCTAGTGCAATTATTGCACAAGAAGCATTTGTGGCAGCTGCAGACCCTGCAAAGTTTTCTGAGCAATTTAAATATGGGGTACAGCCTTGGCAAGCCAAACGAATTGTATGGAACACTTTTAATTTTGGTGGAAACAATACAACCAATAACAATCAGTTGAAAATGGATATTGGCGTGTATAATGCATTGCTTGGAAAAAGTTATGGTGAAATTGGTGGAGAAGCCAGAACCATGCACAAAAGCCAGGGTGAAGGCAGACCACGACGTAAAGGAAGTATCACTGAATATTTTTCACATGTAAATGGGGATAGTGCAAAAAGTGAGTTGATGGAAAATGTAGATATTAGTTGGAACCGAATAAATGGAGGAGCATCAATAGAAACTCAGATTAACAATATAATTGCTGGATATAGTTTCGAAAAACCCGAACAATCGGTTGCTGCTTTAGTAAGATTGTATAAAAATATTAAAGTATTACCGGATGGCGTTTGGAAGAAAAAAAAGCTAGAGGATATTCAATATTTAATAGAACAATGTAGTGGTTTATTTACAGAAGTTACTACTGTTCAAGAATCTGTAATGCAAGGAGACACTTTAAAAACCAATTTCTTTTTCAATAAAAGAAAAGGCTTAACCACAACCTTGAAACAAATTAAGTTAGAAACATTCGATTCAACATTTTCATTAGCATTAAGCACCAATACTAATATTAGCTTCAATAAAAGTATTGTAGTTGATAGCAGTAAAAGTATTTCTCAGCCTTATTGGTTGGTAAACCCACAAACAGAAGGCATGTTTAATGTTAATGAGCAAGCCCTAATTGGAAGAGCAGAAAATGATCCATCTTTTCAAGCAATGATGATACTTAATATTGAGGGAGAAGACTTTATTTTTTATAAACCAGTTTTGTATAAAACTGTAGATCCTGTACGAGGTGAAATTTATCAGCCTGTTGCAGTATTGCCTAAAGAAGAAGTGAAATACGATAAAGAAAACTACATCAAAATAATTAACAAAGGGGTAGATAAATGGATTGAACTGAATGAAAAACATGGCGTAAGCACTCAATTCATTAAGTACGACCATATTCCCACGATAACTTATTTTAAACAGGCTAAAGCCAATGAGCTTAATATCAATTTAAAAACCAAGGGTAATAAAATTGGTTACATTGTTGGAGCAGGAGATAAAGTTCCTGATGCGTTAGAGGGTATGGGTTTCGAATTAAAATATTTGACTGAAAAGGATTTAACTATAAGCAATTTAAAACAGTTTGATGCCATCATAGCAGGCATTAGGGCTTATAACATGTATGACTATTTAAGCAATAAGAATGAGGTGTTGAATGAGTATGTAAATAGTGGTGGTAACCTAATTGTACAATATTTAAAAAGCAATACGGTTGGTTTAAATAAAGTAAAAGTTGGGCCATATCCATTTGTGGTAAATGCTGGTTCGAGGGTTACCGAAGAAAATGCTGCTGTGAAGTTTCTATTGCCTACGCATAGTGTATTGAACTATCCAAATAAAATTAACGAAGCTGACTTTGTTGGTTGGACACAAGAAAGAAGTACTTACCAAGCTGAGCAATTGGATACGCATTTTGAAACTCCTTTAGCAATGAATGATAGTGGTGAGAAAGAAAGCAATGGCAGTTTGGCGATCGCAAAATATGGTAAAGGTAATTTTGCTTATGTAAGCTTGGTATTGTTTAGGCAGTTGCCAGCTGGTGTGCCTGGGGCTTATAAATTATTAGCTAACTTAATTGCATTACCAAAAAATAAATAAGATGCAATCGAGAAAAAGAATATTGGGGATAACGCTAATTGTAGTTGGACTTGCGTCGGGTATATTTTTAAAAAATGTAAAAATTGGATTGATTATTGGATTAATGCTTGGACTTTTATCGGGCGGATTATTTAGTAGCAAAAGATAATGAACACAATGACAAAACCACCACTTTTTAATACATGGAAGCATTGGTACATATTTGTATTAAGTGTGTTGCTTTTGCTGATTGTTTTATTTTGGTGGATGACAAAGTATTTTTCATAATGAAATGATATATAATTTAAATAATTAATTATTGTTGAACAATGTTGTAGTGTTGAAGGGGGCGTCGCCTCTGCAGTTCAGTCAATATTCAACAGGTAGTTTAATAAAAAAATAATCATGAGTAAGTTAGATTGGATAGTACTTTGTGTAACCCTTTTAACCATTATTGGTTATGGGTTGTATAAAAGTAAAACCAGTAAAAACTTAGAAGGTTATTTTTTAAGCAACCGTAACATGCCTTGGTATTTAGTGTTGTTAAGCATTATGGGTACACAGGCCAGTGCAATTACTTTTTTATCGGCTCCAGGACAAGCATTTACAGATGGTATGCGATTTGTACAATACTACTTTGGTTTGCCCATAGCAATGGTAATTTTATGTATCACTTTTGTACCATTGTTTAACAAGTTAAAAGTATTTACAGCTTACGAATTTTTAGAACAACGTTTCGATATAAAAACAAGGGTATTCACTTCATTTTTATTTTTATTGTCAAGAGGATTGAGCACTGGTATTAGTATTTATGCTCCTTCAATTATTTTATCTTCTTTATTGGGTTGGGATATTTTTTGGACCAATATAGTAATGGGTGGATTGCTGATTATTTATACTGTAAGTGGTGGTGCAAGAGCTGTTGCTTATACACAACAATTGCAATTGGTAATCATCTTTATTGGAATGTTTGTAGCTGGTTATATGGTAGTACATTTATTACCTAACGGAATTGGGTTTACAGATGCATTAAGGGTTGCGGGTACTGGTGGGAAAATGAATGTCATTACTACAGGCTTTACTGACAAAGGTTTTGACTGGAAAGATCGGTATAACATTATTAGTGGAATTATTGGTGGTTTCTTTTTGGCTCTCAGTTATTTTGGAACTGACCAAAGCCAGGTGGGGCGTTACTTAACAGCCAAAGACAATACTGAAAGTAAGGTTGGATTATTAATGAATGGACTGGTGAAAGTACCTATGCAATTTTTTATTTTGTTGTTGGGTGTTTTGTTGTTTACGTTTTATCAGTTTAAACAACAACCTATATTTTTCAATAATGCACAGCAGGAAAAATTATTGGTCAGTAGTAAAAAAGACAGTGCTATATTATTGCAAAATCAGTTCACTGTTGTAAACAACGAAAAGCAAAAAGTATTGCAAAACTTTAAAACCGATGAGGCAAAAGCCAAGCAAGATTTACAACAACTTAATCAACAAAGTGATGCTTTAAGAAAGCAATACAAAGGCTTAATCAAATCCAGTGAAGTAAAAGGAGATGACAATGATACCAATTATATTTTCCTGCGTTTTGTAGTAGATTATTTACCCAAAGGATTGGTAGGTTTATTAATTGCCATTATTTTTTTAGCTGCTTGGGGAAGCATTGCTGCTGCATTGAATTCTTTGGCAAGCTGCACCATGATTGACTTTCATAAACGTTTCAACAGGAAAAATAAAAATAATCTTTCAGCAGAACAATGTGAAGCTGATTACAATACTTCTAAACTATATACTTTAGGGTGGGGTATATTCAGCGTAATTGTTGCAGAGTTTGCCACAGGTATGGGCAGCTTAATTGAAGCTGTGAATGTATTGGGTTCTTTATTTTATGGAGTAATCCTCGGTATATTTTTAGTAGGGTTTTATTTAAAAAAAGTACAAGGCAATGCTGTTTTTATTGCAGCAATAATTGGCGAATTAATTGTATTTGCAGTTTTTATACTAGACAAAACAGGTGTTATTGGCTTAGGCTTCCTATGGTTAAATGTTACAGGAGCTGTAGTGGTGGTATTGTTGAGTTGGTTGTTACAAAAATTTAGGTTTTACAATTTTTAATTTAGTTAGGTAATTATTGAATAAAAGTGGTTTTGATAAACTATTTTAGCTTTTCTTTATTATTTAATTATATTTTGAATTTTAAAAACTATTGCCCACCTATTTATTTCATTTATGAGTTCAGTAGCTTTCAAATTAGGTATGTTTAAGCAATTAACTAAGCAGCGAATATTAATATATAGGATATTTTTTATAGCCATTCTAATTACTTTTTTCTCTGTAAAAATAAGTGCTCAAAATAAAGTGATTACTATTCTTTCTCAACAATCCAATAACCTACTAAATAAGCTAAAAACCTTTCGCAGAAACATTAGTGACTCTGCATTGCCGTACGCCAACTATGTAATTGATATTGCCCAAAAAAATGGCGACAGACAATTAGAAAGTGAAGCTTATTTTGAATTGGGCAAGATATATTTCAATACAAATAATCAAATTAAATCGTTAGATGTTATTAAACATGCTGAAAGCATCAGTTCTTCATCCTTTAGTTGCTATTATGAAACTCCACAATACATTGGTTTTTTACTAAACAGGCAAGGCAAAGCCGATGAAGCGTTGACTTATTTGTTTAAAGCACTAAAACGAGCTGATAGTGCAGGGTTGCAAGTAACTGTTATTGACTGCAACTTTTCCATAGCAGATGCTTACAGGGAAAACAAGAGCAGTGCAAGGGCAATGGGCTATGCTCTGAAAGGGTTGGAAACTGCTATAGCATTAAAAGATACCAGTCGTATAATTAATGGCTACAGTACCTTAAGCAATATTTTATCAAATAGGGATTACAACAATCAAAAAAGGTTAGATAGTGCAGTCTATTTTCAAGAAAAAATTATGAGCCCTGCAATTATGAGTAGATGGATTAAACCTTATGATAGTGCCAAATATTTTTCAAATATGGGGCGTTTGTACCGTATGCAAGGAAAGTTTGACATAGCAAAAAAGGCTTTAAGCATTGCTTTAGATGTAGCAGAAAGAAGGCAGTTAAAAAGCCTTAAGCAATCTACTTTAAATGAGTTAGCCACTATAGAACTGGATATGGGCAACCAGCAAAAAGCATTGATTATTTCTAACTCTGCAAGAAGTGTGTTGCCAGCAAGCCAAACCAGTTTAAACAGGATAAAGGAACTTAATGAAAGAGCTCATGAAGCCAATAGTGATATTGGTAATTATAAAGAAGCTTATGAAAACCTGTTGAGGGTAAATCAAATTAACGATAGTCTTTTTAACATCCAAAATCAATTAGCTATTGCAGAAATTGAAAAAAAATATATCCGTGATAAGAAAGTTTTAGAAGCCAATAATCTAACGCAAAAAAAGGAAAATGAAAGAAATATCATAATTGCATTAGCCATATTTATCATTTCTATCACTTCAGCAGTTTATGTATGGAGAGTATATAAACGCCGTCAACAAAATTCTTTTTTAACAACGCTTATTCACGAAGTAAATCATCGCACCAAGAACAATTTGCAAATGTTGAATGCTCTTATGGCCGGCATTTATCAAAACGTAAACGACGATTCAGTTAAAGCAGAAATAAAGAAATTACGGAGCTATATCAAATCATTTGGCTTAGTATATGATAACCTCATTAAATCTGCTTCTTTTGATGATGTAGATATTTCTACTTACACAAAAGATATTAGTACTGCTGTTATTGGCAATATGAATAGCGATGAATTGGAATTAATTTATAAAGCCGACAGTAAAATTTTAATAGATACCGATAAAGCAATTTTAATTGGGATTATTATTAATGAACTAATTACAAATTCATTGAAACATGCTTTTTCATCGAACTCAAAAAACCAAATTGCTATTCAATTAGTAAAGCAAGATGATAAAAGATTGGGTATTATTTATGAAGACAATGGTATTGGGAAAATTAAAAATAGCAGTGAAAACAAGTCCTTTGGTACTGGCATGATTGAACAGTTGATAAAGCAGTTGCGTGGCTCTATTGTTTATGATAGTACAAACGAAAAAAGGGTAACTATGTCAATTCCTTTAATTTAG
>JBIKRV010000013.1:0-93726 GCA_044348985.1 Chitinophagaceae bacterium
ATCTCAAATTATAAGAATGGGGGCCAACTACAAAGACATGGTTCAGTTTGGCATAGGTATAGACATGCTACAAAATTTTGAGACAAAGAATTCAAATTATAACTTTGGACCCTTTATTAGATTTAACTTCTGACGTGAGAGATACTACGCATAACAGCACATTTCCGTTCTCGCAGAGTCTCTAATCGTAGCCTTGTGTGTTGGCAGGACTCTGCGATTCTGCAACGCTTTGATTATTCAATACTTAAATCAATATCTTCCAAATCCTTGTAATGTAATACCTCATATTGCTTCACTTCATTCTTAAAGTATTGTGATGCAGAACTATGTTCATACTCCTCTGCCAATTCTACAAGCTTATACTTTTCAGTAACTACATTATTGTGTATGTACTAAATTTTTTTTTCCTGCATCGTCTCCTTTTATAGCCTTTTTAAAGCCAAGGGACGATGCGTACTAAGATGCCAATATTTCAATTACAGTATTTTCTTTTGCCTAACACAGAAAGCCATGTAAAGAGCAGATGCTGAGAAGTTCTTCGGTTGGGTATTTTGTTACCCAGACATTGCTTGAAAGAAAAACAACAGAGTTCTAACAACAAGAGTAAATACACTATTTCAGCAAATCGCAATACAGTCAAGTATTCTGGAGGAAAATAAAAAAGACAATCTCTTAGAAGATTGTCTTTTTGGAAGTAATGTCGGGAGGACAGGATTCGAACCTGCGACCACATGACCCCCAGCCATGGATTCTACCGGGCTGAACTACCTCCCGAACCTAAACTTTCGTTTATTGGGCTTCAAATATAAGATCAAAAGAAATTTTACAAGTATATTGCACGAAATTTTCACCTACGCATATGAAGGTTCTTTTCAAGAAGGTTTTGATAGCAGATGCCAACAGTCCATACAACGGAATGGTCAAAGATATTATCATCAATAACCAACATATTGAGGCTATTGCAAACGATATAAACGAACAAGCTGATACCATTTTTGAAGAAGCAAATACAATTATTTCAAATGGTTGGGTAGATTGCTTTTCCCATTTTTGTGACCCCGGTTTCGAGTACAGGGAAACTTTAGAAACTGGTGCTGCTGCTGCAATAGCAGGTGGCTTTACACAGGCTTTTGTATTGCCCAATACCAATCCAGTTTTGCATAGCAAATCTCAAGTGGAGTATGTAGCTCAAAAAACAAAATCACTGCCAATAAATATTCATCCACTAGGGGCAGTTACAAAAAATATTGAAGGCAAAGATTTGGCAGAAATGTACGATATGCAGGCAAGTGGTGCCATTGCATTTAGCGATGGATTACACCCCGTACAAACACCAGGCTTATTACTTAAAGCTCTGCAATATGTAAAAGCCTTTGATGGAACAGTAATTCAAATGCCAATTGATAAATCGATAGGTGCTAATGGGTTAATGAATGAAGGAATTACTTCAACACAATTGGGTTTACCTGGAATACCAGCTATTGCAGAAGAAATAATGGTTAAACGAGATATAGATTTATTGAGATACACCCAAAGTAAACTACATATTACAGGCATAAGTACTGCCAATAGTTTGGCTTTTATACAAGCTGCTAAAGCTGAAAGATTACAAATTAGTTGTGGTGTTACTCCTTACCATTTATTTTTTTGTGATGAGGATTTAAACGATTACAATACCCATTTAAAAGTGAATCCTCCTTTACGTTCTAAGGCAGATATGCTTGCACTTAGATTAGGAATTGAAAATGGAACCATTGATTGCATAGCAACACATCACATTCCACAAAACTGGGATAGTAAAGTGTGTGAATTTGAATATGCTAAAAATGGCATGATTGGTTTACAAACAGCTTTTGCAATACTGAATGAAGCTATGCCCACATTAAACAACACTTCTATAGCAAATATTTTAAGTAACAATGCTGCTAAATTATTTGCATTACCAACAACCAGCATTACTGAAGGCTCAATTGCCAATTGCACACTTTTTACAAAAGAGCAACATACTTTGATAGTTAAAGAAAACAATAAAAGCAAATCGTTTAATACACCATTCGCTAACCAAACACTGAAAGGAAAAGTAATTGGCGTATTTACAAAAGGAAGTTTACATTTAAACTAAAAATATGGAAACAAAACAAACAACACCAGCGGTACAAGGATTAGTTATTGCATTAATTTTAATTGCATTTGGTCTAATTATTCATTTTGCTGGTTTAAGTGCAATGAAGAGTTTGGGTTATATTCAATATGCAATTCTAGGAGCCGGTTTAATTTGGTGTTGCATCACTTATGCCAAACAAAACGATGGCAATGTTACTTTTGGTAACACATTTGCACATGGCTTTAAAGTGACAGCTGCAGCTACTGGAATATTTGCTGTGTACACTTTTTTGGCTTTGAAATTTATAACTCCAGAAATTATAGACATTGCATTAGATCAAGCAAGAACAGCAATGGTTGAGCAAAAGAAAATGAGCGATAGCGATATTAATGATGCTCTCAGCATGTCAAGAAAATTCTTTGTACCCTTTGCAATAGCAGCAGTTGTTGTTATGTTTTTAATTTTTGGTTGTATTTTTTCTTTAATAGGTGCAGCTGTAGCAAAAAAGAACCCAAACTTTAATCCCTTAGAACAGTAAAATGGATATTTCGATTATCATCCCATTATTTAACGAAGAAGAATCACTGCCAGAACTAAGTGAATGGATTATTCGTGTAATGTATGCAAACAATTACACCTATGAAGTAATTATGGTAGATGATGGAAGTATCGACAATAGCTGGACTGTTATTGAACAAATCATTGCAACAAATCCCAATTTCAAAGGGATTAAGTTTCAACGCAATTATGGTAAAAGTGGGGCATTGAACGAAGGCTTTAAAGCAGCACAAGGCGATGTAGTAATTACCATGGATGCAGATATGCAAGACAGTCCTGATGAAATACCAGAACTGAGAAGAATGATACTAGAAGATGGTTTTGATATTGTAAGCGGTTGGAAACAAAAACGTTTCGACCCAATAACCAAAACTATTCCTACTAAATTATTCAATGCTGCAACACGTTGGAGCAGTGGCATACACAACTTACACGATTTTAATTGTGGACTCAAAGCCTACAAATTAAAAGTGGTTAAAAGTATTGAAGTATATGGCGAAATGCACCGATATATTCCAGTAATTGCTAAATGGGCTGGTTTTAGAAAAATTGGCGAAAAAGTTGTGGAGCACAGAGCCAGAAAATATGGTGTAACCAAATTTGGCTGGGAACGATTTATTAATGGATTTTTAGATTTAGCAACCATCAGTTTTGTAAGTAAGTTTGGAAAACGACCTATGCATTTTTTTGGTTTATATGGAACCTTATGTTTTATGATTGGTTTTTTAATGAGTTTTTATTTAATCATAGCAAAGTTTTTTACAACCGATTTTGCTTTAACCAATCGACCTTCATTTTACATCGCATTAACGGTAATGATTATTGGTATGCAGCTTTTTTTAGCAGGATTTATTGCAGAATTGGTTGGCAGAAATGCACCTGAAAGAAACAGCTATTTGATTGAGAAAAAACTGGGCGTTTGATGGATAGGAACACAGATAACACGGATTTAACTGATAAACACAGATTATGTTATTACATGAAGAAATCACCGATGTTACCATAAAATGCTTTTATGATGTTTATAACGAACTTGGTTATGGGTTTTTAGAAAAAGTTTATGAAAATGCATTAGCAATTGAGATTAGAAATGCAGGTTTAAGTTGCTTACAACAGTTTTCAATTCCAGTACATTTTAAAGACCATATTGTAGGAAATTATTTTGCTGATCTATTTGTTGCAGACAAGGTTTTAATAGAATTAAAAGCAGCTGAAAGTATTTGTTAGGAGCATGAGTTACAATTGTTAAATTACCTTAAAGCTACAAACATTGAAGTTGGTTTATTGCTCAATTTTGGTAAAAAACCACAATTCAAAAGAAAAGTATTCAGCAACAATTATAAATAAATCAGCTTAAATCCGTTCAATCCGTGTCATCAGTGTTCCAATCCAAAAAAGTAGTTATCATTGGCCCAGCACATCCATTACGTGGTGGATTGGCTTCGTTTGACGAACGCTTGGCAAGACAGTTTCAGCAAGAAGGATTCGATACCATCATTTATACATTCTCTTTACAATACCCCAATTTTTTATTTCCAGGAACCACACAATATTCAAGTGAGCCTGCACCAACAGATATTAAAATTAAAGTTTGCATCAACTCTGTTAATCCACTGAATTGGTTACAAGTTGGCAATGAGCTGAAAAAAATAAAACCCGATTTAATTGTTGTACGTTATTGGCTGCCGTTTATGGGACCTTGTTTAGGTACTATTTTAAGACAAGTAAAAAAGAACAAACACACAAAAGTGGTTTGTATTGCCGATAATGTTATTCCACACGAAAAACGGCCTGGCGATAAACCATTTACACAATACTTTTTTAAACCCGTAGATGCTTTTGTAACCATGAGTGAAAAAGTGATGGAAGATTTACGTCTGTTTACTCAAAAGCCTGCTATTCAAATTGTTCATCCTCTGTACGACAATTTTGGAGAAGCCTTATTGAAACAAGCTGCAAGAAAATATTTAGACTTACCCGAAGGAGAAAAAATTATTCTTTTTTTTGGTTTCATTAGAAAGTACAAAGGCTTAGATTTATTACTAGAAGCCATGCAATTAATCGTAAATAAACAATCAGAAATCTCAAATCTAAAATTGCTGATAGCTGGCGAATTTTACGAAGACAAAAAACAATATGAAGATCAAATAGAAAAATTGGGCATAGCTGATTCTTTAATTTTAAAAACTGATTTTATTGCCGATAGTGAAGTAAAATATTATTTAAGTGCTGCCGACTTTGTGATTCAACCCTATCGCAATGCAACACAAAGTGGTGTAACGCCCCTAGCCTATCATTTTAATAAACCCATGTTGGTTACCAATGTTGGTGGCTTGCCAGATTTAGTACCCGATAAAAAAGTGGGTTTAGTTGCCGAACCCAATGCTCAAGCAATTGCTAGCAAGATTGAAGAATTGTATGTATTGGGCGAAGATTTCTTTTTACCACATTTACTCGAAGAAAAGAAAAAATATAGTTGGCTTGTTTTAACCCAACAAATAAAGAAGCTCGCCTGTATAGAGCCTTAATAATAGAGCCAATCTTATTTTACCGATAATTCGTTTTACTTTACCCATAAAACCATGTACAGCACTTTCATTGCTATAGTTTTAATAATTCCAAAAAATATATTTTGAAAGAACCTAAAAAAATAATCACTATTGCTATACATATTGCTGTATGGATTTGCTTTTTTTGTCTGCCGTATATTTTTTCTCCTCAGCCAAAAGAAATAACAGCAAGCATTACCAAGTATATGGTTACTCTTTTTGTTACCATTAATGCTTTTTTATTGGTCTTTTATTATTTAAACACATTGGTATTAATCCCTGAATTCCTGTTTAAGAAAAAATGGCTTTTCTATTTGGTTAGCATCGCTGCCTGTTTCGCATTGTTCATTTACGCACCCCGAGAAATTACGCATGTAATCACTGGTAATTCTGAAGAAGAGATAAGAGAAGAGATACGTCAGGAGTTTAGACAACGTAAAAATGATTTTAAAGAAAATAAAGACAGCATTGCCAAATTTTCAGAGCCTAAAAAAGATAACAAGAGGAAATCTCCCAAAAACGAGTTCAGGTATTTCCCTGGTTCATTTGTGGTATTTTTATTAGTATTAACTATTGGTATTTGTATCACATCTGTACAACAATGGTTAAGGGTGGAATATACCAAAGAAAAAATTGAGCATGAAAAGTTAAATACAGAGTTATCGTTTTTAAAAACGCAGGTTAATCCTCATTTCTTTTTCAATACACTTAACAACATTTACTCGTTAGCAGTTGTACAAAGCGATAAAACAGCATCAGCTGTAATGAAGTTATCTTCTATTATGCGTTATATACTTACTGAAACGCAAACAGATAAAGTACCACTAGAAAACGAAATTGATTTTATAAAAAATTATATCGATTTGCAGTTGGTTCGTTTAACGGATAAAGTAAAAGTAAACTTCAATGTATCTGGAGATACAATGCATAAAAATATTGCACCTTTACTTTTTATACCTTTTGTAGAGAATGCATTTAAGTATGGTGTTAGTACTAAAGACAATTCTGAAATTGACATTCAATTAATAGCAACAGGCAACACTATTGAAATGGATGTAACCAATACCATTGTTCATAAAGCAAACAGCATGGATACTACAGGCATTGGTATTAACAATGTGAAAAGACGTTTAATTCTATCCTATCCAGATAAGCATACTTTATACGTTTCAGATAACAACAATACATTCAAAGTTCATTTAGTAATTGATATCTCATGACCCTTCATTGTATAGCTTTAGACGACGAACCATTGGCATTACAGGTTGTTGCACAATACTGCAACAAAATTTCTTATCTGCAATTAGATAAAGTGTTTACCAATCCCGATGAAGCCAAAGAATATATTAAGAGTAATAAAGCTGATTTACTGTTTTTAGACATTCAAATGCCCGATATTAACGGCATGCAGTTTTATAAAAGTTTATCCATCAAACCACCTGTAATTTTCACCACTGCATTTAAGGATTATGCAATAGATGGTTTTAATGTAGATGCAATTGATTATTTATTGAAACCATTTGAATTCGACCGTTTTTTAAAAGCCATTTACAAAGCAAAAGAATATATTGAATTTACTGCTTCGCAGGAACTTCAGCTAAGTAGTATTTATGTAAAAGTAAATTATGAAATGATGAAGATTAACTTGAAAGACATCGACTTAATTGAAGCATTAGACGATTATATAAAAATTCACATAAAACCTTATCCTGTTCTTACTTTAATGACTTTGAAAGGTGTGTTCGAAAAACTTCCTGAAAATTTGTTTGCAAGGGTGCATCGTTCCTATATTATTCCCTTACACAAAGTAGAAAAGTTTAGCAAAAATAAAGTACAGGTTGCAGGTAAAGAAATTCCTATTGGAAGCAGTTATGTAGATGTTTATGAAAAACTATTGCAACTCAGTGGTGGATAACCAAGCCATATAATGTAAGCCCTTTTTACTGTTTTATATTATCTTCATGTATAACAACACCTTTACTTATGACTGTTTATAAATACGTATTGTCGGTGCTTTTTGCTACAACGGTTATAGCCTGCAACACATCTGTTAACCAAAATACAAATAGTAACTATTATGCAATAGACTCAATGAAGGTGCAAACTGGTGGTGTTCAAGTGATAGCCATTGAAATACCAAAAGGGAAAATGAATGTGTGGACAAAACGTATTGGTAACAATCCCAAAATAAAGGTTTTGTTGTTACATGGTGGCCCAGGATTTACACACGATTACTTCGAATGCATGGAAAATTTTTTACCTGCCGAAGGAATTGAATTTATTTACTACGATCAACTGGGAAGTGGCAATTCCGATAATCCAAAAGATACTGCTTTTTGGGATTTACCACGTTATGTAGAAGAAGTTGAACAAGTAAGAAAAGTATTGAACTTAGATAAAAATAATTTTTACTTATTGGGACATTCATGGGGTGGAATTTTAGCAACCGAATATGCTTTAAAATATCAGGATAATTTAAAAGGTTTGATTATTTCGAACATGATGAGCAGTTGTATTGACTATGGCAAATATGCTGATGATGTATTAGCCAAACAATTTAATCCAGCTGTTTTAGATACCATTAAACAATTAGAAAAAAGAGGTGAATTTGAGAATCCTAGATACATGGATTTACTAAATGAACATTATTACACCAAACATATTTGTCGTTTTCCTGTAAAAGATTGGCCTGAGCCTTTTGTTCGTTCTGCAACTAAACACAATCATTCCTTATACGTTACGATGCAAGGACCAAGTGAGTTTGGTATTGCTGGCAAACTCACCAATTGGGATAGAAAAAATGATTTAAAAAATATTCAAACACCCACTTTAACCATTGGTGGAAAGTTTGATACTATGGATCCTGCACATATGGAATGGATGAGTAAACAATTACCCAATGGCTCCTATTTATATTGCCCAAAAGGAAGTCACATGTCTATGTACGACGACCAGCAAACGTATATGAAAGGATTAATTGAATTTATAAAAAAAGTAGATAAGGCAGCAAATAAATAACAGCTAACTTACGTCAGGCTTTAATCACAAATTAATTTTCAGTATTAGCAACCGCTGCTTTTCTGCCAATTAGTAATACCCCTATTACAACCAAAATAGTTCCAATTAATTGTTCTAAAAAAATAGACTCTCCTAAAATAAAATAAGCTTGCAATATGGTAGAAACAGGCCCAATGCTTGTTATGATGGCAACATTGTTGCTGCCAATTTTTTTCATGCCATTGCTAATTAAAAACGATGGCACTACAGTTGCTACTATAGCCAATGCAACTGAATAGCCAATAAGAGTTGGGGTAAAATGAATATTAGCTATAGAACGAGTAGCCAAAAAATGTATAAAAATTCCTGCAGTAGCTGCAAACATTGCATAAGCTGTATATCGTGTAACACCAACAATAGGAACCATTCTACCAGTTCCAACCAAGTAAAAAGAATAGGTAACTGCACATAAAAAAACCATAAAAGAACCATAGAAAAAATTGGGATTGGATGTATCGATTTTCAATTCTCCATAATAAGCCAATCCAATGCCAGCATAAGTTAATAACAATGCTGCAATCTGTGTTTTAGACAATTTATTCTTGAACAAAAAAGTATTAATTAACACTGCAAAAGTTGGATATAAAAAAAGAATTAATCTTTCTAACCCTGCTGAAATAAATTGTAGTCCAATAAAATCGAATAAACTGCTTAAATAATATCCCAAAAAACCTAAACCCAAGATATATATCCATTGTTTTTGCGTAAGTGTTACACTATGCTCTTTTTTATAGGCAAGCCTTGCTGCAATCAAATAAAAAGGTAAAGAAAAAAGCATGCGTAACGTAAGCAGTGTAACTGCATCAATTCTGGTAGAGGCAAAAGCCAGCTTAACAAAAATTGCTTTGGTAGAAAATAAAATTGCACCGGTAAGTGTAATTAAAAAACCTGCTAGTGTTATTTGTTTCTGCTGCGTATTACTCATTCTTATGCTGTGCTGTTAATTATAAGTTCAATTATTGACAGCAAAATAAAAGAACAACTGTTTACAATAAATAGTAAAAACTATTTTAAAACAGCAGCAACTATTCTTTAAAAATTTTCACTTCTTTTTCTCCTGTCGATTTTATGAATCCACGATACATGCCTTCAGTACAAAAAGGCATTGCAATATTGCCATTTTTATCTACTGCAATTAAGCCACCATCGCCACCCAATGCAGGTAGTTTTTTCATTACCATTTCATTAGCTGCATCTTTTAATGTAAACTTTCCATATTCCATCATATCTGCAATAGATTTTGCCATCACCAATCGTATAAAGAATTCACCCCAACCAGTACAACTAATTGCACAAGATGCATTATCTGCATAAGTGCCAGCACCAATTATTGGGGCATCACCTACTCTATTGTATCTTTTATTGGTCATTCCACCAGTACTTGTTGCTGCTGCTAAATTGCCATAACTATCCACTGCAACAGCACCCACAGTTCCATATTTTTCATCATGATTTTCCTTTTGCATAAGTAAAGCTCCTTCTTTTTTAATTCTATTGGTTTCATCGGCTTTTGCTTTTTGTAATGCTTTCCATCTATCTTCTGTAAAAAAATAGGGTGTATCAACAATCGTACAACCTTGTTTTGCCGCAAACTGTTCTGCTCCTTTTCCCACCAACATTACATGTTCACTCTTTGTCATTACCAATCTTGCAGCCTCAATTGGATTTTTAATGGTAGTTACACCAGCTACACTGCCAGCTTTTAAAGTTGCACCATCCATTATGGCTGCATCCATTTCATTTTTGCCTTCATTGGTAAATACAGCTCCTTTCCCTGCATTAAACAAGGGATTATCTTCTAAAACTTTGACTGTTGCTTCAACAGCTTCCAAAGCTGTTCCTCCATTTGCTAAAATTTGGGCTCCAGTTTCCAATGCTTTATTCAATCCATCTGTATATGCTTGTTCCTTTTCAGGTGTCATATTTTTCTTTAAAATAGTACCAGCACCACCATGTATTACTAGTGTAAATTTCTTTTCGGGTTGGTTTTGTGTAAATGCTGTTACACTAAGCATCATAGCAAAAGTTAAAACTAAAAAACGCATTGTTGTAAGTTTGGTATTGAATTTGCCAATAGGGCTTGAATGTTTTATTTTCACAGTTCAAATTAACTAATTCTGAAGCGATTTCTAAAAATATTACGCATAACTATTTTTGTAATTGTTGCCTTTATACTTTGTATATGGATTGCTTTACAAACAGCTCCTGTACAAAACTATCTGGTAGGCTATGCTGCCAACAAACTTTCTAAAGAATTAGGAACCACCGTTAAGGTTAAACACGTGAACCTATCTTTCTTAAATAGTGCCGATATTGAAGGCGTTTTTATACAAGATAAAAGAAAAGATACCTTACTCTATGCTGGGCAAATGAAGGTTAGAATTACGGATTGGTTTATTTTTAAAGATAAAGCAGAGTTAAAGTTTATTGCTCTTGAAGATGCAGTTGTTAAATTAAAAAGAACAGACTCGATTTGGAACTACCAGTTTATTGTAAACTATTTTTCTTCCCCTAAAAAAACAACCAACAAAAAAGAGGGTTATGCAATAAGCCTTAAAAAAATAGACCTCAAGAATGTACACATCATCAATGATGATCGTTGGATTGGAGAAAAAATCGACTTAAATATTAGTAGTCTTATATTAAATGCAGACAATATCAACTTTGATAAAAATATTTTTCAATTGAATGATATAACAATTGAAAAACCAATTATAAGCATTCAAAATTTTACAGCATTAAGACCTCCAAAAGCAAAGAAAATTAGTATAGACACTGGTTATAGATTGAACCCATCTAGAATCTTTTTACAAGTTGCCAATTTAACCATTAGAAATGGAGTATTTACAGATGATGTAGATGCAGATAAACCCTTTAAAGATTTTGATGGTAGCCATTTAGCATTTTCAAAAATCAATGGTACGTTTAAAAATATATTATTAAATAACGACACCCTTACTTCAAACATGTTGCTTAGTTTTAAAGAACGCTCAGGTTTAGAAGTAAAAAAATTAGCAGCCGATTATAAAGTAAATCCTGGCATTATGGAATTTGCCAATTTAGATTTACAAACCAATCGAAGCAGACTGGGTAACTATTATGCAATGAAGTTTGAACAATTTAATAAAGACTTTGCCAATTATGAGAGCAAGGTAACTATGATTGCTAATTTTAGAAACACATTCATTAATAGTGATGATATTGGTTTTTTTACATCGGATGTAAAAACCTGGAAACGAAATGTGGATATTGCTGGCAACTTTAAAGGAACAGTTGAAGACTTTACCATTAATCAATTGGCAGCAAAAAGTAACAATAGTAGTATAAGTGGCACATTAAGCATGAAAGGCTTGCCTGATATAAACCAAACAATCATTTCTTTAAACAATGGAATCATACAAACCAATGCTACTGATTTAGCAACATTTGCACCAGCAATTAAAACGTTTTCAAATCCTGATATTGCAGCTCTTGGCAATATCATTTTCAGAGGAAGCTTTAATGGTTTATATAACAACTTTAAAAGCATCGGAAACATTAGCACAAATCTGGGGGGTATTTACACAAATTTATCTATGAAATTTCCTAATGGAGTAGAGCCCTCATACAATGGCACTTTAAATACCAGCCGTTTTAACTTAGGCAAGTTTATAAGAAACAATAATTTTGGTATCGTAGACTTTAAAGGAAAAATTGCAGGTAGTAGTTTTACATTGCAAAAAATGAAAACCAGTTTAGATGGAACCATCAAACAATTAGAATTCAACAAATACAATTATACTAATATTACCACCATTGGAACATTCGAGAAAAAAGCGTTTTATGGTCAGCTTAAAATAAACGACCCTAACTTAGATTTTATAGGTAGTGTACAACTCGATTTTACTGAACAGCAGCCTCGGTTTAACCTGTTTGCCGATATCTTAAAATCGAATTATAGAGAACTTAACTTAACTAAAAACAATTTAAAAATTACGGGTACTTTAGACGTAAATTTTACCGGAACTAATATCGATAATTTCTTAGGGCAAGCAAAACTATTAAATGCAGTTGTACAAAATAACGAAGCCGAAATACGATTCGATTCATTAATACTTTCATCTAACTACGTAGATAGTATAAAGCAATTGAGGTTAGCTAGTGCTGATTTTACAGCCAATATTACAGGCGATTTTAGCATCATGGATTTACCACAAAGCTTTCAATCTTTTTTACACAAGTACTATCCTGCCTATGTAGTAGAACCAGCAACAATTCCTAAAAATCAAAACTTTAAGTTTAACCTTTCCACAAATTACATTGAGCCTTATTTAAAATTGATTGATCAAAAATTAGCAGGCTTAAATGATGCTAGTTTTTACGGCTCAGTAAATACTAGAGAAAATAGTTTGTTACTGAATATTAAAGTACCCGCCTTTATATATGATAAATATTCTTTTACAGGAATCGATTTTAATGGAAATGGTAATTTAGATTCATTAAACATTGCTGGCGAACTTACCTCTACAAAAGTTAGTGATAGTCTCAACTTACCTTATACCAAAATAAATATCAGTTCGACCAACGACCATTCAGTTGTTGGTATTCAAACAAAAGCAAATAATACACTCAACGATGCTTCTTTAACAGCCGACGTTTTTACCTTAGCAGATGGAGTGAGAATTCAGTTCCGTCCATCTTCTTTTGTAATCAATGATAAAAAATGGAATATTGAGAAAAACGGAGAACTGGTTAGCCGTAAAAGTTTCTTAAGTGCCAAAAATATTAAGTTCACACAAGGCTATCAAGAAATTTCAGTTGATACAGAAACCGAAGAAGACAACAATACCAATCATTTAATTATCGACCTTAAAAATGTACTGCTGGGCGACTTTGTTGCGTATGCATTTAAAAATCCTAAAGTACAAGGTATAGCAACAGGTAAAATAAAGCTGAATGACTTTTTCGACAATTTCTCAGCAGAAGCCACTTTAAAAGCTGAACAATTTCAGCTGGATGAAGATTCTATTGGTATTGCTAAAATTAAAGCAGCTTATAATGCTAAAACTGGTAAAGTAACCTTCGATTGGGATTCGCCCAACGAAAAATATGAGTTCACTGCTAAAGGCTCTTATGAAATAAAAGATACGACCGATAATTCTCCTTTAAAAACAGATATTGTTTTAAATAATACCCGTTTAACCTTAATTCAAAAATATTTGAAAGGTATTTTTTCGAATGTAGATGGATATGCGTCAGGAATTTTAAAAGTGAAAGGGAAACCCGAAACCATTTTATTAAATGGAGATATAAAAATTAAGAATACGGGCTTATTGGTAGATTATACCCAAGTATATTATAAGATTGACTCGGCATTGATTAAGTTTGAAGACGATGGAATTGATTTTGGTTCGTTTACCATTAAAGACAACAAAAATAATACAGGAACAGTTCGTGGTAAATTGTACGAAAAAGGTTTTAGAGAAATGGCCTTTGATTTCGATTTATCTACACAAAAATTACTTTTGCTTGATACTAAAGCAAAAGACAATCAACAATTCTATGGCACGGCAATTGGTAAAGCCAATTTAAGTTTTCGAGGACCAGAAAGCAATGCTAAAATGGTAATTATTGGTGAAGCAAACGACAGTTCTCACATATATATTCCCAACTCTTTAAGTAAAGAAAGTGCCGATGCCGACTTTATTATATTTAGACAATTTGGGGAAGAAATGGCACAGGAAAAGAAGAACAAGGCATTTAACCTATCAGTTGATTTAGATTTAGCTGCCAATAACAAAGTATTGATAGATGTGATTTTAGATGATTTGGCTGGTGATGTAATTAAGGCAAAAGGTAACGGGCGTTTAAAAATAAAGGCAGGTAATAACGAAAAACTAGACATTCGAGGCCGTTATAATATTGATGAGGGAAAATACGATTTCAACTTTCAATCCTTCATTAAAAAACCATTTTTATTAATACCAGGAGCAGGCAATTATATTGAATGGACAGGTGATGCTATGAAAGCAGATTTGCACATAGATGCTCGTTACGAAGCAGAAAATGTAAATTTATCTGACCTTACTTCTAATACCAGTTTAAATAATGCAGCCACCAATAATTTAAGAGATAAAGTATATGTAATAGCCCAACTAAGAGATAAGCTTACATTGCCCAGCATAGAGTTTAAAATAGATTTTCCTGCAAACAGCCCTGCAAAAAACGATGCTGATTTTGCCCAGTTTTTAGACAAAATCAGTAAAGACAAAAATGAAATGGTTACACAGGCCACTTCATTAATTGTGTTCAATACATTTGTTCCTTATGGACGAGGTTTATTGGGTGGAGGTGGCAATATTAATTACACAGGTATTGGTATTAATACCATTTCGCAAAAAATCACTGCTGAAATTAATCAGCAGGTATCGGATTTTTTATACAAACTATTTAAGGATAAAAGTTTGAAATTCGACCTCGGAACTTCGGTGTACAGCAGTGGTAACCTTTTTAACAACGGCGTTAATGCCACCAATAATAACCGTATTGATAGATCTAGGGTGAATTTTAAAATTGGACGTAGCTTTTTCAACAATAATGTTGTCGTAACTTTTGGTGGAGATTTAGATTTTAGCTGGGGTACCTCGGCTGCACAAAGTGGAAACTTTCAATGGTTGCCCGATTTAAATATTGAAGTAGTTTTAAGTAGAGATAAAAAACTCAGGGCCATTGTATTTAATAAAAACAGTTTAGACATTAGTAATGGCAATGCACTTGGAAGAAGAAACAGACAAGGGGTAAGTATCAGTTATCGCCAAGAGTTTGAAACAATATTTGGCAAAAAACAAGACGATTTAATATTCACTCCATTGCCAGTTCAAATAGAGGGAGAAATGCTAAAGCAACAATCTACTAAAGATAGCAGTAGTTCTAAAACAGGTGGTTAAACCCAACAACACACTAACGTCGTCTCCAACCACCAACAACCCAAACATAACCACCTCTTTTTTTACGCCAATAACCTTGATGGTAAATATGGCCAGCTTTTGGAATTGCCCAATAACCATTTATCATAATATAACTTCCATTACGCCAAACCCATTCAGGCTCTATCCAAATATGTCGTACTGATGGTGGCTTAGGTTTACTGTGTACTACAAAAGCAGGTCTTACTTTTACTACAAACTGAGCTTCAGTTACTGTGGTTGCTGCAAACAATACAGCAACTGCAATTAATAGTTTACGTACCATAGTTGTATAATTTAATTGCTCTTAAGATGATGCAACTAAACATAAGTTTAAAACCCTTGTACATTTTAACAACTATTAAAAAAAGCTTAGCCTAAGAAAATTAAAAATAGTATCGGAAATAACAATCCAACTATAGCCAACTTCCAGCCTCTTTGTTTAAAAGAGTATTTACTTTTACCCATGATAAATGAACCTGTAACAGCAATTACAATAAGCGATAATGCAAAAACATCCGAATAATAAATCCACCAATTAGAGTTATTCGTTTTATGCAGCTGCATCATTTGTGCAATCAATGGTGTTTTTTTAAAGTTGGCTATTTCTCCTTTACCTGTTTTTATATCCATTTCAATATCATGGTTATCGCAGGTAATTTTAAGTTTATTTTTTCTAAGATTGTGTCTTTTTACTTTGTCTTTTATCTGCAATTCTTTGGCTACAAAACTTCTTATACTGCTATCGCTGATTGCCGATAATTGAATTGGCTGTTTTTGAAATTCAGTTACTTCTACAATATATTTTTCAGGATGCCAATGTTCTCTGTGGTTCATCATTAAACCTGATGCAGCAAATGAAATAATTAAACCAATGTAGAAATAACCAAAATCACGATGAATGCCTCTTGCTGTAAACTTCATAAATTAATTGTGTGCTGAATAAATTGTGTTGAATAATAATTAAATTACAAGAACACAAAAATATTTCTCTACCTATCCAATGCTTATAGCAATTGGGAAAATTGATTGTAGAAATCGGGAAAATAAATAAATGAAGCTTTACGTCAGAATGAGAAAAGTTGAATACTATTGTTTTGATAATTGGCTGCTGGATTGAGTGAAAAGCCCCGAAGTATGAGGGCTTGCAACGAAAGCCAGAACTAAAGTTGATGGCTATTCTACAGCTGATAGCCCCAAAAGAAAAGTCCCCATTCATTACTGAACGGGGACTTTCGTTTATTTGAATGTTCTTATGTAAAAGCTTATTCTTCAATCTTCATTTTGCCTTTACTCTTAGCAATTACTTCTTCAGCTATATTGTTAGGAGCATTGTTGTAGTGTGAAAACTCCATGGTAGAAGTTGCACGACCAGAAGACAATGAACGCAACTGCGTTACATAACCAAACATTTCACTTAATGGAACTTTGGCTTTAATAACCTGTAAGTTGGCACGGCTATCCATACCTTCTAACATGCCACGTCTGCGGTTTAAGTCACCAGTAACATCACCCATGTATTGATCTGGGGTTAACACTTCCACTTTCATGATTGGCTCTAATAAAGTTGGTTTTGCTTTACGTCCAGCTTCTCTAAATGCAGATTTAGCACACAATTCAAAAGACATTGCATCAGAATCCACATCATGGTAGCTACCATCAAATATTCTAACTTTCATGTTATTCACTGGGTAACCAGCCAATACGCCAGTAGTCATTGAAGTTTCAAAACCTTTTTGAATAGATTGGTGAAATTCCTTTGGAATAGAACCTCCAAAAATATCGTTCACAAATTGGAAATGTTTGCCTTCATTAGCTGCTAACCACTCTGCGTCAGCAGGACCTAAATCAAATTGAATATCAGCAAATTTACCTCGACCACCCGATTGTTTTTTCAACACTTCACGGTGCGTAACAGTTTGTCCGAAAGATTCTTTGTAAGCCACTTGAGGAGCACCCTGATTAACTTCCACTTTGAATTCACGACGCATACGGTCAATGATGATTTCTAAGTGCAACTCACCCATACCACGTAAAATGGTTTGACCAGTATCTTCATCAGTATTTACACGTAAAGTAGGATCTTCTTCTACCAATTTAGCAATTGCCATACCCATTTTATCAACGTCTGCCTGAGTTTTAGGCTCAACAGCAATAGCAATAACTGGTTCTGGAATAAACATATTCTCCAAAGTGATCGGATGCTTCTCATCGCACAAAGTATCACCTGTTTTGATCTCTTTAAATCCAACTGCAGCAGCAATATCACCAGCTTCAATAAAATCAACTGGGTTTTGCTTATTCGCAAACATCTTCATAATACGGCTGATACGTTCTTTTTTACCACTTCTTACGTTCAATACATAAGAACCAGCATCTAAGTGACCAGAGTAGCAACGGAAGAACGCCAAACGACCTACGAATGGATCAGTCATGATTTTGAAAGCCAAAGCTGCAAAAGGTTCTTTAGCATCTGGTTTACGGTAAACAGTTTCACCAGTATCAGGGTTGATACCTTCAGTATCATCAACATCAACAGGAGAAGGAAGGTAACGACAAACAGCATCTAGAGCAGTTTGCACACCTTTGTTTTTGAAAGATGAACCACACATCATTGGAACAATGCTTAAGTCGATACAAGCCTTACGGATTGCTTCGTGCATTTCATCTTCAGTAATGCTATTTGGATCATCAAAGAATTTCTCCATCAAGTTGTCATCATATTCTGCAACAGCTTCAACTAATTTAGCTCTCCACTCATTGGCTTCTTCTACCATATCAGCAGGTACATCAATTTCGTCGAAAGTCATACCTTCTGTTTCCATATGCCATATGATACCTTTCATTTTAATAAGGTCAACAACCCCGGTAAAGTTATCTTCAGCACCAATTGGTAATTGTAAAGGCACAGCATTGGCACCCAACATTTCTTTAACCTGTTGAACCACCATTAAGAAATCGGCACCACTACGATCCATTTTATTTACGAAACCAATTCTTGGTACTTTATAACGGTTCGCCTGACGCCATACTGTTTCTGATTGTGGCTCAACACCATCAACTGCACTAAATAAAGCAATTAGACCGTCTAACACACGCATCGAACGTTCTACTTCTACAGTAAAATCCACGTGACCCGGAGTATCAATAATATTAAAATAGTAGCTTTTTGTGTTTGCATCAGCAACTCCCTTTACAGTAGGAAATTTCCACTGACAGCTAACAGCAGCAGAAGTAATGGTAATACCACGTTCTTTTTCCTGCTCCATCCAGTCGGTAGTTGCTGCACCATCGTGTACCTCACCAATTTTGTGAATCATACCAGTGTAGCGTAAAATACGCTCTGTAGTTGTGGTTTTGCCAGCATCAATGTGAGCAGCAATACCAAAGTTGCGTTGAAATTTCAAGTCGGCCATAACGCTTGTATTTGTTTTTAAATTTTTATTTTTTGTTGACCATCTGTTGTTCTTTAATCATCTGTATAGGCGTCGTTATATCCTGCTGACTAGCAGGGCACACTTCAACAGCAGAAAAACACTGGTCTTTTTTTCGAGCCGCAAAGGTAAGGGTTTAAGTATTTGTACAATGCACTGTATCTATATATTTCGGCAGATTGGGGGGAAAATGATAAAATTTGTGGGCAAGCTTAGTTCAAATACCAAAAAATGACAAAATCAAATCAAAAAAATACAGTTTTATACCATTTAATCTTGTGAACACAAAACAAAAGTGTAATTGTCGTTTACCATTTTGTTTGCATATTTTCAATACTTAAATCAATTTCATTTACAGTTTTGCTAAATTTTATGTTTAAATACATTTGTTTTTATGTAATGGTGATTACCTACAGCATGGGTTGTTCTGTAAATCAAACGATCAGCCAAATAAGTTTACAAAAAGTTCAATTAGATACAACATTGCTTTTCGATTCCCTTCGCCAAAGAAGTATTCCAATTGCTATTTATCAGCCACAAAAACAAATTATTTCAGGCAAACAACCATTAATTATCATAAGCCATGGCTATGGACAGAATAAGGGCGGCGATTATTTAGTTTATTCATATTTATCTAATTACTTGGCAGCAAAAGGCTATTTGGTGGCAAGCATACAACACGAATTACCAACAGACAGTTTATTGCCACTAACAGGCATACCACAAGTTGTACGCAGGCCATTTTGGGAACGTGGTGCCGATAATATTTTATTTGTACTGAAATACTTGCAAAAAAAATATCCCAATTTAGATTTTAATAATGTTGCCTTAATTGGACATTCGAATGGTGGAGATATGACCGCACTGTTTCCACAAAAATATCCCGACCATGTGGCTAAAATAATTACATTAGATAATCGAAGAATGGCATTGCCAAAAAATAAATATCCAGCCGTATTATCTATTCGTTCCAGCGACCAAGCAGCCGATGAAGGGGTATTGCCAACAGAAACAGAAGAACGTACATTTAATATACGAATTATTAAACTGGTTAATACCATACATAACAATATGGACGATAGTGCCAATGAAATTCAAAGAAATGAAATCAGAAAATTGATTCTTGATTTTTTAGTTAACTGACGTAAGTGTATTTACAATAAATCAATTTAACAACATGGCAACTGCAAAGAAAAAAACTGCTCTGTATGGCACAGTAAAATTTGCCACAATCGATGCGTATCATGCTACTTTTAACGAAGCTGTACAAACAAAGCTGCAACAATTGCGTAAAGCTATTTTGCAGGCTGCCCCAAAATCAGTTGAACTTATCAGTTACAATATGCCTGCATTTAAACAGAATGGCAATTTAATCTATTATGCAGCTTATAAAAAACATATTGGCTTATACCCAACTGCGAAGCCATTGGTAGTTTTTGCAGAAGAACTTACCCAATATAAAACATCGAAAGGTGCAATACAATTCCCTATAGATAAACCCCTGCCTATTACACTTATCAAAAGAATTGTACGCTACAGGGTGAAGGAAGATGCTGAGAAAACAAAAGCCCAAAAGGATAAATAAACAGCAATACAAAACACATAGTTTTCTTGTGCATGTTTATATAATTTTCATTATACAGAATACTCAAAACCTATTTATACCTTAACAACACCAAAGGATTAAACAACAAAAATTCCCTGAATATTCAGAGCATTTTACGCTTATCTACATGGGGAACAAATTAATAGTGCAATACTCTAAATTTTGTTCTCCTTTTTTTCTTACATCCTTCAGGATTGTCTTTTCCGTTTAATATCTTAGGAACAACAGGTTTGGTTTCACCATAACCTTTAGCTTCCATTCGTTTAGCAGCTATACCCTTACCAATCAAATACTGTTTAACCGATTCAGCTCTGAACTGAGATAATTTCAGATTGTAATCATCTTTACCCTAGCTATTGGTATGTCCACCAATTAGCATAGTAGGGGTATTTATTTAACATGCTTCATATCTGATTATCAATTGCAGCATGTGATTCTTCCAATAAAATTGCTTTATTAAACTTCTTTCTCAGCGTCTCCTTCCAAGCCCTGTGCAAAGCCAAGGGACGATGCGTACTACGAAGCTAAATTTTCAATGAACGCATCTTCCTTTGCCCAATACACATAGCTTTGCAAAGTGAAGATGCTTAAAATTTTTGCGGTTTGAAGATTTCGTAAAGACATTGCTTGGAAGAAATTTGGAAAAAATGAAACAGCTTCTTTTTTGTATGTTTTTTGTATTCACAAGTAGTTACTTAATGGGACAGACTGTACCTAAGGGTGATACTTCTTGCAGTTGTAGCAATATTTTTAAAGATGAAATGTATATCTATTTTTGGAAAAAAGATTCTCTAGCAAATAATGGGGCTCGCTTTTTTTCGTTCAGTAAGCTATTAACTTGCAGGTTAGATTCAATTGATTCTCTTTTTTTGGTAAAAAGCTTGGGACGACCAAATAAAATTTATAAATACAATACAGAAGTAGTGTATTTATATAATTTTTTTAATGCAAAAACATTACCGAAAGATATAGCTATACCACTTGCTCGTTGGTATATTGGGTTCGTATTTAAGTATGACGGCAAAGGATTTATCTATAGAATTTATAATGGTGATACAGACTAGTTAGAAGATGCCGCTGGTGGGCAAATATCCAAAATGGAATGCCTAATCAGGCGTAGCTTGTAATCGCATTACTGGGCGTATGGCTGTGCCTACGCCGTTTGTTTTTGGTAGCATTTGCTACATTCAACCAATCATTCTTATAGTATAAATATACATAAATTCAGTACATTAGCTATATGCCCGATAGTTATGTAATCAAAGACCAACAAGGTGTTTATTTTCTAACGTTTCAACTAGTTGCATGGGTAGATGTATTTAACAGAAAACGTTACTGCGATATTGTAATAGATGCGTTTAATTATTGTATTGAACACAAACAATTAAATGTACATGCCCCTAACTAGTCGTAGTTTGTAAGCATCATAAAAAAAACGCACACCCTAACTAGGCGTAGCTTGTAATCGCATCACTCAGCGTATGGCTGTGCCTACGCTGTTTTTTTGTGTAGCATTTGCTACAATAGTAGTTTATATTTTTTATAAAAGCCCATAGTAATACAACAGATTTCTTCCAAGCAATGTCTTCTACATAAATCATCAAACTGAAGAATTTTCCAGCATCTTCTCTTTGCCTAGCTTAGTGTGTTAGGTAAAGGAAGATGCGTTACTATAGTGTAAGCAATAAAATGGCCAAGTACCAATGCTAGTAAAAAAGCAAATAGCCCCTACTTAGATGAATTTTGTTTTAGGTTCAACAGAGCTAATGCGATGGAAAGAATTTTTAACAATATAACAGGACGAATGATTTATCATCAACCTGTATTTATTAACCAATTAAAAATGGAGTAGTTAAATGCCTACTTCTATAAATTTACATACTCAAAAAAATTGAAAGGTTTATTTAGTTGCGTTAGTGTATCTGCTAATATTTACTCAAAAAAAGGAAAATAAAATCCAATCAATACTGCTCATACCAACTGAACTTATCTTGTACAATATTTGCCTTTTCTTTTTTTAAGTAATTTAAAAAAGCTAGGGATACAGGAGCATGTTTTTTGCCTTTTAACCAAATTAAACTCCATGTGGTTCTAATGGGTAGTCCTTTAACGGGTATTATTTGCAGCTCTTTATTGTGCAAATCGTTTCTGATGCCAATGAGTGGCATAATAGAATAACCAAGTCCGGCCAATAAAGCTTGCTTCACAGCTTCATTAGAAGTTAGCTCCATCTTCTTTAAAACCGAAATATTATTTTTGGTTAAAAAATGTTCCATGGTTTGGCGGGTAGCCGATCCTTTTTCTCTGAAAATTAAAGGTAAATCTTTAAAAGCGTCTTTTAAAGTAATGCCTTTCGTAAATTTTATGTGGGTATTACCAACTAGGTATAATTTGTTTTGAAGTAAATCCAACTGTTCAATATTCATGCTTTGAGGTAAAACCGAAACAAAGGCAAAATCAACTTCATTGTTTTCCAAACTCTCAATTACTTTCGATTTATTGGTCACATCCATCATCAGTTCAACACTGGTATTGGTTTTCATGAAATTCGATAAAAAGAAAGGCATTACATATTTACCGGTAGATACAACCGATAGTTTTAACTTGCCAGACAACTGCCCTTTAAAGCTTGATGTTTTATAGTTTATTGCATATACCTGATTGATGATATTTTCGGCAGCTTCAGCTATTTCTTTCCCAAAATCAGTGATATAAATTTTTCGACCAACTACTTCTGTTAAAGAAATTTCAAACTGATCCTGTAGGTTTTTGAGTTGTATAGAAACAGCGGGTTGGGTGAGGTGCAATTCTTCAGCAGCCTTGGTAACACTTTGTGTTTGTACAATTTTTAGAAATATCTGTAATTGATTGAGTGTATAATTCATAAAATAAATTAATGGTTGTTATTATAAAGATAAATAAAAATTTATGAATTGATATACCCAAATTCGCAGCACAAAAATACATAGCAATGACAACAATTACAGTAGCAAAAGGCGATGGAATTGGTCCGGAGATAATGGACGCCACGCTGAAAATTATTTTGGCTGCAGGTGCAGCAATTGAAATTGAAGAAATTGAAGTTGGTGAAAAAGTGTACTTGGCAGGTAATACAGCTGGTATTGCAGCGGAATCGTGGGATACCATCAGGCGTAATAAAATATTTTTGAAAGCTCCTATTACCACGCCCCAGGGTGGAGGTTATAAAAGCTTAAATGTTACCACCAGAAAGTTTCTCGGTTTATACTCAAATGTAAGGCCTTGCATGAGTTTACATCCTTTTGTAAGTACCAAACATCCGGTGATGGATATTGTAATCATCAGAGAAAATGAAGAAGATTTATATGC
Source organism: Chitinophagaceae bacterium (assembly GCA_044348985.1). GTDB lineage: Bacteria > Bacteroidota > Bacteroidia > Chitinophagales > Chitinophagaceae > UBA1930. Next base: position 23,601 of record JBIKRV010000013.1, read on the forward strand.
AGGTATCGAACACCAGCAAACCGATGAAGTAGTACAATGCTTAAAGTTAATCAGTCGCCCCGGTTGCGAAAAAATTGTTCGTTATGCTTTTGAATATGCCAAACAGCAAAACCGTAAAAAAGTAACCTGTTTTACCAAGGATAACATTATGAAGCAAACCGATGGTTTGTTTCACCAAATATTTGATGAGATTGCAAAAGAATATCCGGAAATTGAAAATGAACATTGGATTATAGATATTGGTGCAGCAAAAATGGCCGATACGCCAGAGGCGTTTGATGTAATTGTGATGCCCAATTTGTATGGCGATGTATTGAGTGATGTAGCAGCACAAATTACAGGTTCTGTGGGTTTGGCAGGCTCGGCAAATATTGGTGAAGCGTGTTCGATGTTCGAGGCCATACATGGATCGGCGCCAAGAAGAGCTGGTCAGAATGTAGCCAATCCTTCGGGGTTATTGAATGGTGCTATTATGATGTTGAATCATATTGGGCAAACCGAAGTAGCAGAAAAAGTACACAATGCCTGGTTGAAAACACTGGAAGATGGCATACATACGTATGATATTTATAAAGAAGGAATTAGTAAAGAAAAAGTAGGCACAAAAGAATTTGCACAAGCAGTAATTGCCAATTTGGGTAAAACACCTTCAATTTTAAAAGCTGTTTCTTATGCCAAAAACTCAACATTAAGTCTGCCCAAATACAAACGCAAGCCAGCAGCCAAGAAAGACCTGGTTGGTGTGGATGTATTTGTACATTGGGATGGCAATGATCCAAATGTATTGGCAGAAAAAATGAAAAAAATAGAAGCAGAAACAGCACAGCTTACCATGATAACCAACAGAGGCATAAAGGTTTGGCCAAATGGTTTTAAGGAAACATTTTGTACCGATCATTGGCGTTGCCGTTTTAAACCCAAAGATGGAAGCGAAATAACTAAGCTGAATATTATAGGGTTATTAAATGCAGCAATAATAGAAAATATTGATACAATCAAAACAGAAAATTTGTATGCGTTCGATGGTAAAGCAGCATTTTCTTTAGGGCAAGGGCAATAGTCGGTTGTAATAAAATCATACATTTTAATCAATTAAACATGAATATACAATTAATACAGGGAGTGTTTACTCCAGTTGATACGCTTGAGCTGCTTTCGCAAATGGTGCAGGTGAAAATTAAATACCAAGAAAGTAAAATAGCTGCAACTGGTAATGAAGAAGATATTAAGTATCGTGAATCAAAAATTAAGCATTTGCAAAACGAGCTGTTTGAATTAAGAAATCAACTCACTTTAAATGGGAATAGATTAAAAATTGATGCCACCATAAATATTAGCCATGTATGAAAGTAGTACTATTCAAAACGATGGCAGCAATGGTATCGATGTTGCTCTTTTTAGCAATGTCTTTTACTGTAAAAGATGCAATGTACAGTCAGCTTTTAACATCCGTTTCATTCGTAACTGGTGTTTTTGCCCTTCACTGTATGTCAACAACTCAAAAATCAAAATAAGCATGAAAAAAAAGGAGAAATTAACACTGATAGAGGGTACTTTTAAATCGGATGATGCAAAAGAAATTTTAACGAGTATTTTTACAGCGAAAATTCATTTTCATGCAATGAGAAACTTCAGTTCAATGGAAAGGTTGGGCAAAAAAGATGAAGTAGGGCAGAAAAGAATACCAGAATTAAAGCATTGTATTGAACAGATAAACCGTTTGATTGCTGAAGCCCAGGAAAAGAATAAGCAAGTTGATATTTCTGCTATCATAAATATCAAATTGATGGATTGACAATTGTGTAAAGGATATGTTGAAGCGAATTCTTTTTCTAAGTGATTAGTAGTTACCGCTATACAGCTTATAACCATAGTTTGAAATGATAACAAACAATATTGATAAAGCGATAGAAGTACTTAACCTAGATAAAGTAATTGGTTTGCCAACTGAAACTGTATATGGTTTAGCTGGTAATGCGTTTAGTGAGGTAGCTGTACAGAAAATTTTTCAGTTAAAAAAAAGACCTCTATTTAATCCCCTCATTGTTCATATAAAATCTATTGAGCAGTTAAATGAAGTAGCTACAAATATTCCCGTTGCTGCAATACAGCTGGCTGACGCATTTTGGCCAGGTCCATTGACTTTGGTGTTAGAAAAGCAGTCCAAAGTTCCGGCATTGGTTACCGGAAATAAAGAAACGGTTGCTGTAAGAATTCCCCATCATCCGGTGGCACTGGAGTTGCTTCATAAACTCAGTTTCCCCCTTGCAGCACCCAGTGCAAATCCATTTGGTTCAATCAGTCCAACAACGGCTGAGCATGTGTTCAGTTATTTTAAAGAATCACTGGAGGTAATTTTAGATGGGGGCGAATGTGAAAGAGGAATTGAATCTACAATTATAGGTTTCGAAAATAATCAGCCTGTTTTGTACAGGCATGGTTCTATTGCTTTGGAAGAAATTGAAGAAGTGATTGGAGAAGTGTACGTTTATGATAGCAATTCTAAAAAGATTATGGCACCAGGTATGCTCAAAAAGCATTATGCTCCTAAAACAACAACTATTTTAACTGATAATATTGAAAATTCAATACAGCACTATGCAAATAGGAAAGTGGGCTTACTTTTATTTAGAACCCCATTAAGTAATCAAGAAAACAGGGTAGTAGAAGTGTTGTCTGAAACGGGAAATTTAAAAGAAGCAGCTAGAAATTTATATGCTGCATTGCATCGTTTAGATGATTTAAAGCTGGATATTATTATAGCAGAAAAACTACCTCAGGAAGGGTTGGGTAAAAGTATAAACGATCGTTTACAAAGAGCTGTGGAGAAATGATGAATGTACTTAGTATAAGAACAAATGCAATTCACCAATTCCTATAATTATCAGCCATTGTACTCCTGAGTTTACGTAATGCATGGTTACTAGCTATGAATAATGTTATTCATTCAATCAATTTTATTCAATGCCCTTCTTTACTTGGCATCGATTGCGGTTTTAGCGTATTTATGAGCTGTAAAAAGCTAAAAAAGGGAAATTTTAAAATGTTGTTTCTCTTATCTTCGCTGCACTAAAAATTAATTCATGAATCTCCACGAGTATCAAGCTAAAGAATTATTAAAAAAATACAATGTTCCTGTACAAGAGGGCATTGCAGTAGAAAGTGTAATGGCAGCTGAAGAAGCTTATCGCCAGATTAAAACACAAACCAATAACAATTTTGCAGTAATTAAGGCTCAAATTCATGCTGGCGGTCGTGGTAAAGGCAAGGTGAATGAGAGTGGTTTAAATGGTGTAAAAGTTGCTAAAAGTTTAGAAGATATCAGTGAATACGCCAAAGGCATTTTAGGTGGTACATTGGTTACCATTCAAACCGGTCCTGCTGGTAAAAAAGTAAACAAGGTATTAATTGCTCAGGATGTTTATTATCCTGGTCCAAATCCTGTAAAAGAATTTTATTTATCTATTCTATTAGATAGAGCAAAGGGACAAAATGTAATTATGTATTCTACTGAAGGTGGAATGGACATTGAAGAGGTTGCTCACAATACACCTGAAAAAATATTTAAAGAGTGGGTTCATCCTGGTGGTGGCTTACAAGGTTTTCAGGCACGTAAAATTGCTTTCAACTTAGGTTTAAGTGGAGAATCTTTTAAAAATTGCGTAAAGTTTGTTACGAATTTATACAATGCTTATGTTGGGTTAGATTGTGCAATGCTGGAAATTAATCCATTGTTTAAAACCAGCGATGATAAAATTATTGCAGTAGACTGTAAAATGGGATTGGATGAAAATGCTTTAATGCGTCATCCTGATTTAGCAGCATTGAGAGATGTTACTGAAGAAGACCCTACAGAAGTAGAAGCTGGTCAGTTTAATCTAAACTTTGTTAAGTTAGATGGTAATGTGGGTTGTATGGTAAATGGTGCAGGTTTGGCAATGGCAACTATGGATATGATTAAATTAAGTGGTGGTGAACCAGCTAATTTCTTAGACGTAGGTGGTACTGCAAATGCTCAGACTGTTGAAGCTGGTTTCAGAATCATTATGAAAGATCCTAACGTAAAAGCCATCTTAATCAATATTTTTGGTGGTATTGTTCGTTGCGACAGGGTTGCAGCCGGTGTAATTGAAGCATACAACAAAATTGGCAATATCGAAATTCCAATCATTGTACGTTTACAAGGTACCAATGCTATTGAAGCTAAGAAATTAATTGACGAAAGTGGCTTAAAAGTACAAAGTGCTGTACAGTTAAGTGAAGCTGCAGATTTGGTAAAACAAGCTGTTGCTTAATCTTTATTCGCAGATACAATTTTAACTTCTGCAACAGGACTGAATAAATATTTCAGTCCTGTTTTTATTTCAACACATTCATATCGTTTTCGGCGTTGGTTTCCTTTTTGAAAAACCTTTCCATTTTCTGTTTGAAAAATGCTGCCAGCAGGCAAATGTTCAACGGTTGTTACCCCTTCTTTTTGTGTGGTATTGTAGTTGCGTAAAACCAACAATAATTCAGTTTCTCCATTGGCGGTCGCAGCAGGATTGATGATGGACTTTTGCAAAGCCTTTTCTACATCTTCTGGGAAAATTTTGCGTTGCACAAAATCAATCAATAGTTTACTGTATATCAATTTCCACTCTTTGCCATGTGGCTCAATTTTATTTCTAAATTGCTCGAAAGCCAATAAATGTGCCAGTTCGTGCAACAATGTAATTAGAAATTCGTATTGGTTTAAATTTCCATTAATGGTGATTTTATGGTTTCGATTTAAACCTGCATGTAAGTAATTGCCTAAAACAGTTTTACGTTTTTTGGTAACCGTTAAGTGCACTTTAAAATGATGAATATATTGCACCACAGGCTCAAAGCTACCTTCGGGTAAAAATTTTGCCAAAGCCTGCATTGGGTGCTCAGTAACAGGCATTATGAATTGGCTTGTTTTTTATTTAAACGCAATGCAGTTTTAACTTCTAAAAAAACATATACAAGGTATATGGCCATTGTTACAATAACAGCCAATTTGCTTTTCTCTCCCTTCATCACTTTTAGATACAGCAATACACTCACTGCAATCACCATCATTTTAATAAAAGTGCTACCCATTATACTTCTTACCAGTACATTGGGATTCTCCTTTTTAGAAGCACTCATGTGCAACCATAGAGAAACAAATGCAAGTAGAAATAATAAAGCATTGCCAAAAATCACCACAGAATGGTTTATTTTAATTGAATCCCAATAATTACTCCAAATTAGAAAAGTGAGGTTGATAATATTAAAAAAAGCAAAGGTGGGCATGAGTAATTTCCCAAATTTCGATGGTTGAATTTTCATCAGTTAAGTAGTATTTATTTTTTGCTGGTGTCTTTAATTGCTTTTACTAAAAATCCAATTAAAAGCACAACAGGTAGTAACCAAGTAAATAAAGGTTTAGGGCTATTTCTTTTTTTATCAATCCACAAGCCCAGCCAGGTACTTAAACCCAAACCTGTTAAAATTTGTGCAGCCATTCCAGCATACTGAATAAGGGTATTATTTTTCTTTTCTGCCATAAATTAGTAGGTAGATATTTCTTTTTTGTCAATATTAATTGGCACTGTATCTCTTTGTGTAGGTGTGGTGCCATTCAATACCTTTTTTACACTTTCTAAGTATTGTTCTTTCATTCTTATTGATTGTTCTAGAGAATCAGTTCTAATTTTTAAAATCTGCAAATCAGCCCTGCTTTGTCTTGTTCCATAACCAGGAATATAATATTTCAAAGGTGTAAAAGCAATTAAAGCAATGGTAAAACCAATTAAAACAACCAACATGGTACTAAAGCCAATATATACACTTAAACGGCTGAGCTTAAAAGTTACCATTTCCTCGTAGGTGTCATCGTTCATTACCACAAGGCGGTACTTGTTTCTCAGTGTTTTAAGCGTATTTTCTGTATTTGAGTTGGCCATGTTGTTAAATCAGCATTAAAGGTAGTATTAAGCCACAAAAGTGCAAGGCAAATTTGTAAAATACTTGTACTTTTAAACACTTATGTTTGTTATTGAAAGACTGATGTACTTTTTTATGCCCAATCTGAACAAAACAATAGGAACTATTGCTATAATGCTATTGGTACTATTTACCAATGCTCAACCCAATACCAATGTAGATTTAGATAAAGACAAACCCAAACAATACGAAAACAGAAAGCTGGGGTCCGAAAAATCTGGTGAGAAAAAATTTACCTTATCAAGAAGAATTACCCAAAATACATATACCCATTATAACTATTATTTTAATGCAAATAATAAACTGAATGGTGTTATTGAAAAAGCAAAAACTGTTTATAAAGACGATTATACCCAAATGCTGTCTTTTTACAATTATACTTTAGATGGAACAGTTCAAAGCAAAGATGATTTAGATTCGGTTATTTATAAATGTACAGCAGGTATTTTACTGCATGATTTAAGAAACGACTGGATAGATAATTTATACATGCTCTTAGGCAAGGCTTATTTATATCGTAAAAATTTTGATAGTGCTGCTGGTTGTTTTCAGTACATCAATTATGTGTATGCACCTAAAAACGATGGCTATGATGTTCCTTTAGGAAGCAATGCAAGTAATACAAAAGGGGTGTTTACTATTTCTACCAACGAGAAAAGGAGTTTATGGAAAAAAATGACTTCGAAACCACCCAGTCGTAACGAAAGCTTTGTGTGGCAAATAAGAAACTATTTAGAACAGGATATGCTGGGTGAAGCAGCTGGTTTAATTGGCATTCTTAGAAGCGATCCAAATTTCCCCAAACGATTAAAAACCGACTTGCATGAAATGATTGCTTATTGGTTTTATAAGCAACAAAACTATGATAGCAGTGCTTGGCATTTGCAAAAGTCGTTAGACAATGCCGAGGGCAGGGGAGAAGAAGCAAGATGGGAATATTTAGCAGGGCAACTTTACCAAACTGCACATAAAGACAGTATGGCTATTGTTATGTTTGAACGTTCGGTAAAACATACTTTAGATCCTCTAATGGAAGTATATGCTAGATTAAACATTGTTGGCTTGTCTTCTGGAAAAAAGAAAGATGCGTTACAAAATAATTTGAATGAATTATTGAAACTGACAAAACGTGATAAATATGTTGATTACCGAGATATTATTTACTATGCAGCAGCTAAATTGGAGTTGAAAAGAAATAGCTTAGATGCTGCTCAGGATAATTTATTGAAAAGTGTAAAATACAGTACAGATAATAAAGAACAAAAATCCATCAGCTATATTGCGTTGGGCGATTTGAATTTTGATAGAAAGAAGTTTATTCCTGCAGAAGTTTTTTACGATAGTGTTCAGTTGGAAACAGTGAAAACAATTGCTAAAGAAGATGTTGAAAGAGTAAAATTGCGTAAGTCTTCGTTAAAAGTAATTGCTCAAAATTTAGTACTCATTCATAAAGAAGATAGTTTACAAAGAGTTGCTTTAATGCCAGAAGCAGAAAGAACTGCTTATGTAAAAAAAGAGTTGAAGAAATTGCGTAAGGCCAAAGGGCTAAAAGGCAGTTCGGAGGAAGAAGGTTCTTACAATACAGGAGCTGCTGATTCAAAAAAAGCCGATTTGTTTGGCGATACAAAAGGAGAGTTTTATTTTTCAAGTATCAATATTAAATCGAAAGGCTTCAGCGAATTTAAAAGTAAATGGGGCAAGCGTAATAATGTAGATAATTGGAGAAGGCAAGCAGCATTGGATAAAGTTACTACGAAGAAAGACATTTCGAGGAATCCAGGTGTTACAATGGACATTGATGACATTGGTGTTGATACCAAAAAAAGAACCGATGAAAAGAAAGAAGCAGGAGATGTTGCCGAAGAAGAAGAACTTGATTTATCATTCGAAGGTTTAATGAGTAAACTACCTTTAACCAAAGAGTTATTGACCGCATCGGATTTAAAAATTCAACGGGCATTGTTTGTAAATGGAGAAACCTTTCAAAGCAGTTTAGAAGCCTACGATGCTGCTGTTTACAGTTATGATACTTTACTAAAAAGATTCAATGAATTCAAGCAAAAAGAACCAGCTTTATTTAACCTTTATTATTGTTACACAAAACTGGGTTTAAAAGTACAGGCCGATTCGGTTTTAGCAGTTTTGAGAAATGATTTTCCCGACGGCGAATCCTATAAAACCATTCAACAAGGTAATAACCCTCCTGAGAAAGAAAAAAATAAAACAGCTACGAAAACTTACGAAACCATTTACAATCTTTTTATTGAAGGCAAGTTTGAAGAGGCAAAAGCAATGAAAGCAAAAGCAGATGCAACTTATGGCAAGACCTTTTGGACACCACAATTACTAATGATTGAATCTGTTTATTACATTAAAATTAAAGAAGATAGCACTGCCATTAATAAATTAAAAGAGGTGGCTAAAATGGTACCTGGGACACCTTTGGCAATTAAGGCTTTAAATATGATTGATGTTTTAAGCAGAAGAAAAGAAATTGAAAAATACTTAACCGATTTAGCCGTTGAAAGAGCCGAAGAGACTGTAGAGAAAAGCGTTGATTTAGTTGATCCAACAGTTGAGGTTAAAAAACAAGAAGCAAAGAAGAACGATGGATTAAAACAAACTGATGCTATAAAAACAATCGATAAAAAAGCAACTGTTGCTCCTATAGTAGATGCTACTAAAAAAATATTCAGTTTCAATGCAACCGATTCTCAATATGTAATGATTAGCTTAGAAAAGGTTGACAGGGTATTTGTAAATGAAGCCAAAGGTGCATTTGCTCAGTTTAACAGAGAAAGAATATACAATCAAAAAATTGACATTACGGTGAACAACTTAAATGAAGATTATGCCTTGTTGCTGTTAGGACCATTTGAAAATGCTGGTAAAGCATTTGATTATGTAGAAAAAGCAAGACCATTAGCTGTCACCAGAATTATTCCTTGGATTCCTGCAGCAAAATATAATTTTTCTTTAATCAGCAATGCTAATTTGTTGTTGCTAAATGCAAATAAAGAAATTACTAATTATATCAATTTTATTAAGCAAACCATTCCTGGTAAGTTTTAATCAATGCAAGATTATTAAATCATTACACGATAATAGAAAACAGTTTCGAATGAAAAAAGCAGTGAACATACTTTGGAAAACTACATTTATTGGATTAGGTGTTTTTATACTTTTTTTATTGCTGTGCAATTGGGGTGTTTTTGGTAAAATGCCTTCGATAGATGATATTCAAAACCCATCTGCATCACAAAGTACACAAGTATATGCCCAAGATGGAAGATTGATGGGTAAATATTATTTACAAGACCGTGTTAATGTTGAATATAAAGATATTGCCAAACCGGTTTTAGATGCATTGGTTGCAACAGAAGATAAACGTTTTTATGACCATAGTGGAATCGATTTAAAATCAATTTTTCGTGCAATAAAAGGCTTAGGTACAGAAGGTGGAGCCAGTACCATTACCATGCAAACAGCTAAAAATTTATTCACCGAAAACTGGTCCACCAGAAATTTTTTAATTCGTGGTATTCAAAAATTTAAAGAATCCATCATTGCTGTAAAGTTGGAAAAGAATTTTACCAAAGAAGAAATTCTTACACTATATCTAAACACAGTAGAGTTTAGCGATAATGTATTTGGTATTAGAAATGCTGCTAAAACATTTTTTCAAAAAGAACCCGATCGGGTAACTGTAGAAGAAGCCGCAACATTAATTGGAATGGTAAATGGACCTGGTAAATACAACCCTCGTCGTTATCCAAGACAGGCGTTGGAGAGAAGAAATTTGGTAATGAGCAGAATGCTGGAATCGAATACTATTGATAAAGTTACTTACAATAAATTAAAAGTTTCTCCCATTGTTTTAAATTATAAAAAGTTAGATGAAAATGCAGGTTTAGGTCCTTACTTTAGAATGGTATTGGGTGAGGAATTGAAAAAATGGTGTAAAGAACACCAAAAAGCCGATGGTAAAAATTATGACTTGTATAGAGATGGATTAAAAGTTTATACCACTATTAATCCACGTATGCAACAGTATGCAGAAGAAGCAGTTGCCAAGCACATGAGTGTAATGCAAAAGTATTTGAACGCTCAGGAAAATATTAAATCTGGTAAGGTTTGGAAAGGTTATGAAAATGTATTGGAAGCCGCTGTTAAGCAAACCGATCGTTGGAAGAATATGAAGAAAGAAGGGTTAAAAGATGAAGAAATCCGAAAAAGCTTCGACGCTAAAATAAATATGAAAATTTTCTCTTGGAACAATAAAAGAGAAACTGATACTGTAATGTCGCCAATGGATTCAATAAAATACTGCAGGCAAATGCTGCAGGCAGGTTTTATGGTAATGGATCCTTTAAGTGGGGAAGTGAAAGCATGGGTGGGTGGTGTAGATTTTAAAACCTTTAAATACGATCACGTAAATTTTAATACCAAACGTCAGGTTGGTTCTACCATCAAACCTTTGTTATACAGTTTGGCAATCGAAGAAGCTGGAATGACACCTTCGTCAATGGTGCAAGATGTGCAACAGAGTTTTGGGCAATATGGTTTAGTACCAGCAACTGGAACTTCTTGTACAGGTGGTACCATGCCTATGTCACAGGCATTGGCTCAATCCCGTAACTGTGCATCTGCTTATATCATGAAGCAGTTAGATAATTCCGGCAACAATGGAGCAAAGCGTTTTGTAGAATTTTTAAAACGTTGCGATTTTAAAACCAAGTTAGATGCTTATCCAAGTATGGCATTAGGAGCATGCGAAATTTCATTATTCGAAATGATGCAAGGCTATAGCATGTTGCCAGGAAGAGGTTTTAATGTGCAGCCTATGTTTATTACCAGAATAGAAGATAGAAATGGAAATGTAATAGAAACATTTACACCCAAACGTAAAGAAGTAATTAGTGACGTAACTGCTTACTCAGTAATAAAAATGATGCAGGGTGTTATGCAATTTGGTACAGGTAGAAGAATTTGGGGTTATGGCGTACAAGGAGAAATTGCTGGCAAAACAGGTACAACCAACGACAATAGCGATGCTTGGTTTATGGGTTATACACCACAGTTATTGGCTGGAACTTGGGTTGGTTGTGACGATCGGTTTATTCGTTTCAGTTCAACTGGTATAGGACAAGGAGCATCCGCTGCATTACCTATATGGGCTTATTTTTATAGTAAAGCCATGAGTGATCCTGCTTGTGGAATAGATACCAAAAGTACATTTACCAAACCTGAGGCATTAACAAACGATATAGTGATTGATGGTATCAATGGCTTTGTGCCAATACCAGGTGGCGAAACTGAGGATAATGGAGCAGGAACCAGCAGCGAATATGGTAACGACCAAATGCCAATAGACATTAAAGCCGAAGATATTGCTCCTGAGTCTACCATAGAGCCAGCAGCAGTAGACAGGAAAAAGCCCATTGCTCCTCCAACAAAAACACCTGCAAAACCAGAAGTTAAAACACCTGTGGTATTACCAAAAGATGCTAAACCAAAAGCGGTATTACCCAAAAAGAATTAATCGTAAATTATTTCATAAGCCTTCTTAATAAAGGAGGCTTTTTGTTAGCTGTAATTTTGTAACAAAAACTAAAGTTTGCCGTTTGTAATATTGTCTTTTAAGTTTTAGTAGAATTTATTTTTTTCATCATTCCCGAAACTAATATTTGTAAATACTTACACTTTAATTTTATTTATGAAATTTTTTTTACTTACCACATCATTTTACTTAAGCATGATTGTATCTGCAATTGCAGGTATTGTAACAGGAACTGTAAAAGACAAAACTGGCAATGTTCTTCCATATGCATCCATCACTATTAAGGGTACAGCACAAGGAACAACAGCCAATGCCAAAGGTGTTTATATTTTACAACTAAACGATGGAACCTACACACTTGTTTGCCAACATGTAGGACATAAAGCAGTTGAGCAAAAAATAACTGTTAATAAAAAAGATATTCAGCTAAACTTTGAATTAGATAATCAGGAATACAATTTATCTGGTGTAGTTGTTAAAGCTGGGAGGGAAGATCCTGCTTATGAAATTATAAGAAAGTCTATTAAAAAAAGAGAAGAACACTTAAACGAAATAAAAAAATTTGAGTGTGAAGTGTACTTAAAAGGGCAATTACAATTAAGAAATTATCCAAAGAAATTTTTTGGAGAAAAAGTAGATTTTGAAGATGGAGATACTAGCAAAAGAAAAATGTTGTTTTTAAGTGAAACAGTTGCTAAGTATTCTGTAGAAAAACCCAACGATGCAAAAGTTGAAGTAATATCAACAAGAGTAAGTGGCAATAGCGATGGTTTTGGTTTTAGCAGTCCGCAAATTATTTCATTTTACGAAAATATTGTTTCTGTTGGTCGTGGTTTAAATCCAAGAGGTTTCATTTCGCCAATAGCCAACAATGCACTCAACTATTATAAATATAAATTCGAAGGCACTTTTTTTGAGAATGGCAAAGAAATTAGTCGTATCAAAGTAATTCCAAAACGAAAATATGAGCCACTTTTCTCTGGTTACATCAGCATTATAGAAAATGAATGGAGGATACATAGTACACAGTTGTATTTATTAAAAGAACAGCAAATGCAATTGTTGGATACGCTTAATGTAGAGCAATTGTATGTTCCATTAAAAAATACATGGGTTATTAAACAACAAGTAATAACCCCAGCAGGAAAATTTTTTGGCTTCGATTTTTTTGGAAGCTTTGTACAAGTGTATGACCAATTTAATATAGAACCCGTATTTAAAAAGAAGTTCTTCAATAACGTAATTATCAAAATTCAAGATAGTGCCAATAAAAAAACTAAATCTTATTGGGATAGTATAAGACCAGTTCCTTTATTAGAAAATGAAGCAAGAGATTATAAAAAGAAAGATAGTTTGGAACAGGTAAGAAAAGATCCAAGGTATCTTGATTCAATTGATAAAGTAAGAAATAAGTTTACGCTATCTGGATTATTACTTACAGGTAAAACTTTCGATAATCAAAAGAAGAAAGAAAGCATTACCATTGAGCCTTTAATTTCAACAATAAATTATAATACGGTAGAAGGAATTGTAGCTAATTTTTCACCAGCTTATTTTAGAAGATTTTCGGCCAATAAATCAATTTTTATCAGTCCAGATTTTCGTTATGGCTTTGGCAATAATCATTTTAATGCCCACCTTACTGGCAACTATAGTTTTGGTAAAAAACACACACAAAATTTTTCTTTTTCAGGTGGCAAAAGAGTATTTCAGATTAACAACAATCAGCCAATTACTCCTCGGGATAATACATATTCAACGCTCATGTACGAACGTAATTACATGAAAATTTATGAAGCTTGGTTCGCAAAAGTTGGCTACAGAGCTGGTATTGGTAATGGTATGAATGTGTATGGCAATTTTCAATATCAGGACAGAATACCATTAGAAAACTTACCTGATCCATCACAATGGAAAAATTTTGATAATCGTTCTTTTACCCCAAATTATCCTGTAGAAATTGCTTCAGCTAATTTCAACCGTCATCAAGCAGCTGTGTTAACAGCAGGCATATCATGGAGGCCTGGAACCAAATACATTGAATTGCCAGAAAGAACAATTAATGTAGGTTCTAAATATCCAACATTAAATTTTAGTTTAACACAGGGTATTCCCAATGTCTTAAGCAGCGATGTAGATTATACGAAATGGTCTTTTTCAATCAGCGATAATTTGAATATGAAATTGGGAGGTCGTTTTAGTTATAATGCTTCGATAGGAGGGTTTTTGAGCGATAAGAAAGTGTTTATGCAGGATTATCAGCATTTTCAAGGCAATCAAATTGTATTTGCTACACCTTATTTAAGCAGTTTTCAATTAGCATCTTATTACCAATATAGCAATACCGCACCTTTTTATACAACAGTGCATGCTGCTTATCATTTAAACGGGTTATTAACCAATAAAATTCCACTATTGCGTAAGTGGAATTGGTTCTTTGTAGTAAGTGGTAATGCTTTATACATTGATAAAAATACACACTATTACGAAGTCATGTTTTCAGTTGAAAATATTTTCAAAATTATTCGTGTAGATTTTGTACAAGGGTTCCTAGCAAATGGCAATACAACAAGTGGAATACGACTTGCATTGCCAGGCTTTTTAAGTGGTAGAAAAGACGATTAAGAATTAATCCTGCAACTGCTGAAAATGAATAAAAATATTAATCAACAAAGGTGTATAGATAAATAAAATGCCACAGTAACGTGGCATTTTTATTTAAAAGATAGTGCAACTGGTTAATCTAAAATTTCAACATCCTTAGGATATTTACTTTTGTTAAAAACAAAAGCTGCATCAGTAAGATTGGCATTAGTATTTAAATTACTGAAACTAAATTCTAAAACATTATTGCTTTTGTCTAACACTTTTGCTTTGTTAATAATGCTTTTAGCTTTATCAACATAAACAGTTACTTTCTTAAAATTTTTTTTGGTGTCAATTGGTGTTAATTCAATTTCATGAGTGGTACCAGCCGATGAAATTAATTTATACGTAAACTCTTTATCATAAGCACCACTTAATATTTTTTGTGGAGTAAGGCTTTTGCTGGCATCTTCAGCTGGGCCAACAGTAATGGTTTTGCTACCATCGAAACTGTATGTTTTAGCACCATCGCAAATAATTTCGGTTTTACCTTGTTTTAAAACATACTTACTGCCTTTCATTGAAATTGTACCCGTTTTAGTACCATTCGATTTGCCTTTGCTAGTAACCGATTTTATGGTGAAACCTCCACTAATAGATTTAAACGATTTTACTTTAGCTCCAACTGCATCTAAAACTTTTTTTGCATTGGGATCGTTTTGAGCAAATAAAACATTCGAAAAAAATACAACTGCTACAACACTTAAAATATACTTCATATTCAATTTTTGAGATGGCAAATATAGGATTTGAAATTTTTTGACAAGCAGCATGTTCAATCGTTTAATCAAAACATAGGCTAATTGGCTTACTTATAAGGTAAATTCAAAAAATGATAATTTTAACTGCCACCGATTGTATCTAAATATTCCTGTAATTCCATTTCAGATTTAAAACGTACTTCACGGGCTTTGCTACCCAAGTTTGGTCCAACAATGCCAGCACGTTCCAATTGATCCATTAAACGGCCAGCACGGTTGTAACCCAATTTCATTCTTCTTTGTATTAAAGATGTGCTGCCCACTTGATTTTGAACAATCAGTTTAGCAGCGTCGTTAAATAAAACATCTCTATCACCATCATCAAAATCTTTACCACCTTCTTCCTTTTCATCTACATATTCGGGCAGTAAAAAAGCATCAGGGTAACCTCTTTGTTTGCCAATGTATTCACAAATATTTTCAACTTCAGGTGTATCAACAAATGCACATTGCAAACGGGTAACCTCTCCATTGTAGCTAATTAGCATATCACCTTTACCAATTAGTTGTTCGGCTCCACCCGTATCTAAAATGGTACGGCTATCAATTTTCGATGAAACTTTAAAGGCAATACGTGCAGGGAAATTGGCTTTAATTGTACCTGTAATAATATTTACCGATGGACGTTGGGTTGCAATAATTAAGTGTATGCCAATTGCCCTTGCAAGCTGTGCCAAACGTGCAATTGGCATTTCTACTTCTTTACCTGCAGTCATAATCAAATCCGCAAATTCATCAACCACTAAAACAATAAAAGGTAAATATTGATGACCTTTTTGTGGGTTCAGTTTTCGTTGGGTAAACTTCTCGTTATACTCACGAATATTACGGCAACCAGCTTCTTTTAATAAGTCGTATCGATTGTCCATTTCAATACACAAGGCATTAAGTGTATGAACCACTTTTTTAGTATCGGTAATAATACTTTCTTCTTCACCGGGTAATTTGGCTAAGAAATGTTTTTCAATAATTCTGTATAAACTCAATTCAACTTTCTTAGGATCTACTAACACAAACTTTAATTGAGATGGATGTTTCTTGTACAACAAAGAAACCAATACAGCATTCAATCCTACTGATTTACCTTGCCCGGTTGCCCCTGCCATTAATAAATGTGGCATGGCAGCCAAATCAACGATGAAATTTTCGTTGTCAATTTTTTTACCTATGGCAATTGGTAAGGAGTAATTGTTGTTTTGAAATTTATCGCTGCTAAGCAAGGTTTTCATGCTTACAACAGTTTTGCGAACATTGGGCACTTCAATACCCACAGTTCCTTTGCCAGGAATAGGAGCAATAATACGAATGCCTAATGCTGCAAGGCTTAATGCAATATCATCTTCCAAGTTCTTAATTCTGCTGATACGAACACCGGGTGCAGGAACAATTTCATACAAAGTAACTGTTGGACCAACCGTTGCTGCAATACGCTGAATTGCAATATCATAATTTTTCAGCGTAGCAATAATCTGATTTTTATGTGTTTCTAATTCAGTTGAATCGTGAATAATTTTTTCACTACCGTGTGTTTCCAGTAACTCAAGAGTTGGATATTTATAATCCCTTAAATCTAAAGTGGGGTCGTAGTTAATGGTTGCCAATTCATCACTTCTTTCTTCTAAAGCAGTGACATCTTCAGTTTCTTCTTTTGAAGCGTTATATTCTAATTCTTCAATGCCATCATCGCCAGTAATGTTATCAATGATTTCAGCATCCACAATTGGTTTAATTTCTAAATCCAAGTTCGGGAGAGATTTTTTAGAAAATTTATCATTTACAGATAAAGGAATTTCTGCAAGCAACGCTTCATTTAATTCTAATGTTGGAGCAATAAGTGGGGCATCTTCAACAGGAGGTGCTTCCACTACTAAGTCTATTTCTTTCTCACTAACACCAAATTCAGTTAAAGGGTCTTCACAGGCAGGTTCATCAGGCATAATAATTGTTATGCCTTTCCCCTCTGCCTTTAACTTATTGTTGCTTACTGGTTCTTCGAGGTCTTTATCGATAAATAATTTTGCAGTATCATTATCCTGATCTTCACCTATAGCTTGTAAAGCTGCCAATGCGTCCTGTTGCTCTGAAACAGGAGTGGCAATTTCAGTTGATGATTTATTAAAGCCATCAAACAGATGCTTAATTTTTTTCTCGGGCCAGGTAAAAGTTGGATTAAAACGCCAGATTATGTATGCAAATACACTGAGCGTTAATAATGCTCCTGTGCCAACTGTGCCAATCCATTTTACAAACCAACCATTTAACAATTCTCCAACAGCACCACCCCAACTAAACTCTGTATTGCTGGTAATAAATGCAAAAGCCATACTCAACACAACCAAACCCGCAATTACATATTTCAGGTTGCGTTGTAATGAAAATATTTTTTTATCGAACAGCAGATTTACACCTACCACAAAAAAGAAAGTACAAAATAAATAGGTAGCCACTCCAAAACCCTTAAACATGAAAGTATGTGCTGTGTATGCTCCTAAAACACCCAGTAAATTGGTTACATGTACATCATTAACAGCAAATATTTTTATACCAAACTGGTGTACTTTATCCTGATCCTCCTGCCAGCTAAAAAGGTAAGAAGTAAAAGCTACAAAAAGAAAAATGGTAAATAGTAAACTGGTTGCACCCAAAATTTTAGTGGTACGTTCATCCTTTACAACTTCGGTTACAGTTACTTCAACTTCCTTATCATTGGTAAGTTGTTCTGGATCGGGTGGTAAAGGAGTTTTCTTTTTTAAACGATTTGCCATAGTGTATATTAAGTACAAAACTATCGTAAGCTAAGCATGTACAGACTTCTGCAGCAGGCATGTGGATTACTTTTCGGATTTTCAATAGTTTATGCAGAATTAATACCAAAACCGTATTTCTGTATGTGGTATCAAATTCATTATGGCTTTAGGCCAACCCATTAAACTGGTTTTATGATCCATTGCTTATTTTTCATCCACTTTAAAACGGCTATACAAAGAATAACACAACTAATGCCAACAGCACCTTCTACCAATAGCATGTACTTACTGCCACCATTATCATGGGCCCATCCATCGAAATTCGTCATATATACTACAGGAATATTACCCAGCGAAGACAATAAAGAATACTTTGTGGATGCCGATTTTTTACCAATTGCATACAACAAAATTGCAGAAAATGCTGCATTAACCAGGCCCAAACTAAATCCGTAAGTAAGTACACCAGCAATATATACATTTGGGTTATAAGGCAATGCAGCCATGCCTGTTGCTGCTAAAGCACAAACTGTACCTGAACCCAAGTAAGCCCACCATATACCAAATTTGTCAGCAATCCAACCACCAACAACACAACCAATTGTGCTAACAATACCACTGATAACGCCTGTAATTAAAGCTACAGTATCGGCCGATACATGCCAATCATCTGCAATTGAACTCCATACATTCGATGCCGCACCACTGCCAATTGGCATACAAATCAGCAGCATGATAAATAGTGCAATGGGTATTTTAAGCATGCTAATTACATCTTTGGCCATCTGTTTTATTTCTTCTCCAATTCTTCGACCCTTTTTGCTATGCACATCTGATATTAAAATAATTGTCGATGCAAATACCAGTATTGTTATGGATAAAACAATACCTGCTACCTGAACATTATAGTGTGTGGTTAGCCATAAGCCTGCACCACCTCCTAAGCCAACACCACCTAAATTACCTGCCTGAAACCAACCTGCAGCACTTCCTTTTTTTTCTTCTTTCACCCTATTTGCCATAAAGCCGCCCAAGGGTAAAACAACAAATGTGGCAGCTACCTGCGATATAAATACCACTGTGGTTAATATACCAATTTGTTTATTGCTGTATGGAACATAACACAGCAACAATAGGCTAACAACACAAACTACAACGCCAAGCCAATACCATTTTTTTAAGCTTAAAGTAATATCGGCAACTGGTCCCCATAAAAAACGCCAAACATTTGCTGAAACACCAATTGAAACAATTGCAGCAGCAGCAGCAACCGTAAATCCCTGGTGTGTTAAAATATAAGGCAATGTAACAGTTACAAAGCCTGTGCTAATGCCATATGGTAGGGTTAATATGCTAAAATAAAATGGATTGGTAAACTGTTTTGTTTGCATTCATTTATGGGTTGAGATTGTATTAATGAAGTATAAAACTGAAGTTGATTTATTTTTTAATGATCACAATTTCTACTCTACGGTTAATACTTCTTTCAGCTTCATTTCTTTCTAAAGTTATGGGGTATTGTCTTGCCATCCCTTTATAAATCATTCTTTCTGAACGAATGCCATTGTTAATTAAGAAATCATACACTGCCTTAGCTCTTCTTACAGATAAGTCCTGTGTTTGTGTATCTAAATCCAGACCATCTAAACCAGTTTCCTGACAACAAATGTGTCCCTGAATTTCTATTTCTAATGTTGGAATATTCTGCATGGCTTCTAATAACTCCTGCAATGCAGGATAGGATTCTCTCAAGAAAATATGCCTTCCTCCAATAAAGTTGATGTTCTTTAAAATCAGTTTATCACCTTGTTTTACAGTGCTGTCTTTAATTTTTTTGGCAAGCGTAGTTTCTTTTTTAGGCTCTCGTGTTTTTACTCGTTCTTCTTTGTGTTCATTTAGTGGTGCAGAGGTTTTATAAGCTATAAAAATCAAAACCCTTCTATTTAATTGTCTGTCTTTTGAACGGTAAGATGTAGTTACCAATTCTGTGTTTCCTTTTCCTTCAACAGTTGAAATGATTGCAGTATCAATTCCTTCTTTTTTCAATAATTCAAATACTGCTTTTGCTCTTTTCAATGATAAATTATTATTGTAAGTAGAACTGCCCAATTGATCGCTATGGCCAATAATTTGGATGGATTGAATATTGCTTTTGTTTTTATTGATAACAGTTGTAACGGCTGAAGTCTGCTCCTTCAATAAAGTATATTGATTAAAAGGAAAGTATATGGTTAATGTATCATTGGCAGCTGCATTTATAAAGCTGCACACTAAATAAACCAATATCATCAACTGCTTTTGCATATCTGAAAAAATTATGGGTTAAGTTAACTGTAATAATTAATCTGTTAAAGTATTTTTTATCAACTATTCGTTAAATGGTTTAGCCTTCAATACAATAAATTATGATACCCTATATTTGTTTTTAAACTAGCATAACTGGCATGATACAACCTGTTGGAACATTAATACCTATCGGTGGTGCAGAAGATAAAGGCACTGACTTAGAGAAAGGAGAAATTTTTCGCAGTAACCTCAATTTTTTTGCCTTGGGTATTCTTAAAAGAATTGTAGAGGCTGTAGGCGGTGTTGAAAAAAGAATTGAAGTAATTACTACAGCATCAATGATACCTTATGAAGTAGGTGAAAATTATTTAGATGCTTTTGGTAAAATTGGATGCACCAATATTGGCGTATTACACATTAGAAACAGAGAAGATGCAATGAGAGAAGATTATTTAGAAAGAATACAACATTGCGATGGTGTTATGTTTAGTGGAGGTAATCAGTTAAGGCTTTCTTCGGTTTTTGGCGGAACAGATTTTTTAAAAACCGTTAAACAACGTTATCAGCTAGAACACTTTGTTGTAGCAGGTACAAGTGCAGGTGCAATGGCTATGAGTAATACCATGATTTATGAAGGCAATGCTGCAAAAGCTCATTTAAAGGGTGAAGTAAAAATCACCACGGGATTGGCGTTTATGGATAATATAATTATCGATTCTCACTTCGAAAAAAGAGGAAGGTTTGGGCGTTTAGCTCAGGCAGTGGCTACCAACCCAAGTTGTATTGGAATTGGTTTAGGTGAAGATACTGGCATGATTGTTTCTAATGGAAATCTAATGGAAGTTATTGGCAGTGGATTGGTGATAATTATTGATGGGCATGAATTGAGACATTGCAACATTGCAGATATACCCGAAGGCAACCCAATTAGCATAGAAAATTTGAAAGTTCATTTTTGCGAAAATGGAAATGGTTATTTGGTAAATGAAAGAAAATTTATTGCAGCGGTAAGCGAAGGGGCTTTAATTGAAAAACAAGTTACCGTTGAATAAAGCTTACCTTGTAATTCTAAAGCAGTATTTATGAAATGGAAACCATTTGGTGTGTGTTGTTTAAGTTTTTTGCTTATGGTGGCATGCCATAGAAATGCAATAACAGGCAGAAGCCAGTTGAGTTTGGTTTCAGAAGCAGAAGTACAAACAATGGCAAAAGCAGAATACCGAACTTTCTTAACCGAGAATAAAGTAGTGGCTGCTAAAAGCAGTAAAGATGCCGAAATGATTGCTCGAATTGGCAGTCGTATTGCAGCTGCAATTACCAGATATTATGCAGAAAAAGGATTGGCTAAAGAATTAGAAGGGTACGAGTGGGAATACAATTTGGTAGATAGCAAAGAAGTAAATGCATGGTGTATGCCAGGTGGTAAGATAGTAGTGTACACTGGTTTATTACCAGTAACACAAAATGAAGCTGCATTGGCTGTGGTAATTGGGCATGAAGTTGCCCATGCGTTGGCCAGACATGGTAATGAAAGAATGAGTCAGGGCTTGGTTCAGCAGCTAGGTGGTGTTGCTATTAGTGCTGCAACTGCTAATAAGCCTAAAGAAACACAGGATTTGTTTTTAAATGCTTATGGCGTTGGCAGCCAGGTAGGTTTTGCTTTGCCACACAGTCGTAAACAAGAATTAGAAGCTGATAAGTTTGGACTTCGTTTTGCAGCTTTAGCGGGTTACAATATTCGTGAAGCCATTCCTTTATGGGAGAGAATGAGCAAATTAAGTGGTGGCCAAAAGCCTCCTCAATTTTTGAGTACACACCCTGCAGAAGAGAACAGAATAGCAGAATTGAGTAAAATTATGGACGAAACCATCAGGGATTATTATCGACCAGTGAATAAATAGCACTGATTTTCATTGATTTATATGTTAAAACCATCAAAATGTACGTTTTGATGGCTTTTTAATTATGTAGGTTGATTACAATTTGGTAACTTTGCTCTCCTTTATAATACATCACCTGAAAAATATCTTTTAGGCATGTCTAATCAAACATTGTTCGAGAAATTAGAATTGCAGGATGAAAAGAACCTTTTAATACAAGGTCTTCCATCGGGAATAGAAAAACAATTTGCCAAACTATCTTACGCAAAAAATGTTACTCCCTTACTAAAGTCAAAAAAAGTTGATTTTGCTTTGGTATTTGCTGTTAATCAAAATCAGCTAAATAATGTACTAAGAGAAGTCTTTGGTGCATTACATGATGACAGTAAGTTATGGATTGCCTGTCCCAAGCAAACCAGTAAAATTGTAAGTGATTTAAACAGAGAAAGTAGTTGGGATGTTTTAAAAAACAACGGCTACGAACGTTTAGATTTAGTAGCACTAGACCACATGTGGAATGCCATGCGTTTTAAACGTAATAAGCAAATGCCTGTTATACACGCTGAACCTAAAGTAGAAGTAAAAACCGGTTTTGACAAAAGTTTGGTTATGCTTCCTGTTGAATTGGAAAGAATTTTTGCTAAACACAAAACAGTAAAAGATTTCTTTGTTTCATTATCAGTTACACATCAAAAAGAATATGTAAACTGGATTGCAGGAGCAAAAAAATCGGATACCCGCCAAAGAAGATTGGATGCAGTTGTTGAAAAATTAATAGCTGGTAAGAGAAGTCCAAGTGAAAAATAAGTTTTCCTAAATACAAGTAAAAAGCTCCAAAATTTTGGAGCTTTTTACTTTATGATTACTGTACCCAGTTGTTTGGTGATAGCAATTTCTTCTTCCTTTAAGTATTTATGTACTTCTACGTATTGCATTTGTTTATCTGTATCTGTTGCCGCTTCTAAATCTCTTTGATTCTCTTCAAACATTCTTTTAATCTTTCGAAGTTTAAAAAAGTTAATGCTCATTAGTACATCGTTGTGAGAAGTATCTCTATTTACAATGTTCATGCCTTTTAAAATTTCATCCCAATTTTGGCTTAATTCAAATTGTGAAACTGTAATGGCAATCACTAAATTTCTGATACCTTCATTTGGGTGATACAAGAAAGATTTAATAACTGGTTCTTTGCCAGCAAAATAATCTTGACGGTATTCGTTATACAATTTTTCAAGCAATAAATTGTCGAAACGATATTGTTCTAACTGATTAAAAATATATTGAGCCATTGTTATTTCTTCATCCCATTTTCTTAAACCATACTCTAACAAAACTTTTACAACATTTCTTTCATGGGCTTCATCTTGATTAAGTAAAATGCTATTATCGTTTAAAACATCTTCCGGCTGTTCAATTAATTGTTGCTGAATAAATGCTTCTTCCGATGGCAGTTTTTTTTCTTCTTTGGCAATTTTATCTCGTTTGTATTTATTTACAAGATTGGTTAAACCACCTTCATCAATTTTTAGTAAAGCTGAGCATTGTTTTATGTAGTCTTGTTGCTTGGTAAAATCTTCAGCCTTGTTAATTTTACTCAAAGTTTCTGCAACTGTATTTACAACTTCACTTTTTCTGGCAACATCGCTACCAGCATCTTTCAGCATAATTTCAATCTGAAAAATGATAAAGTCTTTTTTGTTGGTTGCAACAAACTCTTTGAATTCGGTAGTACCAACCTTGTTTACATAACTGTCAGGGTCTTCACCATCTGGAATAAGCACTAAACGTACATTCAGGCCTTCTTCTAAAGCCATATCTAAGCCACGTAATGCAGCTTTAATACCAGCTGAATCTCCATCATAAATAATGGTAAGATTGTTGGTATATTTTTTTATGATTCTTATCTGGTCAACCGTTAACGACGTACCTCCACTTGCAACTACATTTTCAATACCAGCTTGATGCAAACTAATAACATCAGTATAACCTTCAACCAATAAACACTCATCGGCTTTATCTATTGCAAGCCTTGCAAAATAAGAGCCATAGAGTACTTTACTTTTTACATACAGCTCATTTTCTGGCGTATTAATGTACTTTGGGGCTTTATCTGCCTTACCAATTACCCTTGCACCAAAGCCAATAATTTTACCACTGTTATTGTGTATAGGAAAAATAATTCGACCCCGATAATTATCAACCAATTCAGTTTCATTTCTTACAGCAACCAATCCTGTTTTAGGCAATATTTCTTTATTAAACTGGTTGGCAAGTAAGGCTTGTGTTAGTATATCTTTTGCGTTAGAATTATAACCCAACTGAAATTTAAGTATCGTTTCTTCTCTAAAGCCACGTTCAATTAAATAGGAATGTGCAATTTGCTTTCCTTCTGTTTCATTCAACAAATAATTACTCAAAAACTTTTGAGCAAAATTGTTGATTGCGTATAAGCTATCAGCAGTTTGAGCATAAATTTTTTGTTCTGGTGAAGCCTCGGTTTCCTCAATTTCTACATTGTATCTATTGGCCAACCATCGTAAGGCTTCAACATAACTCAACTTATCATGTTCCATTAAAAATGTAATGGAATTACCACTTTTACCACAGCCAAAACATTTATACAACTCCTTAGCAGGTGAAACTGTAAAAGAGGGTGTTTTTTCGTTATGAAAAGGACAATTACCCAAATAATTGCTTCCTCTTTTTTTCAGTTTTACATATTCGCCAACAACATCAATAATGTCTATTCGGCTTTTAATGGTTTCTATCGTTTGTGGGGTAATCATGTAGTTGCAACAAAAGTAAAGGTTAACAACAGTAATGAAACTGTAAGCTTTAAAATTTTGCTGTTATAGAAATACATTTTTACTTTCAAACTTTTTATTACTTTCATTTTTTAAAATTGTGCTATGCTTAAGAAGGAAAGACAGGCTTATATCATTCAGCAGATCAATATTCACAATAAAGTATTATCTAGCGATCTAAGTGTTCAATTAAATGTATCAGAAGATACAGTTCGTAGAGATTTGCAGGAATTGGATGAAGAAGGTAAACTAACCAAAGTGCATGGTGGAGCTTTGTCGAAGTCTTTTCATTTTACTATTCAGAACAACAATATTTATCAGCATACCGAGAAAAAAATTATTGCCCATAAAGCAATAGAGCTCATTAAAGATGGAATGTTGGTGGTTTTATCTGGTGGTACAACCATACGGGAGTTGGTAAAAAATTTGCCCGAAGATTTGAATGCAACATTTATTACAGTTAGTATTCCTACAGCATTAGAGTTATTGAATCATCCCAATAGTGAAGTCATATTTTTAGGAAATAAATTAATTAAGAGTGCCCAAATGAGTGTTGGGGCAGAAGTAGTGCAAAAATTAAGTGAAATACGAGCCGATTTATGCTTCTTAGGAACCAATAGCATTGACATAAATGAAGGAATTACCGATTTAGAGTGGGAAATTATTGAAGTTAAAAAAGCAATGATGAAGGCAGCGAAAAAAACAGTTTCTTTAGCAATTTCTGAAAAAATTAATACTGTTCAACGTTTGCAGGTATGTAAAATTGAGGATGTAGATATGATGATAACTGAGTTAAATCCCGAAGAACCCCTGTTACAATCCTATAAAGAAAAAGGGTTGATTGTACTATAAACGGCATAAGACATACTTTTTTGCCGAACGCTGCATTTTTTTGCAGTTTTTTTTCTTTTTTTCATAATTCAAATATTTTAGACTGTATTGTGCATTTGATGTCGAAAATTTTTTGTAATTATGTGGAATAATAAAATTAACATTGCTTTATTATTCCGTTTTTGAGAATTTTAATAGACAATTTTGCGTTTTTTTGCGGAATATTGATTGTTTAATTTGCCCAAGGTTTGTGAGGTGTATGAAAAGTGTGGCTACTATAAATTAGTGAACGACTACTTAATATATAAAACCAAAAAACCTGTTATGAGAAAATTTGCCTCTGCAATAAAACTAGCTGGGTTGATGCTTAGTTTCATGATTAGTTCTTATGCATTTGCACAGGATAAAACAGTATCAGGTACTGTTCTTTCTGATGATGATGGTACTCCTTTAATTGGAGTAACTGTAACAAATGCGACAAATAAGAAACGTACACAAACCAATGAAGCTGGTTATTTTTCTATTGCTGCTTCAAAAGGTGACGTAATTACTTTTACTTATGTTGGTTATGTAACCAAAGAAATGCTTGTTGGCGATTCCAAAGTTCTAAGTACCCGATTGGTAAACAATGATAAAGAATTAGGAAACGTTGTTGTTACAGGTTATGGTGTAAAGAAAAATGTTAGGGAAATGGCTTCTCAAACGCCAACTGTAAAAGGTGAGGATGTTTCTCAAACAAGAAGAGATAATTTTATTAATGCATTGGCTGGGCGAGTACCTGGTTTAACGGTTACGTCAAGTTCAGGAGCACCGGGTGCAAGTTCTCAAATTATTTTAAGAGGTGCTACATCTATTGGTGGAAATAATCAACCATTATTTATTGTTGATGGTGTGCCTTTAGATAATAGTACATTAAATCAAGAATCATTGATAGCTGCAAGTAATACTGCTGCTGTAGGATTTGCTAATAGAAACAGTGATTACACCAACCGTATCGCCGACATTAATCCAGATGACATAGACGAAATTACCATCTTAAAAGGACCAGAAGCAACCGCTTTATATGGTTCTGATGGTGCTTCAGGGGCTATTATTATCACTACGAAAAAGGGCAGTCCTGGAAGGATGAAGATTAGTTATGATAATTCCTATAGAGTAGAAAATGTATATCGTTTCCCTGATGTACAGCAAGTATACAATAGAGGTACAAATGGTATTTACAACCCAGAAGCATATTCAGCCACTTATGGCTTTAGATTTTTTGGGCCTGAATACAATGCCAATACCCCACGTTATGATAATATTAGAAACTTTTTTGTTACAGGCTCATCTCAACAACATAATTTAAGCGTAGAGTCAGGTTCTAATGAATCTTCTTATCGTTTTTCTACAAATTATGTAAGAACGAATGGTGTTGTACCAAACACAAACTATGAGAGAGTATCTTTTCGTTTAACCAGTTCAACTAAGCTTGGTAAAAAAATGAATATGTCATCAAGCTGGGCTTATATCATTTCTAATAATGATAAAGCTTCAAAAGGTGCAGGTTCTTATTATACCAATTTAATCACATTCCCTGGTGATATTAATGGTGCTGATTTTCAGAATGTCGATGGTACAAGAAAAAGATTGAGAAGTTCAGGCGATTTAACTTCTGAATTTGACAATCCTTTTTGGGATGTAAATAAAAATAAAAGCAACGATAAAACCGATCGTTTAACAGGTAATATAAACATCAGTGCAGATCCTGTTAAATGGTTAAACTTAACTGCCATAGTAGGTTTAGATAACTTTGCAACGGATGGTTTCTTCATGACGCATCCACAGTCTCGTTATGGTTTTGCAACTAGAGGATTTTTATCTACCTATGTTCAAAAGTATAGAAACATCAATGGTACTTTTAGAGCTACTTTCAAGAAAACAATTGCAAAGAAATTTACCAATAACTTAAACACAACATTCTTCTTTGAAGATGGCAAAAGAGCAGTTACAGCTCAAAGAGGGGAACAATTTTTTGAGTCAGACTTTATTTCAATTAATAATACTGCACCACTTACACAATCTGCGAAATTAACCCAAGAGAATATCAGAAAAGTTAGGATGTTTGCCAATTACACTTTTGGTTACAACAATTTGTTGTTCATCAATTTATCAACTGTACGTGAGGGGATATCTACAATGACTTCTAAGTTGTATGATAAACAACCATTTTTTAATTATGGTACGGCTTCGGCTAGTTTTGTATTCTCAGATTTAGAAGCAATTAAAAAGTTAAAATTCTTGAATTATGGTAAACTACGTGTTTCATATTCAACAACTGGTAAAGGCCCAATTGTTCCTTATAGAATAGACCCTCAGTTTACTACTGTTACAACAACTGGTGGTGGTTTTGCTGCAGATTTTTTTGCTAGCAATAAAGACTTAAGACCAGAGTTTTCTAAAAACTTTGAAGTAGGCGGTGAGGTAAGATTTTTGAAAAATAGATTATCTATCGACGTTGCTTATTATACAACAAGCACTACCGATCAAATTATTGCAAACAGACTGAGCTATGGTACTGGTGGTGTATTAAAATATATTAATGGTGGTGAAGTAGAAAATAAAGGTTGGGAAGTTCAAATTAAAGCTTCTCCTGTAAAGAATAAAAACTTTACATGGGATCTTACTTTAAACTTTGATAAAAATAGAGGCTATGTAAAAAGAATGCCAGCTGATTTACCATTGTACTATGATTCAGATACTTGGGTATTTGGTAGTGTACGTTCAGAGGTTTCAGTGGGTTCTTCTATTGCTAATTTGGTGGGTTCAACCTTTCAAAGAAACAATGCAGGGCAACTGATTATCTCAACATCTACAGGATTGCCTTTAACTACAAGTACATATACTAATATAGCTGATAGAACGCCTAATTACAAAATTGGGTTAATCAACAACTTTTCATTCTTTAAAAATTTCAACCTATCATTTAACTTAGATATAAGAAATGGTGGAGATGTATTTAATGGTAATGAAGCAATGATGGTGTTAACTGGTACAAGTGTTAAAACTTTAGACCGTATGCAACCACGTATTATTGAAGGTGTATTGGCAGATGGTTTACAAAACACAGCTACGCCAACTAAAAATACCATTACAATTGTTCCTTATTTCAGAAACGATTATTATGATGTTGCCATTGCAGAAGCCGATTTCGTTGAAAAAGTAAATTGGGTAAGATTAAGAGACTTGACTTTTGGATATAGATTATCTGACAATTTATTAAAAAGACAAAAGTTAATAAAATCAGCAACTGTGTTTATTACAGGTACCGATTTATTTATTATTACCAATTATTCAGGTATGGATCCTAATGTAAATGCTTTAACTGCTGCCACCTCAAGAGGTATAGGTGGTGCTGGTATAGATTATGGTGCAATTCCAACACCTCGTGGTGTGAACTTTGGTATTAAAGTACAATTTTAACCCTGTTAAATTAAATTATATATGAAACAGACATTTGTAAAAATAGTATTGCCCTTGCTGTTATTAATAACAGGGGTAAGTTGCAAAAAATTTCTGAACATTAATTCAGATCCCGATACTACTCAAAATCCTTCTAATAGTTCTGTTTTTCCAGCAATGCTGTCAGGTATTACATATGCTGAACAGCGTGATGCTCGCTATTTGGGAAAGTATGTACAAAATTGGTTGTCGGCAGCCAATGGTAATGCCGATACTTGGGATAGACATGGTTATATTGTTAATAATGATGCAGGAGGTGATATCTGGCGTCAAACCTATTTTGGTCTGGGTAGTAACTTAGAGTATATCATTAAGAATGGTTTAAATAAACAACAGTATGATTATGTGGGTGCATCTCTTACATTAAAAGCATTAATGTTTCAAATGTGTACCGATTATCATGGAGAAATTATTTACTCTGAAGCTTTTAAAGAGGGGGTTTACTATTTCAATTTCGATGATCAGGAAACTGTTTACAGAGGCGTAGATTCTTTATGCAGAGTTGCAGTTAATTATTTAACTCTAGCTGAAACTGCTGGCGGAAGTACGCTTGCTGTTGGTGATTTTTCGTACAATGGTAACATCGGGAAATGGAAAAAATTAGCTTATGCAATTTTGGCAAAAAATTTTCATAGAACTACCAATAAAGCTAGTTATAGTGCCGATTCAGTAATTAAATATTGTGATTTGTCTTTTTCTTCTGTAAACGATGATTTTGTGATTCCTTTTGATGCATCAAAAAATGATGACTCGAACTTTTTTGGACCTTATAGAGACAATTTATCAGCTTTTAAGCCGAGTAATTTTATTGTAAAATTATTAGATGGTACCACTTTAGCTGGCTCTTCAATTGCGTCTTTTAGAGATCCTCGTATGAGTCATATGTTATCTGCTTCTCAAGATACAACCAATGGAAATGGTGGTTATAGAGGTGTAGATCCAGCTTTAGGAGATCCTTTCAGTACTTTAACTGGTGTATATGCAGTGAATAGTGCCAACTGGATTAATGCAAGAAAAAGAGTTGCAGCAGTTTGGGGAGATAGTATTTATGCCAATCCTAGTGCTGCTGTTTTTAACGCAAATGCTGGTAAATATTTGTTTAAAGACAAAGCAGTTATGCCAGTAGATACCTATAGCGAAATTCAATTTATTAAAGCTGAAGCTGCATTTAGAAAAGGAGACAAAGTAACAGCTCATGCTGCCTATTTATCTGGTATTAATGCACATTTTGATTTTATTAATCGTAGTTATAGTGGGATAAGAGGTAATGTAAATATTTTCAATACATCGGCAATATCAACAACACAACGTACAGCATACTTAGCAAGTGCCAACGTTAAGCAAAATGCAGGAGTTTTAACACTAACTGATATTATGTTGCAAAAATACATTGCACTTTGGGGTTGGGGTTGGGTAGAAACTTGGTGCGATTTGAGAAGATACCATTATAATGTAGATGTAGATCCAGTTACTACAGCACCAGTGTATAAAAATTTTAATTTACCAACGAGTTATTTTGCTAACAATTTAAACAAGCCAGCTTACCGTTTTAGACCACGTTATAATTCGGAATATGTTTGGAATTTTGAGCAACTTAAAAAATTAGGTGCTGATAAATTAGATTATCATACTTATGAAACATGGTTCAGTAAACCTTAATAATTAACCAACAATTATTTACAATGAAAAAAATCACACATATTATATCTGCTTGTTTTTTGTTGGGTGTATTATTTACCTCTT
Organism: Chitinophagaceae bacterium; assembly: GCA_044348985.1. GTDB lineage: Bacteria > Bacteroidota > Bacteroidia > Chitinophagales > Chitinophagaceae > UBA1930. The sequence continues at coordinate 54,354 of JBIKRV010000013.1, forward strand.
GCAAAAAGAATACGTTTAGTGTAAAAGAAAATATATTTATAGACGGACAAGCATCTTTAAAAGTCAATTACTTTTCAGCTCTTCAGGCAAAACCAACGTATCAAATTAAAATTGATGGTATGCGAGTTAGCAATAACTTAGTTTATCCAACACCTTTTCCTGGTGGTGGTTTAAATACAGGTGGTGGTAGTTACGCAGATTATCTTGCAGTAGCTCCTGGCAGTAGAAAAGTAGATATCTCTATTCCTAATGTTGGCACTAATAATGATTCAATTGCTTTAGCAAGTGCTATTGTTTCTTTAGATGCTAATAAAAGTTATTCTTTGTATTATGCAGATACTGCAGCCAATACAACTACTGTTTTATTGGAAGATGAATTAAAATCACCTGATTCTGGTTTTGTAAAATATCGGTTTGTTAACTTAATGCCCGATGTTGCTGCAGGTTTAGATTTGTATGTGGGTGTTTCCTCAACATACACATCAACTACAGATTTTATGAAAGTGTCTTCTGCTGTTCAATATAAAACAGCAGGTGCATATTTCACTGTTCCAATTAATACAGGCAATGTTTTTTGGTGTATTCGTCCAGCAGGTGCTCTTGCTACAACAACACCAATTGCAACTTATACAAGTACAAGTACATCTGTAAATCAACGTGTATTTAGTATTACAGCAAGGGGTTATAACGCAATAACTACACCAACAACTGATGGTAGAATTAGAGCAATCAATTTTATCTTTAACAGATAATAAAATAATAAGTTAACATTATACCTCGGCCTAAAAACCGGGGTATTTTTTTATATTTTTGTATGCGTCTAATATTCTAGTTACTGTAACGAAGCAATCAATATTAGGGATTAATAAGATAACCATTCAGCTAAAAAAATATCAATGAAACATTTCTTCGGACTACTTTTTTTAGTCGTTCTTTCAAGCGTAGGGGTTGCCCAAAATTTGCCTGTTAATAAACCTGTACTTGATAAGTTTAAAAATGATTATCCGCAAGAAAAAGTGTTTTTGCAAACAGATAAAACACATTATTTTTCTGGAGAAACCATTTGGATGAAGGCTTGGTGTATGGTAGATGGTATGCCCACCTTTTTAAGTAGAATTTTGTATATTGATTTAGTGAATAGTACTGGTCAAGTGGTACTTAAAAAAATGTACAAATTAGATAGTTTAAGTTCAACTGCTGCCGATTTTGATTTGCCTGTAAATATTAAATCGGGCAATTATAGTGTAAATGCTTACACTTTGTGGATGCTTAATTTTCCCTCATTTGTTAGTAGAAATAACATTTATGTATATGGTAAAGATTATAACGCTACTGAGGTTAAGCAACAAAAACCTACACTTAAAATGTTTTTCTTCCCTGAAGGTGGAGATATAATTGGAGGATTAAAAAATAGAGTGGCGTTTAAAGTATATGACGACAAAGGATTGCCTGTAGATGTAAAGGGAAACATTTCAGATATAAGTGGCAAACAAATTACTTCATTCGAAACACAGCATGATGGAATGGGAATTTTTGAAGCCGAGTTTACGTCAGGTACACAATATATTGCTAATATTATAGCTAGCAACGGTTCAACTTTGCAGTTTAAGTTGCCTATAGTAAAAGAAGAAGGTGTTCTATTAAGGGTTGAAAATACTAATCCAAATCGTTTATTTATTTTACTGAATAGAAGTGCAAAAAATATAGACAAATACAATAAGGTTAAAGTGGTAGCTCAAATGAATTATCAAATTATTTTTAATAATGAATTTAACTTTGAAGAAGGACAAACAGCAGCTCCAATTAGTAAGAAAAATCTTCCACCAGGTATTTTGCAAATTACTGTTTTTGATGTAAATAATTTGCCAATAGCAGAAAGATTAGTGTTTATTGAAAATTATAATATCGAAAAACCGAAAGTGAAAATCGAATCGCTGAGCTTAAAACCAAGAGCTAAAAATCAACTAAGTTTTGGTGTTGATAATTTTAAAAATGCTTTATCAGTTGCTATAACAACTGCATCATTAGGTAATGATGCAAGTATTGAAGACAATATTGCCTCTTCTTTTTTATTAACTTCTGATTTAAAGGGTGGTGTAATAAATCCAGGCTATTATTTCATTAATAAAGATGCATCCACCTTACGTCATTTAGATTTATTGCTAATGACACATGGTTGGAGAAGATTTGAATGGAAGAAAATTGTGAACAACGAATTTGCTACGCTAAAATACCCTGTTGAATCAGGTATTAGCATTAGAGGCAAACTCACTAAAAGCGATAGAGATGCATCTGTAAAAGATGGACATGTTGCATTTGTAATTAAGGGCGAAGACTCCACAAGAATTATGGCTGATGCAAGAGTTACAGATAAAGGCGAATTTTTATTAAGTGATATCAACTATAAAAAGAAAGCTACCATTTCTTATCAAGGAACCAATAATAAGAAAGAAAATTTAATAGTTGACGTAAAGCTGGAACCATCATTTATCGATTCTTTATCAAAATCTTCAAACACTCCATTCTTAAATTTAGATACTGCCGATTTAACCAATCGAAACAATGCATGGGCTAACTATTTGAATGGTAATTTTCAAAAAAATGATAGCACTTTTAAAGGAAGAGATTTAGGCAATGTAACGGTAAAAGCAAAACGATTATCTAAAGAAGATTCGCTAAATAATGTGTATGCATCTGGCCCATTTGTAATGGGCAATTCAGTTGTACCAGATGATTATAAAAACTCAATTACTGTTTGGCAAATGTTGCAGCAAGCAATACCTGGTCTTACAGTCGAAGGTAATATGTTTGATCCTACAGTGTATTTTAACCGTTTCAGGGGATTAAATGCATTAAGTGATAATACTTCTTCTGGCACCAGTATCAGCAATTCTACAGGAGATGTTAGTGTAGATATTATTATGCAAACGGGAGGCATTGCTTACTTTATTAACGAGGTAAATGTTGGTAAAGATGTAGTAAATTCCTTAAGTGTAGATGATGTTGCTTTAATTAAAGTACTAAAAAATGAAGGAGCCATGTTAGGAGCATCAGAAGGGGTAATTGCTTTTTATACCAAGAAGGGAATAGCTGCTCGTTCAAGTGTTTTCGATAAAGCATTTACAAATATTGAAAGAGAAGGCTATGCTGTAACCCGACAATACTTTTCACCCGATTATGAAGGCGATCCTAATTTACAAAAGTTTGAAACAGATAAACGTTTTACTGTTTATTGGAATGGTAACATACAACCTGCTAAAGATGGTAAATACAGATTTATATTTTTTAATAACGATATAGCCACAAAATTGAAACTCATCATTCAAGGTATCGATAAAGACGGGCAATTTATTTACACGGAACAAATCATTCAATAACATTTGGCATCATTTTAGTTTATTTACACATTATGAAAAGAATTTTAATTACAGCAGTTGCATTGGTAACGATACAATCAATCCATGCACAAGGCATAAAAGGACTCATCAAAAAAGCAGTCACCAAAGATTCTTCCAGTCAAAAATCTACTGGATTAAGTACCTCAGATGTTGCAGATGGTTTAAAAGAAGCATTGAATATTGGAGTTAAAAATGGAGCAGAAAAATTATCGGCAGTCGATGGATTCTTTAAAGATGCAGCCATTAAAATTTTAATGCCACCTGAAGCACAAAAAGTAATGGACGCAGTAAGTAAAATTCCTGGTGGACAAAAAATGGTAGATGATGCCATTTTATCGATGAACCGTGCAGCAGAAGATGCAGCCAAAAGTGCAGCCCCTATATTTGTGACTGCCATTAAAAACATGAGTATCAACGATGCTTTTGGTATTTTAAAAGGTGGAGATTCGGCGGCAACCACCTATTTAAGAAATCAAACTACAAAACCATTAACCGAAGCATTTAGACCAACAATAGAACAATCATTGGCTAAAGTAAATGCAACGCAATATTGGAATACACTTATTGGCACCTACAATAAAATTCCATTTACTAAAAAACTAAACCCCGATTTAGCAGCTTATGTAACCGATAAAGCTTTGTTTGGTATGTTTTATCAAGTTGCACAAGAAGAGCAAAAGATTAGAAAAAATCCGGTTGCTCAAACCACCAATTTATTAAAGAAAGTGTTTGGTAAATAAAATACACAAATGTTAATCGATAGTTACGATTAACATTTTTTCTTTAAATAATACACATTTGATTGTGCCCTTTTTTTATACACTATTTTCGACTTAATGAAAGCAATCTTATTCATCTTTTTTTCTTGTTTAGTGCAAGTAAGTATTGCACAAACATCTTTTATCGATTATCAAAAAAAGTATCCTCGTGTGGCTGCTGCTATAAACACAAAAGAAGATACCATAAAAAAGCAGTTTAACAAAGCTGGTGTGCAATGGCCACCGCAGCAATTATATTTGCGTAGTTTTAAATACGATTCTCAGTTAGAAGTTTGGGGAAGAAACAGCACCAAAGAAGCTTATAAACTTATTAAAACTTATAAAGTCTGTGCTTTAAGCGGTAATCTGGGTCCTAAAAGAATGCAGGGCGATTATCAGGTGCCAGAAGGGTTTTATTATGTAAATGAATTTAATCCACGTAGCGAATACCACATGAGCTTGGGAATCAATTATCCAAATGCTTCCGATTTGTTGTTAAGTGATTCTGTTAAACCGGGCAGCGAAATTTATATTCATGGAAGCTGCGTTACAGTGGGTTGTATTCCCATTATGGATAGCCAGATAGAAGAATTGTACTTAATTACTTCCTATACAAAAAATAATGGCTGCGATTTTATTCCTGTGCATATTTTTCCCGTAAGGTATAGTGTAACCAAAAGTGCACAAAAGTTAATTGAAGCAACAAGAGACGACAGCGATTATCATTTCTTTGCAGACAGATTAAAACAGGTTTACGATTATTTTGAACTTCATAAAAGGCTTCCTATCATTTCTGTAAACGATAAAGGGGAATATGTAATACTGTAAATAAAATATGTTGTAATATTTAGCAACGTTTTGTTACTAACTTTAAAAAAATTATGAAACAATACCTTTCTTTTGAATTTTTATTACCGTACTCCTTATTGGTTAAAAAGTTAGTGCACAGGCTGATTGGATTAAAGTAAATTTAGATAATCGTATTGCAATTAAGTTCCCTTCAAAACCTGAAAGTCAGGAGGTAGATTTAGTGAAAATGTATAAATTATTAACCTCTGCAGATAGATAGTACTGCTTTTACAGCCAATTTTACTGATTTAGAATCAATGGGTCTAGATTCGGCAACAGTAGCAAGTTTATCGGTTACAGAAGAGTTCGCAAATCAGTTTAAAGGTGGGTTTATTGGCCAGCTTCCCGATTTAAAAATTTCTAAATTAGATATTGTTAAATGGAAAAATTTTACTGCTTACGACATTGAGGGAACACTGACAGAGAAGAAGCTTAGAATATTTGTAAAGTGTGTTTTCATTGGTAGCAAAATGTACACTTTATTTTGTGCGGCTTCCCCTAAAAGCGATTTAAAAAATAAAGGCCTCTTTCTTGAATCATTAGAATTATTATGATAAACTTTTAGGTTTAGGCAGAATAAACGCAAAGTGTTTTTAGACAATTAGATGGATGAGGAATTTCATTCATGAACTTTGCAATTACATCATTAAATAAACATTTACGCATATTTCTTCTATTAAAACAGTATTCATATTCGTTAGTATAAGCAAACAAGTATTCATTTGTACATTTGCGATGTGTGTTCCTCAGCCAATTTTTAAACTGCATAATCTGTTTGTGCAATCCCTCTATTGAACTTCCTTTTTTTGAATATTCAATATAGATATTTTTCATCTCCTTTACTAACTTTTTATACGAGTGAGATGCACCAGTTTTAATTTGTGCTTGTGCTGAAATATTCTCTTTTATCGCATACTTTAATTTGTCTTATTTAAAACTTTCTATTTGTTGTAAAGCTGTGTTTACTGTTCTTCGATCTCACAGTATTTCAACTGCAACAAATAAAGGATCTTTTATTTTAGTACTCCTGCCTTTATTTGTAGAATACCATCAATAAGGGTTTCATCTGCTTCAACTTTTCCACTTAATTTTTCAGTACTATTTTTTTTCTTAGCAGTTAATCTAAAAACCATATAAAATGCCTTTTTTTTTATACTATTAATTGAAACAGCAAATCCTTAACTTTCGTTTTTATTTTATAAACCAAAACGATTGACATGGGTATTAAATTCCGTTTAACCATATTGAGTTTTTTACAATTTTTTGTTTGGGGTGCATGGCTTATTACAATTGGTACCTATTGCTTTAATGCAAAAGGATGGACTGGTGCACAGTTTGGTGCAATTTTTTCAACGTTGGCATTGTCTTCTTTGTTTATGCCAGCTATTACAGGCATTATTGCTGACCGATGGATGAATGCAGAAAAACTGTATGGTATTTTACATATATGCTATGGATTAATTTTATTCTATGTACCACAAGTCAATAATCCTGACACATTATATTATGTAATTTTTGCAGCAATGATTTGCTACATGCCCACTATATCATTGTCTAATTCTATTTCATACACCATTTTAAAAAATAAAGGTTTCGATGTAATTAAAGATTTTCCACCAATCAGGGTTTGGGGAACCATTGGTTTCATTGTTGCCATGTGGGTCACCAATTTAACAGGAAGTAAGGCTAATGCCAATCAGTTTATTATTGCTGGTATTGCTGCGGTGCTGTTGGGCATCTATTCTTTTACCATGCCAAAATGTACGCCACAAAATACCATTGCAAAAGATGCTCCTTTATATGAGCAGTTGGGTTTAAAAGCCTTTAAACTATTGGGTAATTATAAAATGGCATTGTTTTTCATTTTCTCTATGTTCTTAGGAGCCGCCTTACAATTAACCAATATGTATGGTGACTCTTATTTAGACGATTTTAAATCGATGCCTCAATATGCTTCTTCTTTTGTGGTGAAATATTCAACCATCATTATGTCTATTTCTCAAATTTCAGAAACCTTATTTATTGTAACCATCCCTTTCTTTTTGAAAAGATTTGGTATAAAACAGGTAATGCTGTTTTCGATGATAGCCTGGGTATTGAGATTTGGATTGTTCTCTTATGGCAATCCATCTGAAGGTTTATGGATGATTATTTTATCCTGTATTGTTTATGGTATGGCATTCGATTTCTTTAATATTTCTGGTTCTTTATTTGTAGAAACCACAACTGATACTTCCATCAGAGCAAGTTCTCAAGGGTTATTTATGATGATGACCAATGGGGTTGGTGCTTTTTTAGGCAGTAAAGTGAGTGGATATATTATTGATGGTTACACAACCGATAAATTAAAAGACTGGCACAGTATATGGTTCGTATTTTCTGTTTATGCATTGGTGGTGGCGGTATTGTTTGTATTGCTATTTAAGCACAAACATGAACCAGAACAGGTGAAAAATCTGCATCATTAATAGCACTATAAATTTTTAAGGCTGTTTTAATAAAAAGGGGTTTAAAGTGGTTGTCTTGACATACAAGGCAACCATTTCTCTTTAAAAAACGATTTTTTAGTAAGAACTTCATTAAAAGCAGTAAAATGTTGAAACGAAAAATTTTTTAAACATTATTTTTTCCTATTTTTATTGCTTGAATGAATTAAATAAATAACCACAAACTTAATTGCTTTGAAAAAATTTACACTTTTCACGACTTTGGTTGTTGCTTTTATTGTGAGTTTTGGCATAAATTCTTTTGCCCAAAACCAACCGCAAACAGGAGAACGTTGCGGATCGCAACAATGGCTGGAAAACATGTTTAGAGAGTACCCTGCTTACAAGCATTGGTATGAAACTGCTGAAAAGAAGATGGGAGAGGAAATTCTTCGCAGAAAAGCAGAATTGATTAAAAACAATAATGGCAACAGAATCAACGCCATTGTTACAATTCCAGTTGTATTTCACGTTGTATTACCAGCAACAGGCACAACTAGTCAGGCTACTATTACCGATGCCATGATTAATGCACAGCTAAACAAACTAAATCAGGATTATTCTGGTTTAAATGCAGATAGTACCAACGCTACAGCATTTTATAATGTTCGTGGTCACTCTGAATTGCGTTTTTGCTTGGCACAACGTACACCAACCAATCAGCCTGCAAATGGTATTAACAGGGTTGTTTCCACAACAGTATCGAATTCATCTCAAACAAATGACCCAATAAAAAGTACAGCAGCTGGTGGTGCAGATGCTTGGGATCCGAATAGATTTGTAAATATTTGGGTAGGTAATTTTACAAATCCAAATTTATTGGGTTATGCAACTTTCCCTATTGGTTCTCCAGAAGGTGGTGCACCTTTAAATCAACAAGGTGTTGTAATATTGGCACAAAGTGTTCCTGGTGGTACTGCTGCACCTTACAATGGCGGTAGAACCTTGACACATGAATTAGGACATTTCTTTTGGTTAAGACATATCAATGGAGATGGTACTTGTTTAGACGATTTCCCTAATACACCTGGTATCGATGATACGCCTACACAAAGTAATTTAACAAGTGGTTGCCCAACAGGTACGCAGGCTTCAGGTTGTTCTTCACCTACGCCTCCAGGTAGAATGTACCAAAATTATATGGATTATACCAATGATGCTTGTATGACTATGTTTACCAATGGACAAGGAACTAGAATGATGCAAGCAATTACAAGTTACCGTCCTACTTTAATGACTTCTAATGGCTGTACACCTCCAGTTGTTTTAGCTTCTGATGCTTCAATTTCTGCAATTACAAGCCCAACTGCAAGTCAGGCATTTTGTGGTGCAACTACAGTAACTCCAATTGTTCAACTAAGTAATTTTGGTTCTTCTGCATTAACATCGGCAACTATTACAACCAGTTTAGATGGTGGAGCACCAACTAGCTTTAGCTGGAGTGGTTCTATTGCTTCTTTTGGAACTCCTGCTAGTGTTACATTACCAAATGTTTCAGGTCTAACTCTTGGTAATCATACACTAACAATTTGTGTAATCAATCCTAATACTGGTGCCGATTTAGATGCTACCAATAACTGTAAAACTGTTTCATTTAGTATTATCAGTGGTTCTTCAGGTGGTGCATTGCCCCCAATAACTGAAGGTTTTGAAGGTGCAACCTACCCAAGTACTGGTTGGACATTAACCATACCAACAGGGCAAGCTGCTACAACCCCAGCCAACTGGGAAAAAGTAACCAACTCTGCAACCATAGTTGCTAAAACAGGTACAGGTGCAATAAGAACAAAATGGTGGTCTTGGTCTTCAGGTAGAATACATTATTTGAATTTGCCAGTTGTAAATTTTGCACCAGGCAATTTCGACAGTGCATTTATGACCTTCCATTATGCATTTAAAGCATACGATGCAACTTCAGGCGATTCACTTGCCATTCAAATTTCTACTGATTGTGGTACCACTTGGACTACACTTTGGGAAAGGGGTAGACAAGGAATGGCTACTGCTACAGGCTTTGCTACTAGCGAATATGGTACAGCAAATGCCCCTGTTCTTGCATCTGATTGGACACAAACACCAATTAACATTAACTTAAATGCTTACAAAAACGGACCAATTTATTTAAGATTCCGTGCCAGAAGTGGTTTCGGAAACAACTTATATTTAGATGATATTAACTTAATAGGTAGTAATGCAGTTAACAACGATGCACAAGTAACTGCAATTAACAGCCCTGTTGCTGAATCTTGTGCTTCTACTTTCACACCACAAGTTGTGATTAAGAACAATGGTTTGGCTCCTTTAACTAATGTAAGAGTTGGTTATAAGGTAAACAATACAGTTGTTGCTCCTCAATTATTTACATTAGCAACTCCTTTAGCTAATGGTGCTAGCACAACATTAACTTTAGCAGCTTATGCTGGTGCTGTTAACAATGGTGCAAATACCATACAAGCTTATACCAACTTACCAAATGGCCTGGTTGACCAAGCATTGGCAAATGATAGTTTAAGTAAATCATTTATTGCTAATTTACTAACTCCATTACCAGTTGTAGAAGGTTTTGAAAGTACTACATTCCCACCTGCTGGTTGGAATATTATTAATGGCAACCCTGGTTCATTAACTTGGGTTAGAACTACTTCTGCTGCAAAATCTGGTACAGCTTCAGCATATATCAATTTTTACAATTATGCTACTGCTGGGCATTTAGATTATTTAAGAAGTCCATTGGTTAAATACAACCCGACTTTCGACTCTTCTTTATTAACATTCCAATATGCGTACAAAGCGTATAGTGCAACATTTGTTGATACTTTAGAGGTGGTAGTTTCTACAGATTGTGGAGCTACTTGGAGTGCTCCTATTTGGAAAAAAGGCGGTACCGAATTATCTACATCACCAGGATTTAACACTACAAACTGGTTAGCTACTCCATCAGATTGGACAAAAGTTCCAGTTGTTGTAGATATGGCTGCTTATAAAAATAGTGGTAACATCTTTATAGCATTAAGAGCTAAAAATGGTTATGGTCAAAATTTATTTGTAGATGATATTAATATTTATGAAAAACTGGTTCCTGACTATGATTTAACAATCACCGATGTTGTTAGCCCTTACCTTGAAATATGTGATGTACCATTTACACCTGCTGTTACGGTAGCAAATGTTGGTAAAGTAACCACAACAAGTTTAAGAGTTAATTACACTATTGATGGTGGTGCAGTTGTAAGCCAATCATTTACAGGTTTAAATGTGGCTAGAAACGGTAGTGTTACATTAAGTTTAAATCCTATCACTACATTAAGTACAGGTGCTCATGTATTTAAATTCTATACTTCATTACCAAATGGTGTAGCGGATCAAGCACCAGCAAATGATACTGCAATTGTAAATACTGTTGTGAAAACTTCTGTTGCTGCTCCATTGGTAGAAAGCTTTGAAGGAACTGCTTTCCCTCCTACAGGTTGGGAATTGGTTAATCCAAATGCAGATAGAACATGGGAGAGATTTACAGCTCCTAAATTGGTAGCTTCTGATGTTAATTCAGCGGCAGGATTTAGAAACCGTAACTATACAACAACAGGAAGAGTTGATTTCTTAACTTCTCCAGTAATTAAATTTGGTACAAACGATTCTACCATTTTAAGATTTGATGTGAGTGCAGTTGCTTACCAATATCCTGGTAGTACATCCATTCCTTTAGATACTTTAGAAGTTCAATCTACAATTGATTGTGGCAGAACTTGGACAACCATTTACAAGAAGTGGGGCGACGTACTGCAAACAGTAAACGATCCGAACTATAACTATGTAGATAGCTTCTTTAGTAATGCAAAATCTCAATGGAGAACAGACTCGATTAACTTAGGAACGACACTATCTAATGGAGGAACAGCTAGAATACGTTTTAAAAACACGGGATTTAATGGTAACAATATTTTCGTAGATAAAATTAACTTATATGCCAAAACACTGGCTGCTAAATTAAAATCTAACGGATTTATAATTGTTCCAAACCCAGTTCAAAATGTATTTGTAGTTCAGCATTATCTGGCTCCAACTAATTTAAGGGGTATTGGTTTCTACAACTCTGCCGGACAAAGATTGATATATCAATCTTACAGTGGAAATGCCGATTCTTATATTCCATTTAATATTAGCAGATTTGCTGCAGGTGTTTATATGGTTAAATTAGAATACACCAATAAAACAGTAACTGAAAGAATTATTAAACTATAATTAATTCATTTCTATAGAAAAAGCCACCCAATGGGTGGCTTTTTTGTTGTCTTGCAATTTAATTGAGTATAAAAATTATATGATTTAAAAATGAAGCAATTGGTTTACTAATACAATTCTTAAATTGCCAAAAATTTATATTTTGAATATTGTGCTGTTTATATTTTATGTTGCTTTATTTAGTTATTTAATAACTATAATTCCATTTGTTAAAAAATCGCAGTTGGGTGGCAAAACCTTAATTACATTATTCTTAATTAAAGTAATTGCAGGCATAGGTTATGCATTTTTTTATCAGTTACCTGCCTATTATACAAATAGTGATACGTACCGGTTTTTTAATTATAGCTTGCAGGAAACTGATACTCTTTTACACAGCCCAATTCAATTTATTAGAGACCTTTTTTCTTTTGAATATTCAACCAGTGGAAATTTGTTTGTGGGTGATAATTCTTACTGGAACGATTTAAAAAGCAATATCATTATTAAGTTATTGGCAATATGTAATATATTTTCTTTTAAGAGTTATTACACTAATATTATCTTCTTTAATTTCTTTTTTTTCTTTGGTGTGGTTGCATTTTATCGATTTATACAAGAAATATGTCAAATAAATAAATGGATTATTATTGGAATTGTTTTTCTGACACCCTCTTTCTTATTTTGGTGCAGTGGTGTACACAAAGACGGTCTGATTTTTACTGCACTTGGTTTAATTTTTTGGTTGTTTCAACAGTGCATAAAGTTTGGCTTCAACAGTAAGAAAATAACTATATTGTTTGTTTTATTACTGTTGCTTTTTGGTTTACGCAATTATGTTTGCTTATCAGTATTACCATGTATGTTTTGTTGGTATCTGTCACATATAAAAAAAACTATCCAACCATTTTTTTATTTTTACTGCATTGCTATCGTAGTATTTTTTTCTACTTCACTTATTTCAACTCAAAACAATTTTCCAAAATACATTGTTACAAAGCAACAAGAATTTAAACAGTTGAGCGGTGGCAGCAGTATTTCAACCAACAATTTAGAACCAACCGTAAAGAGTTTTATTTACTATTTGCCCAAAGCATTAGATGTATTCTTTTTTAGACCTCATATTTCAGAAATAAAAAACAAAAGCTATATCCCTGCAATTATTGAAAACATAGCTACTTTTTTGTTACTAATTGGTTGCTTATTGTTCAAAAAGAAAAAAGTAAGTTTACCAAATTCGCTATGGGCATGTCTTTTTTTTGGTTGCACAATGTTGCTAATCACAGCATATAGTATTACATTTTCAGGGGCAATAGTTAGGTATAAAAGTATTGTCCTCCCTTTTTTAATAATTCCTTTTTTAGCAATAACCGACTTCAATAAGCTCAAGTTATTTTTCAAACAGAATATATACAAATATTTCAATTCCTAAAAGTTTCATGTAATTTTCACTATATTATACCTTAAAAAGGCTTTTTCTGGACAGATTTTTTCATTTAAAAAAATACTCTTTACAGCAATCGTTATCGGTAACGATTGCGTAAAAATAGATACCGAATAAGGCAATAAAGGTTTTATAACAGAGTAGCTTGAGTAATATTTATAGCACTTTTTTCAACTATTGCTTTTTTCTATGAAAAGGATTTGTCTTTTTTTAAAAGGAGTCACTCAATCTCGTTATAGCCATCTTTTTACCATACTATTTTTTGTTTCAGGTTTCTTGCAAGCCCAAATTGCTACTTATACTTTAACAAGTGGATCAGGAGGTTCAGGAGCTGCAACATCGGCAAATGCCAATGTAACGGCTGGAACGTTAATTTCAGGTTCATCTATGATTACCAGCTCTTGGTATAACAGTAGTGGTTACAGAACTAAAACAAACAGCATACCATGGCCTTCATCTATTACCAATGGTTATGGTTTTGATATTCCTTTATCACCCAAAACTGGTTACGATTTTTTATTAACGGGTATTACTGCAAATATTAACAGTCAGAGTTACGTAACAACTACAACCAATTTGTATTTTGACATACATTATCAAATCAATGGTACAGGTGTATGGAGAAAGCTGAATGGAGCCAACATTGTTCCTATAACATCTTCTACAACAAGTATTAACTTTAGTGCAGTAAACGAATCTTTCTATAATGGTTATAGTTATGTATTTAGGTTTTATGTTTACGCATCGGCAGGTTCCGACAAAAACGATAATTTCAGAATTAGGGATTTGGTGTTTAATGGCTCAGTATCAGCACCTCCGGCAGTAGCACCTACTGTAACTACCAATGCAGCAACTACAATCACTAAATATTCAGCTAATGTAACAGGAAGTTACACAACAGGAATTGGTATAAGAAATACCTTGCAAAGTGGTATTGTTTGGAGTATTAATACCAATCCAACTGTTTTATTATCTACCAAAACTACCAATGGTGCTGGAGGAATCATTAATAGCAACTTAATAGGACTAACACCAGGAACACTCTACTATACAAGAGCATACGCAATCAACCAACTGGACACAGTTTATGGCAATCAACAAAGTTTTACCACTTTACCACCATCGATTCCTGCAATACAAACAGTTGCAGTTAGCAACATTCTATCAGTAAAAGCTACAAGTGGTGGAAGTAGTATTGATAGTGGTGGATATACTGTTCTAGAAAAAGGTGTTTGCTGGTCAACTACTACAAACCCAACTATCAATAACTTTAAAAACAATGAGGGTAATGGTAATAGCAATTTTGCCAGCATCATGAAAAACCTTTTACCCAATACCATATATTATGTTAGGGCTTATGCAAGAAATATTTTAGGTACAGGTTATGGCAACGAAATTAGTTTTACAACTAGTCCAGCTACACCATCAATCACTGCTGTTCCTAGTATTTTTAATTATGGCAATGTAAATTATGGAACTATGTCTCCTGTATTACCATATATTTTATCAGCCAAATATCTAACACCTGCTAATGGCAATATAACTGTTACAGCTCCTACAAGTGGTTTATACAAATTATCGTTAACCAGCAATGGTACATATACAACATCGTTAAGTATTCCTTATACCAACAACACCTTAGGTAACACAAAAATTTATGTACAGCTTTTATCAGGCACTTATGGTGTAGCCAATGATTTTATACTTCATACAGGTGGTGGTGCAATACCTACAAATGCTGATACTGTTTTTGTTAATGCAACTGTTGTTCAAGACCAGAATGTATTAACCAATACAGGCACTGATTTTTGGACTGGTTTTGGTTATCAGGAAAAAATGAGTCAGAAATCTGGAAACTCTGGCGAAGCCAAGTTATCCATTTACATTTCTGTTCCATCTGGTACACAAAATGCTACTGTAAATATCGATTTGCCCGGCATACCTGGTGCAGTTGGTTTTCCTAAAACAGGCATTGTTATACAACCGAATACAGTTACTGAAATTAGTGGCTTTCCTACAGGAAGTACAACAGATGAAATGAACCCAACTGGTTTGCCCGATACCAGATTATACTATACAGGTGTTAGTAAAAGAGGTATTCATATTTATAGTACCAATGGAGTTCCTATTTCAGTTTGGACACACTCATATGTTACAGGAAATTCTGCTGCTGGTGCAATGTTGTTTCCTACCGATACCTGGAATTCGTCGTACACAGTTCAGGCGTATGGCGGACAATCGAACAATGCAAACCCCAACTCATTCTTCTTCGTAATTGCCAATGAAGATAATACACCCATCTGGTTTACGCCTAGTAATGACATTGTTGATTCTAGCAATGCTACCATATTCTCTGATGGGCATGTTGCTGCAAATGTTAAGTATGCTAAGAACATATCCTATGGTCCAATAATCCTTAATAAAGGTCAAATATTTAATGCAATGGGTTTTATCCAAGGCTCAGGATCCGGAGTTGGAACTGGTAAGGCAACTGGATTAGATTTAAGTGGAACAACAGTTAAAACAAATTGCGATAAAAAAATTGCCGTATTTGCAGGTAACGGTCGTTGTTTAATTAATGCTGCTGGTTGTAATGCTAACTCTGGTTCAGATCATATGATTCAACAAATGTTTCCTAAAGTAGCCTGGGGTACAAAATATTTAACTGTACCTACTAAAACAATGGAGTATAATTTATACAGAATAAATGTAGATGACCCAACAACCCAGGTTTGGGTTAACAATCCATTACATACTGTGCCTTTAACAGGGTTAATCAATAACCAATATTATGAAATTGCTGGTAGCAGCCCTTATTTAATTGAAAGCGATAAACCAATTAACGTAACACAATTTATTGTTGCAGGAGGTTGTGCAACCCAAAATGGAAGTAAAGGAAATGGTGATCCAGAAATGATTATTTTAAGTCCATTACAACAAGCTATTAATAAAACAACTGTATATTCTGCTGGAATAAAAAATCCAAGTGCAACTTATAATGGTCATTACATTAATGTGATTATTAAAAGAGCTGGGGTAGCAAGCTTTAAGTTAGACAATCTTGCTGTTGCTGATACAGGTATCAATCAAGTTATTGCAAATACTGGAACTTGTTACAACACAGGAGGTTCAATTAGCATTCAAAATGCATTTGTACAACACCCTGGCGACACCAGCTATTTCTTTGCCAAATTTAGAGTAACGCCTCTAGCATCTCATACCCTAACATCTGACTATCCATTTAATGCAATTGCCTATGGCATGGGCGATGGAGAAAGTTATGGATACAATGCAGGTACAGCAGTAAAAAACTTATCCTCAATCAGTGTGGCACAAAACCCATTTGGAACAGATACTTCTACAACTGCAGTAAAAACTTGTAAGAACAATCCAGTACGATTAAAAATTGCTTTGCCTTATTTGGCTTTGCAAGTAGACAGTATTCGCTGGGATGCAGGTGTAGATACGCTCATTACACCTAATGGAATTACAAGAGGACCATTAATTATTAATCCTTCTAATCCTTTAGATAGTTTAGCACAATACGATGGAACGACTGTAGTTGATGGAAGAACTTACTACTTATATTCTTCACAACATCTCTATACTTTCAAGGAAAATGGTACATATAATATTACAGCCACAGCCTATGGAACTTTTGTAAGCAATTGTGGTAGTACTAGTACGCACAATATTCAAGTAATTGTTGGGCAGGATAACATTCTATTTACAGCTGCCCCTGGTGCTTGTGGCAGTAGATCTGTAACGTTTAATGATGCAACACCACCACTTACCGGCACAACTATTCAGCAATGGCAATGGACGTTTGGCGATGGTCAAACTTCTACAAGTACACCACCCAATGGCAATCCTGTACCTAATCCACATGTATATCCACCAGCTAGTTCTGGTGTAAATACGTATTGGGCCAAATTAAAAACTATTAACAGTGTTGGTTGCTATTCAGAAGATAGCGTATTGGTCGATTTGTCTTTCGACTTAAAAGCAAAGTTCCAAGCTTCTATAGATACGATTTGTGCTGGTACAAGTGTTACGTTTACTGACCAATCTACCAGCAATGCTGTAGAATGGACTTGGAACTGGGGCGACGCAACCCCTAATACAGTTGTTACAGGCTCAGCACCTGCTGCACCTGTTGCACACACGTTTGCAACAGCAGGCACATTCAACGTAAAACTATTTGTAAAAAATGCTGCAGGATGTGTAAGCATCATAAAAGACACAAATATTGTAGTGATTGCCAAACCAGTTGTAGACTTTCAAACACCTCCAGGTATTTGCTTAGGTGGAAGTATGCAGTTTACAAATGTATCTACGCCAACAACAGGTGTTACCTATTTATGGAACTTTAATGACCCTAATGCAACATCAGGAAATCCCAATACCAGTAATGCTCAAAACCCTTCACATATTTATACATCAACAGGTCCATTCAATGTATCCTTAACTGTTACACTAAATAATTATGGCTGTACAGATAGTAAAACAAAAACATTATCATCCAATATTTATGCACTTCCAACAGCTGTAATTACAGCTGCTACAGAAGCTTGTATGAAAGATACTGTAGCATTTAGCAGTAATGCAAGTATTGGAGGTTCTGGAAATACCATTACACAATGGAATTGGACATTTGGAGATGGAGGTACGTCAACTCTTGCAAACCCACGTCATCCGTACTTTACAACTGGAAATCAAACTGTAACTCTAATTGTTACAAGTGACAAAGGTTGTATCAGTGCCCCTGTTACACATACCATCAACATTAAACCAATACCAAATGTTATCTACACTGCCATTCCTAATATTTGTTTAAATGCAAGTGCATTTAATATTACACAGTTTAATGAAACAACTGGCTTAACTGGCAACTGGACTTATACTGGTACTGGCATTACAGGCAATAGTTTCAATCCAATAACAGCAGGCGTAGGAACTTTCCAAGTTATTGGTACATACAATGCAAACAATGGTTGTAAAGATGCAGACACGACTACCATCACAGTGTGGCCATTACCAACAATTAATTTCACTATTGGTACTTTGAATTGTGAAAAATCTGCCATTAGTTTTACAGATAACTCAACACCAAATGGTGGTAGTTTAAGCAACTGGACATGGAATTTTGGCGATGCAACCCCTAATGGAAGTGGAGCAACAACATCACATATTTATCAATCAGCCAATACTTATAGTGTTACGCTAACAGCTACCAATGGCAACAACTGTACAGCATCGAACAGTAAACCATTAATTGTTAGAAACTTACCTTTTGCTGATTTCACACTTCCGTCAGCCGTATGTTTACCTGCTGGTGCAGCAACCTTTAGCAGTTTATCAACTGTTGCAGATGATCCTAATCCATCATATACATGGGATTTTGGAGATCCTAATAATGCAACGGGTTCGTCTTTACCAAATCCAACACATAGCTATTCTTCTACTAGTCCATTTACAATTAAGCTAACTGTAAAAAGTCAGTACAATTGTACAAAAGACACTAGTAAAGTTTTATCAACTGTTTATCCTGAACCAGTTGCCGATTTTACTGCAACCCCAACTGAGGTTTGTTTAAAAGACACCATTCGGTTTACCAATAATGCTATAGGTTCAACTGTAAGTTGGAAGTGGTCGTTTGGCGATGGTATAGATGACGTAACTCCAAATCCAACACATGTTTATACAAGTACTGGTACATTTAACGTAAGCTATTACCACATAGACAATAATGGATGTAAAAGCAATATTAAAACTAAGCCTGTTAAAGTAAATGATTTCCCTATAGTAGGTGCTGGAGCTAATCTTTTGGTTTTACAAGGTGGCACCATTCAACTACAAGCAACAGCAAGTGGCGATAACTTAAGTTATTTATGGACACCACCTACTTATCTTGATTACGACACTGTTCTTAATCCATTAAGTACTCCATTAGCCGACCAATTATATACCCTAAAAGTTACTGGTACTGGTGGTTGTGCTGCATCAGATACAGTAAGAGTTTTACTATTAAGAACACCAATTATTCCAAACGCATTTTCACCAAATGGAGATGGAATTAACGATAAATGGGATATAACTTATTTAAATAATTATGTTGGCTGTACAGTTGATGTATTTAGTAGAAATGGAAATATTGTTTTCAGCAGCATTGGCTATAGCAGACTTTGGGATGGAAGGTATAATGGCAAACCACTACCTGTAGGTGTTTACTATTATGTTATAAATCCTAAGAGTGGGCATAAATTAATGACAGGTACTTTAACCATTCTTAGATAAACTTTTCTTTCATAGACCATCATTCTAAAAAAGCTGTTCAACCGAACAGCTTTTTTCATAAAACAACTTTATAGGAATATTAATCAAAAAATGATCTATAAAAACATTCAATAAAATACTAACAAAAAACATGATTTTAAATAAATGAGACCTCTTGCGTTAGTTTAATGTGACCATTTAAAATCATCTGTAAACATGTTTCATACAAATTAAAATAAAAAACATGTTTACTTATTTCGAAAATAATCCACATTTTTTAACCAATACAACAATTTTTAAGCAACTTTTAAACAAAAAAACGCATATTTGCTACACAAAAAACAAAAAATATGTCACTAAGATTTTCTGCAATCAGTTCACTGAGCACTTCTGAGGAGACAAAATTCTCAGGTTCTGCAAAAATTACAGCCATTTTTGGCGAAAATGTATTCACCTTAAAAACTGCAAGAGAGTATTTGAGCGATGAAGCTTACAAAAGTCTTAGTGCGAGTATTAAAGGGGGGAAAAAAATTGAGCGTTCAGTTGCCAACCAAATTGCAAATGGTTTAAGGGCTTGGGCTGAAAGCAAGGGTGTAACACATTTTACACACTGGTTTCAGCCATTAACTGGTACTACTGCTGAAAAACATGATTCATTCTTTACTTTAAAAGGCGATGGAACTGCTATCGAAGAATTTGATGGTGCAGCTTTAGTACAACAAGAGCCAGATGCTTCTTCTTTTCCAAATGGTGGTCTAAGAGCTACTTTTGAAGCTAGAGGATATACTGCTTGGGATCCATCTTCTCCAGCATTCATTATGGAAATTGGTAATGGCAAAACTTTATGTATTCCTACTATTTTCATTTCTTATACAGGCGAATCTTTAGATTATAAAGCTCCTCTATTAAAAGCTTTAGAAGCTTTAAATAAAAGTGCTGTTGATGTTTGTAACTATTTCGATAAAAATGTAACTAAGGTAACTGCTACTTTAGGTTGGGAACAAGAATATTTTGTAATTGATGAAGGATTAGCAAATGCTCGTCCCGATTTAGTTCAATGTGGTCGTACAGTATTTGGTGCAGCTCCTGCAAAAGGTCAGCAATTAGAAGATCATTATTTTGGTTCTATTCCTGAAAGAACTTATGCTTTCATGAGAGATTTCGAAACTGAATCTTATAAATTAGGTATTCCTTTAAGAACGCGTCACAATGAGGTTGCACCTGCTCAGTTTGAGTGTGCTCCTATTTTTGAAGAAGTGAGTATCGCTGTAGATCACAATACTTTATTAATGGATGTAATGGATAGAGTTGCACGTCGTCACAACTTACGTGTATTGATTCATGAAAAACCATTTGCTGGTATTAATGGTAGTGGTAAACACAACAACTGGAGCATGAGTACAGATACTGGTGTAAACTTATTGGCTCCAGGAAAAACACCAAAAACCAACTTAATGTTCTTAACATTCTTTGTTAATACCATTAAAGCAGTGCATGATTATGCCGAATTATTGAGAGCATCAATTGCAAGTGCAGGCAACGATCATCGTTTAGGTGCTAATGAAGCTCCTCCTGCAATTATTTCTGTATTCGTTGGTCAGTATTTAGCCAAGGTATTGGGTGAAATCGAAACACGTGTTGGCGAAAAATTTGATGAACAAGATGAGGCAATTTTAAAGTTAGATATTCATAAAAGTATTCCTGAATTATTGTTAGATAATACTGATAGAAACAGAACTTCTCCATTTGCGTTTACAGGTAATAAGTTCGAGTTCAGAGCGGTAGGTTCTGGTGCAAATTGTGCCAATGCAATGACAGTTTTAAACACCATTATGGCCGAAACCTTAAAGAACTTCAAATCAGAAATTGATGGTTTAATTGAAAAGGGTGAGAAAAAGGAAATTGCTATCATGCATACTTTACAACGCTATATTAAAGAGAGCAAAAAAGTATTATTTGAAGGAGATGGTTATAGCGAAGATTGGCATAAAGAAGCTGCAAATCGTGGCTTACCAAACGTACCAACTACCCCATTGGCATTGGATGCAATGATTGCCGATAAATCGAAAAAATTATTTGAGAGCAATCATGTTTATACGCATTCTGAGTTAGAAGCAAGACATGAAATTGAGTTAGAAAAATACCTAAAAAAGGTACAAATTGAAGCTAGAATAATGGGCGATTTAGCTTTAAATCACATTATACCAACTGCTGTAACTTATCAAAACGAGTTATTAGCCAATGTAAATGGATTAAAAGCTGCTGGCTTACCAGAAAGTGCTTATGCAAGTCAATTGGCAATTTTAAAAGATGTAAGTGCACATATTCAAGCTATTTACGAAAATGTAAATGCATTAGTAGAAGCAAGAAAAGTAGCTAATAATATTGAAGATACAAGAGCAAGAGCCATTGCTTATTGTGCAGATGTAAAAGAAGCTTACTTCGATAAAATTCGTTACCACGTCGATAAATTAGAACATTTGGTAAACGATGAAGATTGGAGCTTACCAAAATATAGAGAATTGTTATTCTTACGATAGCTTTTAATTAGGTTACTGAATCATCCTTAAATAATCTGTAAAATTATTTAAGGATGATTCAATACTTTGTGTTTCCATATTATCATCTATTGTATAGCCTGAAATCTTTCTGTTACTAGCATCAGTAACCATGTTAAGATAGCAATTACCTTTCTGTGTTTTAAGATAGGTAATACCTACATATTGCATCAATAGCTTTGGTAGTTCTTTCCTTAATAAAATTGAGCCTTTTTCTGAGCCAACGCTTGCTTATGATTGTTTGATTATTCCTACGTTTAGGTTGGATAAGCAGCTCATTGATACACATTAAATCAATGAGTTTATCTCATTCGAATTTTATTCTTTTTAGTGAATTCTGTCACCCCGTATTTCCAATTCTTTCATTGTTTCAGTTTCGTAGTTCAGCCATTCAGCCCATCGGTTACGTACTTTTTCTTTGTTAATATAGGTTTCTGCAAGGTCAATGAATAAAGTATAATGACCAGCTTCGCTTTCCATAAAACGACGATAAAAATTTCTCATATACGCATCATTCAAGCCTTCACTCAACCGCTTAAAACGTTCACAGCTTCTGGCTTCAATTAAAGCCATGGTAAGCATTTGATCTAAAAAACGATCATCAATATGTCCACCTTTCTTTTGGAAAATCAATAATCTATTTACATATTCATCTTTCCGTTGAACACCCAAATGCAAGCCACGTTTATGTAATTCATTTAATACCAATCTAAAGTGCCCCCACTCTTCAGTTACAATGGGTGCTAATTCTTTCACCATTTTTTCCCTTTCGCTATATCGTTGTATTAGTGAAATACATGTTAAAGCAGCTTTTTGCTCACAATAGGCATGGTCGGTTAAAATGGCTTCTAAACTTATGCTGGTCAAATCAACCCAACGAGGATCAGTAGGTAATTGTAAGCCTAAAATATTTTTTGTGTCTTGTGATAATTCCATTTTTATTTTTTTGCAATCAACAGCAGAATAATAATTCGACTTCTGCTGTGTTGTTGTAAATCCTGCTTTTTGCAGGGCATCCCTCAGCACATTGTCATTTTATTCAACAGTGTAATTTTAGCGTTCTTTCCGTCTTTGTTACTTATAGTATTATTGCATACAAATATCTGTAAAGAAATCATAGTTTTGAAACGATGTACAACGATAATTTTTTAAATAATAGATTAAATGAACGAAAACAACAACAGGCTTTTCGTTCATTAAAATTACCACAAGGTAAAATCGATTTTTGTTCCAACGATTATTTGGGTATTGCACAAAATTTAAAATTTGAAATTTCAAATTTTAAATGGCCTCATGGTTCTACAGGCTCAAGATTATTGGCTGGCAACTACGAATTAATTGAATTGACCGAACAGGAAATTGCCACATTTCACCAAAGCGAAGCTGCGTTAATCTATAATTCTGGCTACGATGCCAATCTTGGTTTATTAAGCTCTGTACCACAAAAAGGCGATACCATTATTTATGATTTTTTATGTCATGCATCTCTGCGAGATGGCATCAGGTTATCGTTTGCAGAATCTTTTTCATTTGCACACAATAGTGTAGAAGATTTAGAAAAAAAGTTGAAACATGCAACAGGAAATATTTTTGTAGTTACCGAGTCTGTTTTCAGTATGGATGGAGATATTTGCCCCCTGCAAGAGTTGGAGCTTATTTGTGAAAAGTACAATGCTCATCTTATTATTGATGAAGCTCATGCAACGGGTGTTATAGGAGTAAGGGGAGAGGGGCTTGTGCAGCACCTACAATTACAAGAAAAAATATTTGCCCGTGTACATACATTTGGCAAAGCATGTGGCTGCCATGGTGCTGCGGTATTGGGTAGTAATCAGTTAAGAGATTACTTAATTAATTTTTCACGTAGCTTAATTTATAGTACTGCATTACCACCACAAGCAATTCAGGTAATTAGAGAAAGCTATGTAACATTTCCTGTAATGACGCAAGAGAGAAGTCATTTACAATACTTAATTCAACTATTTCAATTGGCTACAATTAAGTATCAAAAATTTCCATCAACAACACCCATACAAATTGTAATGGTTTCAGGCAATGAAGCTGTAAAACAGTTGGCTCAAAGATTACAGAATCATGATCTGGATATTCGTCCTATTTTATACCCCACAGTACCCAAAGAAAAAGAACGTTTAAGAATTGTTTTGCATGCCTTTAATACTATAGAAGAAGTAAACAGGTTAATTACGCTTTTGCAATAAGGTGTTTTTTTAAGTAAGGGAGTTAACTAAATGCAGCAGGGTTTAGATTATTATGGAAACAAAAAACCGTTATAAATAATAAATTTACAACGGTTTTATTTTAATTGTGCCCACGAAAGGAATCGAACCTTCACACCCTTGCGAATGGCAGATTTTGAGTCTGCTGCGTCTACCAATTCCGCCACATGGGCTACAAACGGGTTGCAAATATAATGGCATCAGCCTAAACTGTCCAAAATTCTTGCAAGGTATTTTTTTCGATAATAATATTCTTTTACTTGCAACAACTCTTCTTGGGTAGTAACAGTTTCTTTATAATGCTCCACAATTGCTTTAACAGGCTCATAAATGGTTGATTGAAAATTTGAAATTTCAGATTTGATATTTGTCATAGCAACTGCATCATCTTCCATTTTAGCTTCCACCAATTGCTCATTTAATTCCATGACCTCCATCAAAAAATCGGCTGAAAGCTGGTATTTTTCATCATCTTGCAATAAACCTTTTAATTGCAAAACATATTTGATGATTTCATCTTCTTTCGAAAAGGTTTTAAAGGCTTTATTCACCAATGCCGATTTTTCGAGCACATCGGCTTGTTCTTCTTCAGTTGAATTGCTATAAAAATCGGGGTGATATTTTCTACTCAATGCATAAAATTTTTGCTTCAGTTGTGCTGCATCAATTTTAAGTGAAATAGGTAAATCGTATAATTCAAAGTAGGTCATAATTCATGGTTGATGGACGATAGTTATTAGTCAATGGTCAATAGTTTATAAAAATCACACATCCAGTATCCAGCATCAACATCCACTATCTATCCTTAACTTGCCACAAATTTACCTGAATGCTTGTTATAGGACTTATTAGAGAAGGAAAAATACCAGCTGATAAACGTGTGGCTTTAACGCCTGCACAATGTAAATGGATGAGGCAAAATGTTGCCAATGTTAAAATTGTTGTACAAACCAGTGCCAACAGATGTTTTAAAGATGAAGAATACTTGCATGCTGGGGTTGAAATAGTTGAAGACATGCATGCTTGTGATATTTTATTGGGTATAAAGGAAGTACCAGTAAATATGCTGATTGCAAACAAAACTTACTTGTTTTTTAGCCATACTAAAAAGCAACAACCCCACAACCAACAATTATTAAAAACCATTATCCATAAAAATATTACACTAATAGATTATGAATGTTTAGAACATGAAGATGGACAACGTATTATTGGTTTTGGTTTTTTTGCAGGTGTTGTAGGGGCACACAATGGTATAATGGCTTATGGCAATAGAACGGGTGTTTTTCAATTACCAAGAGTTTTTCAAAACAAAGATTATCGTTCTTTGATACATCACTATTTTGGGTTGAAATTACCCAATATAAAAATTGCTGTTACCGGAAGTGGGCGTGTAGCACATGGTATTTTAGAAGTTATGAACTTGATGGGCATACATGAAGTAGAGCCTGATGAATATTTAGAAAGAAAATATACGTATCCTGTTTATGTGCAATTGAAAGGAGCCGAGTTATACACCCATAAAGAAACTAAGACGTATAAACGAGCAGATTTTCATGAAAATGCTGCAGCATATCGAAGCCGTTTTTTACCTTATACGAGTTGTACTGATATTTTAATGAATGGAATTTATTGGGATGCTTTTATTCCAAGATTATTTGAATTGAACGACATTGATGATGGTTTTAAAATTCAAACCATTGCCGATATTACAGATGATACAAATGGATCGGTACCTATCAATTTAGGAGATCAAACTATTGAAAATCCAGTGTATGGCGTTGATAGAAACACCTTGCAAAAAACAGAGCCTTACCTTTCAAACTCAATAGATATAATGGCTGTTGGCAATTTGCCCAATGAATTACCTAGAGATGCAAGTAGTTATTTTGGAGAGCAACTCATAAAATTTGTATTGGATGATGTTATTAAAGGTGGAAGTGAAATTATTAATAAAGCCACCATTGTGCAACAAGGAAAGCTTACTGCACATTTTGATTATTTGAAAGAATATGCTGGAGTATAAAATAGCCTGTTGAAATATATTCTACTGCTCAAAGGCATGGGATTGAAGTGGAAATACTTTTGTGAGTTATAGTGAGCGAAGCCGAACTACGAACAAAAGATTGTAACGAAAAGCCCAGCATTGCTGCCAGGCTTTGTACTATTGTTGAATGCCAAAAATTACAAATAACTTAAATTTGTTTTTGGTGTAAGTGTTAACAAGGTTTCATACATGAGTTGTATGGTTTGCTCAATATCTTTTTTGTGCAACATTTCTACAGTGGTATGCATATAACGCAAAGGGATTGAAATTAACACACTTGGGCAACCATCGTTTGCATAAGCAAAACTATCTGTATCTGTTCCTGTGCTACGGCTCACAGTACGCATTTGTAAAGGAATTTTTTTCTTTTCAGCAACATCTTCTACCAACTTCAGTAATTTATTGTGCACTGCTGGCCCATAAGCAGGAGATGGACCTTTACCACAAGCCACATCACCTTCCACAATTTTATTAATCATGGGTGTTTGTGTATCATGTGTTACGTCAGTAATAATGGCAACATTTGGTTTAATTCTGCGTGCAATCATTTCGGCACCACGTAAACCAATTTCTTCTTGTACAGCATTCACCACATACAAACCAAATGGCAAAGTTTTTTTATTTTCTTTCAATAAACGAGCAACTTCGGCAATCATAAAACCGCCAATTCTATTGTCCATTGCACGACCAATATAATAGTCGTTGGCAAGCTCATCAAACCCATCTTGATAAGTAACTACTGCACCAACATGAATGCCCAATTCTTCAACTTCTTTTTTACTTCTTGCCCCACAGTCTAAAAATAAATTTTCCACTTTAGGTTGTGTTTCTTTATCTCCACCACCCAAACGTGTATGAATTGCAGGCCATCCAAATACAGCTTTAACTTGCCCTTTTTTTCCATGAATAAATACACGCTGAGAAGGTGCAATTTGATGATCAACACCACCGTTTCTTTTTAAATAAATTAAACCTTCGTTGTTAATGTAATTTACGAACCAACTGATTTCATCGGCATGGGCTTCGATTACAACTTTAAAAAGGGCATTGGGATTAATCACACCAACTGCCGTGCCATAAGGATCATGAAATGTGGTATCTACATAAGGTTTAATGTATTCTAACCAAAGTTTTTGTCCACCACTTTCAAAACCAACAGGAGAGGGGTTGTTGATGTAATTCTTTAAGAATTGAAATGATTGTTCGGTAATAACTGATTTTTCTTTTGTCTTAACTGTTTTTTTTGCTTTCGCCATAACTATTTTTTTATAAATAATACACCTGCAATTCCACAAACTGCTTTAACGATCATTAGTCCATCAATTACAAATAAATAATAAATAATAGACTTGTGTTTGCGTAAACTATATGCACAAATAAGTAGCAATAAATATGGAATAAGGTTCAATATAATTGCAAACACATTACTAGCTGGGATACTTGCATGAAACTTTAAAAAAGTGAAGATGCCAATACAAACCAATGGAATGATAATGAATGAAATGGTTTTGCTAATTCCCAACTGTACGGCATAAGTTTTTAAGCCTTCTTGTTTGTCGGATTCGTAATCTTTTAGATCGAACATGATGCACAGTGTCGAAACAAATATGAAGTTTTTTAACCACAATAAACCCGATGGTAATGCAAAAAAAGGAGCGTGGCTGCCAACTTGAATTTGGTAAAAAATAATTGGATAAACTGATACAACACCACTCCAAACCAAGCCAATGGCAAAGGGTTTTAACCAGCCAATCCGTCTTAATTTTTTTGTTTCGGAAAATGGTAAGATGTTGAACGTGTAAATTAATGCGATAGCAGGGAAAATAAAAATTTGTCCAATTTGAATGCCATTTAACAATGTAATTGAATTAAAGTAACAGTTTACAAAATAGACAAGACTAATAAAAAGAATAAGTAGTATAATGTTTTGTGTAATTTTTAAAATCGATTTGTTTTGCTGATACCAAATTACTCTTTCGTTTACTACATGATCTGGTGTTTCTTTGGTATATAAAAATGTGTAGTAATAGGCGGTTCCTAAAAAAACGAGTATGTAAAATGTCGGTACATTTAAAGTAAATCCATGTTGAACATTGTTTTCAATACATAATGCAACGGCACAAATTCCTGCAAAAAAGTTTCCGAAGAAAAACGTGTCGGTTATTTTTTTCATCTACTGGAACTTATCTAATTTCTGGTAATTACAATAGGTGAGCTTACAACAGTATCGCTTACGTTTTTGGCTTTATCTCTTAAAACGAACCTGAATATTAGTGTATCTGGTTCTTTAACTGGTGGCGTACCGCTTGATGGCGGATTGGTTGCAGAGATTAAATGGTTTTGATAGGTAAGTGCCAAATTCAATTCTCCATTTACACTTTTATCAAATTCAGGGACACCAAATTTTAAAGAATCTCTGGTTGTGGCTGTGGTTCTTTTGTTAATTCTTACTTTATAAATTACCAATGTATCTAAATCGGCTTCTTTATCACCAAAAGTAAATTTTACTTCTGCGTTTCCGTTAATGGGTACTTTTTCTGGAGTAAATGATTTTAGCGTAAGCGAAGGCCTAGTATTCACACTATCTTTGTTGCAGCTGTAAATAACCAATATGCTTATTATGAGTAATGCTGATAAAGCTTTTTTCATATTATACTTGTTATGTTACAAATTTAATGGTTAATCGTTGAATTTTCGAGTGTATGCAAGCCCAAACTGTAGCTAAAATATTTAATATTAACAATGAACTTACATTTAATGTTCAATTGAATACCATTTTTCAATTTCAGTTTGCCAATAACCCAGTTTATAAGCAATGGTGTGGCTTGTGTGGTATTGAAAGCAATCAATTATTTTCGGTTGAAACGATGCCTTATTTGCCCATTTCTTTTTTTAAAACGCACTCAGTTATTAGTACAAATTTTACTGCTGAACGTGTTTTTGAAAGTAGTGGAACAACAGGCACAATCAACAGTAAACATTTTGTAAAGGAAGTTGCACTTTACGAGCAAAGTTTTAATAAGGGGTTCAATTTTTTTTATGGAAATGCAGCCGATTGGTGTGTAATTGGCTTGTTGCCTTCTTATTTGGAGAGGAATAATTCTTCATTGGTGTTTATGGTAAATGAATTGATTGCACAAAGTAAACATACTTTAAGTGGTTTTTATTTGAATGAATATGATAAACTGAATGCACTATTGCAGCAATTAGAAAGTGAGCAACAAGCTACCTTACTAATTGGGGTAACTTTTGGGTTACTTGATTTTGCAGAAAAACATACATTGCCATTAAAAAATACTATTATAATGGAAACTGGTGGTATGAAGGGAAGAAGAACAGAAATGACCAGAAATGAAGTACATAGTATTTTGCAAAACGCTTTTGATGCAAAAAATATTCATAGTGAATATGGAATGACGGAACTCTTGTCTCAGGCTTATTCAAAAGGAAACGGTAGGTTTGTTTGTCCGCCTTGGATGAAGGTTGTGGTGAGAGACGAAGATGATCCTTTGCAGGTTAAAGCCCATGGCAAAGGAGTATTGAATATTATTGACTTAGCCAACATATATAGTTGTAGTTTTATTGCAACTGAGGATATTGGCATTGTGCATGATGATGGAAGTTTTGAAGTACTAGGCAGAATAGACAATAGTGATATTCGTGGGTGTAGTTTATTGGCAGTTTAATTTTTTAATTTTTAAACAAAAAAGCAACAAATGGCAACAACAAAAATTACGGTAAAGAGCAATGGCTCATTAAAAGTAGAAGGCGATTTTGAAATTGTAGATGCAAACGGAAATGTATATGGTTTAGAAGGTAGAGAAGTTATTGGTTTGTGTCGTTGCGGGCATTCGAAGAACATGCCTTTTTGTGATGGCTCTCATAAAGATGGTTTTGTGCATGAAGCGGTAGCTTTTAGTTTGCCACCCAAAAAAACCGTTTAATTGTAAATGCCTAATGCAGTTCTAAACGTGTTGCAATGGGCTTCTACAATGGTTCTTACATCTGGTGAATAACCACCACCCATTGCAACGGTAACAGGAATTTTATGCTCATGCAAGGTTGTAAAAACAAGCTCATCTCTTGTTTTGCAACCTTGCATTGTTAGTTTTAATTTACCAAATTTGTCTGTTTCTAAAACATCTACACCAGATAAGTAAAAAGCAAAATCTGGTTGAATTGTTTCTATCAAAGAGTTCAAATTCTGTTGCAATAAATTCAAATAACTTGTATCGTCAATTCCATCTAACAATGGAATATCTAAATCACTTTTTTCTTTATGAAAAGGGTAATTATGTGCACCATGCATGGAGAACGTGAAAACCCTTTTTTTATTTTCAAATATTTTGGCAGTGCCGTTGCCTTGATGCACATCTAAATCTATAATTAATATTTGTTTGACCAATTCTTGCTGTAATAAATAGTTTGCTGCAATAGCCATATCATTTAATAGGCAAAAGCCTTCGCCTCTATCTGCAAATGCATGATGAGTGCCTCCTGCAACATTCATGGCTGCTCCATGTTGTAATGCAAAATAGCAACAATCTATTGTGCCTTGGGTTATGACTAATTCTCTTTCTGTTAGTTGTGGCGATTGAGGGAAACCAATCTTTCTTTGTTCAGAAGCTGATAATGTTTGATTAATGAGTTTACTTAAATAT
The DNA here is from genome assembly GCA_044348985.1 of Chitinophagaceae bacterium. GTDB lineage: Bacteria > Bacteroidota > Bacteroidia > Chitinophagales > Chitinophagaceae > UBA1930. The sequence continues at coordinate 85,289 of JBIKRV010000013.1, forward strand.
TCGGCATCATGTGTTTGTAAAACAATTTCTGTTGAACAAGTTTTTGGTACAAACAAATTCTCATTAGAAATACTCCCTTCATACAATAATTGTTCAGGTATTAATTCATATTTCAACATAGGAAATCGATGGCCTTCTGGTAAAGGGTGGGCATAAATTTTATGGTAAGCGATATGTAACATTTCCGATTGGTAATTTTTTGTTTCCGATGTTTAGGTGCGGTCTTTGAACTTATTTCCTTTAATCAATGATTTATTCAAATAGATAATAAAACCTGCAATTTTTGCACTTATTTCTTCTGTTTGTTTATAGAGTAGATTAAAGTTTTCTTCTTTTGTCAATTTATAGTCAAGACATCTATATAATTGGGATTTTAACTCCCCACATGAACCCTTTGCTATACTTAAGAAATTTACAAACTCTAATCTACTATCCCTATCAAAACCCTCAGCAATATTATCCATAATGCTTCCACTGCTTCGTTTCATCTGGTCTTTCAGTTTGAACTCTTTTGAAAATATTTCTGTATCAGTAAGCAGTTTTATTTCTTTAGATAGTTGTCTTGCTAATTGCCAAATGTCCAAATCTTCAAATTTTCTAATGGTTGCCATTTGTTAAGTTTTTTAAATTTAATCGTTAATCGGAAATTCAAAAAGATAAATTGGAAATTTGAATAACAGCATCATTTACTATTGCAAAAACAGTATCTTTTTTATTTGTCTTTATACTTGCCAGTCCTGTAAACCTGCTGAATGCTGGAAGAACTGCATGATCTTGTCCAAAGTAAAAACAAGGGAAACGTAAACTTTGTTTGCTGATTCCTTTTATTTGAATGCCTGGATGAATATGGCCTGAGAAAAAGTAATTGGTATTTGGTAATCGAGCTGCATCGGATATATCATGTACAAAAGTGAATGGATGAAAATCCAGGTGCATGTGTAAAATAATATTTGCTTCTTCATACCATTCATCTTTTAAAATATCGTGATTGCCTTTTACTAAATGAAATTCAAGCATAGGAAAATTGTAACGCCATTTTAAAAATAAATTCATTTCTTTATTGGCATGACTATGAAATAAGTCGCCAACAACAATAATTTTTTTTGGTTTGAAATGCGTTATAAGTTCTACCAATCTTTGCAAGTCTTCTTTAAAAATGGTTTGAGGTATTGCAATCCCATTTTTTCTAAAGTGTCCTGTTTTGCCAAAATGTACATCTGATAAAATGATGGCTTGTTCTTCTTCCCAAAAAATACATCTATGTGCAGCTAACCATAAATGTTGTTTTTGAAATAAGTGTAAAGTTGGCTGATGCATAAACAGCAAATATAAACTTGGCTTACTTAGTGTAAAGCTTTTAGTGTTAAAGAATCTTTATTGAGTGCACCAAGACTGTCTTTGCCAATTTGGGTTCTTAGATCTGCAGCCCAATCTGAAATCGATTTTCTTTGAGCCTCACTTAAATCTGCTGTATGATTGTACCATTTATAGGCTTTTAATGGCATTATGTTGTTTTTCATTTCATAGATAAGCTCTTCTAGCTTTCTCATAGCTTTTTCTTTTGGTAAATTACCAAACTCTGAAAAGTTGAGGTGCTGTTTACCTTTTGTTACTTTGCTTTGCATATACCAACCAATAGGTTGTACATTAATAAACCATGGATAATCTGTGTTATTGCTGTGACAATCGTAACAAATAGTGTTTAATAAGTTCTCTACAGTATCAGGCATACGATAATGGTTTGCTAAATCAGATTTAAGATTTTCAGAAGACGTATTTCTATCAGGCTGAAACAACTGTAGCACTGCAAAAATTACCAGTAAGAAAAAGATTATTCTTTTGCCATTCGTTAAAATCCGGGAAAATGATTAAACATGCAAAAATCATTTTTTCAACAATTGTTGAATACGCCTAATTCTGTCTTCTAAAGTCTCAGATGAAAGATTATTTCTGTTCAATCCATCTGCAATTATTGGGAAGGAGAGTGGTGTTAATTGAACAGGATATTTGAGTATGATTTTACTATTGTACAGCCTATTTAAAGTTTGTCGAAGCCTTGCTTCTTCCATTTGTTGTTCTAAAACTTCATTATAAGCCTGCTTAAGTAAAAGATTGGCTGGGTCGTATTCTTCAAACACTTTAAATAATAAGGAAGCTGATGATTGTAAATGCCTAGCTTTTTTATGTTCACCCGGCATTCCCTGAAAAATTAAACCACCAATTACCGCAATATCCCTGAATTTACGTTTGGCCATTTCAGTGCTGTTTACACTTTTTTGAATATCAACCAGCAAATTCTTAGTGTTGAACAATTCTTTGGCTGTAGAATCATCAACTGGAATGGGTTTGTCACTTAATAATTCAAATCCATAATCATTCATGGCAATAGAAAAAGTAATGGGTGTAATTTGGCTAATTCTATAAGCTACAATAGCACTCATAGCTTCATGTACTTGCCTGCCTTCAAAAGGATAAATCAATAAATGAAAGCCATCTTTACTTTCTATTTGTTCTATCAATAATTCATCGGCTCTTGGAATATGAGACAATTGAGCTTGTAATTGAAACAAAGGAATAAGGGCTGCAATTTCTAATTTGAAATTTAAGGTTTGTGATTTATAATCTTCATTTACGCTATCTGCAACTTCATTAAAAGTATCTCTTAATATTTTCCCCAAATTGGCAGTTAAACTCATTCTTCCACCCATCCAACTGGGAACGATTGATTTTTTAGAACTTGATTTTCTTACCAAAACATCCATTTCTTTAATCATCACCAACTCAACATTTCTTCCAGCTAAAGTAAATACATCACCAGGTTCTAAACGACTGATAAACCATTCTTCAATTACACCAATATAGCCACCAGATAAAAACTTTACTTTCATCATGGCATCGCTAACAATTGTACCAATGTGCATGCGATGACGCATGGCAATTCTTCTGTTTTGAATGATGTATAAACCATTGATAATTTCTACTTTTTTGTAATCATCGTATTGCTGTAACGCTTTGCCACCAATGGTTATATGCTGCAATACTTCCAGCCATTCGTCTTTGGTTATTTCACTAAAGCAAAAGGTGGATTTGATTTGTTTAAATGTATCATCTGCTTTAAAACCATCGCCTACAGCCAAGGTACAGAGGTATTGAATAAGCACATCAAAACACAGGGCTAATGGTGGTTTACTTTCAGTTTCTTTGAGTTCAATGGCTTTGGTTAATGCCGCAGATTCTACCAATTCTAACGAATGCGTTGGCAGGAAATAAATTTTACTGATTTCTCTCGGCTGATGGCCACTTCGTCCTGCTCTTTGTAAAAAACGTGCCACACCTTTTGGAGAACCAACTTGTATAACTGTATCAACAGGACGAAAGTCAACCCCCAAATCTAAACTGGCTGTGCATACTACAGCTTTCAACTTTTGTGTATGCAATGCATCTTCTACCCAAAGCCTGAGTTCCTGCTCAATACTGCCATGATGTAATGCAATAGCACCAGCTAATTGAGGAGCAACATTTAAGATGGTTTGATACCAAGTTTCACTCATTCCTCTTGTATTAATGAAGATGAGTGTGGTATTGCTTTGCTCAATAATGGGAATAATTTTTTCAGCCAGCTTAATGCCTAAATGTCCAGCCCAGAGATATTTTTCTATTTCATCTGGAATGATTGGAATGACTTGAATTTGCTTATCTAACTCAGCTTTTACAATTACAGTTTCTTGTTTTTTATTGAGTTGTTGAAGAGATGATAACAATACTTCCTTGGCTTCTTCTAAATTACCAATAGTGGCTGATATTCCCCAAATGGATAATCTGCAATTTGTATTCTGTAATTTGTAATTGATAGCAATAATTCTGCTTAAAGCCAATTCCACTTGCACTCCACGTTTGCTACCTAAGAGTTCATGCCATTCATCTATAGCAATGGATTGCACTGTTTGAAAGATGGATGCATTGTTTTTTTGAGCAAGAATTAATTGTAAACTCTCTGGTGTAATAATTAAAACTTCGGGTGTATTTCTTTTTTGTTTTTGACGATCTGCTGTTGATGTATCGCCATTTCTAATGGCCACTTTCCATTGGAGGTTTAAGTCGGTAATTACTTCTTCCATTGCTCGGCCAATGTCTTTTGCCAATGCCCTTAATGGAGTAATCCACAATAATTGTAAGCCATTGCTTTTTTGTTGCTGATAATTATTGGGATGTTGATTAATGAATTGTATGATGCTACCTAGAAATACAGAAAATGTTTTACCACAACCGGTAGGAGCGTTTACCAACCCACTTGAGCCATTCACAATATGCTGCCAGGTTTGTTCCTGAAATTCAAATGGCTGATAGCCTTTTGAATGCAACCATTGTTGTATGATTTTGTAACCTTGTGTTTGGTGAAGCATGAAATGATATTCTTGTAGTTCTTTGTGGTAAAACTACTAAACAACAAGATTCACAAAGTAAGGATAACATAGGAGACCCAAATAAATTAGTTACTTGTTGAGATCATTTGTTTAGCAACCTCCCAACTACGACTTACTGAATTACCTTTTTTTCTTTCTTGTGTTCGGCGTTCAAATTCTTTGATATCGGCTTCTGTAAAATCTATTGCATCATCTTCAGTGTATTCATTTGCAACAGCCAACATAATTTTAAGCAATCTTTCGTCGCCTAGCTCTACATATTGATGCAGCTTTTCTTTAATGGTTAATTGCATAAAGTCTTTTTTCAAATTTAAAATAAAATATTCAAATCTCAAACCTGCAATTTTTTAAACTCATTATTTACTTATACTCTCCATACACCTTTCTCAAACAATCAGCAATTTCACCCAAAGTACAATAGTTTTCTACAGCATCAACCACCAGTGGCATTAAGTTATCGATGCCTTTGGCTGCAGTTTCTATGGTTTGTAAACAAGCAGTAACTTTTGTATTGTCTCGTTTTGCTTTTAAGGTATTGAGTTTATCTATTTGCAACTGACGAATACTATCATCTATTTTAAAACCAGAAACAGGTTCTTCTTTGTCAACAGTAAACTTATTTACACCCACAATTATCTTATTGCCACTTTCAATACTGCGTTGGTATTCGTAAGCACTACGTGCTATTTCGTTTTGCATAAAGCCTTCTTCAATGGCACTTACACTGCCACCCATTGCATCAATTTGGTTTACCAGTTCCCATGCTTTTTGTTCCACTTCATTGGTCAAGCTTTCAACAAAATAACTGCCAGCCAATGGATCAACTGTATCGGCAACGCCACTTTCAAAAGCAACTACCTGTTGTGTACGCAATGCAATACGTGCAGCTTCTTCGGTTGGTAAACTAAGGGCTTCGTCGTAACCATTGGTGTGCAAACTTTGTGTACCACCCAATGCAGCAGCTAAGGTTTGAATGGTAACCCTGCAAATATTATTCAACGGTTGTTGTGCAGTTAATGTTGCACCACCTGTTTGTGTATGAAAACGAAGCATCATGGCTTTTTCATCAGTTGCTCCCAGTTCTTTCATCATGGTAGCCCACATGCGTCGAGCTGCTCTGAACTTAGCAACTTCTTCAAATAAACTATTGTGTGCATTGAAGAAAAAGGAGAGTCGTTTGCCAAATACATTGATGTCTAATCCTTTTGCCAGTGCAGCTTTTACGTAAGCTTTACCATTGCTTAGGGTAAAAGCGATTTCTTGTACAGCCGTACTTCCTGCTTCACGAATATGATAGCCCGAAATTGAAATGGTATTCCACTTGGGTACTTCTTTACTACACCATTCAAAAATATCTGTAATGATACGCATGCTTGGCTTAGGTGGATAAATATAAGTGCCTCTTGCAGCGTATTCTTTTAAAATATCATTCTGTATAGTTCCTGAAATCTTCTTTAAATCGGCTCCCTGTTTTTTAGCCAATGCAACATAAAAAGCTAGGAGAATAAAACCAGTAGAGTTGATGGTCATGGAAGTAGAAACTTTCTCCAAATCAATTCCTGCAAAAAGGCGTTCCATGTCTTCGATGCTATCTATGGCAACACCCACTTTTCCTACTTCACCTTCTGCTAAATCATGGCTACTGTCGTAACCAATTTGTGTTGGTAAATCAAAAGCAACACTCAAGCCCATTACACCCTGGCTCAACAAATAATGATAACGTTTGTTGCTTTCTTCAGCAGTAGAAAAACCTGCGTATTGACGCATAGTCCACAACTTACCTCTGTACATATCTGGCTGTACACCACGAGTGTAAGGAAATTCTCCAGGTTGTTCCAATCCCCCCAATGAAGCAGTATCCTGTTCAGTATAAACTTGTTTTATTTCAATTCCGCTGTCGGTAGTTATTTTTTCTTTCATGGCAAATAATTTTAAGCTAATAGCTAATGGCTTTTAGCTGTTAGCTTTTTCTACAATAATTTCTTCGCTTCAAAGCTTAAAACCTGACTTACCAATTCATGTAAAGTTCCTTTTTTATCATTCAATAAATATTCGGCCAATACACGATTTAAATCGAAGCCAGTTGCTGTTTCGGGTAGCATTTGTGCAATTTGAGAAACAATGGAAATGTTTTGTTCTTTCAAGTTTTTTACAGCATTCCAGGCATCAACACTTACATACATTTGTTGCGTAATATTATATTCAAACTCTTGTTTAATGTTTTCAATTAACAACAATTGCATTTGTTGTACAGTAAAACCAGGTTGGCTTAGTTTGGGAATTAAATTGGGCAGTGCAATTCTATCGGCTAATAAAATCAATCGTTCATAGGCTTGTAATTGTAGTTGTTTACTAGTTGGGTCGTTGGTAGAAAAACCAGTAGTAGTATTTTTTTTCTTCTTTCTATCTCGTAAATAGGGAATCAATAAAGTTCCAATTCCAAAAACAGCAATTGCTACAATAAAAACAATGGTTAATGTATCCATACGAATGATTTTTGCAAATATAACCTTCAAACGATAAGGTAGTATTTCCTGTTATCGAAAAATAGATTGATGAATCATTGAACTTGCTCAATTATTTTTGCACAAATAAGTTTTGATTATGGAAGCTGTAGCAACATTACCTGTAACTTTTACCGAACATGCGATTAATGAAGTAAAAAGATTGATGCTGGAAGAAGGATTTGATAACAATACCAAATTACGTGTTGGCGTTAAAGGTGGTGGTTGTAGTGGTATGACTTATGTTTTAGGTTTCGATACTCCACAAGCCGAAGATGAAGTGTACGAAACAGCTGATTTTTCTTTTATTATGAACAAAAGTCATGGATTATACCTTTTTGGAATGCAAGTAGATTGGCAAGATGGATTAAATAGCAGAGGATTTACGTTTAGCAATCCCAATGCCAGCAAAACCTGTGGTTGTGGAACTTCTTTTGCAGTTTAATTGTTTTGAATAAGCTTTATAATTATTTGTTGTAATTAAAATTGCTGTAAACTTTTATTGTAATACCAACCTCATTTTAGGTACTAGCATTGCTGCCCATTTTTTATATTCTAAACCTGAAGGGTGCAAACCATCGTTTGCAATTAAATCGGTATTTGTTACTGCTTCTCTGCTAGAGGGTGTTATATTGGTATAACTAACTCCAAAATATTGAGCTACATCGTTGTTAATAGCATTAAACCAATCTATTTCTTTACTTATTTGTGCTTTATTAGCACTTGGTACAAAAGGAGTAACACTGTAATCGGGTATAGATAGAATAAAAACCCTTTCTTTTCGATTACCTGCAAGGTTAATAGCTTTTGCAACTAAGTTGGCAAACCGATTTCTGTAATTGGTGGTATCGTGTGTTTGGTATTGGTCGTTAACGCCAATTAATAAACTTACTGCATCGTAAATAGATTGTGGGTTTTGACTATTTATGCCTGCTTGAAGGTTTAAGGTTGTCCAACCTGTTGTTGCAATGTACTCTACAATGTACAATGGTATATTTTGTTGTACCAATTGTTGCTGTATTTGTGCAGGAAATCGTTCAGTTGCTGCAACTGATTGGCCAATTGTATAAGAGTCGCCCAAAGCAAGATATTTTTTTGCCGAGCTGTAAATAGTTATATCTGTAATGGTTATCGTTGGGTTATTTGTATTTTTTACGCAACCTGGCATTACCGCTGATATTACAGAAAGACCAATTAATAGCAAAGTGGAAGCAAATTTTTTCATGGCTTTTATATATACGTATAAGGAAGGCATTTTGTTTGCTCATACAATTAATGAAATAAGTGTTATAACAAGAATGGTTTAAGATAAAGTTTAAAATCGGTTGTTTTTAAGCCCAGTTATATTCATTGCTTAATCCTGCAGCCCAATGTCATTTAGTCAAGGGATATTTATAAAAAAAGTTGCCACTAGTAGTAGAACTTTGTAATTGATTACACCACATCATTCTATACTAATGGCAAGAGCAAATGTAAGCCTTATTGAAAGTTTTATTGAATTCATAGAAGC
>JBIKRV010000014.1:0-92748 GCA_044348985.1 Chitinophagaceae bacterium
AAAACGTTCATCAGGCAAATTTTGTATGCTTATCCAATGCATATTTGTTATACGAAATTGCAACAAACTTTAGTATCTGATATTTATCAACATATCTGAATTTGGATTTATGAAAGAGGTCTATTCTTAAATTCAAGTTTTTCCCTGTTGAACAAACACAACGCTAGATGTAATGCCCGTAACAATAAATAGAATTGTTTTTCATTTTGAAGTCTTTTTGTTCCATACGATTTTTACGACAGAGAAACTGAATAAAAGAGATACACAGAGTATTAATGAGGGTTGTGAATTCTAATTGCCATCGGGCTTTACAGCAGGTTGCAAAATACTTAATGGCCAATACCAACTTTCTATTGCATCGGGTTGTGCAGGATTAAAATTGCTGACGTCTTTTTTAAGATATTTTGCAAATAGCAGCTGCTGTTCTTTTATAGATTGCACCACACATCTTGCCAACTCATAAGCTCCATAGGTGCTGAAATGTGTATTGTCGGCTATGGCTTTATCTTGCCCAGGAAAACTATTTGCAGGAAAATGTACAAATGCTTTTAGTGATATTGTTGGTCCCCATGCTTCATATAACATTTTACTCATGGCGTTTAAATCTATCAACAAAATATTTTCTTCTTTAGCCAGTTTACGCATTGCGTTAGGATACTCTAATAATGTGTTTACAATTTTGCCTGCTGCATCAAAATTTCTTCTGTGCATTGATGTAACCAATACGGGTGTAATGTTATGTTTTTTTGCGTCTGCTATCCATTCTTTTAATGTGGCAGTGTAAGTTGTAAATGGATCTACATGATTGCCTCCAGGCTTTTGGTCGTTGTGGGCAAACTCAATAAACAAATAATCACCAGGCTTTGCCATGCTGAATATTTTCTCTAATCTTCTTGCTCCTTTAAAACTTTTTAGGGTTTCACCACTTTCGGCATAGTTGGCTACACAAATATTTCCAGCTTCAAAAAAAGAAGGAAACATTTGTCCCCATGCAGCCCAAGGCTCTCTGTCTTGATCTACCACTGTTGAATTACCTGCAAGAAAAAAAGTAGCTGCTGTTTTGTTGGGTGTAATTTCTACTGCACAAACTTTGGCTGCAGTATCATTAAATTCTAATGTTAAAAGATTGTCCCAATGCCTGTATTCGTATTCTCTTGACTTTAGTTTTACCTTATACAATACTTTACCAGCTGCATCTCTTATTAAACTGTCTTTCACATGTACTGTAAATGTTTTGGAAACTATTGCACCTTTTTTGGTTTGTATATTTTGCAAAAATAATCTTCTGCACTCAGCTCGTACAGTTGTGGCCGACGTACCTGCAATATCGCCCAAAGTAACTTTTACATCATAATTACCTTCGGGTAATTGTACAGAAAAAAAGAAGGGTTTATTAGAGGTAATGAAATCGTTGGTTACAGAATTTTTTCCTTTTCTTGTTATAGCTTTTACCGTATCGGTTTTACTAAAACCAAAGCCTGCTTGATAGTTAAAAAAAGTTTCGGGAGTTACCTTAGTAAATCCTTTTGCAGTGGTTTTACCTTCTCCAAAATCGAACTTATGGGTTTGTCCTAAAATTTTTACTGAAAAGAAAATTAAGCTAATTAAAACGATGAGCCTTTTATTCATATACAATCCCTAAAGTTAAAAATGAAAATAATTATAAAGAGGTCAAAATACATCCTGAACTATCCTGATTTTTAAAAGTGAGATATGTTAAAAAATAAGCCCTGTTACTCTACTTGAATAACAGGGCTTATTTTCTACTTGTAACAATCACTATATTTTAACAAATTCAGATATAATTTTAGCTTTCTCATTCCCAAGCTCAAGAACCAATCTATTGTTTTTAGAATAAAACTTATATTTTACTAATTGATTAGTGTTTGTTTTAAAAGTGATGGTTTCATTCATTTCATCTATAGAATAAGTTCCAGCATCAGTTTGCCTTCCAGACAAATCTGTTATTGCATAAGAATTATTTGAATTAAAATTATACACCATTTTTTTACCTTTTGCAAGGCTTTCTTTCATTTTACCAATAACAGTAAATCCACTATCCCCATAATTTTTTTGAAATCTTTGCAGTTTTTCGGAAATAAGTATGAATGAGTCATTTTGATAATCATAGGACATTAGCCCATCATTTTTTAAAAATGCTATTTCCCATTTACCAAGAATGCTGCTTTTAGTTACTTTGGTTTGTGCATTTACTGTTAATGTTACAACACAAAGCAATAAGATAATGATATTTTTTTTCATAATTTATATTTTTATTACTTTTTAGCATCTTTTAAACAATCTGCATAAGAATCATCAGCTACAAGTGTGCATGCATAGTAAGCAACTGTAGCACCTAATATACATGCAGGATACCCAGGTCCAGAAAAAAAACAAGCGGTATATGCAGAAGATAAAGCTAAAGTGCAAACCGCTAAGTCTCTATCATATATCTTTAAACATCTAGCAGAGTCAGAACCACCCCCATTTTCATCTCCACCACCATTACAATCAGCACCAGTAATTAAATCCATTGTACTTGCTACCCCACCACTATAATCTTCTGCTGGATTTTTACTATTAATAATAATGTTTTTAAAATAAAAACTTTTACTGTTACCTATAACCAACACTTTTACATAACCCTCTTTAATGGCATTATCTGTTACAATTTCGTCGGTATTTTTTGTTATCTGTACTTTTTTAGTGCTTATTAAGTGTTGGTTGGCATCGTAAAAAGTATAGCTTACATAAATTTTATTTTTCTTAAAGCCTTTGATCATATCAGGTAATCCAGCAAGCAAGCCAATGCCTATAGATGGTAATAAATTACCACCAGAAAAACTATTTCCACTTTTCCCAACACCAATAACCTGCGTTGCTTTATTGGTTAATGCAAAAGCACCAGCTGCTTTTAAAGCACCTTTTACTACATGATGTTTACTTGAACTAAAAATAACATTTGGAGAAAGTTTAAAGGCTTCACCTTCTTTTATGGGTATTAAACCCGATTCGTACAAAGGTGAAATACTGAGTTGTTTGTTGCTTTGTGCAAAGACCTGTTGTGTTGCAAAAAGCAGGAGAGCAAAGATAATTTTTTTCATACGCTTTTATTTATATGTAAAAGTATAGTATTTTTGATATTAAAAAAAAAATTAATAAATATTTTTCTTTGTTACTAACATGTTTAATTTATTTAAACCTTAATGCTCAACAAAAAAGCAATTATACGCAAGCCCAATTATTTATATCGAACAACCAAATTAATTCTATTAAAAGTAGGCTTAATAGTGAAAATAATAGCATGGGCAATTGGATTAAATTAAAAAATAAAGCCGATTTATACGTAAAAGAGAAATTAGAAATACCTACAAGAGGTGGTAATTGGGAGCAATACTATATAAATGCAATAACAACAAACCCCTTAGCAAGAGAAAAACAAATTGGTAATTGGCGTTGGAAGCATATTGATAGTAAAACAAAGCAACAAATAAATAGTGATAGCACACAAATAGACAAAGATTACGATGGTGTAATAATTGGTTTAATACACAACAATTGGGCATTAGGTGCTATGGAACTTGGTTTAGCATATAAAATAAATAACGACCCTGCCTATTTGCTAAAAGCAAAACAAATATTATTGGGATATGCTAACCTTTACAACACTTTGCCAGAGAGAACGAGAAGTAATGGGAAGCTTAGTGCTGCTGGTTTTGGAAGAATACATGTACAAGATTTAAACGAAGCACAATGGTTGGTAAATATTGTTTTAGGTGCAGATTTTATTTGGAACGAATTAAGTTTAAAAGAACAAAAACTAATTGCAAAAGAATTATTGTACCCAGCTATAGAAACAATCAGCAAAAGAAAAGCTGATATTTCGAATATTCAATGTTGGCGTAATACAGCAATTGGATTGACTGGTTTTTTATTAAAAGATAATGATTTAATCACTTTAGCTATGGGTGATTCAATGGGTTTAAAAGCCCAGATAAATGGTGGATTTAATGCAGATGGGTTTACAAAAGATTATTCCCCAAATTATCAATTCTTTGCGTTACACCCTTTAGTATTATTAGCCAATGCAGCAATAAATAACAATTACAATGTAGATATTGCACCATTGCAAAATATGTTTTTAACTCCTCTATTAATGTCTACACAAAATTTTATGTTACCACCATTTAATGATTCTAGGCTAATTAAAATTAGTGAGTTTGCTTATTTATATGAATGGGCATTGCATCAATTTAATAACCCTGCTTTTCAAGAAGTATTTTTTATACCTAACTCAAATTCTACATATATTGATAATGGTTACAAATTCACTGCATGGGATTTTATATTTAATAACTCAATTAAAAAAATACCTAACCGACTAGTACAATCAAAAAAATGGGATAACTCAGGTATTGCTATCTTATCAAATGGAAATGGTCAAAATAATTTAAGTTGCTACATTAAATATTCGAATCAAATTCAGAACTTAAGGCATATACATAATGCACAACTCGACTTTTCAATTGTTAAGAACAATGAATTTGTTAGTACTATGTTTGGAAATCCAAATTACGCATCAAGTTTATCTGATGACTGGTTTAGAAGTGGCGTAGCTCACAATACATTACTTTACAATGAACATGAGCAAAGACGTTCATCTGGTAAATGTTTAGGTTTTGGAAGCTCAAATGGAGTTGACTACATTGTAACTGCAACTGCAAACTTTTATGTACACGATGCAGCATTTGTTAGAACGATAGCTACTATAAATGAAAAAACAATTTTAGTAATTGACCAATTTAGAGGCACAAAACCAGAAGCTGGAATTTTTGATATTTTTTATCACCAAGAGGGAAGTTTAATTGAGCCTTATTACGGTAGTAATTGGTTTCCTCCATTATTACAAGGCTATAAAAATGTTTTAGATGCTAAAATAGACAGTAATACTTCTTTTTTTAAAATAAAAACGAAGTTAAAAAGTGGTAGAGTAGTTACAACAATTGGGGCTTCTTCTAAAATGATGAATGTTATATCGGGCTATGGTTATGCTTATAACCTAGATAAAATACCAATGAAAATGTTGCGTTTTAATGCTGAAAATACAGAAGCTATAACTGTTGCTTATTGTATAAGTTTAGACGGGAAAATAAATAAAATACAATTGGGAGAAAATTCGAACATCATCAAAAAAGCATTACTAGGTAATCTTGAACTTGAAAACAATGATGGAAGTAAAACTAAAATAATTTTCAATCCTGACAAACAAGAAATCACAGTTAATGGTATAACAAGTACTAATATTTTTGAGGTTTACAAATAATGATTCTAAATAGAGTAATTATACAAGCCTAAAGTGATATTAATTATATAAAAATTAGCAAACAATAATTTTGAAACCTAAAAAAGAGCAATCATTTTTATTGATTGCTCTTTATGGGTTTAGGGACTATAGAAAAAAATTACATTTTAAAAGGTAGGTACCAGTTGCTTTGTGTCATTAGTTTTGCTCTAACAGCAGCAGCATTGGAATTGCCAGCTTTTAATAATTTGTTATACACTTTATCGGCTAAAAAAGATGGATCGTTTCTTCTCAATGCTATACGAACCAATTCGCCCCAACGGTGCCCTTCGAATGCCAATTCTAAAGCATTTTCTTCAATTAATGCGTTTTCGATAGACAATGTACTATCTGCACCTGTTACGCCTGTAGCAACCACTCTTGCATTACCTCTTATGCCTGCATTTCTATGCCAATCGGCTCTAAACCTTGGCACCTCTCCATTTCTGGCATCGAAGTTATAAGGAAATGGTTCATATAGGGTATTCATTATATTGGTAACATCTCTTCCAGAAACACCAGGTGTTGGGTCGAATGTTGTACTAATACCATTGTTCAATAAGGCATAAGCAATTCTTCTTCTACCATCTCTATTGGCTGCTTCTGCAAAATGCAAATGCACATTGGCAGAACGATTTAAAAACCAACGTCCATCTTTTTTCAATGGATTAACAGGTAAGAAAGAACTTGCATCTAAATAGTTGTATAAATATTTAGCAACAACTGGTTGTCCGTTAAATGTTCTCCATGAAAAATTACCACGGGCATCGAAAGGAAAACCATTTGCCTGTGTTTGTGTATTCCAGTTGCTAATTGCAGCGTTTGAAGGTTTTAATAAATAGCTACCACCACGGTTAGAAAATAAATTAATGAATGGATTTTCGGGTGCAAAGTTGCTGTTAAAAGGTAAACTCCAAACCCATTGTTGCAACCACAAATTATCTTGAGATCTGGCAAATATTGAACGCCAACCTTGATTATTGTTATCAATTAAAGAATTAATATCGGCTTCTCTAAAACGTATATAACCTACACACAAATCATTGTTACCAGCAACCTCAGCAAAAGGCTGCCTGAATGCCTGAAAGAATTGATCGCCATTGGTGTACAAACCATTTGGAGAATCTAAATCGTAACCAACATGTTCCATTAGCAACCTATAACTGGAAGCCGCTATTGTATAGTTACCTCTCCATAAATTCAAATCTCCCAATAAAGTAAACTTATCAATAAAAAATCTACGTGTATTAAATCCATCATAGGTTGTAATTAAACCAGTATTAATGGTTGCACCCATGGGATAGGGTCTAGAAAATGGCAATGCATTGGAAAAAGAAATCAAAGAATCTAGTAACTGATTAAAAGTTAATACAGGGAATTTAGATGGATCTTTTACTGCATCAATTGTTTCTAAGGGATCGGTAACATAAGGTACATTTCCCCAATGAATACCTAATTGCAGATACAACCAGCAACGCAATGCACCAACATCGGAATAACGCTGTTGATATTCGGATTCATTGAACTTTTTATCCTTCAACATGATGTTGAAGTTTTTAAGAATGTCGTTACAGTTATTAATTACTGCATAAAAAGGACGAGGATCGGCATAAGGATTTGTAGATTTTACATTGTGTTCATTTAAATCTCTTAAATCGGCGTCTGCATTCTGTGTTACGTCTAGTAAATCGGCTCTTAACTCATTTAATACTACATACTGCTTTGCAAGTCCCATGAACTTACCATACAAACCAACAATAGCAGCATCTGCATCGTACACATTTCTATACACCTGAGTTGTACTTAATGCATTTTCAGGTGTTTTATCGAGTACTTTGTTACAAGACAACATCATAGCACCAGCTACAATAGATGTAAGCAACAAACCTGTTTTTTTAAATTGTATATATTTCATAAATCCAACAACTTTTTCTGATAATAATTTTTTTATAAGCCCATTTTAATTCCAAGAATAACCGATTTAAACTGAGGCTCTAAACCTAAATCAATTCCTTTAGCCAAAGCAGTTTCAGCAGGATAAAACTCAGGATCGTATCCTAAATATTTAGTAAAAGTGATTAGGTTATTTCCTGTTGCATAAATGGTAACACTTTTAATAGCTTTCTTTCCTTTAACTGGTAATTCGTAACTAAAAGACAATGTTTTTAAACGGAAGAAAGAACCATCTTCAATCCACCTGTCAGAAAAACTGCTGTTGCCCATTGGATCGCCCCAAGCAGCTTTTGGCATATTGGTAATTTGCCCAGGTGTTCTCCATCTGTTTACCACACTTTGCAATTGATTATTTGCGTTAGATTGAGATTCTAATGATGCCCTTACACCATTGTACAACTGGTTGCCTTGGCTGAAAGAACACACAGCTTCTAAAGTGAAAGCTTTGTACACTAAACGATTGGTAAACCCACCCACAAAATCGGGAGTTGGATTGCCAATCACTTGTCGGTCATTTTCGTCAATTACCTGATCACCGTTCAAATCAACAAATTTCACATCTCCACCTTTAAATGGTGCATAAGAAGCATCATATTGTCTTTTGGTTAAACCAGCAGCAGTTGCTTCAGCATCGGTGCTGTAAACACCATTTGTTTTGTATCCATAAAATAAACCTGATGGAGAACCAACTTGTGAAATAATTGAAGCTCCTGCATAATCGTAAACAGATGAATTACCCGGTAACTGTGTAATTCTGTTGGTACATGCGGTAATCGTTACACCCATATCCCATTTTAATTGTTTTTTATTAATGAGTCTTCCCGCAATGCTGTAATCAATTCCCTTGGTTTTCATAGAACCACCATTGGTAATTACATAAGTAAAACCAGTAGCAGCAGGCAAAGCCTCATAACTAACCATATTGGTTGTTTTGTTTTGATACACATCAATACTAACATACAACCTTTCGTTAAAAAAAGATGCATCTAAACCCAAATTCATTTTGGTATTACTCTCCCATTGTAACGTAGGGTTTGCAATATTGCCTCTTACCAAGCCTTGTACACCCAATAAATTTTGTGATACATAAGATTGTTGTGCTGTATAATTACCAATATCATCGTTGCCGGTTTTAGCAACCGAAGCTCTTAATTTAAGCACATTGATATACTTGGCATTTTTCATAAAACGCTCTGAAGAAATTAACCATGATGCACCCAACGAAGGCAATACAGCATATTTATTGTTGCCTATTGTTAATGCATTACTAATGCCTTTACCAAAACGGGAAGAAGCATCGGCAGCTATATTCAATGCAAAGAAATATTTGTTTTGTAAAGCATAATCGGCTCCAATATAAGTATTCATCCAGGTGTACTTACCAATATCTCCACCTACTTTTCTTAACGTACTTACACCCGTTCCTACACTAATAAAATCATCAGTAGCAGAGTTAAAGCCATACACAAAATCCTGTTCGTTAGTGCTATTTAAAAAACGAACTCCTGCTCTTGCATTTAATTTATGAATTTGATTAAATGTTTTTGAAAAGTCAACATAGGTTTCGTTGTACACTGCAAAAATTCTTTTTGTTTGGCTGGCAGAACGATTCACGGCAACAGCATTGGTTAATGTATCGTTAACCACGCCTTTTCCGGGAATAAAACTTTGCTCTCTTACTTTATCAGAAGTAATTCCACCCAAGGTATATAAAGTAAAATCTTTGGTTAATTTATATTTTAAATTAATTGATCCAAAAAATCTGTACACCTTACTATTGCTCAGCATATTTTCTGCAACAGCAACAGGGTTACTTATTCTAAAAGTATCTCTGTCAGCTAAATTTGGAGAAACAACTCCATTTTCGTCAATTGCATTTTTATTGAGTAAAGGCGACTTAATTAATGCCAATAAAATTGGATTGGTTTTATATGCAAATCCCTGACTCTTTAATCTCTGTTCGTAATATGAATACGTTAAATTGGTTGATGCAGTTAAACGGGTACTTAAATTTAGATCGGCATTAAAACGCACATTGTATTTGGTGGCATCTGTATTTTTAGTAATACTGCCATTTTTCATATAACCCATGGTTAAGGCATACTTGGCAATATTATCTCCACCAGTAACTTTTAAAAAATAATTACTGGTTACCGAATTTTTAAATACTTCATCCTGCCAGTTGGTATTGTTGTGATAATTATAGTACAAGGGGTTCAACTTACTATCATCAAATGCAGGATGAGCCTGAATTTGAAAGTCCGTCATACCACTTGATTTAAATGCATCAGAAAGGTAAGTTCTGTATGCACCAGCTTCCATAACTGGCAATCTTTGTGGACTGAAATTAATTCCTGTGTAAGCAGAAAAATCTATTTTTGTTGCCAACTTATCAGCATGATTGGTGGTAATGATAATTACGCCATTAGCTGCTTTTGAACCATAAGTAGAAACTCCATCTTTAATTACAGTAATGTTCTCAATGTCTCTAGGGTCGATGTTTGCAAATGCATTGGTATAATGGTTTGAAATAATTGAAGTACCATAATCATTGTAATCGAACAACATACCATCTACAATTACCAATGGTTGGTTATTGGTATATAAAGAGTTAACACCTCTTAGCATTAAATAAGCACCAGCATTGGGTGTACCTGAACGCATGTTTACAGCAAGACCAGCTACTTTACCTTGTAAAAAACCATCTGGTGTTTCAGTACTTCTGTTCCATGCACCATTTGTATTGATAGAAGTAACTGCATTAACAGTTTGTGTTTGCGATTTTGTACCCAACGGTAATTGAGCATCATCGTATATGGTTACAATAGCATCTTCTAAAAGAAGAACACAAATATTATTGCTGCCTTTTAAAGCTACTTGTTTCGACTGAAATCCATCTGCACTTAAAAACAAAGTAGCATCGTAAGAAGTAACTTTAATTCTAAACTTTCCATTATCATCAGTTAGTCCTGCAGAAAATTCAGGAACGGTAACTTTTACAGCAGCCAAGGGCTTATCCGTAGCTGCATCTTTTACAATACCTGTTACAAAATATTCAGCTTTGGTTTGTGCAGCGGTATTGGCAGCGGCGGGCTTTTTTTGAGCATAAGTTATAGAAGCAAAACAAACACTGCTACCTGCAATCAATAATGCTTTTTGTATATTTCTTGATAATTTCATGATATTCTAAAAATTAGTCTGATAATTCGATCTTAAGCCCGTTAAAAAGCAGGTACAAGTTTTATATAATCCAGTACTATGGAGTTATTACCCCCACTTGAAGAAGCTGTTGTTGGCCCCATTACATACAGGTTTACATTTCTATAGTTGGTAATATTCAGTTGCCCTAAAGCTACCTCACCATAGTTTCTGAATGCAACGGTTACAAATGGTAAATTGGTTGTTGCTGCGGTTGTACTATCAATTGCTAAGCGTTGATTCCAAAGTGGTGTTGTTTGTACATCGTTTACGGCAACCCAAAAAGCATTGTATCGCATAGAAGGTACGTTTCGTACTAAATATCTTATGAAATAGTTGGCATAGTTATAATTCTGCATTAAAATATCGCTGAAGTTTAATCCGGTTAATGTATTAAACCTAACTCTATATTGGGTGTTTCCCGACCTATCAGCAGCAAATGAAGTGGGCTGTTCTCCCTGAATAATTAAAGGAGGAAATTTATGTGTTAAAGTAAAATCTACTTTATTTATAAGATGTACCCAACCATTACTTGTTTTATAAGAGGCAATAATTGATGGTTTATTAATTGGAACTTTAACTCCTGATAATGACAATAATGTATCGGGTAATTGAGCTTGTGTATAAGCACCTCTAAAAACCAAATCTTTGGTTAACCAAAAAGAAGTTAGCTTATAGGTACTATCTATTGTACCAGTTTTAAACCAAGGGGATAATTTGTTATACTCTGTTGTAAACGATGCATCATTCATTAAAATAAGTGTGTACTCATTTTTTTCATCATTTATATCCAATACATCTTCTAAAAACCGATTCTTTTTAACCAACCCAGTAGCTGTATCATAAACAGGATCTCCCTGAGCATTAACACCTGTTTGCGTTGCAATGGTTGGATCAAAAAAGTTATAATCCTGAGACAACAAATATGTTTTTAGCAAAGGTGCTGTACTGCTGTTTCTCATTAACTCCCAGCAGTTATCGTAACGGGGTATAAACTTATCAATTACATGATAAACTCCATTTGCGGCCAATACATCGGGTATGGTAATTGCGGCTGAATCGAATTTATTATTTCCAACAGTATTATACTTTCCGTTCAACATAGCAACACGTTGTTCGGCAATAGCTGAAAGGTAGGTTTGGTTAGAAATATGGTTCGCAACAAACTGTTTTAGCTTAGCAGTATCTGTAACAATAGTTGCGTCAAGACCGGCCAATGCTGTATTTGTTGGAGCCCAAACCGTATAAGTTTTAGAGCCAGCAATTATTTTATCATACCCTGTTTTTACCAAATACTCTGTAAACTTCGACAGGTTTACATTTTTACTGATATTTTCATATACATTGTTAGCTACAGATGCATCGGTAATTGCATTATGATCGTCCCATTTTTTATTACAGGTAGCTGCTGCCAGAGCAAAACCCATTATTGCTGTAATAAATTTTAATCTTTTAAGTATTAACATCTTATTTCTTTTTCGGTCGGTTCCCAGATAAATATTCTAATTTTAATTAAGGTACAATTGAGCCATCTTTTTTGTACCAAGGTCTGGTAGGATCCATTGTAATAGGTACAAACTGTATAAAATCTAAAGTAACACCCTGAGCAGCACCAGAACCATTGTCTCTAACTGCCTGTAATCTTATAAAGTGCCTATCGGTTGTTGTTACATTAATTGTACCTGCAAATTGAGATACATTGTTGCTGTTTGGATTATTCCATGCATAACGTTTAAAGCCTTGAGAAATCAATGCAGCATCTGTAGCACTTGTACTTGGTAAACTTTGAGTAAAATCTACAATTCTGCCAGTAGGTACACCATCAAAAGAAACCTGTGTAAATGCTCCCATGTTTGCACGACGATACATAATCCACACGTTGTACCTGCCCTTTACCAATAAAGGTGTTTTAAATTCTACCCAATTATTTGCAGCAGCATTACCAAATCTCAAGTTCATACCAAACCCGTCATCCCACCAATAGTTATTGGTTCCAGTAGCAGCTTCTGCATAATAATTTACAGCTTGTAAATTGGTGTTCTGCCAGGTTACATCAACCAGTTGACCATAACTGAATGCCTGACTTTTACCAGCTTTTCTATAAAGAGAAGTAAGCTTCATAATTTCGGGTTGTGCTGCCAAGTCAAAATCTACTCTAAAAGGAGAACGTACTTTTAAAGAAATGCCACCATTCAACTCATGAAGTACGCCATTGTTGCAAGAGTTATCACTTCTTGATCTGTTTATTGGTACACCTTGTTCTAAAACGCCATTGAACTCAGCTTCATTCAACAGTACTTTTTGACCATCTAAGCTAACAGTTACCACTTCTAATGGTGCCATAGTTAAGTGTGATTGCTGACCAACAATATCTGCTATGTATTTTATGCCGGGTAAAATGTGATAAGCTACATATAAATTTAAACTATCGTTAGGGTTTAGAGGGTTACCCGTGTTATTGTATTTGGCTTTTAGAGCAGCGTAACTTGTTATACCATTGACATTTAAAACTGAATCAGACTCAGCCAGTAATGAACGCCATCTGCGGGCAGTATCCGGATTGTTCACAATATTTAATGAATCATAATAGCCAGTTGCCCTTAATGCTTGTGTAAAAATCGAATACCTAGAGTTTTGCTCCACCATTTGTGCAACAGTTAATGTTGCTGGTATTAATACTTTGTCAATTACATGAATATAGCCATTACCAGTTAATACATTGGGTCTGGTAATTGCTGCCCTTCTGTTTACGACAGTAACACCTGAAATATTAACACTGGTTACTAAAAACTGACCATACATAGTTGGTGCATACAATTTACCATCTACAAATGCTGGCGTACTAATGGTATCCTGTATAATATGAAGCCTGCAGAGATTTTTTAGGGTGGTGGTATCTAATTCATCGGTTGAATTTTTACCAATTTCCAATAAATAAGATTTAATAGCATCATTCGTAGGAGCAAAAGCTGTGTAAGCACCGTAAGCATTTAGGAAAGGGCTAATGTTGGTTTTGTCTAAAATTTTTACATATTCAGAGAACTGTTCAGGATACCTTCTCAAGTAATCTACAATGTTCACATCCTCGGTTGTGGTCATTGTGATGTGCTGTTTTTTACACCCCGAAATAACCATAACAGCAATTAAACAAAATGCTGCCAATCCGATTATTTGTTGAATTTTTCTCATACCGCAGGTTTAAATATTAAAATGGATTATTGGTAAAAAGGATTTTGTACAAGATTGGGATCTACCTGAATTTCATAGAAATAAATTGGCAGATAATGACTGTTATAATCTCTGAATTTGTTGATGGCCGACTGAAGTCGATTGGCAGGAACAGACTTGGTTAACATGTTAACCAGCAAATCGAATCTTGCATAGTTGTTACGTTTCGCATTTCTCAAAACATCGTACCAACGTTTGCCTTCAAAAGCAAATTCACGGGCTCTTTCTTGTAAAATATAATCGCCCAAAGCATTTTGATCAGCTGGATCAGGATTTGTATTGGTTAAGTCTAAGGCTTTACCTCTGTTTCTTATTTGATTTACCAATGCCAATGCTTCGTTTCCTTTACCACCCATTTGATTTAAGGCTTCAGCTTTCATTAACAAAATATCGGCATATCTATACACAAACCAATGGGCATAAGACGCATCAAAAGGTCGTATTTGATTGGAGGTTATACCAAGGTATTTCCAAATTGCATTATCACTTGTTCTAACAGATCCACCATCTCCTCTTATGTCATACAATTGATCATTGGCATAATTAATCATAAATACATCATCCATTACATGAGCAGCTGCATAATATCTAGCTCTAGATGTGGTAAACATGCCATAAAAGTTATTTAACTTTTGAGCATCGTACTGAAACTCGAAAATACACTCGTTAGAATTTCCTTTATAATATAAAGTATTAAACCATCCGCTATTTCCTGCAATTAAACCAAACTGACCAGAATTGATAATAAAGTCGCATGCTTCCACAGCTTCCTGATATTTGTCTCTCCATAAATACACATCGGCTTTAATGGCTTTAACTGTGTACTTGGTAATTTGACCTTTATCGTATTGTACATTGCCGTGTGTTCTAACTACATTACTATCAGCATAATTCAAATCAATTTCAATTTGATTTAAAATAGAATCGCCCGATGTTTTTGCCAACTGCTGTAAATCTTCATCGCTACTGGTAGATTTTAATTTTAAAGGCACATCTCTAAAACTTCTTACCAAATAAAAGTACATTAAAGCCCTCAGTGCTCTTGCTTCTCCCAAATAAGCATTGAGTTGTGTTTGAGTTAAAGTATTATCAAGTGCCAATACCCCCGGTGCAAAATCCAAAACTGAATTACAATAATTAATTGTTCTGTAAACAGCATTCCATTTGGCAACAGTATTGGTTGGTAATGTATTTACATTAATGATATCTAACTCATCATTGGTTATTCCCAAGCCAGGAGCAACCATATCAGCTCTTGTTTCTCCCCACATAAACAAATACTCAGATAATTGTCTATCTCTATTTGCAGGATTGGCCAATAAAGAAGCATAACAACCAATTAAAGCTGCTTGAATATTCTCTTTGGTTTTCCAGTACTCTTGTCGGGTAATGCCATCCTGCGGTTGAAGATCTAGCCATTTTTTACAGGATGTAAAAGCAGATAATACCATTATAAAACCAGCAATATAAAAAATTCTTTTTTTCATTATTATCCTTTTTCGTAATGATTTAGAATGATGCTGTTAAGCCAAATGTGATTGATTTAACGGGTGGCGTGGTAGAGTTATCAGTTACTACTGTAAATGGACTTGTAACTCCTCTTGGTGCAACTTCAGGATCCTGCCCTAAGTAATTAGTAAACGTTAACAGGTTTTCAAGTGTTAAGTATGCACTTAAAGTTTTGAATTTTATTTTCTTCACAAACTTATTATCAAAAGTGTATCTGGCTGTTACTGTTCTTAATCTTAAGAAGGAAGCATCTTGTACATATCGGTCACTACCCAACCAGTTAAATCCTGTATTCCATAATGCTCTTGGTATATCGGTAACATCTCCCGAATTTCTCCAACGTCTTAATACAGCAGTACTTTGATTGTTAAAACCAAACATATTGGTCGTTGTCATCATGGTACCATTTACTACATCGTAAGAACTTTTAAAGTTGAAGAACATACTGATTTTAAAGTTCTTTTTATAAGTAATGGTAGAACCAAAACCACCAACAAACTTGGGATTGCTATTACCTAAATAAACCACATCTTTATAATCAATATTTCCATCGTGGTTAATATCTTCATACATGGCATCTCCTGGTTGAAACTGATAGTTTGTTTTTGGATAATTGAAACGCATGTAAATAGCCTGACCATTAGGGCCAACAATTGGTTTACCATTGTAATCGCTTGCAATTGTTGCATTGACATCTTTATAAACACCTAAGTATTTGTAGCCATAAATAGAACCAAAAGGATTGTCTTTTTGCAGTAAGGTTAAATAGCTACCATTGGTGGTTACATCTCCATTTTTTGCTGGATAAAAAGGAGATATTTCACGAATTACGTTTTCGTTTTGTGCTATGTTAAAATTAAAATCAATGGTTACGTTTTTTGTTTTAACAGGAGTAGTCATTACGTTAATTTCCCATCCCTGATTATCCAATGTTCCTACGTTCATATCTACAGATGAGTACCCTGTATAAGTAGGAATTTGTAAACCATAGGTTAATAAATCTTTAGTTCTGTTTCTATAAATATCAACATCTACATTGATTCTTCTTTTTAAGAAAATTAAATTAAACCCAACATTGGTACCATGTATAACTTCCCATTTTAAATTTCTCAATTCTATGGTTGAAGGATAAACACCAGACATACCTTGGTAAGACCAGTTATAACTATTGTACTGGTTGTAGAAAGTATAGTCGTTACGTGGTGCATTGCCCGATTGGCCATAACTTGCTCTAACACTTAACTCATCAATAAATTTATATTTATGCATGAATTTTTCATCAGATAATCTCCAACGAGTAGAGATAGATGGAAACAATCCATATCTTGATGCTGGACCAAATCTTGAGTTACCATCACCACGTACACCAGCTCTTACAATGTACCTTCCTTTGTAGTTGTATTGTGCATCTAATAAAGCACCTATTGAACGTGTTTGTGCATACGTAGAAGCCACATTTAACTCCTGATTTTGGGTTCGTTAAGGGTTCGACGCATCTTGTAAAAATGAAGATGCTGTATTAGAAGTTAATGCCTGTAAAGTCATGCCTTTATTGTCATAAGTTTGAATAGACAATACAGAAGTTAAATTATGATTAGATGGCATTCTCGGTGTAAAAATGATATTGGTTTTTGTTTGTACATTGTAACCATCATAATCTCCATCATAAGCCCTGTTTACAACAGTTTCAGTAACTGGGCGACCAGTAGCAATTTGTGGTAAGAATGTTTTACTTTTTGTATTACTGATATCAAACTGTACATCGGCATTTGCTATCAATATACGTGGTATAATGTCGTATTGCAAATTAAAATGTGGGGTAATTCTGTTGGTAATAATTCTGTTGGTAGCTGTCATTGCCATTGCAACAGGATTATAAGTTGCAGGATATTGTCCTTGAATATTTGCAGCTGGTGAAAAGAAATTCGGTGTTAAAATACCTTGTTCGTTGTATTCATAAATACTCATATTAGGCATTTTATTCATTGCCACATTTCTAATTTCCTGTGCAACATTACCGGGGCGGTAATTGGCTGGATTATCGGTGTAAGTATATGCAAAATCGGATCTGAATTTAATTCTTTCAGAAACAATATAATCCAAATTAATACGTGTAGAAATACGGGTTAAATCAGTTCCAATGGTTGTACCTTTTTGTGTAAAGTATCCTAATGACGCAAAGTATTTTGCATTGGTGCCACCACCTGTCATAGAAAGATTATGATCTTGTATCATACCTGTTCTGGTAACAGCTGCTAACCAATCGGTATTTTGACCATAATTATAATAAAAGTAAGGATCGTTGGGGTCGTAAGCAAACTCTTTTACAGTTTGTGTATTCAAGGGTGTCCCAGTTCTGTTCATTACCATTTCTGGTATAAGGTTCGAATACTGATCTCCATTCAATAAAGGAATTGGTGAAGGTTGTTTTTGAATCACTGTTCTTAAAGTATATGTTAAAACAGGCTTACCAATTACACCTCTTTTGGTTGTAATTAGTAAAACACCATTGGCAGCTCTGGAACCCCACATAGCAGTTGCAGCAGCATCTTTTAATACTACAATTTCTTTAATATCAGAAGGTGCAATATTTAATAATTGTGCATAGCCTTGATCATCGGCCGTACCAAAGTTAAAATCTGATGGAATGGTTGTTTCATAAGGCATGCCATCAACTACAATCAACGGATTTGTGTTTGCATTAATAGAAGATGTACCACGTATTCTGATAGACATACCAGCTCCCGGATCTCCTGAAGATGCAGTAATATCAACACCAGCTAACCGACCTTGTAATGCCTGATCAATAGAAGCCGAACTCATTTCTTCTAAATCTTTTGCATTAATTTTTGCGACTGCAACAGTTAAATCTTTGTCGGCCAAACTCATACTGCCATTATCTGTTTTTTTACCTGAAACTACCACCACTTCATCCAAATCAGCACCACCTAGCTCCATTGTAGCGTTAATGGTATTTTTTCCTTTTAAATCAAGTGTTATCGATTTATAACCAATATAAGAAAAAGAAATCTTGTGTGTTAAATTGGTAAATTTCAATGCATAGTTACCATCAATATCAGTATTCGTACCTTTAACTACACGTCCATCTGCATCAACTTCTGTAACTGCAACACCTTCAATAGGTGTATTGTTTTTCTTAGCTATTACTTTTCCTCTAATTACTTTACTTTCTCCACTTGCAACAGGAGAGGTTGTTTCCTGAGCAAATATGCTTGTAACAGTAATACTTAAGAGAACCGTAATTAGGCAGTAAAGTTTGGTTCTGCTAAACATTTTTAATATTGTCTTATTCATAAAAATCTTTCTTACAATTAATGGTTATGTACCTGCTTTTAAAGCACTTTAATACCTCAGATAATTATCAATTAAATGAATCACACACCTATCGGCTAAATTGTTACTGCTGGGTATAATTACATTTGAAACTCTGCTGGAATTATCTCTTACAATTAAAGAATTAGGTCCAGAATTTGTTACTGAAATTAATGAAGGGTCACCCAAAGAATTTTTTAGTAAGGTTTCAAAACTGCCGCTTTTACCATCGCCGGGTACTACTGTATTTTTAACCATTAGATGATATAAAATAAAGCTGTTCACTTTAGACTTATCTGCAAAAACAGTAGGGTTAAAATTTGGAGTTACTGTTGTACCAGAAACTGTTCCAGGTAAATATCCATCTCTTACAGCCTGAATAATTGCTGCATTATTTGGTATAAATGCAGTGTGGTAAGCCCCAAGCAATACACCTGTAATGTCTCCAGTTGTTGGATTAAAAATTGAAGAGTTGGAAAGGTACTGATAAAAAAAGTTAAACTGAGAAGTAGCAGCTGTTGGTATTGTACCCCATTTTTTAATATTATTACCTAATGTGGTTGTACTATTAATCAGTAATTTATCTGCATAATATACACGACCATTAAAAGAGGTTTTGGTAGAAGATGTTGCAACAACAAAATTGCTATCAATTGTACCAGCCGATGAGAAAGTTCCTGTGTTCCACTTTATATACTCCCCATTTAAAGTTTCGATAATACCCGAGCCAGACAAGTTATCTAACTCATTATTTGGCGTTTTGATAATGTGTTGAGCCAAGATTCTTTGCAGCATGTCTCTTGCAACGTTACCTGTTGTTGTTGTTGTTGTGCCAGGTGCAGTATAAGTCCATGCACTTTGGGCAGTACTGTAATCAAATCCTCTTGCTTTGATAGCCTGATCACTCATCATAATTACAGTGTACTTCACATTTGGAATGGTAATTACGTACCTGTAATTCTGATCTAAAGCTCTGGTCATTAATAAATAATTAGGATCTAAATATGAACGTCCGTAAACTGTTCTAAACACATTAGCTTCTTGTACTTTATTGATACCATAAAAAAATCCATTACTGCAAATTTGTTTATCTACAACATTGGTATTTGCCAATGTTGGTGGTTCGCCCTGAGAATTATTTGAATTGGTAAATCTGCTTGGCCAAACTGTTGTACTCCACATGTGGGCATTGATGAAATCTATAATAATTTGCTGGGGTACTACATCTAAAGATGGGTATCTTTCTAACAAAACACTATTGATATAATTTGTTACAACTGCATTTGTGGGAATCATTAATGTATAACCATCTGACTGTCCATCGTTGTCCTGCAGCTTTACAAAATTTTCGTTATTAGGGGAAAAAGCCAAACTACCATTGAATAATTTGACAAAAATATTATCCGTTAATCCGGTAATTAATTTGTATTTGTTAGATGCATCTGGATTTAGTGTAAACGAAACCATATATTTATCGAACAACTTTTTAAACTCACTGTATTGAGTATTTGAAGCCAAGTATTTATCTAAACTTGCAAAGGGCATCATTACCTGATCTACTTCATGTATAAATCCATTTTCTGCAACAATATCAGGTGTAACAACTTTAGCAGATCCTACATTAAACCCTGTGTAAGTGCTGGCAGGATAAAAGAAATTATAATCCGATGCAGACAATCCTTTTGCATTCATGTAGTTTGTTGTAAAGTAAGTAATGTATTTATTGTTGTTATCGCTTAATACGAAACCAGGGTTTCTATTTGCTCCTAATGCTTTAACGGGCATTCCTGCAAAAGTGGTGTCGTCATAAAAACCAGTATAATTGGCTGTTCTTCTTTTAAAGGCATTGTTTAATACCCAACCTGAATTTGCCTGATAATCGGGTAATCTGGCTGCACTAAATGCATTGTACACCAAAGCAAAAGTTACAATTTTATTGCAGGTTGCAGAATCTAATTGATCAACACCACTAATACCTCTGTCTGAAAGAAATTTGGTAAAAGCTACATCATTGGGTGCAAACATGGTATAGTATCCTGCACCTTTAAGCGTTACTGCATAACCAGCTTTGTCTATACAAGCCAATAATAATTTAAAATTTCCTTTGGCTTGCAGCTGCTGGTAAATGGGAACAGCAAGACCTTCTGGTCGTCCATAAAATTCATCAAATGCTTTTTTACGACAACCTGTAACAGCAACTAAAACCACTGCCAGAAACAGAATTTTTTGAAAAATTGTCTTCATATCAATCGTTGTGTAATGTAAAAATTTAAAAATGGATAATTAAAACTCATCCTTTATTCAAAAAGTAATACCGACTACTTACAAATAATTACATTATCTATTAATAATAGATTAAAAATATTGGTTAGCAGATTTAAAAGAATACAAAAGTAAATTCCTTTTTGGCGTAAGTGTAGCATAGCAATCGTTTTGTTTGGATATATAGTTTACCCTTGAATAATACACAATCTTAGTTCAATATATAGTTAGAACTATCCTGTTGTATCCTGAGAAGATTTTATATAAGAAAGATTTTTTTTGAATTATTTCAAAGCTAAAAAAGGAGAAACAAATAAATGGTTTCTCCTTTTTTAGTATCCGATTTATCAAAACACCACAATTAATATCCTGTGTTTTGATATGCTGCTATTTGAGTTGGGCTTAATGGATTACCATTGCTTGTTTGTGAAATAATCTGGGATAGAGGTATGGGTCTTAACCTGTGATAAGGTGCTAAACTAGTAGCATCGGCGTTAAACAGTTTGCTTCTTTCATAAAAAGTTTCTGTTCTGGCCAAATCTTCCCAACGCAATAATTCACCACACAATTCTCTTGTTCTTTCATTGAGCATAAAATGAATAAATCTATCAGTAGTACTGGTAACTGTTGCAGGATATAGTTCACTTGCGGCATTGGTGGTAAACAAAGCTGTGGTAGCCTGTAAAGCGGCAGATGTTGAAGTTAAATCGTTATAGATTCCACCATAAAACATCCAGTTATGCGGATTTTTAGGTTCACCAGTTTTATAAGCTGCTCTACTGCGAATAATATTTACGTTTACCAAAGCATTGGTGTAATCACCTTTTCTACCATAAGCTTCTGCCAGTATTAAATAGGTTTCTGCCAACCGTGCAAAAGTTCCGTTTCTAATACCCCTAGCTTCATTAGCAGTATTAGTTAATCTTACACCATCCATCCACTTAATCATGTGAATATTTTTATTGTTTGAAAAATCCGAAGTTGGTGTAGCAGTTGGAGTAGTTTTTTTATAACGAGCATACGTTGCATAATACCTAAAGTTGGCAATATTGCTGGTTAATAATGCCTGTGTAGGAGTGACAACAATAAATTGTGCAGCAGTATCTCCCACCCCTATTCTTGGTTTACCAACAACATCGGGCGTTGGGGCATTTAAAACTGTATAAGCTGTAAGACCAGTATTCGATGTTACATTTCTGTAATAAGTTGTTTGAAATGTTTTAAAGAATCTAGAATCATTGGCCCAGTCAAAAATATCAATAGTATAATTCGTTGGTATCATTCTTCTGAAAGGTCTTCCATTAAAAAAATCTCTTGTCATACCCGGTATGCCTGCATCGTATTGAGCTCCAAAAAATAAATGCACCTGATTATTTAAACCAGCAAGAGCCAGATTTTGGCTGAACTGTGCCGAGAATAAAATTTCATTGCTATTGTTATTTGCATTTATACTAGACAATGATGTACTTGGTGCTGATCCATCTGTACCTGCCCTTGGCACTTGATGTGCAGCGTAAGCACTATTAAATAAATTTCCAAAATTGGCTTCTAATGCATGACCACTGAATTTAATAACCGAATCTGCAAAAACAATTGCACTATCCATATCTGTTGCTTTTTGCCCCCTTACATCATTAACAGCACTACCACGTGTTAAATAAGCTTTAGCCAAAAAATGGTAGGTAGCAGCTTTAGATGCCCGACCAAACTGTGTTGTTTGTTTCCAGGGCAGGACTAATCCAGCTTCTCTAAAATCAGCCATAATTTGCTGATACACTTCTGCAACTGTTGCTCTTGGAAACTCAGTGCCCAATTCTTTAGATGCAGTAACTTTTAATGGCACTCCACCAAATTGTTGTACTAAATTAAAATAGTAGAATGAACGTAAAAATTTCAATTCTGCAATCCTTAAATTCTTTTGTATTTGTGTGCCTAAAAGTGTTGAAGTTGCATTACTATAAGCTTGGATATTTTCAATACCTAAATTGCATCTATGAATACCGGCATAATAATTAATCCATAAGCTGTTTAAAAATCCATCGTTACCATTAGAATTTAGATTCGAGTTATAGGTATTAAAATGTTCATAATTGTATTGATCACCCAATCGAAATTCATCTAACCCAAAATTCCATAAAGCATAGGATTGTTCTCCTTCAAATTTCCATTTTAATGGTCCATAAGCCGACTTTACCAGATCTTCCAAACCCTGATCGGTTTTGTAATAATCTTCTGTAAGAACTGTGACCAAATCTTCTTTAATAAATTTTTTACAAGCTGTAGCTGTAACTGCTACAGCTGCTAAAGAGCCTATTAGTATTCTGTATATTTTTTTCATTTTATTTCTTTTATTGTTTCACAATTAGTTTTATTACAATCCAAGTTTAACGCCAATAACTACACTTCTATAACTGTAAGAGTTAGGGCCAGGATTTCCTGTAGATGATGCAAAAGATTCAGTGTATTGAATTGTTTCTGGATCATAATCAGAATATTTATGAAACAAGAATGGGTTAACCATATTTATATAAACCGACATACTGTTGGCTTTAATTTTTGTAAGTATAGATTGAGGCATCTTATAGGATAAGACGATATTTCTGACTTTTACAAAACTTCCATTTCTATAACCAAGTGCCTCAAAATACAATGGAATATCTGAAGTACGGGTTGGTTGTTGGTATTCATTAGATGGATTTGTGGGTGTCCAATAATTAGCATAACTCGATTGATACCTTCCAACCATGCCTGGTCTTGGAACACGATACATGCCCCCTTGACGAATGAATATGTTGAAACTAAGTTCAAAATTTTTATAAGAGATATTGTTGGTAATACTAGCTGTCCAATCGGCATTATGACTGCCTAAAACCATTTTATCGCTTGCATTAATTAATGTATCGCCATTGGCATCCAATACCCTGATTTTACCAGGACGGTAAGCAGTGTTTGAGCCATTGGTTCCTTTTAACCATAAATAGTCTCTTAAGTAACCGCCTTTAGCAGTATCGCTGTATTGATAAATACTGCCACCAGCATAGTTGTAATACACTTGTAATGGCTGACCTAAAATCCATAAATTATTTAAATCATTATTTCCTCTTCCATCAATATCAACAATTTTTTCCTTATTCTTTGAAAATACAAAATCTGTTGTCCAGGTAAACCCATTTTTCGATACAATATTTGTTGTGCTTAATGAGATATCAATACCCTTATTACTTGTTTCCCCTCTGTTAACATACATAAAAGAAACGCCATTGGTTGCAGGAATAGTTAATCGTTGAAGTATATCTTTTGTAGAAGTGCTGTACAAATCAATAGTACCAGTAATTCTGTTTTTTAGAACACTAAAATCTAACCCAATATTTCTGGTTGTTGTTTTTTCCCAAGTTAAAGTAGGTGTTCTAAATGTTTGAGGAGCTTGACCAATGGCAGCTGTGCCATTGCCCCAATTATAATTTACCTGAGAAAGCGGTCCATTTGTTAAATATGGATTGATAGAAGCATTACCTACACTACCAATACCTAAACGTAATTTAGCCGATGTTAAAATATTCTGATGTTTAAAAAATTGCTCATTATCTAGCCTCCAGGCAAAAGAAGCAGATGGGAAATAAGCACCTTTATTACCTTCAGATAATACAGAAGAATTATCGTAACGATTACTTACAGTTAATAGGTACTTATTTTTATACCCATATTCCACCCTACCCATATAAGATAAATATTGGGTTGCTGAGTAAGATCCAGAACCTGTTACTGTAGCCAATGTGTTTTGTTGCAAAGAATACCATTTTTGTTCTTCGAAAATTAAATTATCGGCTGAAAGAGAGATTACATCATTCTTATTTAAACTTTGTACTTCCTGTAATAGAGTAACACTTAAAGAATGGTCATTTTTAATTTTTACATCATACAAAAGCATATTATCATAAACCCAAGATGTACCGTTACTAACAGAATAGCTGGCATTGGCTAAATTACCTTGGCGAACAGATGATTTTGCACCATTAAACCTTCCTTGTTTGGAACTGCGATAATCTAAGCCGAATACAGTTTTATATTTTAATCCTTTTACTAAGCCAATTTCGGCATAAATGTTACCTACAATTCTATTCGCTTTTATTTCATTCAACACAGTAGTTTCATCATTCAAGCCATTGATAATTTGCTGATCCCCATTTGGATATAGTAAGAAATTACCATTATCATCGTAGGGTTTGGTAAAAGGCAACATACCCGATGCATTGCCATAAATACTTGTTCCTATATTTTGAACACTGTTCGTATAAGTAATGTTATTACCCAATGTAATAAACTTACTTGGCTTAAACTCTGTATTATTACCAAAAGTATATCTTATAAAATCCTGTCCTTTCTCAATACCATCTTGTTTAAAATAAGATGCATTAAAACTTGATTTCACTTTCTCAGTGCCAACAGACACTGTAATTGCATGAGATTTGGTAATACCTTGACGGATAGCAGCTCCCTGCCAATCGAAAGATTTTACTTTTGATGGATCATAATCATCAACTTCTGTTAATACAGGTAAACCAAGGTTTGCCAATAGGGTTCTTTCATCGTTTGTGGTTGGTCTTTTTGAAGCTATATATGTATTTGTAGTAGCATCGAAAGTGGTGAATTGATAAGCATCTTTAATAAATGCCCACATTGGATTTGTTCCATTACCACCACCAAACAATTTAACATCGGCTGCTGCATTTGGAAAATAGTTATTGGGGCTTGCTGTAGATTGAGCATAGTTATACTGCCTGTCTGCATAGTAAGCCTGCCTCCATGCATCAGCT
The DNA here is from genome assembly GCA_044348985.1 of Chitinophagaceae bacterium. Taxonomy (GTDB): domain Bacteria; phylum Bacteroidota; class Bacteroidia; order Chitinophagales; family Chitinophagaceae; genus UBA1930. The sequence goes on from JBIKRV010000014.1 coordinate 25,639, forward strand.
AATTGAACTGCATTAAAAACAGGATAATGCCTTAAAATATTCTCATAAGAAGTACTACCGCTATAATCAACACGAATTTTTCCGGCTTTTGCTTTTTTGGTAGTAATTTGAATAACACCATTTGCTCCCCTGACTCCATATATTGCAGTAGATGATGCATCTTTTAATACATCGATACTTTCTATATCATTAGGACTCATATCATCAATTGTATATGTAACCGGAATACCGTCAACAACATATAATGGTTCATTATTTGCACTTAATGACCTATTACCACGAACACGGATTGAAGCACCAGCACCAGGCCTGAAAGAATTTGGTAATACTTCTATACCTGCAACTTTACCTTGTAAGGCTACTGTTATATTTGTAGTTGGTACAGAACGCAATTTTTCACCCGATACAGATGCAATAGCTCCTGTAACATCTCCCTTTTTTCGTGAACCATAACCAACAACAACAACATCTTCTAAGGAAGACGTATTTTGCATTAATCTTATTTCTACTGAATTTTTGCCATTCACAGCAACCTCTGAAGCAGCATATCCAATTGCAGTAATAATCAAAGTGCTTTTAGCTTCTGCCATTATTGTAAATGTACCATCTGCTTTAGAAATTGCATTTCCTTTTTCAGATTTTATGCTAATGGTTACCCCTTCAATGGGTTTATTGTTTTCATCAACAATTTTACCAGAGACTTGAATTTTAGCTGTTTGACCTTGAGCCTGAATGGCAGTTAAGAGTAGTAATGTAGAGCAAAATAACACTACAAACACATTACACCAATGGTGTAGTTTTTTTTTCATGATGGCAGTCGTTTTGAATTTTGTTAAGAGTTAATAATTAAAATTAGAAACTCATTAAACAAAAACTATCCTGCCCTATCATGCAAAAAACAAATTAAGAAATTATTAAGTATCACTCCTTGCATGAAACATCAAATCAATCATACCTTCAGGAATAGTTTTAGCATTCCAGTAATTGTGAATAGAAAGTGCTGCACCAATAGCTGTTGCTTGTGAAACAGAAGCTGCGAAAACTTCAATTTCAGGAAAAGCAGCTGCCAATAAATTCATGTAAACAGGGTTTTTGCTAAAACCTCCATCTACAAAAATCCGTTTTATAGAATTATTGTCCAGTACAAGTGAGGTGGAAGCTTTTTGCTGCAATACAATATCAGCCATTAATTGATGATAAGCAGCTTCATAAGTACCAAAATCGCTTAATGCTCTATTGCCAAAAGAAGATGTATGTACTCCCACTAAAACATGTTGGTATTTAGAAAAGTCAAACGCTTCTAATACTGACACATTAAAAGTAATATATTTGTAAAAATCTTCTGCTAGGTTAAAATATGCTGCTATTTTTTTTGTTTGCTGTTCATGTTCATAACCTGCAAACAAACGAGCAGCTTTTATAGGATTACCCTTATGTTCTATATAACACAAACAATCTTTTTCCAGTTCTTCGACTGTTAGTGGTTCGTTACTAAATGGATTTAAACTAATACACCATGTTCCTGTAGAGATTAACACAAAAGGCTCGGCAAATGCACTTAAATAAGGAATCAATGCAGCCGAACTATCATGCAAGCCACTACCTACCTGTAAAGTAATGTTATTAAATACTACTTCTTTTGCCTGATCAGATGGTTGTAAGGGTGGCATTTTTTGAAGAATATTTTCTGCTGTTAACCAACTGTGATAATTATTTGTTTGAAAATTCCAAAGCTGTGTATGGCAGCCAATACTGGTAATATCTGCACATACATTACCTGTTATAAGATAACTGATATACTGAGGTAAATGCAATGCGTATTTAATTTGATTAAATATGTGTGGCTTATTAAGTTTTAGCCAATATAATTGCATACCTGAATTAAGATTACCCAAAACAGGTGAAGCTGTTTCTAACGTAATTTTAAGTTCGCCACCATAAGTGTTATAAAACTGTTGCTTTAAGTTTTCGGGAAATGGTTTAAGGTAGTTGTATAAAGGTGTTATAACTTTTCCTTTTTCATTAATATGTACAAAGCTTGCCCCATAAGTAGAAAAATTTACGGCTTTAATATCGAAAATATGTTGATTGAGCACTTTCGTCAGTGTATTAACTACCCAGCCAGATAAAAGTTGTACATCATCGCAAGTATATCCATCCTCATCAACTATTTCATCAAACTGCTGTGTTTGTTCTAACACTATTTTGTACTGTTCGTCAATCAAGAAAAATTTTTTATTGGTTTTACCAATATCAAATATTGCAATTACCGGAGCCATAAACAATCAAATTTCTTAATCAAAAAAAGGGTTACTGTATTTTACTGTAAGCCCCTACTTTTTTATAATCCAGTTGCTACTGTGTTAATGCCTCTATCATTAATCAGTTGTTCACGTATTTTAGCTTCTCTAAATAACTGTAATGGCTGTAATGCACCACCACTTTGCAATCTGGCTTCAGCAACCAATGGTCTAACATCTGTTCTGTAAGCAGTTTGTAAAATTTCCTGTGCTTTTGCAACATCATTATTTTCTCTTGCAGCTTCCAATGCTTTTGTATCAACCAATAAAGCCTGAGCATATGCAATTTTAATGGCTTCCACACTTTGTAATAAATCTTCTAAGGGATCTTTAACATTATGGCTTGCATCAATCATCCAGCCTAAATCTTTTGCATGGTTCATACCTTTTGCATCCATCCCTTCTACCAATTCGTTAAAGATTAGGAACAGTTGATAAGGATTGATACTTCCTACTGTTAAATCATCATCTCCATATTTACTATCGTTAAAATGAAAACCAGCTAATTTTTGTTCATTTAGTAACAAAGCAACAATTTGCTCAATATTGGCATTGGGTAAATGATGCCCTAAATCTACCAAAGTATATGCTTTATTACCTAATTTGCTAGCGTATAAATAAGACTGTCCCCAATCGCCCACACTCATAGAATAAAAGTTGGGTTCGAAGGCTTTATACTCAATAAATACTTTCCAATTAGTCGGTAGGGCTGCATAAATTTCCTGCAAACTTTCTAAGGTATTATTAAACGCTTTTCTGAAATTCAACTGTCCGGGAAAGCTTGATCCATCGGCTAGCCAAACAGTTAAAGATTCTGAGCCCAACTCTACACCATGTTTTATCACTTCAATGTTGTGTTCAATAGCTTGTTTGCGAACAGCTTTATTTACATGTTGTAAAGAACCAAATTTATAGCTATGTGCCTGCTCTGACTGATTTTGAAAAGTATTTGAGTTAACTGCATCGAATTTTAAGTTGTGTTGTGCAGCTAAATCTCTAATAACTTTTGCATCAGTTGGTATATCCCAAGGTATATGCAAAGAAATTGCTCCACTCGATTGATTCAGTTTGTGTAACAAACCTACATCTTCAATTTTTTCTTCTAAACTGCGTGGCTCACCAGCACCTGCAAAACGCCCAAAACGTGTACCACCAGTACCCAATGCCCAAGATGGAATAGCTATTTGAAATACTTTTAATTTTTCAAGTACTTCATTTGTATTGTTGTTATCCTGGGCAATAAAATCAAAATTGCGTTTATGTTTTGCAAATAAAGCCTCGTTGTGGCTATTTATTTTTGTACTATTCAAAATCATATAAATAGGATTAAATTAATGAACTATGGTAAATAAAATACTTCGGTTAAAAGTAAACTTACAGGAGAATTATCAGTATTGCTTAGCATAATATCTTTCATGTATATCCACCATTTTTGCATGATGGGCTGAGCAGGTAAACTGTCTAATGCAATTGTATCAGCAATTTTTAAAACACCAAACAAAGCATTGGTTGATTGATCTAAAAAAATAGAATATTCGCTGATGCCAGTTTCTTTTAGAAGGCTTTGCAACTCTGGCCAAATTTCATCATGGCGTTTTTTGTATTCTTCTTCAAACCCTTCATTCAGCTGCATTTTAAATGCTACTCTTTGCATAATTGTAGTTTTTAAAAAGGTGAATAACCACAAGATTCATCAACCTTTAACCTTCATGATAACAGAAAAAGATAAGCAAAAGGAAAAAAGGAGGTTAACAGATTAAACAATCATCAACTCCCCCTTTACTTGCTTGCTATCTGAAAAAGTTATAATTATCTTGAAAATGCATTGGCAACTCCACCATCTACATTTAAAACATTTCCAGTTGATTTATTGAGTAACCCACCAACAAGTGCATAACATGCATTTGCAATATCATCGGGCAAAATAGCTTCATTTAGTAAAGTTCTTTTTGCATAGTAAGCTGGCAATTCTTCTACAGTAATACCGTAAGCTTTTGCTCTACCTTCGGCCCAACCACCTGCCCAAATATTTGAGTCGGCAATTACGGCATCCGGATTAACTGTATTGACACGAATTTTATCACTACCTAATTCAGCAGCCATTAAACGTGTAAGATGTGCCTGTGCTGCTTTTGCAGAACCATAACCAGGGTTATTTGGACCTGCAACTACTGAATTTTTAGAAACAATATTTACAATATCACCACCAAAACCTTGTTTACGCATTATCTCAATGCCTGCTTTAGAAACTAAGAACTGACCTTTCACTAAAATATCGTATAACTTATCCCATTCTTCTATACTATGTTCTGCTATTGATTTTGAAATACTGATACCTGCATTGTTAACAATAATATCTACACCACCAAATGCTAATGCTGCATTTGCCATTGCTGACTTAATGGTTGCGTCGTCTGTAACATTTAATAAAGTTGATGCTGCAGTATCTTTTCCAAACTGCTTTTTAAATTCTTCAATAGCTCCATCTAAACGTTCTTGGTTAATATCGTTTAATACAACACAAGCACCTTCTTCTGCAAATTTTTTAGCAATTGCTTTGCCAATTCCACCAGCACTCCCTGTAACCAATGCTACACGTCCACTTAAAGACTTAGGCTTGGGCATGCGTTGTAATTTAGCTTCCTCTAATAACCAGTATTCAATATTAAATGCTTCCTGACGAGGCAATGAAGTATATTCAGAAACTGCTTCTGCACCCTTCATTACATTAATTGCATTGATGTAAAACTCAGCTGCTACTCTTGCTGTTTGTTTGTCTTTGGCAAAAGTGAACATCCCAATACCTGGATATAAAATAACTACAGGATTTGCATCACGAATTGCAGGGCTATTAGCGTGTTTACATGTATTATAATAATCAGCATACATTTTTCTATAGGCTTCGAATGCTGGAGCTAATGTTGCTTTTATAAATGCAACATTTGATAAATCTTGTGCTGGAGTTAATTCTAACACAAGCGGACTAATTTTTGTTCTTAAAAAATGGTCAGGACAAGATGTACCCAATGGAGCCAATCTATCTAAATCATTGGAATTAATAAATTGTAACACTCTATCATCATCCGTAAAGTGGCCAATCATTTTTGTTTGTGAAGAACAAAAGCCACGTAAAATCGATGCTAAAGAAGCAGCTTGAGACAAGCGTTGTTCTTTTGGCAACGAAGTTAATTTTTGCCCACCAAAAACTTCTCCCTTCTTACCATAATTATCTTCCAAATATTCGGCACAACGTTCTACAACTTCCAATGTATTAATATAAGATTCATAAGCAGTATCACCCCAAGTAAATAAGCCATGAGAGCCTAACATGATACCACGAATACCGGGATTCTCATCCAAACATTGTTTTAATTGCAAGCCTAAATCGAAACCTGGTTTTTGCCACTCAACCCAACCAATTGTTCCACTAAACAATTCTTGAGTAATCTTCTTACCATCTTTTGCAGCAGCAATTGCAATAGCTGCATCTGGATGTAAATGATCGATATGTTTAAATGGAAGGAAGCCATGTAATGGCGTATCAATAGATGGGGCTTTAGAAGCTAAATCATAAATGCAGTGATTAAACAATTGAACCATTTCATCTTCATGTTCAATTCCACGATACACATTTTTTAAGCTACGTAAACGCTCTACATACAGAGCAGCTAAACCGCTTTTTTTCAAAGTACCAATATCTCCACCACTTCCTTTCACCCACATTATTTCTGTTTCAACTCCTGTTAATGGGTCTTTGGCATTCGCTTTACAAGAAGTGTTGCCACCACCATAATTTGTAAGACGTAGGTCTGCCCCTAACAAATTGGATCTATAAATAAGTAATGCGACTTCATCACCCTCTAATTCTGCTGCTTTCTTATCATCCCATAAATAGCTTACATGTTTAAATGTTGCTGTTGTTGTTGACATATAATTAACTTATTTTAATTTTTCAATCTTCAATTCTGTATTCTTTAGCTCTTTTCTTAAACTATCAGCTTGATAAGCGTCATTAGAAATGCTTATATGTTTAATAATATTTTCACGAATTAATATATGCTTTTTTAAGTTATCGTGTATGCTATTTCCTTTTCCTACAACTAGTACAGAACCAATTATAACTATTATTCCAATTGCAATAGTAGTTGAAGTTTTTTTGCTTACACCTTTCCATTCTTTTAAAACAATGCCCCACATGTTTGCTACTAAGATAATAAAAGACATGTGTAAAATCCATGAGCTTGCACCATTGCCCATCTTGCTTTCTCCCATTCCGTAAAAGAAAAATTGCAAAAACCACATTGTGCCACCTAATGCACACAAGAAATAGTTTTTTATCAATGGGTATTGTTTATTGGTATAGTCGCTAAAAGTTTTGTTACGAAAATTTAAAATCATACACCAAATAAAGTTGGTGGTTAATCCTCCCCAAAGGATTACAACAAAAATTACATTGTTTTTAAAAAGAAACTCTCCTTCTTCCTGAGGATGAGCAGTTTTCCATATGAGATTAGCTACATCACCCATGCTTGCTCCTGCTTCTATTCCAAAACTGAAACAAGCACTTAATACTCCAGAAATGATTGCTAATATCAAACCTTTCACCAACTTAAATTCACTACCCGAAGCATCTATGTGTGAACTTCCAATTTCTTTATCTTTCATTCCACCTGCTTTGCCCGAAATAATGATTCCAATGATGCATATTAATAAGCCTACAATTACAAACTGACCCCAGGTAGTAGTTATTAAATCATGAAAAGTATCTTTCCCTTTTGTAGGATTAAACTGGTAATAAATAGAAGGAATAATTGCCCCAAATAAAGAGCAAAGGCCCAAGATGATTGAACTACCTAATGACACACCTAAATAACGAACACCAAGTCCGTAAGTTAATCCTCCTATCCCCCAAAGTAATCCCATTAGGAAAGTAGAACCTAAAACTGATGAAGAAGAATTATGGATAATTTCGCCAAAGTCAGGAATAGTTAAATAAGCAGCAACAGGAGGTACAATTAACCATGAAAACATTCCACCAACAATCCAAAAACTTTCCCAACTCCATCCCTTAACCTTTTTGTAAGGCATGTAAAAACTTCCAGAGGCGAACCCACCAATAAAATGAAAAATAACACCTAAAAGAATGCTCATAAATTTAAAATTTCGTATGGCAAAGCAAATTACAATCTGTACCGAAATTATAATGATGTTTACGCCTGCCTGTCATGCACTATCATGCTTTAGTTACATTATACTTCTGGAATAGAAATTAAGTTTGTAAGTTTGACTCTCCAGTGCGTTATGTGATTTACTAATACAATTGCCGGATGAAAAAAAAAAGCATTTTTCAACACCTTTTTATAGACTACTATTCAGCTACTCCCAAATATTTGCAGCTGGCTAATTCTATTATTAAATCTATCAGTGAAGGCAAAATAAAAAAAGATGAAATTTTGCCTTCCATCAATGAATTAAGTTTTGAATTCGAAATATCGAGAGACACAGCTGAAAAAGGTTACAAGCACTTGAAAAAAATTGGCATCCTCGGCTCTGTTCCAGGCAAAGGTTATTTTGTAAACAACACTTCTGTAAAAAAACAGTTGAAAATATTTTTACTTTTTAATAAATTAAGTCCACACAAAAAAATTGTGTACGATGCATTTGTGGCTTCCATTGGAGATTTAGCCTTGATTGATTTTTATATATACAATAACGACTTTGATTTTTTTAAGCGTTTAATTCAAGATAAAAGAAATGATTATACCCATTACGTCATCATTCCTCACTTTGTGGATGGTGGCGAAAATGTGCATGAAATTATCAACACTATACCTAAAGACAGGTTGATTTTATTAGACAAACTGATTCCAAATGTTACAGGAAACTATGGTGCTGTGTATGAGAATTTTGAGAAAGATTTATACCATGTTTTAGAATCGGCTTTACCTCGGCTTTCAAAATATCATACCATAAAAATTATTTTTCCATCACATACCTATCATCCACAGGAAATACTAAAAGGTTTTAAACGCTTTTGCAATCAATATGCATTTAACTACAAAGTGGTTAATACAATAGCCAATGAACCTATTAAAGAAGGTGAAGTATATATCAATTTAATGGAATATGATTTGGTGATATTGATAGAAAAAATTCTTGCTACCAAAATGAAAGTGGGCAAACATGTAGGCGTTATATCGTATAACGAAACACCACTTAAAAAAATAATTTTAAATGGCATTACCACCATTTCAACTGACTTTGAAATGATGGGCAAAAAAACTGCCGAATTAATTCTAGAACAATCTACTGAGCATGTAGAAATTCCTTTCTATTTAACAATCAGGTCTTCATTATAGAACATCTTAACGCATACTCAGTATTTTCAATGAGTTGGCATGGGTGAGCATGATAGTGCAGCACGGTGCTATTTATATATTTACAACATAAATCGTTCTACAAAATGCTATTTACTGCCTGTAAAAACCTTTTATTGTTTAGCTTGCTTTTTTTTGCAGTAGCTAAAGTAAATGCACAACAGTCTATTCCTGTTTTTTTTGAGAAAGTGTATCTGCATACAGATAGATTGTTTTATGCAGCAGGTGATGATATTTGGTTTAAAGCATATATAATTAATGCCAGAACGAACATGCTTTCTACAGCAAGTAATAATTTGTATGTAGAATTATTTGCTGCAAATGGGTTATTGGTTAAAAGAAATACCATACGATTAGAAGATGGCATTGGTAAAGGCGATTTTAAATTACTGGATAGTGCAATTGGAGGGACTTATCATATCAGGGCTTACACCAACTGGATGAAAAATTTTGGCAACTACTTTTTCTTCGAAAAAGACATTCAGGTTACAGCCGTTGCAACAGTATCTGCGAACGCAAGTAAACATACAGTAATAAATAACAGTACAAAGGTTACTGGTAATGTATCTCAGTCAAACAGCATTCAGTTTTTCCCGGAAGGTGGAACATTGGTAGCCAATACACCTGCTGTATTATCTTTCAAAGCTCTGAATGGGTTGGGCAAAAGTATTGATGCAATGGGAGTAATCCTTTCAGAAAAAGGAGACACCATTAGCCAATTTTCAACCATACATGCAGGTATGGGCAGCTGTAATTTTACACCTTTGGCCGATATTGATTATAAGGCAATGATTGTATTTAAAGATGGAACAAAATCGACAATTGATTTACCATCTGTGTATGCACAGGGTTATGTATTATCAATTGCTCATGCAGATACAAATATTGTTGCAACTATTATTGCCAATAAAGCCACAATTGGAGCAAATCCTTCAAAAGAAATTCTACTGGCTGCAAGAAGTACAGGCAAACTTTTTTACAAAGAAAAAATTGTATTGATTAATGGTAAAGCAACTGTTGTTATTGGTAAAAATTCTTTTCCAAATGGCATAACAGCCATTACAGTTTATGATGATAAACTTCGACCAAACGCTGAGCGATTGGTTTATATTGAACATAAAAATCAGCAATACAATTTAACTGTCACAACTGATAAAACTGGTTATCAATCAAAAGATAAAGTAACTGTTACAGTTACTACAACCAATGCAAACAATGAACCTGTAGCAGCAAACTTATCTTTAGCAGCTGTTGATGAATCGATAGTACAATCAACCAATACCGATATTATATCTTATTCTTTTCTTGAATCTGAAATTAAAGGCAACATCGAAAATGCAACTGCTTATTTTAATCCAAAAAACGCACAACGCCTGCAGCAATTGGATTTGTTGTTGAAAACACAAGGTTGGCGTAATTTTTTGTGGAGACAAATAGCCGATACCAATTACAGCATTAAATATTTAACAGAAGCAGGTATTTCACTTTCGGGAACAGTGCAAGCAACTTTTGGCAAAAAATTATTGCCCAACATGAATATTACATTATTAGCTCCAGGTGCAAAAGGAAGTAAATTATACTTTACACAAACCGATAGTACTGGTAAATATTATTTAGATGGATTGCCTTTGTATGGTACACAATCGATTAAAATAAATTCTAAAAATGGTAAGGGTAAAAAAGGTGGAATTATTGAATTAGACTCATTGAATAAAGCTTCTACCAATTACTTAACTATTGCCACACAACAAGAAACAAAAGAATTAATACAGTTTAGCGAAGAAGCAAAAAAAAGATGGGCTACTGAAAAGAAAAATTTAGAAAAAGGTGTTACCATGCCTGGTGTTATAGTAAATGCAAATACCAAGCCTAAAGTTAATCGTGACGGAAGCGTTGAATCGAATTTCGGGTACTCATTTGCTGCTCAAATAAAACCGGAAGACAAACAATTTGGCACATTGGATAATTACTTAATTCACAAAACAAATGCTATTGCCGATGTGGAAATGGAAGGCGTAAATTATCGGGTAAATGGCAAATTGGTTCGTCCAAGATTTGTGGTAGACAATCGGGAAGATTTTTTTGAACGTATCGATTATTATGCAATACCAGTAGAGCAAATTGTTTCAGTAAAACTTAATCAGGTTGTGGCTAATGTGAATGGTAGTTTTGTTGATAGAATTGTAATTAAACTTGTTTTAAAACCAGATGCATACAATCAGGATTTGGCTTTACTGATGACAGAGGTTGATGGCTATTATGAAGCCAGAACATTTTATTCCCCAACTTACTTTCTCAACTCAGAAAAAATAAAACCCGATGTAAGAACAACCTTATTCTGGGAGCCTAACCTTCTTACCAATGCAAATGGTAAAACAATGGTAACTTTTTTTAATGCCAATCCTAAAGCTATCATTAAGATATATGTTCAGGGAGTTGTTGATAAAGGAACTCCAATAGCAGGAAGTACCCAATATATTATTCAATAGAATTGAGCTACGCCAAATTTTAAATGTAGCCCAAATTCTAAAATTCTATCATCGCTTTAATTACTCCAGTTTCGGGGTTTAGCCAGCTTTCGAAAGTGCTTTGTACTGCATCGAATTTTACACGATGTGTAATATACGTTGTTGGCTTAACCAACCCTTTTTTCATGCTTGCAATTACATGATCAAAATCTACTTTAGTGGCATTTCTACTACTCATTAAAGTACTTTCTCTTTTATGAAACTCAGGATGGTTAAAACTAATATCGCCTTTTTGTAACCCCACTAAAACATATCGTCCTCCATGCCCTAAATATTGAAATGCATTGTTGATAGCTTTTAAACTTCCGGTTGCATCTATGATAACTGTTGGCATATCGCTATTGGTAATTGCTTGTAGCTTTTCTACTACATTTTCGTTGAGAGGGTTGATGGTAAAATCTACCTGTAATTTTTCTTTACAAAAGTTAAGCCTATCGTTATTAACATCCATTGCAATTACTTTACCACCAGCAATTTTTGCAAATTCCATTGTACCTAAGCCAATAGGACCAGCACCAACCACCAATACATATTCGCCAGTAACAACTCCTGCCCTTCTTACGCCATGTGCACCAATGGCCAATGGTTCTACCAGTGCCAATTCATCGAATCCTAAATCTTTGCTTTTTAACAATGCATAGTTTGGAACAGTAACATATTCTCTCATTCCTCCATCAACGTGTACGCCAAAAACATTAATGCTTGCACAACAATTTTCTTTACCCATTCTGCAGGCAATGCATGTGCCACAATAGAAATAAGGAATAATGGTTGTTGCTTCTCCATTTGTAAAACCTTCGGCTGTTGTTTCAACAATTGTGGCTGCTAATTCATGCCCCAATATTCTTGGATAATTGAAAAAAGGTTGAGTGCCTTCGTAAGCATGTAAATCAGTTCCACAAATACCAATGCGTTCTATTCTTAACAACGTTTCTCCTTCTTTTGCAACAGGCATTTCCGCTATTGAATAATCGAATTGATGAGGTGTTGTACAAACAAGCGTTTTCATTTTTTAAATTTTAATCGTTGAGAACGATGAAGAAATAAAAATACAAGTGTAGAAACTTAGAATAGCTGAAAGTTGGACTATAGTACAAGTGTGCGACGCCACTGAAGCTCAATAGCAATACTAAGGCTGGTAACAAAAACTAATCTACTTGATAATGCTCTTCTAACAAACCTTGCTGTTTCATAGCTTGCCAAAATTCGTGTGGAATTTGTTTGGTAGCCATTTCAATATTTCCTTTTACTTTATGAGGATGAGAAGTACTTAAAGCTACACTATCAATGCCTGAAATGTGAAACCCAAAATTAAAACATGCTTCGGCTGGCATAATATTAAATCTGGTGCACAATGCAAAAAACTGATCTCTCCATGCATATAAGGCTTTTCCTGCTTCATTTTCTTTATCTACCAATACATAATTATAATAATCTCTGCCTACCAAAAAACCACCATTAAATACTGCAGAATTAATGATAGTTGTTCCTTTTGTATGCAAGACTTTCACGAAATCTAATAAATCTTGTGGATGCGATTTCACAGATAAACTATTGGCAAACATGACCCAATCTAAATGAATATCTTTTGAAATACGCTCAATAGATTTCCAGTTTTTTGCTCCAACACCAACCGAAGAGATTTTTCCTTGAGCTTTTAATTCATTGAGTGCTTTATAGGCTTCTAAAATATCGTTGTAACGTTTTGCATCATCTGCTGCATCTGTTGCTGCTGCAAGGTATTCGTCAGGATCGTGTATAGATGCCATTTGTGAATCATATTCTCCCAATAATTCATTGCCTTGCCTAAAACATTCAATGATGCCTTGATAGCTAATTTTTTGAACAGCATCATTTTTTAATTCACGCCAAATGCCTTTTTCGAATGTAGGTTCAGGTGTGGTAAGTTCGGTTTGATACCAACCCAATTTATTGCTGATGATTACTTTGTCTTTTGGTACACCCAACTCTTTTAAAGCTTTACCCAAAACCTCCAAAGCTAAGCCAGCTCCATATTTGCCAGCAGTATCAAACATTGCAACACCACCTGGTGCATGTGTAATGCACTCTTTAATGATGGCTAATTTTGTTTCGTAAGGAACTGCTTCATATAAATTTCCTAAACCACTTGTTCCAAAAATTACAGATGGCAATTGTATTGTTGATGACATAATTGTTATTTAAACATGATAAAACGATGCAGCATTGTTACCAAAAAAATCTTGCTGCTCGGCTAAAGAAAAAGTAACAAAATATTGTTGTACTATTTGCAACATTTGCTGATAAGATGCAGCAACCAAACACACTGGCCAATCGCTGCCAAACATAATTCTTTTAGTGCCAAATGCTGTTACAACAGCATCTAAATATGGAGTAAAATCTGCTAATTTCCAACTATGATAATCAGCTTCTGTAACCATTCCACTGATTTTGCAATGTACGTTTTCAAATTGTGCAATTGTTTGGATATCTGCCTTCCATTCATCAATTAAACCTGCTTTGATATAGGGTTTTGCAATATGGTCTATCACAAACTGTTGATTGGGATTTTGTTGTACCAATTCTATTGCTACAGGTAAATGTTTTGGGAAGATGAGTATATCGTAAGTAAAATTGAATTCTTTTAAAGCTGCAATGCCTCTTAAAAAATTAGGTTGCAACATAAAAGAGGGCTCTTCGTCTTGCAACACATGACGAAAGCCTTTTACGCTATTGAATTGTTTGTAATGGGCTAATCGTTCAATAATTTTTTCTGCTCGTAAATCTATCCAACCAACTACTCCTTTAATAAAATCATTTTCGTTGGCTAAATCAATTAAAAAATTGGTTTCTGCTTCTGTTTGATCTGCCTGTACAGCAATACATCCATCAACTTTATTTTCCTGTAATACATGACGCAAGTCGGCTGGTAAAAAATCTTTTCGTATTACAGCCATTGCATCATCAATCCATTCGTGTTGAACAGGATTGTAACGCCAAAAATGTTGATGTGTATCTATTTTCATACAAACTAAACGAGGTTAAATATTTTATTCATTTGTATCCACTTCTCTCCTGCCTTTGCCCAAGGTAAAGCCTGCTGAAATTTCCACATTAATTGCTCCCATTCTTGCACTTTAGGATTGGCAGCATCCATGGCCGCTTTCTTAGCTGCATCAAAGGTTTCATCGGTTTCCATAATCATGAACAAACGATTACCTGTACGATAAATTTCCAATTGCGTAATTCCAGCTGTTAATATACTTTCTTTAATTTCAGTCCATACATTTTGATGCCAGTGTTCATATTCTGCAATTAATGCAGCATCATCTACTAAATCAAGTGCTAAACAATGTCTTGCCATAATCAAATTAGTTTTTAGTTTCAACAACTTTATAACCTTTCGATCCAAAAAAGAAAATAACTGCAAAACATATTAATGGCACTATATAACCCATTTGTATATTACCAGTTACATCACTTATTTTACCAAATATTGGAGGTAAAATAGCTCCACCAACAATTGACATAATAATTAAACTGCTACCAAATTTTGTATCACCTCCTAAATCTTTGATACCTAAAGAAAAAATAGTTGGAAACATAATGCTCATAAAAAATGCTATACCAATTACAGCGTAAACAGTAGTTGTTCCTGAAGCATTCATAGCTATTAAACATAAACCAACATTAATGGATGAATAGATAGCCAGTAATATATTTGGCTGAATGAACTTCATTAAAAGTGTGCCAATAAATCTACCAATCATAAATGCTAATCCACATACAGAAAGGTAATAAGAAAGATAATCTGACTCGGTTGTTTTGTTTATAAGATGCAACGACGTGAGTATTTTTTCTATAACTTTTATAAAAGCATCTTTGGGCGTATTTGCAGGTATAACTTTTGAAGCAAATAAAATAAAGAAACTAAATACACAAACCTGAGCACCTACATAGAAAAATTGTGCTGTAACGCCCCATGCTAAATGTTTATGTTTAAACGCATGAAAAATACTTTTACTCGATTCTTCTTCTCCCCCATCTTTTATTTCTGGTAATTTAGTAAATAAAAAGGCTACAGCTATAAGTAAAATAATACTTCCTAAAATTAGATAGGGTAGTTTAACAGTTGATGCCTCAGATGCTAAAGCAATTTTTCTTGCTGATTCAGTCATTGCACTCAACTCTGTATCTGTAGCTCCTTTCGCTAATATTAATTTAGCTCCAATAATAGGTGCCATTGTTGCTGCAAGTCCATTAAATGATTGAGCAAAATTCAAACGTTGTGTTGCAGTTGCAGAATCTCCAAGTAAAGATGCATAAGGATTTGCAGCAGTTTCTAAAATGGTCAACCCACAAGCTATAATAAATAATGCACCAAGAAAGTATGTATACTGTTGCGTATTTGCTGCTGGAATAAACAAAAAAGAGCCCAATGCAAACAAAAGAAGACCTGAAATAATACCAGACTTATAGCCATATTTTTTCATAATAAACCCTGCAGGCAAAGCCATAATAAAATAGGCAATAAAAACTGCAGAATCGACCAATGAGGCTTGTAAAGTTGTTAACGTAAAAGAACGCTTTAAATGTGGAATTAGAATTGGGTCAAGATTATGGGCAAAACCCCATAAAAAAAATAAAGAAGTAATTAAGATAAACGCAAATAAATAAGGGTTCTTTTTTTCCATTTGGCAATGTTTATTTTAAGCGTTGAAAATAAAATAAGGCGGCTAATGTTATGGTTTAATCAGCGAAATCGGTTTCGGCTGATTTGCATAAAAAAGGTAAAACCGATTGGCTTTACCTTTTTTAAGAATCTATGCTTTTTTATATGCTACAAATTTTTGTTTGCTTGTTCCCAAGCCATCAATTCCTAATTCAACTATATCGCCATCTTGTAAAAAAATATTAGGCGTAAACCCTAAACCCACACCAGCTGGTGTACCTGTACTCACAATATCCCCAGGTAATAAAGTCATAAATTGGCTAATATAAGAAACCAAATAAGGAATATTAAAAATCAAATCATCTGTATTACCGTCTTGCATGGTTTTACCATTTAAGGTTAACCATAAACGTAGGTTGTGTGGATCTTTGATCTCATCTTTGGTAACCAACCAAGGACCAATTGGTGCAAAAGTATCACAGCCTTTTCCCTTATCCCAAGTACCACCACGTTCTAATTGAAACTCACGTTCACTTACATCGTTGTGTAATGCATAACCAGCCACATAATCCATGGCTTCGTCAATTTCTACATAGCTTGCTTTCTTTTCTATTACAAAAGCCAACTCAACTTCCCAATCGGTTTTTACCGAATTTTTAGGAATGGTTACCTCATCAAAAGGACCTGTAAAAGAAGTAGTAGATTTAAAGAAAATAATTGGTTCTTTTGGTATAGCTGCATTGGTTTCTTTGGCATGTTTTGCATAGTTTAAGCCTATACAAACAATCTTTGATGGACGAGCAGTTGGAGCTCCAAGTCTAACACCATCTGGCACTACAGGCAACATACTTTTGTGTTGCTCTATCATAAATGCCAAATGAGGAATGCCCCCATTTGCAAAAAAATGTTCATTATAATCTTGTATAAAACCACTCACATCATAGTTTTTACCATCAATATGTACACCTGGTTTTTCTTTACCAATTTCTCCAAAACGAATTAGTTTCATAAGCCCTGCGTTTATGTCATCCTGAGCATAGTCGAAGGATGATGATTAAAAATATTTTGTTATCAACTATTGTACTGCTATTGAACTTTTGTTGCAAGGATAGTTTATTATTTTATTTTTTTTTAGTGAAAGAAAATAAAATAATCACCCTTCACCTTTCTGTTCTCTATTCAACAACCCTAATAAACTCTATCACCTTTCAACTTTTTCAACTCCTTTAACTTCCTCAATTATTCAACGTAACAAAACCACCATCAATTGGAAAATCACTACCTGTTATAAAAGAAGCTTCATTGCTGCATAAATACAAAATTAACGCAGCCATTTCATCGGGTTTACCCATTCTGCCAATGGGTTGGCTTTTGGATAATTTCTCAAAAATTTCTGCTTCTCTACCAGGATAGGTTTTTGCAATAAAACCATCTACAAAAGGTGTATGCACCCTTGCAGGTGATATGCAATTGCAACGAATATTATCATTGATATAATCCTTTGCAACACTTAATGTCATGGCATAAACTGCTCCTTTACTCATGCTATATGCAAAACGATCAGCTAAGCCAACTTTCGCAGCAATGGAACTAATATTAATAATTGCTCCACCACTTTTTTTCATTAACGGAATGGCAGCATGTAAACAATTATAAGTGCCTTTAATATTTACATTGTACACTTTATCAAAATCTGATTCACTAGTATTTTCTGCATTACCTATATGGCTAATGCCTGCACAGTTTACCAAAACATCTACTTTTTCAATTTTTGCAAAAGCTGCAATTACATCATTTTGAATAGCAACGTTTAAAACAATTGCCTCAGCAGCACCTCCATTTTTAATGATTTCATCAACCGCTTGTTCTGCATTTTCTGAATTCAAATCAGCCACAAAAACAGTAGCACCCTGTTTAGCTAGAGTTAAAGCCACCGCTTTACCAATGCCACTACCAGCTCCTGTTACTACTGCTGTTTTATTATTGAGCGAAAACATAATAACTAATTTAATTTTACTTTAAAATCCAAGAATAATCAAACCCGATTATTAAGCCCGAAATTATAGCTTCATCAATGATTAAGCTATATACAAATTAACCATTTTTAATAGTAAGTTATCTATCAAAATGCAAATAAGGGCAAAATTGTGCTTATATTATATCAATTATAATAAACAAGCACACTGCCCGAATACTGATAATAAAGTCTGTTAGAACCTACTTGCTATTCGTTTATGCCTATAACGGTTACAGTTCCTCCTAAACCAGCTTTTCCTCCTTTTTCTGTTTCAATTAAAACATTTATACGCTGTTCATTTGGAGAGGGAGCAAATGGCACAATCATATCTCTGCTTGCAATATCAGATTTGGTGTACAACAATTTATTGTCAATCCAAACCTCTGCTTTACCAGTAACTGCTTTAAATATTAATTTACCACCTTTGGTTCTTTGAGAGGCATAGGGTTTAAAACTGATTCGGTAGGTTGCAAAACTACCATCAGCAAATGTTTGCAGTTGCCCAGGTTTAAATGGTTGCCATGTATTTTGGTCATAACTAGCTAACTCTACATTTGGGTCAGGACGAGTTGATGCAAATGGGGATACCCTCCATTTATCCAATACCTGATAAGGGTTTGCAACTGCAATAGCAGGTACTTGTACGGCTTCACTTACATTAATGTTAAGTATTGCTGGTTTTAAGTTACCACACTTTGCAGTTAGGGTTAATGTACCTGAACTTTTTGCTTTGCTTTGTACAATTACTTGTGCCAAACCATTATACAAACTGCGTTTATTGCCTTTATCTGACTCATGGCTATTGGCATCGCCATTGCCTAAGCCTATGATATTGCCAGCACCAATTATTTCAAATTCAATGGGCAGATTTGCAGTTTGTACAGCTCTACCTTTTGCATCTACTACCTGAACTGTAATTGGCATTGCGTCAACCCCATCTCCAGCCAATACATTTCTATCAGGTATCAATTCTATTGAAACAGGCTCTTTAGTGGTTTCCACTTTAAATTTTGAAACTTCTTTACCTTTTGTAAAACCAACAGCCTCCAGTTTGCCTGGCTGATAAGGTACATTCCAGGTAACCATTTCATATTTATCAACTATTGCTTCCTGTATAAGTTTACCATTCAAATACAACTTCACTTTTTCGGCATTGGTTAATGCCATTACTTTAATATTCTTGCCAATACTATCAGATGGCCAGTTCCAGTGTGGTACTAGATGCAAAACAGGTTTATCTTCTATCCATTGTGCCTGATGTATATAAAATGCAGTTTTAGGGAAGCCACACAAGTCCATAATACCAAAACTTGAACTGGCTGTTGGCCAATCCAATGGCTGTGTTTCACCACGATAATCGAAACCTGTCCATACAAAACATCCTGCCATAAAAGGTCGCTCAGCAATAGCTTTCCAAGCCATTCTATGCGTTTCGCCCCAACGTGGCTTTTCTAAATCATAAGAGGCAATTACATTTTTCTTAGAGTCTGTAACATACTCTCCCCTAGTCATTAAACCAGATACATCTTCGGAGCTGGTAATGGGTAAATCAGGACGCTCTTTATGAAAACGATCATAATCTTTTATTTGATAATTGAAGCCCATAACATCTACAGCATGAGAAACATTTAGACTGGCGAATAAACCTCCACTTTGTGCTGCAGTTACCGGCCTAGAAGTATCCAGCTTTTTAACTTCTGCATTCATTCGCCGAACCATCTCATAACCAATTTCTGTACCCTGCATTGGTTCTTCATTAAATACACTCCATAAAATAACACTTGGATGATTTCTGTCTCTGCGAATCAACCATTCTAACTGACGAGTGTATTCAGGCGATGCATTGAAGTTTCTATTTTCATCCATTACTAAAATACCCATTCTGTCACAAGCATCTAAGAACTCAGCTGCAGGTGGGTTGTGTGAACATCTATATCCATTAACACCCATTTCTTTTAAACGTTTTAAACGAAACTCCCATAAAGCATCTGGCACAGCAGTACCAACACCAGCATGGTCCTGATGGTTGCATACACCCTTTATTTTAACACGTTTATCATTCAGGTAAAAACCAGAGTCAGTAGTAAATTTTATTGTTCTGAAACCACAGGTTGTGTAAACTGTATCAACAGGTTTTCCATTTGCAGAAACCACTGTTCTTACTTTATACATTGCAGGATTTTCGATTGACCATAATTCCGGGTTGGTAACATTTAATATAAACTTAGCCGCTGACTTATCGAGTGTAGTAACAGATGTTGTCGTATTGCCTTGTACAATTGGTTTGTTATTCTTATCGAACAAAACTGACTCCACCTCAACGTCAGCTTGTTGTTTACCTGAATTTTCTATCGTAGCTTCTACAGGAATTATCCATGAGCCTTTGTTATTTTTTACAGGATGAGCAAATACACCATCTGTAATTATATGTACAGGTGAAGTTTTTACCAACCAAGAATGACGATAGATGCCTGCACCTTCATACCACCAACCTTCTTGTGTATCTGCATCAACTTTAATGGCAATATTGTTTAAATCATCGCCATATTTGACCATTGCAGTAATGTCAATGTAAAAAGAAGTATAGCCACAAAAATTTCTGTGCAAGATTGTACCATTGAACCAAACCGTACAATGTGTTGCAATACCATCGAATTGTAACTCCAGATATTTTCCTTTATCGCTTTTATCAATTTTAAAATTCCTTCTGTACCAACCAGTGCCACGTTTCTTATAGCCTTGGTTTGAGTTGGCTGTAGAATCATAAGGATTTTCAACAGCCCAATCGTGAGGCAGGTTAAGCATTTGCCATTCGGTATCATCAAAATTGGGGGCAGCTGCACCCCATGCTTTACCAGCTTTGGCATTGCCATAACTCATATCCTGACCTTTAATAATGGGCATTGGAATATTGCCCTGATAAAAACGCCAGCCATTATCCAAGGATAATTTTTCCCGAACTTTTGTTTGAGCATTACCAAATGCAACTTGAAAAATACTTAGAAGAATGAGAATGCTTTTTTTCATAACTGTTGAGATATTACTAATTGTTGAAGTATGCCCTGCTATTAAGCAGGATTTATAACGACGCAACTGAAGTTGATATATGTTCTTCAGCTTGTGTCATAAACAAAATGCTTCAATCTTGTATATAATTGAAGCATTTTTAAACTATTGAATAGACAATTTATACTTGGTTACTGTATGATATTTTTGCCCAGGCTTTAATAAGGTTGAAGGAAAATTTGGTTGATTGGGTGAATTAGGAAAATGCTGTGTTTCTAAACACAATGCAGTTCTTAATTGAATATTTTTACCATCGTGGTTGATAAATTTACCATCTAAAAAGTTACCTGAATAAAACTGCAAGCCTGGTTCCGTCGTGTACACATCCATTTTTCTACCACTTTTTGCATCAGATAAAGTGGCAACCATTGTAAGCATTGTATCTTTTTTATTCAATACCCAATTGTGATCGTAACCTCCTTTTACAGCATCGATTCTTGCACCAATTTTTTCAACTTTTGTAAAATCAAATGCACTGCCTTTTACTGCTTTAATTTCGCCTGTTGGAATTAATGTAGTGTCCACTGGTGTATAATTATCAGCATCGATAAATAAGCTGTGATTTAAAATGGTATTATTTACATTGCCACTTAAATTGTAATAATTGTGTTGGGTAAGATTTGCATAAGTTGGTTTATCTGTTTCGGCATTGTATTCAATTTCCAATTCATCATCATTGGTTAATGTGTAGCGAACATTTACTTTTAAGTTTCCGGGATAACCTTCTTCGCCATCTTTACTTACATAGCTTAATAATAAAGTTGGTGTAGAATCATTTACAATAGCTGCATCCCAAACTACTTTATCAAAACCTTTATTACCCCCATGCAAATGGTTTACTCCATTGTTGGTTGCAAGTTTAGACACAGCAGTATCGATTTTAAATGTACCTTTTGCAATACGATTGCCATAACGACCAATTAATGCCCCAAAATAAGGCGGACTTTGCAAGTACTGTTTCAAGCTATCAAAGCCAACTACAATGCTTTCTTTTTTACCTGCTTTATCAGGAAAAGTCCATGAGGTTACTATACCACCATAGTTCGTAATCTTTACCTGATTGCCTTTGCTATTGGTTAAAGTATATAAAGCAACTTCTTTGCCATCGGTATTGCCAAAAGCAGCTTTTGCAATACCTGCTTTAGTTTTAGTTTCAGATGTTTTATTGTTACAAGAAATCATAACCACTGCTACCGACGACATAATTAAGAGCAACCGTTTTTTCATATTTGTTATGTTTTTTATTATGTGAAATTAATTGTTTACTTACTGTTTAAAATAACTAAAAATCCACCATCAGGCTGTAAGGTGATATTGGTTTTTCCAGATAAAGCTGTATCAAATCTGGCAGCATCTAATGTACTGATGTTGGTTGCATTATCATTGTAAATAGTGCCTGTTTTTAATTTGCCAATAAAAGATAAATCTATGTCTATTTTCTTTTCTTTTGCTTCTCCATTTATGCCTGCTATATACCATTTTTTTCCTGCTCTTCTTGCCACCACAAATAACCTTCCCGGATAACCATCTATAAATTTAACATCATCCCAAACGGAAGGAATATTGCTGAAACATGTTTTTAAGGCTGGTGTGATTTTAGCCAATCCTTCTGGTCTTTCAGCATAGTGTTGTATGCCAGATAAATACACTACAGCCGTTGCCAATTCATAACCTTGTGTGGTAACTCGTTTAATGCGGTTAATGCCACCAAAATTAACTGGTGTAAAATCCATTGGGTCAAAAACATTACGAATCATTGCCGATAAAACGCTATGCTGCGGTTCCTGATTGGCATCTTTTTGATTAAACGTGATCATTTCAAAACCATACACAGCTTCCGTGGTCATCAAGTTGGGATAAGTTCTTTGCCAACCTCTTGGCAATGTTGCTCCATGAAAATTAACGAGTAAATGATAGGTTGCTGCATCATCTAAAATATCCTGATAATAGTTGATGAAAGATTGTCCATCGCCACCAAAGAAATCAATTTTCACACCTTTAATTCCCATAGCCTGCAAACGTGCAAATTCTTTTACTCTGCTTTCGTGTGTAAGCAATTTATCTTTTGGATGATACTTGACGGTATTCCAATCTCCTGCACTATTGTACCAAAGTAATAGACCTACATTTTTTTGTTTAGCATAGTTGGCTAATATTGCAACTGAGTCATAACCCATTAGTGTATCCCAATTGGCATCTAATAAACAATATTCCCATTTCATTTCACTGGCAAAATCAACATAATTTTTTTGTACACGATAAACAGTAGAATCATCTTTCTTCATTATCCAACTCCAGCTTGCTTTACCTGGTTTAAAAAAGTTCTTATCCATTTTTTTTGCAGGAAAAGCAAGATCTGTACCTAATGTAGATTCCATAATGGTTTTAAGAGAACCAATAGCAATAATACGCCAAGGAGTTTGCCAAGGTAATGTTGATTGAGGATTTAGTGGCTGACCTTTTATTGTTTCAGCTGCTTGTGGAAAACCAATGCTGTATTCATTATCGGGTGAATGCTGTTTTAACGCAGTACCACAATATGTTCTACCCAAAGCAGCTTCACTTAACAACACCCAAACATTGTTGTACTTGAATAAAGCCGGATAAACCCAACCATTTTTTGTGGGGGATGGGGTGCCTGTGACTATTTCCATTTGATAATGAGCTTCGTAACTTGGATTGCAGTGCTCCCAACCACTTTGTGCTTCTGTTTTTTCCTGTAGCCAGGCTTTTGTTTCATTTAAGAAATGAAATGACGTGGCTTCTTCTATTATTTTTCTGATGGTTTCATCCCTTTCTGGAAATTCATATTTAAAAGCAACACCATCGTTTGAAACATGAAAAATGATGTTCATTTTTTTTCCTGACGCAGCTGTAGTTTCAATTACTTTTTTGTTGGCTATATAAGTAATATTTTTCTTTTTAGCTGTAAGAATAGTGTATTTGTCTTTTACTGCAATCGTAGCCGATGCCTTTATCAGCTTTAATCCAGTTGTAAAATTTTCATCTTCTCTCACTATGCCAAGTTTAGAATTCTTTAATACTGTTTCTTTATTGAAAGAAATACTATAGAGCATTTTAGCAATATTGCAACTAACAGCAATTTTATTATCGGGGCTTTGTATATTTATTTCATTTTGAGCAAATAATGTTTGCACGAAAGAAAGCAGAGCAATTGAAAGAAATTTTTTCATTATTTAATTATTAATTACGAGCCAGTTATCAGTTGCCCAGTTGAGTTCTTTTAAAATGAGTTTTGATTTTCCTTTATCTTTCACATCATAACCATGATAAACAATGTAATCTTTCTCATTTAATAATGCTACACCATTGTGTCCAACAGCATACCAGTTTACACCATTGCCTTGCTGCACTAATGAACCACCACCTTGCAACATATTGTTGCCTGGCAGGGCATACTTCAAGATTCTGAACAATATTAACCTTTTCTTGAAGCGTGGTTTTAAACACTAGGTTCACAAAGGTTTTTAATAAGAACACAAAGATTTGATTATAGACTTCGTGTTATTTTTTCATTGTATTCTTATGGTTAAATAAAGTTGGGTAAAGAACTAAATGTACAAGTGTGTTGTTCAGGATAAACTTGCAACAGTTACTAAATAGCAATACCATTGGTTATTTCATAAAAATTTACTTCAATTTTATAACCACTACGCTCAATTTTGGCAACGTAATTATCAAATCGTTACCTTCTCTTTTGGCTCCATTGAATACAGTTGGCTCAACAACATTTTTATTTTCGAAAGTGTTGATGTCTGTAAACTTTGCAGCAGTAAGTATTTGTCCTGTTACTGTTTTAAAATTGATGTTAGCCAACAAAGCCCTGATAGTTACAGATTTGTTGGCATCTACATTAACCAGAGAAATATGAATTGTGCCTGTGCTGTCTTGCGATGCAGAAACATTTACAGCAGGAATTTTTTGATTGTCAACAGCATAATCTGGGGAAGCTATTGTAATTGGCAACAGCTTTGCATCTTGATGCATTTTATACATATCGAACACATGATAAGTAGGCGTAAGCAACATATCGTTGCCTTTGGTTAAAACAATAGACTGCAACACATTAACCACTTGTGCTAGGTTTGCAGCTTTTATCCTGTCTGCATGGTTGTTGAAAATATTTAAGTTAATACCTGCAATTAATGCATCTCTTAAACTGTTTTGTTGATACAAGAAAGATGGATTAGAGCCTTTTTCTACATCTGTCCAAATACCCCATTCATCAACAACTAAAGCAACTTTTTTTTCAGGGTCGTATTTATCCATAATGGTTGAATGGCGGGTAACCAATTCCTCCATTCTTAAAGCTTGCTTCATGGTAACAAAATATTCTTTCTCATCAAATACAGTTGCAGAGCCTTTTGCATTCCATGAGCCAGTAGGAATGGTATAATAATGTAAAGACAAACCCCACATTCTGTTGCCTACATTTTTCATCAATACTTCTGTCCAATTATAATCACCAGAGTTTGGTCCTGTAGCAATTCTTTTCAATTTTGCATTTGGATAATTTCTTGCATAAGTAGAGTAACGTCTAAATTGATCGCTATAAAATTCCGGGGTCATACTGCCCCCACAACCCCAGCTTTCATTGCCAATACCAAAGAAAGAAACGTTCCAGGGTTTATCTCTGCCATTCTCTTTTCTCAATGTACTTAATGGGCTCAGTCCATCAAAGTTTAAGTATTCAACCCACTTACTCATTTCTTCAACTGTTCCACTACCTACATTTCCACTAATGTATGGTTCACAGCCAATCAAGCTGCATAGTTCTAAAAATTCATGCGTACCAAAGCTGTTGTCTTCTGTTACATTGCCCCAATTAGTGTTCACCATTTTAGGGCGTTGATTTCTTGCACCAATACCATCTCTCCAATGGTACTCATCTGCAAAGCAGCCACCAGGCCAACGTAAGTTGGGCACTTTAATTTTTTTTAAAGCTTCTACCACATCCAATCTTATACGATCTTTCTTTTCAACACTTGCAGTATCACTCATCCAAAAACCATCATAAATACAACGACCTAAATGCTCAGCAAAATGACCATAAATATGTTTACTAATGGTGGTTTTAGGGTTTAATCCATTTACTACTAATTGTGCATTATTTTGTGCAGTTGCTGCAAAAGCAAAACATACTACAAATAACAATACAACTTTTCTAAGACTAAATTTTTCTATCATTTTGAATTCACTTTTAAAATATCAATGGTATTTAAAACAACGCCAGTAGTTGGCAGATAGACTCTAATGGTAGTTTCTTTATCATTAGCTACAACGTAATTATATTGATTAGCTACAAATCCTTGTAACACATTTTTATCCCAAACTGGTGTATCAGCAGCTGCTTCAATATTGAAGAATGAGGGAGTTGATTTATTGATGGAAACTGCAAATGCCAATTTATTTTCTTTATTAACATTGTGTGTAGGTAAACAATTAAACTGAAAAATGTAATTCCCTTTTTCTAACTGAATCTTATACTCAACGTAAGCCGATTTTTCAATAACAGTGGTATCAGTTTTCTTATTAAAAGGTATTACAGCAACCCCATTTGCATCGATACCTAACCCTTGTAAAACAGTAACTTGTTTTGTTGCTGCATTTTGTTTTTTATCAAAGTTACCAGCACTTAAATAAGTTTGAAAAACTGTATCCGTATTGCTGGTTGTTATTTGAGAAGTGCTTTTAACCATTTTAACATCTGCAACTTTGGGCATTTTAAAAATTTCATGATCTCTTGGATGCCAGCTCATCATACCATCCCATTTACCATTTGTAATTTGCTGATTGTACTGTTGCGTCAGTAGTACAATACTATCAAAAGCTGTTTTAGATTTGGCACTGAAATTTAATGCCTCGTTGTTACCCTGTTTGGCTAACTGAAAACTTTGTTTGGCAAATAAAATTTTCTCATTCATTAAAGCTGCACCAACAACAGGATATAATACCAATTGAAAATAGGCATCTTTCAAACGCTGTGGCATCATGCTGTATAAACCAACGGCCTGTTGAGCCATAGATTGATATTCTAATAAACGATATGCTGCTTCTGCATCACGATAACTAACTTTCAGTAAATGTTCAGGCTTGCCTGCAGCAGCCAAACGGTAATAATTGTTTTTGAGTAAGGCAATTGCCGATGCAAAACTTTGCCCAAATATTTCCTTAGCCCATTGTTCAGTATAACTATAAGATTTTTCAGGAGTCCATTTATTTATATCCCAGGCCAGTTCCATTGCAAACTGTATTTCGGCTTCAGCTGGTTTTATATCACCTACATTAAACACCCACAATTTCTTTGCATTAAAAGCATAAGCCTTACTCATTTCATAACTAATTAACGAAGGTGAAATAGTTGAAAGCCATAAGTAATCCTGTGGACGCCCCCAATAACTTAAATGATAATACACACCACTGCCTCCACTCCTCTTCCTTTCTTCAGCAGTCGATAGCTGACGAATATATCCATGGTTATCATCGCTCCATACCAAACTAATATCATCAGGTAATTGTAAACCTGCATTATATACATTCAATACTTCTTTATACGGACAAAATATTTGTGGAATTTTATCAGCTGATTTTTGATAATGATTAAAAAGTATTGTCCGCTGATCTTTAATCACCTCTTGCAATAAACTTACTTTTCCTTTTGTGTCTTTTGGCCCAGGCATGCTACCATCGTGTATGCCACGCATACCAACAGTTATAATGTTTGGATAATTTTTTACAGCTTTTATTCTATCATCCCAATATTGATAAATTTGCGTTTTATTTGAATCGTATTGCCAAGATTTCGGTGCAACACCATATTCATTTTTATAATTCTCGACCCATTCAAATACATTGTTACGCATCATGGGTTCGCAATGGCTTGTACCAACCACAATACTATAATCGGCCGCCAGCTTACCATTTTCAGGATAATAGAAAAATGCTTTGGTGCATGGATGCATGGCAGGCCATAAATAGTTGGCCTTTAATCGAAGCAGCAACTCAAATATTTTTTCATAAGTACCTGGGCCAATGTCTTTAATGGTGGTGTCCATTTTTTTTGCTGCCCAGGGTTGTAAACCCCAATCTTCATCATTCAAAAAAACACCACGATATTGAACGGATGGCGATTGTTGAATTAAATTTCCACTAATAAATAATTGATTTTTGTGTTCAGGTACAATGTCAGCCCACCAATAAAACGGATGTACACCCACTTTTCTGCTTAATTCAAATACACCAAAAGCTGTGCCTCTGTCATCACTTCCAACAATGCATAAGCTTTTTTTATCAGCTTCATTTAAAACAACAATCATATAAGCTTCCCATTTATCTTTTATTACAGCTACATTAATTTTTTCTGAAGCAATCAGCTTATTGATAAAGGAGGACTTACCAATTGTTCCAATAATAACCGAAGCACTTTTATTGTTGATATTGGGCTTAATATCAGTAACTGCCTGTATATCTTGTATGAAAAAGTTTACAGCCAGTTTAACCACGGTTGCTTCATTATTATCTACAGCAATAGACGCAGCTTTTTTATTGCCAACTAAAGCAAATGAATTAAGTGTAGATTTTTGAGAAATAGATAAGGATTGTGCAAAAGAAAATATTATGCTAAAACACAGAGTAAAAACCAGAAAAAATTTCTTAAAATATAGCATAACAAGCAAATAACGTATTTATATCAAAGGCTTAAAGGTCATTATAATAAATTACGAATCATCCTGAACCTACCTGATATATTTTAAAGAAAACTTTGGGCAATTAACAATAGTGTACATCTCAGCAATAGTTCAGGCTTTTCGCTGCAATCCCCCGAAAAATTTGGGGGTATTTTTGCTCAATCCTGCCGCCATTAAACAGCAGAGTATTTACTCAGCAAAGTAGTTATATGGTTTTCAAATTTAGCCCATGTTAAATGTTTAGCTACAAAGGCTGCATGACTGGCAGTAGTAGCTGGCTTTGTGCATTTGTTTTTGTGTGTTTGCTAGCCACTATTACAAAAAGCGTGAACGAATGCTGGGTTTTATTCTACTGTTCACAGCTCCAAAAACAACTTTATTAAAAATTAATGGTGTACATTTTTCCTTTTGCAGTTACCAGTTGGTATTGTTCAGCTTGCTTTATGAATACCAATCCAGCTAATGGTTTGGGCCGATTAGGAAACATCAGTTTACAATTTCCACCAACTGTTGAATAAATTTTAATCTGTACAAGTTTACTATCTTTCCAATCTATATCCACTACAAAACCACCTCTTGCTTTTAAACCCTTAACGCTACCCGTTTCCCATGCATTGGGTAAGGCTGGCAGAATTTGAATATTGGATAAATGGCTTTGAATAAACATTTCTGCAATACCCGCTGTTGCCCCAAAATTCCCATCAATTTGAAAAGGTGGATGCGTATCGAACAGATTGTTCATGGTTGATGTCTTCAACAACTCCTGATACATTTTATAGGCATGGTTACCATCTAATAATCTTGACCAAAAATTTATCTTCCAGGCTTTGCTCCAACCAGTACCACCATCACCTCTAAATGCTAAAGCTTTTCTTGCTGCATTTGCAAAATTAGTATCCAGTAAAGGAGAAATCTGACGACCTGGATGTAAGGCAAACAAATGCGAAACATGCCTATGCTGCGGGTCTTCATCTTCCCAATCGCCAAACCATTCTATCAGGTTTCCTTTTTTACCAATTTTTAACGGATTTAGTTTAGCTCTTTTATCTTTTAGTAGCTGAGCAAATTTTTTATCCATATTAAGTACTTCTGCTGCCTCTATGATATTGGTAAAAAGATCCCAAATAATTTCCATATCCATAGCTGACGCAACTGTAACTGCAGCTTTAAATCCACAGGGATGCAGATAGATATTTTCAGGAGATGTGGATGGTACTGTAACTAAATAACCATCCTTCTCTACCAACCAATCCAAACAAAACTCAGCCGCCGATTTCATTAAAGGATATGCAGTATCCCGTAAATATTTTTTATTTCCATTAAAACGATAATGCTCATATAAATGCTGAGATAACCAAGGGCTGCCTAGTGCCCAATTGGCCCATTTCGGATCGCCTCCACCTTCCCCTACAGGATGTGTACTTGCCCATATATTGCTATTGTGATGCAGGGCCCAGCCTTTCATATTGTAATAGTTTTGGGCAGTAGCTGTACCGTTTTTTGCAAAGCGTTGTATTTGTTTGATCAATGGCTCAGTAAGGTCTGATAAATTACACACTTCTGCTAACCAATAATTCATTTGAAGATTAATATTGGTGGTATAATTACTTCTCCATGATGGACGAATTTCTTTGTTCCAAATGCCTTGCAAATTGGCTGGAAATCCTCCTGACCTTGAACAGGAAATCAACAAGTACCTACCAAATTGAAAGTAGAGTTCTTCCAAGCCAATATCAGTTGCACCTTTTTTATAAGCATCCAATCTTTTATCAGTTGGAGTGGCATCATTATTTTCTTTAGCAATAGCAATACTTAATCGATTGAAGTATTGTTGATAGTCTTTTGCATGTGTTGCCAACAAATCAGCAAACTGTTTTTTGATAACTGCATGTAGATAATCTGTAGCCAATTTATCTTCATCCTTGCCATCTTTATCAGGAAACTTATCATAGCCATTAAAGCTTGTTGCAGCAGTAACATAAAGTATCACTTCTGTTGCATTGGAGATAACCAAAGATGAATCTGTATTGCTCAATTCACCATCCTTATTTACAGCCTTAATCCTAAACTGGAAACGCATACCAAACTTGTGTTCGGCATCTTCATAAATCAATGGTTTTGGATTTCTTCTTTCATCGTTATTGATTCTTGCTTTTCCTTTTAACACCAATTCATTATTGGCAGTCACCAACTTTTCATAACGCAGTTCATGCTTTACATCCACAGAAAAATTAAGTACATTTTTTTTGCTAGAGGTTAAACGTATGATGATGGCTTTGTCTGGAGCAGTAGCAAAAATCTCTCTTGTGTATTCAACTCCATCTACCGTAAATTTTGTAGTTGATGTAGCATTGGAAATATTCAAATCTCTAGTGTAGGCAGAAGGCTCTCCTTTGTATTGTTGCTTGATGATAATATCTCCCAAGGGCTGGTACATTTCAGTATTAGGACCTTGTATTTTACGCAACAGCTTCACTGCTTGACTAATGCTGTCCTTAAAGATGGCTTCCCTTGCAGGCTGCAAATATTTGGGAGCATCAGGATTGGGATTGGGATTAGCTGGTCCACCAGTCCATAAAGTTTGTTCATTCAATTGAATCAACTCTTCTTCGGTTCTACCAAAAATCATTGCACCTAAAGTTCCATTGCCAATGGGTAAAGCCTCATTCCAATCTTTGGCAGGTTGTGCATACCAAAGTCTCATATTTTTTTGGCTGTAAGTATTAAAGCTGAACAATAAAAACAGTATAATGCAGTATTGCTTTTTCATAGTAAATGGTTACAAGAATTTAATTCCCTGTTTTTCCAGTTGGCTGTATTTTTCCTTATCGAACGTATATAAGAAAGATCCTTTTTTGGAAGTTGTTTTTTCTTTCTCAGTTAACTTATTCAGCAAATTCAGCGATAAGACTTTTTTGGTAAAATTTCTTTTATCGAAGCTGGTATTATACACGGCCTCATATAATGCCTGCAATTGCTGTAAAGTGAATTTATTTGGTAATAGTTCAAATCCAATTGGATGGGTAATTGACTTTTGCTGTAAATATTCCAAAGAAAGTTTAATCATTTGTTTATGATCAAAAACGGTTGCAGGAATTTTATTTAATGGAAACCATTTAGCATTGTGCTCCTTCATCAACACTTCACTATAATCATCCAACTTTATTAAAGCAAAATAGGCTACAGAAATTACTCTTGCAGCCGTATCTCTATTTACATTGCCAAAACAATGCAATTGCTCCATATATATATTCGTAAGTCCGGTACGATTTTCCAATACCCTTGACGCAGCTTCGTGTACACTTTCATTCTGAGTAACAAAACCACCCATGAGCGACCATTTGCCCATCTTCGGTTCTAATGATCTTTTAACCAATAATGCTTTAATCTCTTTACCATCAAAACCGAAGATGATGCAATCTACAGCTACAAAAAAATTGTCATGGTCTTTATATGCATCAGGGTTCATTTACCAGAATTTAATATACAACGCACTCAATAACATTAAAGTAATTACTATTAAAACCAAAGTTGATTTACTTACTTTAAACATGCTTGCATCTATTTCAAATGCTTTAGGATTAACTTTTGGTCCAGTTAAGCTTATAGCTACCATTGTAATTACTGTGATTACAAAAGACCAGCCCATATTAATTAAGAAAGGAATTTCATAAACCCCATCTTTATTCAAGTAAGCACTGTACATAAAGTTTTCATGTCCAAAAATACCAATAGCGTAACTGTTAAAAAATATTGTCAAAACAAAACCCATAATTAAACCTACCAATGCAGCAGCACCTGTTGTACGTTTCCAGAAGAAACCCAGAATAAACATAGCAAATACACCCGGGCTAATAAAGCCTGTATATTTTTGGATGAATGTAAATCCGCCTTCGCCGCCAATACCCAATAAATCTTTCCAAGTAAATATAATAGCAACAATCATAGAAGCAACTACCGTCATTCTACCAGTCCAAACCATTTTCTTTTCATTGGCATTCTTATTAATGTACTTTTTGTAAATATCTAAAGTAAAAATGGTTGAAATACTATTGGCTTTACCAGCCAATGATGCTACAATTGCAGCAGTTAGTGCAGCAATAGCCAAGCCTTTTAAACCCGATGGTAAGAAAGCAAGTATTGCCGAATACGCTCCATCTTTACCACCATCAAAACCCGGCAATTGGCCGTTTTTGTACAATACATAGGCTGCAATACCTGGTAACATTACAATAACTGGCATAAACAATTTCATGAATCCAGCAAATAAAATACCCTTACGTGCAGTTTCTAATTGAGCTCCCAATGCCCTTTGTGTAATGTATTGGTTACAGCCCCAATAGTTTAAATTCACAATCCATTGACCAGCAAAATACATAGCAATACCCGGTAACACTAAATATTTATCTCTTGCCAACTGACTAGCAGCACTCATATCATTGTTATTGGGTTTAGGCAATATCATTTTGAAATGCTCGGGAGCCTGGACCATTAATGTTTTAAAACCAGCAATTGCACTACCGTTAGCTACACCATTAATTCTGTGATCTACAATTTGCAATGCCATATAAACTGTTGCAAAACCTCCTATAATTAAAACTGCAACCTGAATTACGTCAGTAAAGCCAATTACTTTCATTCCTCCTAATGTAATTAACAATGCCATCAACATTAATACAATCATTACAATGTGTAAATATCCACCGCCTAATAATCCATCAATAGCAATTGCACCTAAATAAAGAATTGATGTAAAGTTTACAAAAACATATAAGAATAACCAGAAGATGGCCATAATTAATGCAACCGTTTCGTTATACCTCGTTTTAAGGAACTGAGGCATGGTATAAATCTTATTCTTTAAATAAATTGGAATAAACCAAACGGCAATAATGATTAATGCAATAGCTGCAATCCATTCGTAAGCTGCAACAGCAACACCCACAAAAAAACCTTCCCCACTCATACCAATAAACTGCTCTGCAGATATATTGGAAGCAATTAATGAAGCACCAATGGCCCACCACGTAAGAGAACCCTCAGCTAAAAAGAAGTCATGAGATGCCGATACTTCTTGTTTCTTTTTTTTGTACACCCAATAGCCATAACCGGCTACAATTAAGAAGTACACAACAAAAATAATTTTGTCGGATAGGGCTAGACTGTTCATAAGCATCAATCATTTTAAAGTTTAGCAATTTTAGGTTGCCGATGTTAGTTAATTGGTTTTTGTATTAAATTCTGAAATTAAAAGTACAATTTATAACAAAAACACATCCACCGTTTTTTATGGTATATAAATGTGTCAGATTTCATTGTTAAAGTACTGTGCAGCTATCTATTAATTTGATAGTACACATCACTCCATCTTAATTCATTTTTAAACTGGTGCAATGTTGTTTCTTTTCCTATCAATGTAAATTCTATACCAGCTATTGATGCAAAATCTTCCAAATGCTCTGAGGTAAGACTTTGAGAATAACAGGTGTGATGAGCCCCACCGGCATAAATCCATGCTGCACAACCGGTATGCATGTTTGGATAAGGCTTCCATAATACTCTTGCAACTGGCAATTTTGGTAATTGATGCAATGGAGCTACAGCCAACACTTCGTTTACAATTAAACGAAAACGATTTCCCATATCTATAATAGATGCATTTAAAGCCGGTCCAGGTGCTGAGTTGAAAACTAAACGTACAGGGTCTTCTTTTCCTCCAATGCCTAAAGGATGAATTTCACAACTTGGTTTTCCGTCGGCAATACTTTCGCAAATTTCTAACATGTGAGAACCTAGTACCAATCTGTTATCTGGATTAAAATGATAGGTATAATCTTCCATAAAAGAGTTGCCGCCTTTTAAACCACTACCCATTACTTTCATGGCACGTACTAAAGCTGAAGTTTTCCAATCACCTTCACCTCCAAAGCCATAACCCTTAGCCATTAAACGTTGAGAAGCAATACCTGGCAATTGCTTCAGACCGTGTAAATCTTCAAATGTATCAGTATAACCTTTATAGCCTCCAGCTTCTAAAAAGGCTTGCATACCTAATTCAATCTTTGCAGCATCACGTAAGCTTTGGTGCTGCTCCCCACCAACTAATAAAGATGACATCAATGTATATGAATCAGCATATTCTTGTACTAAATTATCTACCTGTGCATCGGTAATTTCATTCATTACTGCTACCAAATCGCCGATACCATGTGTGTTTACACTATAGCCAAAACGTAATTCAGCTTCTACTTTGTCACCATCTGTTACAGCTACATAACGCATGTTATCGCCAAAGCGTACAAATTTTGCACCTTGCCAATCGTTCCAACCAGCAGCTGCTCTAGACCAGACATTAATTTTAGCAATAGTCTCCTCATCTTGCCAATGGCCAACCACCACTTTTCTGTTCAAACGCATGCGGCTCATAATAAAACCAAATTCTCTATCGCCATGAGCAGATTGGTTTAAGTTCATAAAGTCCATATCAATCGTTTCCCAAGGAATATCTCTATTGAACTGTGTATGAAAATGTAACAATGGTTTTTGCAAAATCTTCAATCCATTAATCCACATTTTTGCCGGAGAAAAAGTGTGCATCCAAGCAATAATGCCAATACAATTTTTAGAAATATTAGCTTCTTGGCAAATAGCAAAAATTTCTTCTGTAGATTTTACAGTTGGTTTCCAAACAATGTTTACAGGTATTTGCTCGTGAGCATTTAAGGATGCTGCAATTGTTTGAGCATTGATTGCAACTTGCTTCAATGTTTCTTCTCCATATAAGTTTTGGCTACCAGTAACAAACCAAACTTCAAGCGTTTTTAAATCAGTTATCATTTTTTTGTTTTTATTTTTTGTTATCAGCTTTTGCCTGCCCGTTCGTTCAGGCGGGTATTTCAATTGAACTTTCATGGCAAGTTTATCCTCAATTTATCGAAGGGCACACTTCAACTTTCGGTTCATTATTCAACTTTTCACCTCCCCTAGGCTCCTCCAAGGGAGGGTAATTTTAAACCACATCGGCAATACGAATAAACGATTCACAACGTTGTGTTTCTTTTTGTCGTTTTCTCATTGTGGTTTAAAAACTATGCTTCGATAAAAGTTCATTTTTATTCTTCAGTACAAGTGTGTCCTTCGACTATGCTCAGGATAAACTTGCCACTGTAGTTGAGTTTTGTTCTACAGCTTGTACCATAATTTTTTATACTCAACTTCTACTGTCCATAATAACCATCCGGTCCATGCTTTCTTTCCCAGTGTTTTCTTTTCAGTGACTCTTTTAATCTTGGAGCATTGGGATTTATTTGCAACGTAATCGATGTTGTTTTTGCAATAAACTCTAATACAGCACTGTTGTGAACAGCTTTGTGTGCATTTTTGCCCCAAGTAAAAGGTGCATGATTGCTCACTAAAACCATTTCCACTTCTTTATAATCAAGGCCTCTTTCTTTGAAACAATTGAGTATTTGAAACCCAGTTTCATACTCGTAGTTTCCTTTAATCATTGCATCATTCATAGGTGGTGCACAAGGAATATCAACAGTATTATAATCAGCATGAGTAGTACCAAAAATGGGAATATCCAACTGGCTTTGAGCCCATGCAGTTGCATAAATAGAATGTGTATGCACAACACCACCAATACTATCCCAGTACTTGTATAAAACTGCATGTGTTTTAGTATCCGAAGAAGGACGAAGTGAACCTTCTACAACATTGCCATCGAAATCTACAATCACCATTTTTACAGGTGTTAAATCTTCGTAAGCAACGCCACTTGGTTTAATGGCAAAAACGCCTTGACTTCTGTCTACGGCACTTACATTACCAAAAGTGAATAGCACCAAGTTTAACTTAGGTAGTTCCATATTGGCATGGTATGCCTCTTCTTGAATGTGTTGATATTTACTCATGTTACTACCCCTGAAGGGATTTTGTTTTCTGTAATTATTAATTTTGCTCTACAAAGTTTCCCAATGCTTTGTATTGCTGATAACGTTTTGCATAGTAATCAACATTGGCATTGTTGGGATGATATTCTGCATCAAAGCCTTGTCCCATTGCTTGCATGGCATCTTCCACTTTTGTGAAAATACCAGCAGCAGTTGCAGCAAACATCGCCGCACCCAATGCACAGGTTTGTTCACTTTTATGAATACGAATTGGCATTTTCATAATATCGGCCATTACCTGCATAATATAAGGCGATTTTTTAGCAACGCCTCCTAATCCAATTAATCCTTTCACAGGAATGCCTTGCTCTACAAACCTTTCTACAATGGCTTTTGCACCAAAACAAGTAGCTTCCACCAATGCCTTAAACATTCGTGGTGCATCAGTTCCTAAACTCAATCCAGTAAAAGCACCTTTCAATAGCTGATTGGCATCGGGTGTACGTCGTCCATTTAACCAATCAACTGCCAATTCATCTTTTAAACTCAATGACAATTGTGCAGCTTGCTTAGAAAGCTCAACAATTATTTTATCAGAAATTTGATTTTTTAGATGTTCATCTTCGAGTAAATCCAAACTCCAACCCAATACATTTTTCAGCCAGGCATACGCATCGCCAAAAGCTGATTGCCCGGCTTCCATTCCAATCATATTTGGAATGATAGAACCATTTACCTGACCACAAATTCCTTTCACTAAAGTATTTCCAACTTCATCCACTGGAGCAACCAACATATCGCAAGTAGAAGTGCCCATTACTTTACTTAAATAGTATGGTTCTATTTGGCCACCAACAGCACCCATGTGAGCATCAAAAGCTCCAACAGCAATTACAACATTGGTTGACAATCCTAATTTATTTGCCCATTCTGCCGAAAGTGTTCCTGCTGCTTTATCTGAAGTATAAGTTTCTTTAGGTAATTTATTGGTAAAGCCATCTAAAACAGGGTCTAAAGATTTAAAGAATTCATTAGGAGGATACCCATCAAAAGCTTCACTCCACAAGCCCTTATGCCCTGCACTGCAAACGCCACGTTTGATGTCTTTTACATTTTTTCCTCCAGTAAGTACAAAAGGAATCCAATCACAATGTTCCACCCAACTAGATATACTATTACGTACACTTTCATCTTCACGCAAAACATGTAACAGCTTGGTCCAAAACCATTCACTGCTGTAAATACCACCTACAAATTGTAAATAGTTGGTAGCGAATTTTGTAGCATGTTCATTTATTTCTGCAGCTTCCTTTACACCTGTATGATCTTTCCATAATACAAACATCGCATTTGGATTTTCAGCAAACTTCGGTAATAATGCCAATGGCGTTCCTGTTGCATCTACAGCAACAGGTGTTGAACCTGTTGTATCTACGGCAATACCTTTTACATTGGCTGCAACGGTTGCTCCGGCTTTTTGTAAGCAGTCTTTAATGGTGTATTCTAAGCCATCTAGATAATCCAATGGATGTTGTCGAAATTGATTGGTTACTGCGTTGCAGTACATTTGTTTTTTCCAACGGGGATAATAAAAAACGGAAGAAGAAATTTCACTGCCATTTGAGGCATCTGCAATGATGGATCGAACTGAATCTGTTCCATAATCCACCCCTATTACATAAAATTTGTGTTCCATAATGTATCAGCAAACCGTTGCTTGCGAAAGCAATGTACACAACTTTTTAAAATAAGTGTAATTCTTACGTTTATTTTTTTTCAGAAAGTTGAATAAAATGCTTGAACTGATTTTTTTGTATAAAGGCTTACTGCTATTTTAGTAATAATGTACAGAGTTACTGTTGTTGTAAAAAGCATGATAAATTAAACATGATTCTGCAGTACAAATCTTATTTTAGCTTGGTCAATGGCCGTTAAACAAGCAAGTGATGCTTCGGTTATGTTCAATTCAGATAGCACTACTGCTGAATATTTAATTTACTGCTCATAAAAAAATTATGCAAACTACTTTTTTAGAAGACACTATTAAACGATTTGAATATTATAAAACCTTAGGTGACAGTACTTTTGCTCAATTAGACGAAAGCGATTTCTTTTTTCAGCCCAATGAAGCAAGCAATAGTATAGCTATAATTATTCAACATTTGTATGGCAATATGTTGAGCAGATGGACCAATTTTTTAACAGAAGATGGTGAAAAAGATTGGCGTAAACGTGATGGTGAATTTGAAGTAATGGAATGCAGCAAAGAAGATTTGATTTCTTTTTGGAACGATGGCTGGAAATGCTTGTTAGACACATTAAAAAGCTTGCAGCCCGAGGATTTAAGCAAAACAATTTACATCCGCACGGAACCTTTAATTGTTTATGATGCCATACTCAGACAATTGGCACACTATCCTTATCATGTTGGACAAATAGTATATATTGGAAGAATGCTTAAAAATAAAGAGTGGCAAAGTTTAAGTATCCCAAAAGGAGGAAGTAATAGTTTTAATGATATAATGCAACAAAAACATGGTAATCATTCCAGCAATTAAACGAACTTTACCTGCATAAAGATTTTTTAAACATCACCATGTTTCATCTTGCTGACAATCCTGGTCGTTGTACTATTAACAATAAGAAAGAATATTTATTCTTCTCAGGCTATGGTTATTTGGGTGTTCAGCATGATGTACAGTTTAAGCAATTGGTAAAATACGGCATTGAAAAATGTGGGTGGTTATTTCCATCGTCAAGAATATCAAATACACAATCAGCCATTTTCGAACAGTTTGAAACTTTACTTTCATCACTAACAAACACGGCAAAAACAGTTAGTTTTTCTTCAGGCTATAATGCAGGAACAGTTGCGTCAAGCTTATTCAAAGGTCATCCAACAAGTGTTTGCCCAGAAGCTCATCCTGCTGTTAACAAAATTCATCAACAAAATCTAAGTTTCGACAAATGGGCAGAAAACACATTGCACAGCATTCACAAAAATAAATTTGACAAAACACCCGTACTAATTGCGGATTCTGTAAATCCATTAACTGGAGAAATAAACGATTTTGATTTTTTGAAATTTATTGAAAAGCCTGTGATTGTTATAATAGATGATTCGCATGGCATTGGCTTATTGGGTAATAAAGGAGAAGGCATTAGCAGCATTTTACCTAGAAAAGACAATATAGAATATGTGTTAACCTACTCATTGTCTAAAGCATTTAGTATAAATGGAGGTGCAATAAGCTGCAGCAATATTAATACGGCCAATTTAATTCAAACTTTGCCCGAATACACTGCATCAACAGCACTTGCACCAGCATTGGCTTATGCATTTATTAACGGGCAAGCTATCTATAAATTAAAGAGAGAACAACTCTTGCATAATATCAGTTTTCTTAAAAATTTGCTTAAAGAAAACGACCATATTTACAATGATAATCGACTACCTGTTTTTCTACTTCCTGAACATTTAGATGAAGATTATTTTGCCAATCAACAAATCATTATTTCGTCATTTGCTTACCCCAATCCGCAAGGTAAAAAAATTAATCGAGCAGTTGTAAATGCCTTACATACTGAGAAAGATTTAAGCTCTTTAGCAAAAGCCATTTTGCAACAATAAAAAAGTCTGCATCAAAATTGATGCAGACTTTTTTATTGTCATTCCGAGGAACGAGGAATCTCATATTTAAATAGCAGATGTCTCCTAACGTCGACATGACATTATTCTACACACTCACATTAAAATCCCTCAACGCATCATTCAAACTTGTCTTCAAATCTGTACTAGGCTTACGTTTACCAATAATTAATGCACAACCAACACCAAATTCACCAGCAGGAAATTTTTTGTTGTAACTACCAGGAATTACCACACTTCTTGCAGGTACACGACCTTTCATTTCAATAGGTGTATCTCCACTTACGTCAATAATTTTTGTTGA
Source organism: Chitinophagaceae bacterium (assembly GCA_044348985.1). Lineage (GTDB taxonomy): Bacteria > Bacteroidota > Bacteroidia > Chitinophagales > Chitinophagaceae > UBA1930. The sequence goes on from JBIKRV010000014.1 coordinate 66,135, forward strand.
TTGAGTTAACACAACATTTGCTCCCAACACAGCTTCTTTCTCAACAATTACACCTTCTACAACAATACAACGGCTGCCAATAAAACAACCATCTTCAATAATTACAGGACTTGCCTGCAATGGTTCTAATACGCCACCAATTCCAACACCACCACTCAAATGAACACCTTTACCTATTTGAGCACAACTACCCACAGTTGCCCATGTATCAACCATTGTGCCTTCATCTACAAATGCACCAATATTTACATAACTTGGCATTAATACAACATTTTTTGCCAAGTATGCACCATAACGTGCAACTGCATGAGGTACTGCACGTACACCCAACGATGCATAATTTTTCTTCAACAACATTTTATCGTAAAACTCAAATGGAGCAACATCCCATGTTTGCATTTGCTGAATACCGAAGTACATTAAAATGGCTTGTTTAACCCACTCATTCACCTGCCATTGTCCTTCAGCAATTGGCGATGCAGTTCTTAAACGACCTTTGTCCACTTCTTCAATCACTGCACGTACAGCATTGCTATATTTGGCATCTTTTAATAATTCACGATTTGCCCAGGCTTCTAATATTAATTGCTGTAATTCCATTTTTTTAAATTTTGGCGAAAGTAAGTATTTGAATCTTTTTGTTTTTTATTTTTTATGCTACCAGCAGTAGAATAAGCATTGGGCTTCTCCCGATAATTATCGGGAGGCGTTGTTGAAAATCCTGCTGACCAGCAGGGCACCATTCAGGGTTCATAACACTATTCAACTAAACCCACCCCATTAAAAATACGCTATAATTCATGTTTTCATTCACCCCTCCCAAGAGGGGGAAGAATCATACAGCAACCTTTTCAACACTTTCAACTTCTTTAACTTTTTCAACCCATTCAACTTCTTCAACTCTTCAACTTCAATCACCTCTTCACAAACACATCATACCCAAAACGAATCAATGTTCCAACAACAACCAATAAGAAAAATATTCTTATAAATTGATTGCCTTTACTAATAGCAAGTTTAGCTCCTATTGCACCACCCAATGCATTACACAATGCCATAGGAATAGCAATACTCCAAATAATAGAACCATTAATTAAAAAGAAAACAATGGAACCCATATTGGTTGAAAGGTTCACCATTTTAGCATTTGCCGATGCATGTAAAAAATCGAAACCCAATAATGTAATAAATGCCATCACTAAAAAACTTCCTGCACCAGGGCCAATAAATCCATCATAAAAGCCAATACCAATGGCAATAAGCATTGCGTAAGTAAATTGCTTTTTTACTGAATGATCTTTATCAGAATGCTGACCAAAATTTTTCTTTGAATAAGTGTATATAGCAACACCACATAAAACCACTAACAAAACTGGCTTCATGAAATCGTTGTGTACTTTAGATAAAACAAAGGAACCTGTAAACGACAAACAAAAAGCCAATACCATCATTGAGCCCAAAAGTTTCCAATTCATGTCCACTTTTTTCAGGTACTGACGAGCAGCAAAAAAAGTTCCACTAAATGCAGGAATTTTTAAAGAACCAATTACAGTTGCTACTGGTAAATTGGGTAATAATATTAATCCTGCTGGTGTTTGAATTAATCCACCTCCACCAACAATGGCATCTACAAAACCTGCAGAAAATGCAGCAATACAAAGTAGAATAATAGTAGTGGTTTCCATGTATAAATTACGTGTTCAATAATGTTATGCAGTTGAAGAGTGCGACGCCACTGAAGCTAAATAGTAGTACTAAAGCTCAGTACATAAATTATTATTGAGGAAAAATTAGTGAGCAAAATCCATTTCATAATCGCCTTTGATTCTTTCCATTGGTGGATTAAAATAACCAAATTTCACTTCTGGAAATTCTTCATGAATTAAATCTTGCAACTGTTTTACACCCATCATTTCACCTGTTTCAGTAACTCCTATTTGTCCTAAATACCAATCGGGGTCAATATTAAAATTACGCCACTGAATCATGCACAATCCAGTTTCTTTAATTAATTTTCTCAATGCTTCATATTCTTCTTCACAATCGGTCATGCCTGGAAAAACAAAGTAATTAATACTCGTCCATGCACCCATACTTTTTGCCACTTTCAAACTTTCGATAATATCTTCGAACTGATAATTATTTGGACGATAATACTTGGTATAAATTTCTTTACGTGCCGAGTTGGTACTTACACGAATACTATTTAAACCTGCTTCACACATGGCTTTCACAGCTTTAGGCATAGAGCCATTGGTATTGATGTTGATACTTCCCCTGTTGGTGTGTTTGCGAATTTCTTTGATCGCTTCACATAAGGTTTCCCACATGAGTAAAGGCTCTCCTTCACAACCCTGACCAAAACTAATAATTGGGTAAGGTGCATTCATTAAATGTGGCACGGTAAACTCTACAATTTCTTCGGCAGTAGGTTTAAAAGTTAAACGGTCTTGTGGCGAAGTAATCTCTTCTTCAATAGGTTGAAAAGAAACGCAACCAATACAATTGGCATTGCAGGCAGGTGATGCAGGTACAGGACATTCCCATCTTCCTAAAGCAAAATTTCTTGCTGCTGGGCAACTGTAAGTATTGCAACAAGTATCCATTAAATGTTTTACCAAACGGTTGTGTGGAAAGGCTTCTAACAAATTTTCGGAGCCTGTCTTAATTTTATCATCATCGTAACCAGCACACTCCTGACGGATGTCTCTTTCTATTCTTACAGCAGTTACATACGTTTTATCGTCGAACCACCCTGCTGCTGTATAACAAAATAAAGGCAATGTTGGAGCTTCTGGCAAAGCTTCATAAGCCGCTAAAAATAAACTGGTATGTGCTGGAGGAATGAATGCAGCAACGGCCCAACCTTTTTCACATAAACGCATGTCGCCTGTGTTCACATCAATGCCAATTCCTCTTCTGCCTAGCAATTCATACAAGTTTCCTCCATCTGGTAATTCAATCCATTCATCCACAGGCACTTCAAATGCATCCCAACCTGCACGTCCTACAACATACAAAGAAGTGTCTTCAAAAATATTTCCATTGCCATCTGAATACAAAACGTATGGTGAATGTTTAAGCATAAAATTTTTGTGAATGGTGAATGAAGAATAGTTAAATGGTTAACTATATATTTTTTAGACAATGCTGGCAAAATTCGTTAAATTCCTGTTCTTGTTGAGGATTAATTTCTGAAGAAATATTTACCTGTAATAGTTTATTGGTTTTAAAGTCGAGGGTTAATAGTCCATCTTTTAATACAACATTCTGTAAATCGATCCATTGATATGTTTTAAAAAAAAAATTAGAAATTTTAATTTGCTGTTCTGAAATGAAAAATGTTTTATGCCTGGCACTATTTTCTGCCAAATAAGATAAAGCAGTCATAATTAAAGCCAACCAAAAATAACCAGTCAATATCCATGCTATATTCACCAGTGCAATTCCTAAAAAATGAATAGTCCAACCGGCAGATTTTTTCTTCGATGCATCTATAATAGATAAAAGGAGGATGCTTAATGAAATGACAGCAAATATAACCCGATGATTAGTTTGATAATAGAAGTATAAAAAGACTAACCCATTTAAGAACAATAATGCTGTAGCCAATAAACGAATACTTTTTTGCTGGGTGTTAAATACAATAAATATAAAGTTGTTTTGCATGAATTGTTCTAAATTATTGCAGGATACTTTGCTTAGTCTTTCACAATCATATTACACATACGCCATAAAATTCTTGCTGCCACATTGCTGTCCCAATCGTAATCGCCAACACCACTTTCAACCAAATCGAAACCGATAATTGTTTTACCTGACTGTTTTATCTTTTTAAACAAATACAATACCTGATCTACTTCAAAACCGCCAGGGACAGGGGTTCCAGTGTTAGGACATAACTTAGGATCTAAACCATCTACATCAAAACTGATGTACACTTTTTGTGGTAAGTAATCTATAATTTGATCGGCAATTTCTTTCCAAGTAACACCTTCATACATTTTTTCTTTAATGGTTTTATCAGTGTAAGTAAAAACCCTGTTGCCTGCACTTATAATGTAATTGTATTCTTCTTCGCAATAATCTCTTACACCTACCTGCATTAACCTAGTTACAGCAGGAATTTCTTCCAACACATTGTACATAATGCTAGCATGGCTGTATTTAAAATCTTCATAGCCTTTGCGTAAATCTGCATGGGCATCTATTTGTAAAATTCCAAAATCGGCATGCTGCTCAGCCAATGCTTTTATATACCCAAACGATGTGCTGTGATCTCCACCAATTAGTCCAACCAATTTATTCTTATTCAATAATTGTTTGGTTTGTTCAAATACCCAATTGTTTAAAAATCGGCTTCCTTCATTAATTTCTTTCAATCCATTACACATAAACTTATTGTTCTCTAAAATTTCTCCCTTAGAAATATAATCTATGTACAATTCAGCCTCTTTGCGTAAGTAATCACTCTTCATTAATATTTTACGATCAACTGGCATCATATAAAAACCTTTTTTCCAGGCCTCTTTACAATCGGCATCAAATAAATCTACCTGTAAGGCTGCATTAAAAATATGTTCAGCTGCTCTTGCAGTTCCTGCATTATAGCTAACAGTAACTTCCCAGGGAACAGGAAATAAAATCAGGGTTGCGTCATCTTCAGTAAATGGTAATCCAAAGATATTGTTATTGGGATTACTAACTGAATTAGGATTAAACTTAGATAAATCAGTCATAAAAATGAATTAAGGTTACCTTTTACAATAATTTTTCTAAAGGAAATGCAAGTTACATGGTATTACCGATTTAAATAGGTATAAACCAATAAAAGAGGTTTTTTCAAAAGTAAAAATAAGACTCTGAGAATTGGATGTACGAAAAATTTCGTCATTATCTCTCCGAATAAAAAGAGGCTGTCTCGGACTTTTGAGACAGCCTCTTTTTATTTTGTGACCGCGTTAGGATTCAAACCTAAAACCTTCTGATCCGTAGTCAGATGCTCTATTCAGTTGAGCTACGCAGCCATTTCCCTTTTTTATCGGGTTGCAAATATAAGAGCCTTATTCGAATTTACAAATCATAAATGCCCGCTGCCGACTTTTCGAGCAATTTTTTTGGTAAAAGCCAAGCAAAAAATACGGCTAATTTATTTACAAAGCCAGGAATTACTTCAATTTTATTTGCAAACATGCCATCCACAGCAATTTTCGCAACATCGTTGGGCTGCATGTTAAACTTCGCTGCCATTTTTTGGGCTTTTGCTCCAGTAACACTTGCTCTGTTGGCAAAATCTGTATCCGTTGCTCCTGGAGCAACAACAGTAACCGAAACCGAAGTATTTTCCAACTCATACCTTAAGCCACGGCTAAAACTTAATATAAAGGCTTTGGTTGCTGCATATACATTTAATCCTGGCACAGCCTGATAAGATGCTCCACTTGCAATATTCATTATATAAGCTTTCTTTTCTTGCTTCATTGATGGCAATAACAAATAGCTTAATGCAACGGGTACACACATATTTAACTGCATCATAGCTTCATGTTCTTGTAAACTGTATTTCTCCAATAATCCACTTAATCCATAACCTGCGTTGTTTACAAGAATGTGTACTTTAACAGACTGTTGATTGCACCAATCAACAACTTGTTGAGAAGCAGTATTACTGGATAAATCGATTGCTAAATACTTGGCTTCTACTTTATAAGTGTTGATAATCTCGGCACTAACTTTTTGCAATAATGCTTCATTTCTAGCAACTAATAATACTGGTATATCTCTGCTTGCCAATTCAATTGCAATTGCTTTTCCAATGCCTTTACTTGCTCCTGTTATTAATGCGTAACTCATGAAATATTCATTTAAAAAGCCAACAAAAATGTTGGCTTTAAAGTTTGTTTGGTATTAGGAATGTTGTTAATGATGCACTTTGGCTGTGAATTTGTGATAAAAGGGCGTTTTACTTGTTTCATTTTTAGGTTTGTACTTTCCTGTAATGATTGGTATGTACATTACCCTTCTTCTGCTTGCTTCTCCCACCAAAGGCGATTGTTTAACCCTATGCCAAGTTCTTCCATCATGTACTGTTAAATCGCCTGCATGAATGTCAAATCCAACCTCTTTTGCATCATCGCTATTATCTATAAAATATTTCTTTCCAAAAAGCAGTTTCAACATGTTTTGTTTATGAGTGCCTGGCAAAACTCGTAATCCACCATTTTCGAATAAGCAAGTATCTAAATGAATACCTACATTTAGCATAGGCATAATTTTTTGTCCTAGAAATAAATCCCTTGGGCTATCAGTATGCCATCCCATTTGTGTGAAGGTGCTGTTGGGCGTATTGATGTAATTATTAATCACCAAGCCATCTTTTTCTTTTTCTCCAATTCGTCCTTCATAAGGGTGAAGAAAATCTGTTAATGCTTTTAATCGTACATCTTCTAATAATTGATGCAAAGGGTTGCTGTATAAAGAAGAGAAACAAAGTCTTTGTATTGTCAAATTTCCGGCATCATCTTTACCATACTTTAAAGGAATACCATTTACCTTTTCTTTTTTTTCAGCCAGCCACTCGCTTTCCAATCTTTTCAATTCGCTCAGGTAAACATCAACTTTTTCTTTGGTAAGAAAGTTTCTGAAAATGATTACCCCATGCTTATCAAAAAAATCCAATTGTTCTTGTGTAAGGCTTTCACCTAACTCATAATTACAATTCCATTTATTCATCCTTACTTAATTAAATGTCTTTAACAATGTAATGTTAAGAAATTATTACAAAAATGTAAAGATAATGTGATTGAAAAAAGTAGAAAGACATTTTTTTGAAGGATAATTAAACAATCCTGTCACATTTTTCTCTATAAATTGCAGCCTATGAGGTTGCTCGGTTATTTTTTTTGTATAAAAAATAGAACTTTATTGATTATTGTATTGATGCCATTATATATTATGGCTCAACATGATACAAGCCATTCTTCCAAAAAAGTCCATAGTATTTTACTGCCACTGGTTACTAAATCTATTGAAACCAATTGGTCTTTTGGTTTGGCGTCGATTTCTACATTTAAAATTTCAAAAAAAGACACCGTTAGTAGAACATCTAATGTAGAAGCTATAGCTATTTACTCACTCAAAAAACAATTTGTAGCAGTTATAAATGGCAATCAATATTTTAAAAATGAAAAATTGATTTTGACTGAACAAATTTCATATAGTTCATTTCCCGATAAATTTTGGGGTATTGGCAATAAAACCCCCTCAAAAGCAGAAGAGTCGTATTCTTTTCAACAATATTTTATCTACGCCCATTTAATGAGAAACCTTGGCAATAAATTATTTATTGGCGGATTGGCCGAGTTTCAAAATGTAATGCAACTTAAGTACCAGCAAGGCGGATTATTTGATAAAGACAATGTGGCTGGTAGAAATGGCTATCGTAGTGCAGGGTTGGGAGTTAGCCTCACCTATGACAAAAGAAATCATGCATTTGCTCCCAATAAAGGAACATTTGCCCAAGTTTTTTTTACCGAATACAACCAACTTTTTGGTTCTTCTTATAGTTTCTCAACTTTAGTTGTAGACATAAGAAAATACCTGCCTATTGGTAAAACCCAAGTATTGGCTTTGCAAACCTATAGTCTAAACAATATTGGAAACGAAATACCTATTAGAAACCTTGCTTCATTAGGTGGTGCTAACAGCATGAGAGGGTATTACAATGGTAGATTCAGAGACCATGATTTGTTGGTGTTTCAATCGGAATATAGAATGCATATTTGGAAACGTTTTGGGCTGGCTGCATTTGCTGGCCTTGGCAGTGTTGCAAATAATGTGAATGAATACTCTTTTAAAAATATTAAATACAGTTTTGGCGGAGGATTGAGATTTGCTTTAAACAAATCTGAAAGGTTGAATTTACGAATTGATTATGGTATTGGAAGCAACAACAATAAGGGTTTATACTTTCAAATTGGAGAAGCTTTTTAATGCCGATGTAGTAACTTTTTTAGCCAATAAAAAAACTAGAAAAGTAAATATTGGTGCAGCAATAACATCTATCGAATAGTGTACGTGTTGTACCAAAATCAATACACCTATGGCTATTGAAGACAGCAGTGTAACTAGTTTATCCCACTTTTTTTGCAAGCATAAAAACATTAAAAATTGTGTTGCAGTATGGCCAGAATAAAATAAATCTTTGGTAATGAACTTACTGCCATAAAAAGTATTGCTCAATGGATCTTTTAATTCAATCAATCCTTTTGGAGGGTTCAATGGAAGCGATAAAATTGAAATAAACCGAGATAAGCTTAAAAAAATAAATCCCCATAAAAATATCAAAAATATTTGTGGCTGCTGAATGCATCTTATAATTGTTAACAAGGCCATTGACCAGATAATTGCAAATACAATATTAGAAACATTTGCTGCAGGTATTAAATTTAAAAAAGGATCATTCAATGTGTAACCTTCTCTTTGTTCTATATAGTTAAAGAAAAAAGGAAATAGAATAAGAATAAGTACCAACACTAAAACACCAGCAATAGTTAACTGTTTAAATTTAGGCTGAGTCCATGCCAATTTCCAATACGCTTTAAAGCCACTGTTCATAGTGCAATAATATTTCTTTTCTGAATTGCATTTATTGAGAAAAGAAAACCTCTGCAAAATATTCCAGAGGTAATGGTTTAGTATTAGGAACTATTTTTATTTTAAAAATGCCATCTTACAAATGCTTCCATAGCTGCATATTTAGTTAACCCCAATGCTGCATATAAATTAGCAGTATTTGCATTTCTTTCTTCGGCACGTTGCCAAAATTCTCTTGAATCGCTTCCTTGAAATGGTACCATATCTTTTTGAGACTGGTGAATAAAAATGCCAAAACGCTTTTTCATTACCTGATCAGGGCTCATAGGAATGGCCATTTCTATTTCAGCTATATCCCACTCTTGCCAAGCTCCTTTATACATCCACACATAACAATTATTTACCCACTCTTCTCCTTGTGCTTTTAAACGTTTAATACTTTCGAAAACAACATCTAAACATACTTTATGAGTACCATGTGGATCAGCTAAATCACCTGCACAAAAAATTTGATTGGGCTGCAACTTTTGCAATAACTCCATAGTTATTAAAACATCCTCCTCGCCCATTGGTTTCTTTTCAATGGTTCCTGTTTCATAAAAAGGTAGGTTTTGAAAGTGAGCCCTGTCATCTGTAAGACCTGCATAACGGCAGGTGGCTTTTGCTTCACATCTTCTTATTAAACCCTTGATAGCTCTTATTTCATTGGTATCTCTATCATTTGTTTTTTTAGTTGCTAAAAATTTTCTGGCATCATTTAAAATTTGCTGGCTGGTTTTATTATCTATGCCAAACATATCTTCGAACCCAACAGCAAAGTCTAAAAACCTTGTAACAAACTCATCAGTTACTGCAATATTTCCACTTGTTTGATAGGCTACATGCACTTCATGCCCTTGGTCGTGTAAACGCATGAAGGTTCCCCCCATACTAATAATATCATCATCGGGATGTGGAGAAAAAATTATACAACGTTTAGGATGTGGTGTGCTTCTTTCAGGGTGGTTTGGAATAATAGCATCTGGCTTACCTCCAGGCCAACCTGTAATGCTATCTCTAAGCATGTAATATACCTGTAGATTAATCTCATAAGCATCACCTTTCTCCACCAGTAAATCACTTAATCCACATTCATTATAATCGTGTGTAGTAAGGCTTAAAATTGGTTTACCTAGTTTTAAAGACATGTTCACTACTGCACGTTTAATCATGCTGTCTGTCCACTCACATTCCCCAGTTAACCAAGGACTTTTAATTCGGGTAAGTTCAGTTGCAGCAGTATTATCTATTACAAAAGTACAATCGTTGTGTTGCTGTAAAATGCTTGCTGGTATTTGTTCTGTAACATTGCCTTCAACACTTTTAGCAATTATTGGAGCTTTCATACCCCAAGCCATCAGCAAAATTTTCTTAGCCTTCATAATGGTGCTAATGCCCATTGTTATTGCCATACGTGGCACTTGCGAAATATTTTGAAACTCAAAACTATTTGCAATTCGGGTACTGTTATCTAAAGAAGTGATTCTAGCTTTTGAAAATATGCTACTGCCTGGTTCATTAAAACCAATATGACCATTATTACCTATTCCCAAAACCTGCAAATCAATACCGCCAACTGCGTCAATTAATTGTTCGTACTTATGGCAATGCTTTTTTACATCTTCTTTTAATAGCTCACCATTAGGAATATGAATATTGCTTTTATCAATATCTACATGATTAAATAAATGTCGATGCATAAAACTCCAGTAACTCTGAAATGCATTTCGTTCTAAAGGGTAATATTCATCTAGGTTAAAGGTGATTACATTTTTAAAACTTAGGCCTTCTTCTCTATGCATTCTTACCAACTCTGCATACATGCTAATTGGTGTTGAACCTGTTGCTAAACCAAGTACACAATCTTCACTTTTTGATTGTTTTTCTCTTATAAGTTTAGCGATCTCTGTAGCTACGAATAATGAACCTTGTTTTGACGTTTCAAAAATTTTTACTGGTATCTTTTCGAAGCTGTCAGTTAGGTCGATTTCTAATTTTTGCTGCATAGTTTGCGTTATTTTGCTGCACAAATATATCTTTTATGCAGTTATTTGCAGAATTAGTTTTTAAAAAAAATTAAAAACTATAAAAAAAGACCCTCATAGACATGAAGGTCGGTTTTATTCCTATAAACACATGAGAGAAAACTTTTGTGAAGAGCATTTCACTGAATCGGATGATTTTGAGTTAAACGCTACTGCAAGTTGTGTGTATTTGGGTCGGTTTATACTCAATTCTTGTATAAACGGAACTATTTTAATTTTGATGGAATGCAGTAAAATTTTAGAACTGATGAACGGAATTTAATGCTTACCAAAGGTGTTATTTGTTAAAGTGAAGCAGTAAAATTTATATACTGCTTCACTGTAGTATATTAATTTCCACTACTACCTTTCACCCTGCTTTGCTCATCTCCAGCTCCTCCACGTTTGCGTTGTTGTGTTGGTTTTCCTTTCCCAAACCGATAAGAAAATCCAAGATTTACCACACGGCTATCTCTAGTTTGGTGAACAGTAAGATCTATATTCTGATACTTAGAATAACCATTAAATACTTGTGTTAAGAATACATCTCTAAGATTCAACTTTAAAGTTCCTTTATTTTTTAACACTTGTTTTGTTAGTGCAATATTTACAGCACCCATTGGTTGCATAACTATTACACCACCAATTGCTCTACTTTGATAAAATGCACTCAACTCGGCATTCCAACCTTTTTTAAAACTAAATTGATTGCTTATATTTCCTGAGAACGTAGTTCCGTCAACCTCTAAATATAAACCATTAATTAAACCACTGTATTTTGCGTTGTACACATTGGTATAAATATTGGCTTTCCACCATTTAGCAATTGGCACCATTGCACTTACAGATAAGCCCAAGTTCTTTTGTTTGGCAATATTATCTTTTCGTATAAAAGTGGTATTTGTACTATCTACCTGATCAAAAACTTCTTGTAAAATATCTTTTGTTGCACTGTAATTTAATGTTGTGGTTAAAAACCCACCAAATGTGTGACTCAACTCAATATTATGGCTAAACTGTGGGCTTAAATATGGATTACCAGCCTGAAAAGTATATTTATCTAAGAAATAATAAAATGGATTTAAGTCTTCGTAATCAGGTCGATCAATTCTTCTTCCATAATTTATAGCAAACTGATTTTTTTCATTGGCATTAAATCCTACATAAACTGTTGGAAATAACTGTGTATAGTTTCTGTCAAACTGTTGACCAGTTGTTAATTGATTACCTTTTGCAATGGTATTCTCAATTCTTAATCCAGTTTGAACACTCCATTTTTTATTCAATTCCTTATTAAAATTTACATAAGCAGCATTGATATTTTCTTTGTATTTAAAGTGGTTGCTTCTGCCAGCATCTGTAATCCATTTGTTGCCATCCCAATTATCATATAAAGCATTGTTATCAGTTTCTACATAGCTACTTTTTAAACCAGCTTCAATTTTTGTTCCTTTTTTTATCGGGTGTGAATAATCAACTTTTGCACTGTAAATATGTATATCGGCAGGTAGGTTGCCTTGCATCAATTCGTCAGAATCTTTTTTATTGCCAGCAGCATCATAAAACAAGTTACTCATAAATTGTTTGTTGCCCGAGTTGTAATGCAAGTAGTCAATATCGCTTGTAATTTCAGTACCCAACGTATCTAATAAGCGACGAAAATTAAAGTTTACGCCCACATTTTTTAAATCAGTTGATACATTGTTTACAGCTACATTTTTTGTATTTACTACACCTACATTATTTTGAATAAATGATAAATTGTTGGTAAGCTCTTCGCCAGTTTCACCATAACCATTTACAACAATGCCAAAAGTGGTTTTCTTATTTGCAAAATAATCGGCACCCACTTTATACGAATGACTGTTGTATTTTTTTTTGCTTACAGCATATTGATCGAATAAGGAAAACAGATTCCCGTTATTCTTATCAGTAAATTTTCTTGTTATATCAATATTTTGAAAACGCTCACTATAATTATAACCACCATTGGCAAAAAAGTTGAACTTGCCATGGCGATAATTTAAATTGATGCTGTTGTTAGATTTTGGATAAATTCCCTGACCATAACCAACAGAAACGCTTCCATTCAACCCAACAGTTTTTGTTTTTTTGGTTTTTATATTAATTACACCAGCATTACCCGATGCATCGTATTTTGCAGGTGGATTTGTCATAATTTCTAACTGATCTAAATTACCTCCAGGCATATTTTTAAGCATATTGGCTAAATCTTGACCCGCTAAATAAGTAGGTCTTCCATCTACCAAAACCAAAACACCAGATTTTCCTTTTAAACTGATGTTACCATCTTTATCAACAACAACTCCAGGAGCTTTTTCCAACACTTCTAATACAGTTAAGCCAGTTGTTGTGGCTAATGCATCTACGTTTACAATAGTTCTATCTAATTTTTGCTCAATAAATGCTTTTTTTGACGTAACCATTACATTACCCAATTCTTTGCTTGCAACTGCTAAACGAACTGATAAAGCAACACTTGTATTTGTGTTACTTACTTCTACTGAATTACTGTAGTATTTACTATAACCAACACCTTGTACCAAAATCAAAAACTTGCCATTGGTAAGAGCTGAAAATTCATATTCACCCTTATTATTGGTGATGGCCATTTTTACAAAAGCCGAATCTTTTGCTTTTAATAAACTTACATTGGCAGCTTCTACTGGCCTTTGTTCATCAGTAACCAATCCTGAAATTTTTCCATTTTTAGCTTCTTGAGCATTGTTAATCAAGGGATTAAGCAGTAATCCCATTGAAAATAGTGTAGTAATAAGTAGTTTCATTTTGATTGTTTTTTATTTTTATTTAGTTCTTGCTATTAAATATTACAAAACAAAACTAACTACCATGCTTTACATAGTACATGCTTTTGGCATGAACGGTTATTTTTTGGGGATGAATGGAAAAAGTTGAGGAGTTTGTTTAAACGAACTATTTAAACGTTCGTTACATTTTTGCATAAAAAAAGGTGAAGTTTAATATCTCTCCTATACTATTCACTTTAGCTCTAAGCTTCCATTTTTTCTTGAGCCCATTTTAAGGCAATTTCCAATTGCTCTTCACGGGTAATATTGCTATTATCTAATATTAAAGCATCGTGGGCTTGTTTTAATGGACTAAATTCTCTTGTGCTATCTATATGATCTCTTGAAACAAGATTTTCTTTTACTTCATCTTTACTAACTATATCTCCTTTAGCAACTAATTCAGCGTAACGTCTTTCAACACGTACATCAACATCTGCAGTTACAAAAATTTTCAATTCAGCATTTGGAAAAACAGTTGTACCAATATCTCTACCATCCATTACAATACCTTTCTGCTCTCCCATTTTTTGTTGTTGAGCAACAGAAAATTCACGTACATATTTGTTGGCACTTATAGCACTAACAATTTGACTAATATGCATATCACGAATGAGTGATTCAACGTTTTCATTGTTCAGTAAAATATCGCTGGTACCTTTTGTTGCATTGTATTCAAATTCTAATTGAACATGACGTAACGCTTCTGTTACAGCATTATCATTATTTATATCAATATTGTTTCTAAAAAAATGCAAAGCAATTGCTCTGTACATTGCACCACTATCTACAAAAACATAGTTGAGTACTTTTGCTAATTGTTTAGCCAAAGTGCTTTTACCACAAGATGAAAATCCATCTATTGCTATTATAATTTTTTTCATTACTTATTAAAATTTCACACGAAGCAACAAAGAATACAAAGTACACAAAGACTATAAAGCGAATGTTTTCAGTCCTTTCCTTACAAAAATTCTTTGTGAACGTGGTAACCTTAGCTTCTTTGTGTGAAACAATGAAACTAATATTTTGCTAAAAAAGCTTTCACTTTATTTTGAGTTGCTTCAGTTAAAGGTGTAACAGGTAAACGTAATACATTTTCAATGAGTCCTTGTTCGTACATAAAACCTTTTACACCAGCAGGATTATTTTCTACAAACAATAAATCGTAGGCTTCTAATAAACGAAAATGCAACTTTCTTGCAGCAGCAAAATCACCTTTTAATCCTAATTGAATCATTGCAGCAAAATCTTTAGGAAATGCATTAGCAGCAACGCTGATTACACCATCCATACCACATGCTAGTTGAGGTAAAATCAAAGCATCATCGCCACTTACCACTAAAAAATCTTCAGGTCGGTCACGTAAAATTTGCATTGCCTGATTCATATCGTCACTTGCTTCTTTAATACCAGCAATATTAGCCACTTCACGAGCCAACCGAATGGTTGTTGAAGCTGCTAAATTTCGTCCAGTACGTCCGGGTACATTGTACAATAAAATTGGCTTAGGACTTGCGGTAGCCAATGCTTTATAATGTTGAAATAATCCTTCTTGGGAAGGCTTGCTGTAATAAGGTGATGCACTTAAAACTGCAACAGCTTTATCTAATGGATATTGTTCTAAATCTTTTACCAAACTATGTGTACTGTTACCACCAATGCCCACAACAACAGGCACACGACCATTTACTTTTTCGCAAGTATAATTAATAATGTCAAACTTCTCCTGTTTGTCAATTGTTGGTGTTTCGCCAGTTGTGCCCAATGTAATTAAGTAGTTTACGCCACCATCAATAACATAATCTATTACTTTACCCAATGCATCAAAATCTACATCGTTATTTTGTTTGAATGGAGTGATTAATGCAACTCCAGTACCACCTAATTGAGAACGTAAAGACATTTTTTATTTGAAATTAAAGGTCGAATTTATTGTTCAAATATATTCTTCAGTTGAAGAGTGTCCTGCTATTCAGCAGGATTTTCAACAACGCCACTGAAGCCGATTTGAAAACTAAAAGTTGGTCAACAAAAAATTGCTTCCATAAATTAGAAATTACGAATCAGAAATAATTAATTCTTATAAAGCAACTTCATCAAAGAAGCCCATTTGCTCATACTTTTCTATGCGTTGATTAATACGTTCTTGTGGATCCATATTTTTAAACTCATTCAAAGCATTGATGATGCAACTTTTTAAACGTTGAGCAGCATCGTCATAATCCCAATGTGCTCCACCATCTGGTTCAGAAACAATTTCATCTACTAAACCAAAACCTTTCATATCGGTTGCAGTTAAACGCAATTGTTCAGCAGCAGTTTCCTTTTTATCCCAGCTACGCCATAAAATAGAAGAACAACTTTCAGGAGAAATTACCGTGTACCAAGTATTTTCCATCATCAACATTTTATCGCCTACACCAATACCCAGTGCCCCACCACTTGCACCTTCACCAATGATTACACAAACAATAGGCACTTTTAAACGTACCATTTCGTAAATATTACGTGCAATAGCTTCACCTTGTCCACGTTCTTCAGCTTCTAAACCTGGAAATGCACCTGGTGTATCAATTAAAGTAACAACTGGTTTATTAAATTTTTCGGCCAACCGCATTAAACGTAAAGCTTTGCGATAACCTTCTGGATTGGCCATACCAAAATTTCTAAGCTGACGGGTTTTGGTGTTAATTCCTTTTTGCTGACCAATAAACATAACTGTTTCGCCATTTAACTCAGCAAAACCACCTATCATTGCTTTATCATCTTTTACATTTCTATCCCCATGCAATTCAAGAAAGCCAGTGGTCATTTTTTCTATATATTTTAGGGTATATGGCCTATCCGGATGACGACTGAGTTGTACTCTTTGCCAGGGTGTTAAATGCTGGGTTATTTCTACACGTTTATCAATTATAGATTGCTCCAATTGTTGCAGCGTACTGTTATAGTCTATTTTTGGATTCTTCTCAGCCAGTTTTTTCGTTTGCTCAATTTGCTCATATAACTCCTTAATTGGCTGTTCAAATTCTAAGAATTGTCTGTTAGGGTATTTAGGCATACAATTTCTATTGGGGCGTAAAAATAATGCTTTGATGGTTTTGCAACGTTAAAAACAATTTTATAGACAATTTTGTGGAAAAGAAAACTTATAAAAAGTTACTTTTTAATATGGAATATTCAACGATTTGAAATTGTTGCATAAAATCTTGAATGATTTCTTATCTGCAACGCAACATCTATAGAAATGCAAATTTGCTACCTTGTATTAGGTATTCTTCTTCAATTAAACTCAAAATTTATCACAGAAACTGCAATTATATAAGAGAACAATTATCTTAGTGTCCTATGGTACCTGTAAGGCATATAGATAAAACGTTAAATGACCAATCTTTAATGATTGCTTTTCAACAAACACTCGACCAGAATGTATTGGCTGTCTTATACTTACGTTATAAAGATTTGGTCTTTGGTACCTGTATGAAATATTTGAAAAATGAAGATACCAGTCAAGATGCTGTGATGAATATTTATCAGGAGCTGGCACAGAAATTACCCAATCATAAGGTCGATAATTTTAAAAGTTGGCTATATGTGGTTACCAAAAACCATTGTTTAATGCAGTTGAGGAAGGATAAGAAAACAGTAACTGTTGAATTTGACGGGCAATTTATGCAATCAGAAGACTTTTCTCATCTTGATCGTGTTCTAGAAAAAGAACAACATTTACAAAGTCTTGAAAATTGTATAGAAGGTCTGAACGATGAGCAGAAAAAAAGCATTCAATTGTTTTATTTAGAAAATAAATGTTACAATGAAATTGCTGATTTAACGGGCATCGAATGGAACAAAGTACGCAGCCTAATACAAAACGGAAGACGAAATTTAAAAATTTGTATGGAAAGCAATGCTTAACGATAATACACATATTAATTACAGCAAAGCCGATATTGAAAAATATTTGCAAGGCAAAATGAGTGCATCAGAAATGCATGCACTTGAAAAAGCAGCCTTGCAAGATTCTTTTTTAGCCGATGCTATCGAAGGTTTTGAAATTGCCGATACCATTAAATCGAACAATGCTTTGGATAAAACTGAAGCGATGATTTTAGCATCAAATACTGCAAAAAATTACGCTATTTCCGATATTGAACAATACTTTTCAGGCAAGCTTACCAATACAGAAAGATACGCCATAGAAAAAGCAGCCTTACAAGACCCATTTTTAGCAGATGCTATGGAAGGTTATGAAAATGTAAATTTTACAACTGTTCAAGGTCGCTTGCAAACTATTGCAACCAATATTTCTGGAGTAGAAAAACAAGAAACTAAAGTTGTAGCAATAAACAGTAACAATAAACAATGGTTGCGTTATGCAGCTGCTGTAATTTTAATGGTTGGAGTTGGAAGTACAGTTTGGTTAATGAATAAAAAAGCAACTACTGTTGAGCAACCCATTGCACAAATACATGAAGAAATAAAAAATGCACCATCGTCTAGTGTTCAAAATGGTGATGTAAAAAACAATGAGGTTACAACAGATATTGCTAGTGGACCAAAAAATGAAACTGTAAATTCAGCTACAAAATCGTATCCAACAATTAAACCCTCTATTGATACAAAAGAAGCAGCAACTATAATCGATAACAAACAAGAACAGTTGATTACACAAGAAAAAAATGAGGATGCTGTTGCAAATAGATTAAAAGTAGAGGAAGCTACACAAAAAGAGCAGCTATTAAATGCAGCAAAAAATGCACCTACTGAAAATAAGGATTACACCAATGCTAATGTTCATGCAGGCAACAACATTTCAAATCGTTCTAATACCAGTCCATCTGTTTCAAACAACAATATAAATTATTCTTATAATGCCAATAACAGATCATTGAATGTAATAAAAGGAAGGGTTACAGATGATAAAGGAGAAGCAATTCCTGCTGCTAATATTAATATCAAAACCAACAATCAAAACTTTGTAGCATTAAGTGACAATAAAGGAAATTTTTCAGTTAAAGTAACCGATACAAACGCAGTTGCATCAGTACAATCTGTTGGATATGAAAAACGTGAACTAACACTTAATGCCAATACAAGCAATACTATTGTACTTGATAAAGAAAGCTCATCCCTATCAGAAGTTGTTGTGGTTGGCTACGGAGCAAGTAAGAAAAAATCGATGACTGGTTCGGTATCAAAAACAGCCAAACAAGAAATAATAAATTCAGGGGCAACGCCTATTGGCGGATGGAAATCTTTTAATGATTATCTGCAACAAAAAATTGCTGAAGTGCTAAACAGCAAAACCGAAGAAGATGGAGATTTTAGCGATGTAACCATTGAATTTAAAGTAAATGATTCTGGTAATCCGTACAATATAAAAACGCCCGGCACAAACAATAAAACACTTAGTAAAAAAGCCATAGAGATTATAAAAGAAGGCCCTAAATGGCAGGCTGATAAAAAGACCAAGAAAGTAAAACTGGTACTTCAATTTTAAATAAACTCCATTTATAAAAAACATTTGATAATACTTCGTGTTATTGTAGGTTTGTAATTATAAACTAAAAAAAGTATGAAGAAGTTATTATCAATTGTAGCTGTTGCATGTGCAATTTCTGTAAACGCACAAATTAAAATGCCAGCTCCCAGCTCAGGACAAACCATTGCTCAGGATTTTGGATTAGGTAAAATTGAACTCAGCTATTCCCGTCCATCTATAAAAGGAAGATCAATGTTTAAAGAAGGCAGCGAACTTGCCCCATTAAACGATGTATGGCGTACTGGTGCAAATGGTGCAACTACTCTAAAATTCACAGACGAAGTAACCATTAATGGTGTTGCATTAAAAGCAGGCAAATATGGCCTTTTATCAATTCCTGGCAAAAATGAGTGGACTTTAATTATTACAAAAGATACAACTGTTAATCAGCCTTCAGCTTACAAGCAAGAAAATGATGTAGTAAGAGTAACAGTTACTCCAATGAAATTGAAAGAAAGTATTGAAGTGTTTACCATGCAGTTTGCAAATGTGCAAGCCGAAAGTTGCGAATTACATTTAATGTGGGGTAAAGTTGCTCTGAGTTTACCTATTGCAACCAATGTAAAAGACAGAATTAGAGCCCAAACAGAACAAGCTTTGGCAGGTGATAAAGTGTCTGCAAACACGTACAATGCTGCTGCTAGTTTTTATTACGAAATGGATAAAGATTACAACAAAGCTTTGAACTGCATTAATAAAGCAGTTGATTTAAACCAAAAAGCATTTTGGAACTACTTACTAAAAGCAAAAATTGAAGTTGCTTTAGGCGATAAAGTAAGTGCTAAAGCAAGTGCCGAAAAATGCATTGCAGGTGCAACAGAACAAAAAAATACCGATTACGTTAGAATGGCAAAAGAGTTAATTAAAAAATTGTAAGTCAATTATGCGAACTAATACTCACAAAAAAGCCTTCTGTTTTACAGAAGGCTTTTTTGTGATACAGCTGATACACCCTAAAATAAATTGACATAGAATTTTGTTTATATGGTATCATTGTAAATCGTGCTGACATCTAAGAATTTTTATACAAAATAACGCTGTTGAACTGATAAAAGCTGAATTATATTCCTCTGCACAAGGGTGCGACGCAACAAATGTTCAATAGAAATTCTTCCGTTGGTCAAACAAAACTTCTTTTCAAAGGCTCAAAACAACCCAATATGCCTATTCTTAACCTTTTTTTATGCATAAACGTGCATACCTGCATCGTTATGGCAGTAATTTTCAACATCCTTTCAATCACCAGTTTTAAAAATTAAGTTTGTATGAACAATACAATTGCAATGGAGCAACATTTTGAAAGAAATAAAAACTTACAGGCATCGGCTGTTACCGCTTTTGTTTGTGTGGTTGTTTTTTTAATCTTCTTTTATATACGCTGGCAATTACCTGTAATTGAAAAACCTTTATTAATCGAAGGTATAGAAGTGAATATTGGTTTTAGTGATCAGGGCAGCGGTGATGTACAACCTTTGGTTCAGGGAGATCCTGCACCAGAAAGTACGGCTGATAATAGTTCTACCCCACCAAGTGGCAGTAGTACACCTGCAACAAGTACAGATAATACTAATGACAATGATCCTGACGCAGTGCCAACTTCAACAACAACACCTAATACTAAGCCTGTAACCAATCCAAACCCAAATCCCATTAAACCAAAAGCAGTTGTAACGCCTGCACCAGTAACACCCAAGCCAAAAGCAACTTTCGATAAAAAATATACTGGTGGTAATGGAAATGGTGGCAATAATAAAGATGGTTATAATGACAGTAGAAGTGAGGGCAACGATAAACCTGGTACGTCAGGAGATAAAGGCAAACCTTGGGGCAGCATTGATGGAACTGTATATGATGGTCCAGGTGGCACAAAAGTAAAAGGCTTAGGCAAAAGAAAAATGAGGCCTTTACCAAGCTTTGAAGACGATTTTAATGAAGATGCAAAAGTAGCTATTGATATTATAGTTGATGTAAACGGTAATGTAAAACCAGTTGCAATAAATCCTGTTGGCACATCTACCACCAATAAAAAAACTAGAGCTGTTGCAATGAAAAGAGCAGCCGAAATAAAGTTTGAGCCAAATAAAGAAGTACAACGAGGCACCATTATTTTGGATATGAGAGTTAGAGGATAAGGTTGCATCTTTGCAATTAAGATGAATTACGAACAAACCTTAGACTATCTTTTTACCAAGTTACCTATGTTCAGCAGATTGGGTGCTGCTGCTTATAAAGCAGATTTAACCAATACAATATTGTTGTGTAATGCAATTGGCAATCCACATCACAAATTCAAATCAATACACATAGCAGGTACGAATGGTAAAGGCTCCACAAGCCACATGTTGGCTGCTATTTTGCAAACCGCTGGTTATAAAACAGGTTTATATACTTCGCCACATTTAAAAGATTTTAGAGAACGGATTAAAGTAAATGGGCAAATGTGTGAAGAACAATTTGTAATTGACTTCACCCAAAAAATTAAACCTGAAATAGAAAAAATCAATCCTTCTTTTTTTGAAATTACGGTTGCAATGGCATTTGAATATTTTGCATTGCAAAAAGTGGATATTGCCATTATTGAAACTGGCTTAGGTGGCCGATTAGACAGCACCAATATTATTACTCCAGAGCTTTCTATGATTACCAATATTGGTTTCGACCACATGAATTTATTGGGCAATACTTTAGATAAAATTGCTTTTGAAAAAGCTGGAATTATTAAACTTAACATTCCAGTAATTATTGGAGAAGTTATTGCTGAAACAAAACCAGTTTTTGAACATAAAGCAACTGTTGAAAATGCACCAATTATTTATGCTCAAAAAGAACGTTGGGTTACCAACTGGACCTATGAGCACCATCAACTGAAAGTTGAGGTTGAAAATAATCATTCAAAAGATAGAATAAACTATAGTTTGGATTTAACGGGTGTGTATCAAACAAAAAATTTATTGTCTGTCTTAGAAGCTGTGCATCAATTACAACTAAAGGGTTGGAATATTTCAGAAGAAAATGTGCATAATGCATTACAACATGTAAAAAAGTTGACAGGCTTGCATGGTCGTTGGGAATTATTGCAAACCAATCCAACCATCATTGCAGATGTTGGCCATAATGCAGATGGCATTAAGCAAATAATTCAGCAATTAGAATTAACCAACTACAATCACCTACATATAATTACAGGCATGGTAAAAGATAAAGATGTAGATGCAGCGTTGGCATTACTTCCCAAGCAGGCTACTTATTATTTTACACAAGCCCATATTCCCAGAGCAATGAATGCTGATGATTTACAAGCTTTAGCAACTCAACATCAATTGCAAGGAAGTGTTTTTAGTGATGTAAATACTGCTATTAAAGCTGCCAAAAATCATGCACATAAAGATGATTTGATTTTAGTTTGTGGTAGTGTATTTTTAGTAGGAGAAATCAACATATTGAATACCAAAAACTAAAAGTGCTAAAACTGAAAAACTAAAACGCTACTGCATGGATGTAAAAATTGAAGATAGCTGGAAAGAAGTTTTAAGGGGCGAATTTACAAAGCCTTACTTTTTACAAATTGCTACGCATTTAAAAACGGAGAAAGCAACGAAGGCTGTTATTTATCCTCCAGGTCCACTGATCTTCAATGCTTTTACACATACACCTTTTGATAAAGTAAAAGTGGTAATTCTTGGGCAAGACCCTTACCACAACCCTGGCCAAGCAATGGGGCTTAGTTTTAGTGTGCCTGACGGAGTGCCTCCTCCACCATCTTTGGTTAACATTTATAAAGAATTGAAGAATGATATAGGGATGGCTATACCTACAACTGGAAACTTAACCAAATGGGCTGAGCAAGGAGTTTTATTGTTGAATGCTGTTTTAACCGTTAGAGCAACTGAGCCTGCAAGTCATGGAAAAATTGGCTGGATGAATTTTACAGATGCGGTGATTCGTAAAATATCTGAAGAAAAAAAAGGGGTTATATTTTTGTTATGGGGCAGATTTGCACAAGAGAAACAGGTGTTGATAGATGAACTGAAACATCATGTATTAAAAGCAGCACATCCTTCTCCCCTTTCAGCACACAATGGATTCTTTGGATGCAAACATTTCAGCAGAACCAATGATTTATTAGTTAAACAAGGATTGGAACCAATTGACTGGAAATTATAATCTTTGCAACATGTCAAAACAAAAAAAAGAAAACATTTTCATCAGCATATTTGCCAGAGTATGGGCATTGTGGGCAGCTGTTAGTTTTATAGGAACCTTCTTAATTATCTTCATTCCATCCATGATTCCTTATGCAATTCCCAATCCTAAAGGGCAATATATTTTTATCAAAATATCCAGAGTTTGGATGAATATTTGGCTAACATTGGTTGGATGTCCATTAAGTATTAAGGGTGAAAAAAATGTACCCAAAGGACAAACTTTTATTTTCACATGTAACCACAACACATTATTAGATGTTCCAGTAATGTGTCCTTATATTCCTGGAGCAAACAGAACAATTGCCAAAAAGAGTTTTACTAAGATCCCTTTGTTTGGCTGGTTTTATGCAAAAGGTTCGGTTTTGGTAGATAGAGATAGCAATGCAAGTAGAATAAAAAGCTATGAAGACATGAAAAGCACATTGGCTGAAAAAATGCACATGTGTATTTATCCCGAAGGCACCAGAAATCGAACCAAAGAACCCTTAAAAAAATTCTATGATGGTGCATTTAAATTAGCAGTAAATACAAATACTTCAATTATCCCAACATTGCTTTTTAATACCAATAAAGCAATGCCCAACAATCGTACATTGTATTTTCTTCCTTATAAATTAGAAATTCATTTTCTACCACCAATTAGTGCTGAAGGTTTAACCTCTGATGAATTAAAAAATAAAGTGTTTGAAATAATGTACAACTACTATCAATCGCATCAATAGCTATTTATTCCATTTGTTTTTATATCCATCAATATCAATAATAATTGGGCAAGTGATGGCTTCTACCTAATTTTCATGTCTTAAACTTTAATTATGCTCAATTTTCTACGTCCTAATATTTACAAGTTATTTATCGCTTTTTTTATACTAATTTTTTCTTCAGCCGATAGCCAGCCTTCTTTCATTAAAGACAGTTTAGATACTTACATTCAAAAAGGAATGAAAGATTGGCAAATACCAGGCTTAAGCATTGTAATTATAAAAGATGGAAAAGTTATAGCCATGAAGGGGTATGGTGTAAAAGATATTACAGGTGCAGATGCAGTAGATGAAAACACCTTATTTATGATTGCCAGCAATACCAAATTATTTACAGGTTCAGCATTGGCACAATTGGAGTACAACAAGAAAATTTCTTTAGATGATAAAATCACTAAATACTTTCCAAACTTCGAATTATACGACAAAACAAGTACCGAATTGGTGACCATTAAAGACATGCTTTCACATAGAATTGGTACTAAAACTTTTCAAGGTGATTTTACTTTTTTTGATGGTAATTTAAGTCGTGGAGAAATCATGTTTAAAATGCGTTACCTAAAACCCGTTGGTTTGTTTAGGCAAGATTATGGCTATTGCAACAGTTGTTTTTTAACTGCTGGCGAAGTAATTCCTGTTATCACAGGAAAGCCTTGGGAAGTGTATGTTTATGATAGTATTTTGGCTCCACTAGAAATGAAAAATACATTAACCCTAAGCAAAGGAATTGGACAAATAAAAAATGCTGCAAAAGCTTATACCACTTCGTTTACAGGCACATTGAATAAAGTGCCTTACGATGTTTGGGATAACCTTGCACCTGCGGCAAGTATTGTAAGTAATGTTAGCGATTTAAGCCATTGGTTAACCATGCAATTAAATAATGGCAAGTACAATGGCAAACAAATTATTCCAACTGCTGCTGTATTAAAAACAAGAGATGTGAATATTAGTACAGGCAGTAGAAAATCATCTTTATTTCCGATGCATTTTCGTGGTTATGGATTGGGAATTTTTGCAGCCGATTATAATGGCAAACAAATTTATTGGCACACAGGTGGTGCAAGTGGCATGGTAAGCAATGTGTGTTTTGTACCAGAAGAAAATTTAGGCATTGCCATACTAACCAATAACGATAACCAAAACTTTTTCGAAGCTCTCCGTTATCAGGTTTTAGATGCTTACTTAGGTGTTAATTATGTAAACCGCAGCCAACAAATGCTCAACAATTTCACAGCTGCCGATAAACAATCGATAGAAGAAGTAAAAGCATTAAAAGCAAGAATAAAAAATGTGCCACCACCAATGGCTTTAAGTAATTATGTAGGCGAATACAACAATGAATTGTATGGAAAAATAATGGTAGAACAAAAAGACGATTATTTAACCATCAACTTTAAAGGCCACGATAACCTTACAGCAACAGTTAAGTACTTAGACCACAATGAATGGGTAATTGAATACAACAACATTTTATTTGGCATTCACCAAATTAAGTTTATAACCGAGGGGAAAAACGTATTTAGTGTAGACATTAAAGTGAACGATTTTGTTGAATACGATGCCTATACTTTTTTAAAGAAATAGCTACATATTTTGCTAAATTCGTACGACAAAAGTTTTACATTATGCCATTACAATATATTACAGATGCAACAGGTACTCATACTGCCGTTTTAATTCCCATTAACGAATGGGAATTATTAACACGTAAATATAAAGACTTGAAAACCCTTGAAACACCTTCTGAAACTCCTAAAACAAAGCTATCTGATCTAGCTGGGAAACTGTCTTACGAAACAGCAGAAACCATGTTAAGCTATGTTGCAGAAAGCAGAACTGAATGGGATGAGAGACTAAAAAAACAGTTATAAAACGCTGATGTATTTACTAGATACCAATACAATAATATATTACTTAAAAGCTGCATTGCCCAATAAGGCTATGCAGTTTCTGCACGAGCTTGTTGATAATCAACCTATCATTTCTGTAATTACTAAAATAGAATTGCTTGGTTTTAATACTCCAAACTTAAACGAACAAACCATTACAGAGACCTTTATAAATGAATCAATAACTTTCGATTTAGACGAAACAGTAGTAGCCACAACAATTGCCCTTCGAAAGCAACAACGCATAAAACTACCCGATGCAATAATAGCAGCTACTGCAATTTCATACGACTTAACATTAATTACGCATAATACAAACGACTTTATAAAAATAGCCGAATTGAAAATACTTGACCCTCAACTGTTATAACAAAAATAATTTTGGTTACCATCTTTAGTATTTCAATTGGGCATTACTGGCGTCGCACCAGTTGAGGCTTTGTACTTTGGGGAGCTTTTATGAAACGTAGAATTGAGTATATAAGAGTTTAAATTTATTAACTCAGGTGAAGAATAGTCAGACCTCTGTTTTTGTCAGACAGTTTTAACTTAAAATACGTCTGATTTGTCACAACTATGAAATATTGGCTCTTTTCTTTATTAGACCTCTTTCATAAATCCAAATTCAGATATGTTGATAAATATCAGATACTAAAGTTTGTTGCAATTTCGTATAACAAATATGCATTGGATAAGCATACAAAATTTGCCTGATGAACGTTTTC
>JBIKRV010000067.1:0-9536 GCA_044348985.1 Chitinophagaceae bacterium
AGAGAAATCAAAATATTCAAGATTATAGCCGAAAGGTACAGGAATAGAAGAAAGCGGTTTTGTTTGCGTTTAAACCTAATTGCAGCTATCTATAACTTTGAATTAAAAAATTAATTTATGAAAGAGGCCTATTATTCATCTACTCTAAAGGTAGGAATATACAAAGTAAAATGTATACAACAGATTAGTGGCGGTATAGATTGCAGTGCTCCACAATTTAATGAACCTTCTTGTGGTGGTATTATAGCTCCACCCACAGAGGCTTTAAAATCTTCGGCAAGATCTACCGATGGAAACAGAATTTTGCTGCCAGAACCTGCCATGCACACAAGATGCCACCTATGGCAAAACAATATCTTTTTCAATAAATTTTGACGAATTACCAGGGCCCATATATGCAAGCAAAGCAGGTAATAACTGTACTTTTTCTAAACTGCCTGCCGATGAGGGAATGTTAAATCCTACTTTTTCATTAACCCCCGACAAAAAAATGTTATTTAGTGCTTGGGTAAGAGAGTCTTGCCCAGATGCTACAGTACCATGTAATAAAACTAATTATAATAACTCAAGGGCTTCAATTCGTTTTAGAGATGGCTCTAATCAAGTAATCAATCTATCTAGTCCAATTCAAATAACTGCAATTGGTTCTATTATAGAAGGATGGCAAAAAGTTGAGGGGCAATTTATTGTGCCCAACAACGCAAAAACAATGTCTTTATCACTTTCTAGTTTAGGAGATTCTCCAATTTACTGGGACGACATACGTATTCACCCCTTCAACGCCAATATGAAAAGCTATGTGTACGACCCCATTAATTTAAGGTTAACCGCCGAGTTAGATGCCAACAACTATGCAAGCTTTTATGAGTACGACGATGAAGGCACATTAATACGTACCAAAGTAGAAACCAAAGAAGGTATTAAAACCATTAAAGAAACCAGAAGTGCAAAACAAAAAAATATAACAGGATTTTAAAATAAAAAATAATAGAAAAAAACAACAAAAAGAAACAACATTTTTAATGAGTTTGTGTACTAGCCCCTCTCTTTTGGAGAGGGGTTGAGGGTGAGGTCTTAACGCAATACCCTTTATGCTTTTGTTGTTAAAATTGGAGTGTGGTTTAAAACACCCTTAATGTTGTGACCCCTACCTGTCGTTTGATTCGTTGTGGTTAAAAAATAGTATAAATAAAATGAACAAAATAAGTACCATATTAATTTTTATCATGCTGGTTATTCATGTACATGCACAGCCAAAAGATTCTTTGGCTTTGTACAAAAAGTTTTTCGACATCAGCAAAAATTATCAGTATGCACCCATGCAGGCAACCATTAAAGCAATTAAATCAACCAATTTTATTAATGCCCCAACCGATACTGCTACTGTAATGGGTAATTTTTTTGTACACCCACAATCTTCTTACATGCAATTTGGCGAGGTAGAGCAATTTGTAACCGATTCGTTGGTTGTTATGGTAAGTAGCAACCTAAAACAAATAGTGGTTATTCATATTTCTCCTGAAGAAGCTGAAAAGTATAAATTTAAAATTGGAACAGTTTTGCCAGATTCATCTTTTAAGCCATTTATGGCAAAATATACAATTGAAACTACAACTGGTGCAAATGGTAATCAAATAATTAATCTGCTTTCTAGGCAATTTGTGCTAGGTACAAAAATGCCCAAAGAAAGCATACAATTGGTATATGAAAATAGTACCAGCCAACCAAAAGAAGTAACAACCATACAACGTGGTATTGTTGAATTAAGTAATGCAATAGTTGCCAAGCAGCCTCAAGTTAGCAAATTTAAAATAGCCATTGAAGGCGGCAATAACAATTATTATATTAAAGAACAAACAGAAAAATATGTGTTTCTAAAAATTAATCACGATGCCAATATAACAGCCCCTGTTTTACTATCAGCAAGGCTTGTTAAAACTGGTAACGATGAATTTGAACCTGCAAAAGGGTATGAACATTATAGAATATCAAAGCAATAAAACTACATCAAACTAACTGATAAAATTATCTGGTATGAATACAAGAGTAATTCGGTTTTGTCATAACACAGCAATTGCAATATATGTAAACAAAAGCACTAATGTTTGTAGCAAGCTAGGCTTGTTGTTACTTGCTTTTTTTTGCTTACAAATACAAATTTCTTTTGCTGGCGATGGTGGAATTGAAGAAAAAAATCCACCCATTATTAAGTTTACTGGGGTTACAAGTCCGAACGGTTTAATACTAGGTAGTTCAAATTTTCTTACATATCCTGCTAGCATTGGTGAAGTTAGAAAAAAAATTAAAAATATTATATCTTTTTCAGTAATTGAAGAAACCGCTAAAATTATTCCAAACAATTTTAATGCTTCTATTGAAGTGTATATTAGGTATGGATCAAATGCAGGTTCTGCTTTAACAATTACCAGAGTACTTAGCATTAACTATAACAAAGAAACTGGTACTAAATACGATGCAAAAAGCTATGTGGTAGTACCAGAAGCCCCCTATGTTGAAGTTGAAATAAAAGATGTTACAGGTATTCCTGCACCGGTTACTATTGGTTCTAGCAGCTTTGATTTTAAAACTGTATTGCTATTACAAGGCGAAATGCAAATAACAAGATATTATGAATTAGCTGCCAATATTTTACCCATTGCAAATAGCTGTTCACTAACACTGGGTTCAGCACCTACTGGTATAGATCCAGATTATGCCTTAGCAAGCTGGGAGTGGCCTACAACAGCAGGTAACAATGCCACCCAATTAGAATGGATTTGGCTTGAAAATGAAGCTGCTGCTGCCTATGAAACTGGTGGAGCAGTAGATAGAGACCTTTTATTCAATCAACTAAAAGCTACCAGAATAGATTTACCATACAATATGAACGAGTTTAAAATACCATTACTCTACGATGGTGCTGGAAAATTGTATGCAAGAATCAGACCTGTAAACTACCAAGCCAATGGAAACCGTACCGACGGACAATGGACCAATATTACAACACCATTACCTTTTACTGGTCACGAGCCCAATTTAAATTGGCAAAGTACTACCAGCTTTGCAGAAGAAGGTAAATACAAAACAGTTATCAGTTATTTCGATGGCTCTTTACGCAGCCGCCAAACCGTAACTAAAGACAATGTAACAGGTAATGTATTAAGCTCAGAAACTTTTTACGATTATCAAGGAAGGCCAGCCATTCAAATTTTGCCCACACCTGGCATCAACTCTGTTATACAATACCAAAAGGGGCTAAATCAATTCAATGGCCAAACAGCAATAACTCAAGACCCAGCCTCTTTTTTCGATTTACAACCCACAGGTTTAACAACATATTCAACACCTTCATTAGATCCTGCAACTGGCTCTGCAAAATATTACAGTAGCTCAAACACATTAAGTGCAGTTAATGAAAATAAATTTATACCAGATGCCCAAGGATACCCTTACACTGTAACCAGATATACACCTGACGCATCTGGTAGAGTCATGGCCCAAAGTGGTGTAGGCAATAACCACAAAATGGGTACCAATCAAGTAACAAAATATTATTATGGTACAGCAGCACAAATTGAGTTAGATGGATTGTTTGGAACCGAAGTAGGCAACAATACCCACTATTCAAAAAACATGGTTAAAGATGCCAATGGGCAAATGAGTGTAAGCTATGTAGATATGCATGGGCGTACCATTGCTACTGCACTGGCTGGCGATGCACCTAGTAATTTAAAAGCCTTAGATAACACCATATATCAAAATAACAGTTTTGGCAATACCATAAACCGAAATCTATTAGATGGTAATACCAATGTGGTTAAAAACAACAATGCCATTGAGTCTGTTACCAGCATATTGGTGCCAGTTACTACCAATTATCGTTTTAACTACACACTCAACCCACAAAGTTTAGAGCTTGCAAATTGTAACAATACACCCATTTGTTACGATTGTATGTACAATTTAGAAATAACTATAGTTGATGAATCGGGGGAGCAAGAACCAAGAAAATTTTATTACAATAACATTAATTTAAAACCAGATAATAATTGCAGAACCCCGATAAAGCCATTTATTGTGGGTCAGATTCCTGCGGAAAGTGGAGATGGCATTTCATTAGGTTCAGGAGGTTTAGTTGACATTGCTGATGATGCAGAACCCAACTCATTCCATTTTTCTGCATCGTTAGTACCCGGCTCTTACAGCATTAGAAAAACCTTAACAATTAGCGAAGCATCTCTACAAACCTATAAACAACAATACGAGGCAATTGCTACTTGCCGTAGTTTAGAACAAATTATTAATGAAATTAAACATACTATTTTAACAGTAGGTTGTGGTAATGGTACTGTACCAAACACTGCACTAACATGTACAACCTGTAATGAAGCCCTAAACGGCCCTGGAAATGTGGATGACAATGGTACTACTTTTATTAACAATTATTTAGCCTCAATAGGTCTTACTACTGCCACTGCAACACAAGGAATATTAGACGAAGTACGCAATGTTTATTTAGCCGAAAAAGCTAAATGCGATAAACTGTGCAATACTACCTCTCAAGTAATGCCAACTATTAGAGAAATGATGTTGGCCGATATGAAGCCGTTTAATGGCCAATATGCAAAAGGTCATACTTCAACTGCCAATTTTCCTGAAACAGATCATTCGGATTTTTCAATGCATCATAAGTACGATATTTTTTATAGACCAAGTGGTGGTATTCCGCATTTTAAAAACCCACAACACCCAACAGCAACTGCTGTGGGTGCAAAAGATTTTTACTATGATAACAACAACCAAATAGACCAAACCATTCATGCCAATGGATATGCAGATTTAGACGCCATATCGGAAAATGATTTTGCTCAACTTTTCTCCGATACTTGGGCCAATTCACTTTTGCCACACCACCCAGAGTATAAAAAATTATTGTTTGCCGAAGATCCAAACAAACTAGCTCCATCTTTTAACTGGATAAATACTTTTTCAAAAATTGAAACATGGAACCAAGCTGTTTCTGGCAAATTTATAACTGTTCCTGGTACAAGTTCTGCAGCAAGTGCATTAGACCCATTTTATGCCTATATAGAAACAAACCCTTCAACCTCAAGCCCCGATTATTATAAAAATATATCTGCTATGGTAAATAGCAATTACCAAAGCATGGGTATAAGCATGTGGCAATTGGCCTATGGCGATATTTATTGTAAGTCAATAGCTAATCAAGCTGCTAGAGGAGCCTGTTACCAAGCAGCACCAAGCAATCCAAGTGTTGCTGCAAGTACAACATTACCAAGTGAAAGTGGAATTTCCGGTACTTATAAAGATTTAACCACTGCTCAAAAAGATCAAGTATGGTCTGTATTTAAAGGCTTATACATGGCCGAAAGAAACAGGCAGGTAAACCAATACCTGAATGAAATTGAACCATTAACTGATGCTCAAACCTTGGCAGATCATAAATACATTTTACATTTCCCGCTAAGCGATGCTCAGCAAGTACAACAACACGATACACAAAACGGTGGCAATTGGTGGCCTACAACTGGTGGTGGCACTACACCGCCTATTGGTGTTGACCTAAACCCAAGCACCAACGCTACCAACTCGTACACCACTAAATGCGATAGCTATATTACCAACTGGAAAGCCAAATTGCTTGAATGTGCCCAAATAGCAGAACATGGCGATAGAGATAAAATATTAGAAGCCATTACCTATGGCATGAAAGAAGTGTGTATAAACGGTTCAGATGCTGCAAACCCCAACGGTTCTTCCAGCGTTTCGCCTGCTAATATGGGTGTTGGTAAATATGATAGCTTTGAAGATGTAATCAGTAAAGTTTTTGAGAAATTTGGAATCAAAAAAGACAATCTCTGCAACCCTTATGTAATAGAATGGCCTAAACAATATGGACAAACCCCTGCTATCACGGCAGAATTTATCACCACTTTAGACGATTGTACTTGCGAAAGATTTCAACAATTAAAAGCTGAAGCAGGGGAAGGTACTTCTAAAAATTACGAAGAATTTTCCAAGTATTTAAACGACACATATGGTGAAACCATGACCGAAGAGTTGTACAATATTTTACTAACCAAATGTCCGGTTGAACCCTATGAAATTTGTTATGATGAAATTAGAGAGATACTATGGAATCCCTGCCTAGGAGAAACAGAACCCGAATGTGAACCTGCACTACGTACTATTGGCAAAAAACAAATTACTACTACTGATAAAAATAAATCAGTAACACAAAAAGTCGAAGCAAATAAAACAGAAGCCGATTTTAAAAATAAACCTACACAACCACAAGATACCAGCACTGCAAAAACGCTTGATAGAAAGGGGTTTTATGGTATTGATGAAGGTGGTAAAGGAAAAGGTGGTTTTGGTTGCCCCACAATAAAATCTTGTACAACCACCGTATGCACTACCACAAACATGTATCCTTTACCAAAGCCATTGCCATTGCCTGCTTTTTTAAAGTGTGGGGCAACCAATACCAGCCGTTGTATAAATTGTAGGGAGTTAAAACAACTTACCCTTCAATTCATGAACGAATTTCATTATTTGGGTAGTCCTTACAACCAATCTCCTTTTGCAGGCGATCCAAACAATGCACTTACCGATGAAGAAATTAGTCGCAATGTTTTGCTTGCACAATATTTAAATTACAAAACAGGCATGCAATACAATTGGTCTCGTTATTTTGAAGCTGCTCAAAAATCCGAGTGCAATTTTAAAAATTTGCCAGAATTTATTAGTGGAGAGGCATCAATTGAAAAGGATTTCGACTCTGAATCAGAATTTAGACCAGTACTTTGCCGTAGCACCAAACCCCTAAACGAAGGCGATGGTTTTACCCCAATAGATCCCTGTACTGCTGGTAACAATTTAGTGTTATCTATTGCCCAAGAAATTTACAAAAAAGAAAGAGAAACCAAACTGGCCGAATTTGAAGCAGCTTACAGGACAAAATGTTTAGCAGCAAAAGATATTGAACAGTTTACAGTTTCTTATACCAATAAAGAGTATCACTATACATTATACTATTACGATCAAGCAGGTAATTTGGTTAAAACCATTCCACCACAAGGTGCCAAGCCAAATTACAGTAGTACTTTTATAACCAGTGTAAAAGATAAAAGAGATGCCTACATTGCAGGAACTGCAGCTTATGTAAGCGATGTGCCAGCACATAGCCTAGCTACAGAGTACAGATACAATACCCTTAACCAAGTTATTGCACAAAAAACACCCGATGCAGGCACCAGCAATTTTTGGTATGATGCCTTAGGCAGATTGGTCGTAAGCCAAAATGCAAAACAAGCACCCAATAAGTATAGCTACACTTTGTACGACGATTTAGGCCGTATTACCGAAGTAGGAGAGTTGCCACAAAGTAATGCAATAACAAACGCTGTTGCCCAAAACCCCACTAGTTTAAACGATTGGCTACACAAAACAGGTACTTATACAAGCAGTGGAATACCAAGTCAGGTAACACATACGGAGTATGATATAAGCTTCTTTAATGGTGCAGCTACGCTTGCTCCAGATTTTAATCAGCTCAATTTAAGAAATAGGGTAAGTTATACTGCTACCTATAATGATTTATCAGAAGTAGGCGTTACATTGGTTAGTACCCATCAATCAGCTACTTATTATACGTATGATATACATGGTAATGTAGATGAGTTATTACAAGACTATGGTAACACTTCACACAGCATCAATGTAATGAATGAAAGTGGCAACCGTTATAAAAAAATTACTTACGAGTATGATTTAATCAGTGGCAAAGTAAACCGTGTAAATTATCAACCCGGTGCAAAAGATCAGTTTTTTCATAAATATGTTTACGATGCCGAAAACCGTTTAACAGAGGCCTACACCAGTCCCGATGATATTATTTGGGAACGTGAAGCCCTTTACAAATATTACAAACATGGGCCTTTGGCACGTACTGTACTGGGCCAGCAACAGGTACAAGGTATAGATTATGCCTACACCCTGCAAGGCTGGTTAAAAGGGGTAAATAGTACTGCCATAAGTGCAATGGGTACAGGTTGCCTTACAGGCACTGCTAGTGGCAGTAGTTTAAGTATTAATAACAGGGCTCAATATAGTCAACCTAGCCAATACCTAGCCACCAGCTTAATAGAGTTTAACCCCGATTTTGCCTCGGTAGAAAACGATAATTTTACAGCCGAAGTAAACCCAGCAGCACCACCATGCCAACCCACTGCTGGCCCTTATGTAAATGGAGATATGGGCAAAGATGGTGACCCTACAGCACCAGCCCTTAACCTTAAAGTTGCCAGAGATGCTTTTGGTTTTAGCCTAAATTATTTCCGTGGCGATTTTACACCCATTGGTGGTACCAATAACAACCCATTTGCACTATTGCCAACTGGTGCATTACAACAACTAGGTGCCGATGGTGTACAAACAGGCAACGATTTGTTTAATGGCAATATTGGCTCTATGATGGTAAATATACCACGCCTGGGCGAAGCTAAATTATACGGCTACCAGTACGATCAGTTAAACCGTATAACTGCCATGAACAGTTATACAGGCTTTAACAACCAGGGCAATGGTTTTGGCAGTGCAGGCCCAATAGTAACTAACGATTATAAAGAACGTATCAGTTACGATGCCAATGGCAATATACTCACCTACCAACGCAATGGCACCACCCAAAATGGTACACCACAAACCATGGATAACCTAACCTATGGTTACAATACAACAGGCGGTGTTTTACAAAACAATAAATTACGCCATGTAAAAGATGCAGTAGGCAACAGCAATTATACCGAAGATATAGACAACCAAGACGATGACAATTACAAGTACGATGCCATTGGTAATTTAATCATAGACAAGGCCGAAGGTATGTACGACCCTGCCAGTCCAACAAGTGCCATGATAGAGTGGACAGTGTATGGCAAAATAGCCAGCATTACCAAAATAAAAGCAGGGGTAACCACCACCATTAATTATACCTATGATGCCAGTGGCAACCGTATCAGCAAAACGGTAACCACAGGAGGCACAACCAGCAGCACCTGGTATGTTCGTGATGCAACAGGCAATGTAATGGGTGTGTATGATGCAACAGTACCAACCTCAGGTGCCAACCCAATAGGCTATACCTGGCAAGAGCAGCATTTATATGGCAGCAGCCGACTGGGCATGTTTACTCCAAGACAGGAAATTGCATTGGGTACCATTGATGGTTTACCAGGCAGCCCTGTAATAGAAAACGCAGGCCAACGTGTGTACGAATTAAGCAACCATTTGGGCAATGTACATGTAACCATAGCCAATATAAAAAGAGAAATAACGGCCACCCCCAATAACTATTTTGTACCCGAAGTTTTAAGCACTACAGATTATTATCCATTCGGGATGGCTATGCCGGGGCGTACTGGTTACAAAGTTACTGGTGGCTGGGCTACAGGTAACGATGTTGTAAACAATGCTGGTGTACCACAAAGCATTGCCATAGACAGCCGCAACAA
>JBIKRV010000002.1:0-261828 GCA_044348985.1 Chitinophagaceae bacterium
CCAATTATTTGGGCAAACAAAGTTATTTTTGACATGGGAGAAAGAGATTTTGTTTTGCAACCTCAAAGCTAATTTGAGTTACAAATAACTTTCTCTCTTTTTTAAACGTTTAGGACGCTATTGATAACAAACTAATATAAATTTACTAACACGTGTTATTATAAAAATATAATTATCTAATGTTTAGATTAAAAAGAAAAATTGAACCGAGCTGCCAAAAAACGGCAAAACGTTTTTTTTAAGAAAATTGAAAACTTTCTTTTCAGCATTGATTTTTTTTTAAAGTTGTGCAAAACCAAGAGACGATACTTACCAATAATACCGATGTAATA
Organism: Chitinophagaceae bacterium; assembly: GCA_044348985.1. Lineage (GTDB taxonomy): Bacteria > Bacteroidota > Bacteroidia > Chitinophagales > Chitinophagaceae > UBA1930. The sequence goes on from JBIKRV010000002.1 coordinate 333, forward strand.
TCTGTAATCAACCAAAAATGGTCTAAACAGCTATCCAATCGGTATTATACTAGAAAACTTTAGTCTTCACTAAAATTCATATTGGTATTATTGTAAAATCAATTGTTCGTATTGGTTTTGCTATTTGTAGTGAAGTTTTGTTGGTGAGTAAGACTAGAAAGCAATCCTCTCTTTTTTGACTATTAAAAGTAAAAAGAATTGTTGTTGTCCTTCCAAACATTATTCCTCTGTCGATTCCAAATTCTCAATATCATTCAAATCTTTATAACGGCCTGCTGCTTTTTTGGCTTGAATGAGTTGGCTTAAATGTATAACTCGTACTTCAACGGTGTCAACTTTTTGAATAGTGGCATTTTCAAAAGCTTTTATAAAGTCAACACCTTTTAGATCTGTCATAACTTCTATTGCATAAGGTGGGCGACCAAAAGAAAATACATCATAATCTACAGAAAAAAATTTCTCTTTTGGTATTGCTTCAACTGGTAAACCAAATTCAGTAATAGCTTTTTGTAATTGTATAAAATTAGGTTCAGTTTTATTAACCCAAATATCCATGTCTCCTGTACTTCTACTGTAACCTCTTAAAATAACAGCATAGCCACCAACCAACATGTACTCTACTTGATATTTGTTCAAGCATTCTATAAAGTCTGCAAAATCTTCATTAAAAATATCCATTTATTTTTTGTGCTTTCTGCTGGTAAAAATTGTTTTATCAACTTTTTTCTTCAAAAAGTCTGGCTCACCAAAAACAGCAGCATTACAAATAGCGGCTGCATGCATTCTTTCTTCTATTGTCTTATCATGCCAGTAGTTATAATCTATGTTGCCATCCTTTTCCATGTTTCTGGCTTCAAAAACTGTTCTATCTAAAAACATTTTCCTCATGTTTGCAATTTACAAATTCTAAGGTGTATTCTATCTATTTCATACTTTGTAATACTTTTTTCATAGCAAACAACCCAACCTCATTCCCTCTCCTTATGGAGAGGGAAGCTATACCTCAATTCTATTCAACTTATTTCATACTTTGAAGTTCTTTCTCTAAAGTAAACATCTGATCTCTTAAATTCGCAGCCTGTATAAAATCTAAATCTCTGGCAGCTTTCTCCATTTCTTTTTTCACTTTAGCAATCGCTTTTTCCATTTGTGGAATGGTTTTGTAAGTTTCCTGTTCTTCAGCAGCTATGTTTAGTGTTGGTGCATCATCTACAATAGCATAAGGATTTTTAGGATCATAACCTTTGATGTCTAATACACTTCCACTTCTCATAATTTGGTCAATGGTTTTCTTCACTGTAGTTGGTGTAATGCCATAGAGTGTATTATAAGCAACTTGCTTCTCTCTTCTTCTATCTGTTTCATCAATGGTGTGTTGCATGCTTTCTGTCATCTTATCCGCATAAAAAATTACTTTACCATCTGAGTTTCTTGCTGCACGTCCTGCAGTTTGGGTAAGGCTTCTTTCGTTACGTAAAAAGCCTTCTTTATCGGCATCTAAAATGGCTACTAAACTTACTTCAGGTAAGTCTAATCCCTCTCTCAATAAATTCACCCCAACCAATACATCAATTTCTCCCAAACGCAGTTGTCGTAATATTTCTATGCGTTCTAATGTATCTACATCACTGTGTACATAACGACTTTTAATATTTATTCTGCCTAAGTATTTATCCATTTCTTCTGCCATTCGTTTGGTCAAGGTAGTAACCAAAACACGATCCCCTTTTTTTACTGTTTTATCAATTTCATCCAACAAATCATCTATCTGATTTACACTTGGCCTTACTTCAATAGGTGGTTCTAATAATCCTGTTGGTCTAACAACTTGTTCTACCACAACACCTCCAGTTTTTTGTAATTCATAATCGCCAGGTGTTGCACTTACAAAAACAGTTTGACCGATTAAGCTTTCAAATTCATGAAAATTTAAAGGTCTGTTATCCATGGCACTCGGCAATCTGAAGCCATAATCTACCAACACCATTTTTCTGCTTCTGTCACCTCCATACATACCTGCAACCTGTGGAATGGTTTGATGACTTTCATCTATCACACATAAAAAATCTTTTGGGAAATAATCTAATAAACAGAACGGTCTTGTACCAGGATTTCTTCTATCAAAAAAACGAGAATAGTTTTCAATGCCATTGCAATAGCCCAGTTCACGAATCATTTCTAAATCAAACTCCACACGTTCTTTAATACGTTGGGCTTCTATAAATTTCATTTCACGTTTAAAATATTCAACTTGAGCCATCATTTCGTCCTGAATTTCATTCATCACCTGTTGAATCATATCCTTGGGTGCTAAATACAAGTTAGCAGGAAAAATAGCTGCATTTTCTAAAGTTGAAATACGTTTAGATGTAGCTTTTTCCAAGCTTTCAATACTTTCAATTTCATCTCCAAAAAATGTAATTCTGTACCCAAAATCTACATAAGGTAAATTGATATCTACCGTATCTCCTTTTACACGAAAAGTGCCTCTGCCAAAATCTCCCTGACTTCTGCTGTACAAACTGTTTACCAAAGCATGTAAAAATCCCTGACGAGAAATAACCTGCCCCTGATGAATTCTAATGATACCATTCTCAAATTCTGTTGGGTTACCCATACCATAAATACAACTCACACTTGCCACAACAATAATATCACGTCGTCCACTCAAGAGTTCACTGGTAGCCTGTAAACGAAGCTTATCCAGCTCTTCATTAATGCTTAAATCTTTTTCAATATACGTATCGCTGGTGGGCATGTAAGCTTCCGGCTGATAGTAATCGTAATAGCTTACAAAATAACCCACCGCATTATCGGGAAAAAATTGTTTAAACTCTCCATACAGTTGAGCCACCAATGTTTTGTTGTGTGTTAACACCAATGTAGGCCTTTGAACATTGGCAATCACATTGGCCATGGTAAATGTTTTACCACTGCCTGTTACTCCCAGTAAAGTTTGAAACTGTTCACCATCATTAATGGCATCGGTTAATTGCTGAATAGCCGTTGGCTGATCGCCTGATGGTTTGTAATGAGATTTTAATTGAAAAGGCATGGGTGCAAATTAGAGGAATTAACGAATTAATTGAAAGGTGGATCTTTGAATGGATGATTTTTTAGGATGGACTATAGAATAAATAATGGGTATGGATTAGACATTTTCAATTCTACTCCACAGCAAGACACAATTGCACACTTTTTATTTAATCAATATTACAAACCATATAAAATCATATTTAACAGATAAAAAAAGCTGTTTAAACAAGAATAAAAACTTTGCTCTCCGCCAACAATTGCTTATTTTCCCAATCCAAAAACATGTAAGCTATGGTAACATTGGCTTTGTACAACCTAAAAGGTGGTGTTGGTAAAACTGCTGCAGCTGTAAATTTTGCTTATTTAGCTGCTGCAAATGGTTTAAAAACCTTAGTTTGGGATTTAGACCCTCAAGGTTCTTCCTCTTTTTATTTTCATGTAAAAAATGAGAAAAATGAAAGCAAAAAAATATTTGCAGCCGAAGTAGATATTAAAGATGCTATTCAAGATTCGGTGTTTGAAAACCTTTGGGTTATTCCTGCTGATATGAGTGCCAGAAATGTGGATTTAATTTTTGATGAGGCCAAGCAAAGCAAAAAAAGATTAAAATCTTTCTTGGGTGGATTAAAAGGCTTTGATGTTTTGGTGTTGGATTGTCCGCCAGGTATTTCTCTATTGCATGACAATATTTTTAATGCAGCCGATTATGTGTTAATGCCCAATATTCCTACAATATTGTCTATTCGGTCTTATGAAACAGTGTTAGAATATTTTAAAGAAAACGAGTTGGATAAAACCAAAATAAAATGTTTCTTTAGTATGGTCGATCATCGCAAAACCTTGCACCACGAAACATTACAGGCATTTTACAATAACAAGCTTTTCTTTAAAAATTATATTCCATATTTAAGTGATGTAGAAAAAATGGGCGTACACGAGCAACCATTATTCGAATTTGCGAATAGCAGTTATGCAGCACAGTGTTATAGAGATTTATGGAAAGAAATAAGTAAACATTGTATTCATTAAAAATACTTGCAAAAGCAAATGAGAATGGAAATATCTATTTTGAATAATCATTATTTATTACGAGTAAAGTTTTATGATTGATTGTGTTTTCTGAAAAAGAGAATGGGATAATCTGTGAAGCATGGGTTGCTTATAAATGATTTAATCAAATCTAACTATAGCTTTTTTAAAAAGAACAGTAACAAAAAGTTTATGCTTTTAACAATGAACACCTTTCAGATGCAGATGAGAGGATTATAGCTGAAATAAAAACAATGAATACAAAAAATAAGATACTGTCAATTTGGGTAGTTTGTGGATTGTTTATCTTGATTATGTATGTTTTTGCTAAAAATGAAAAGGATGAGAATAAGATACAAAACCAGGAAAATAAAATAGACGAAATGATTCCACAGAATAAGCAAGGTGGACAACAGCCGTATATTGAAGTTACTGCTTCTAAATTGATAAAATCTTATAAAGAAAATGAAATTTCAGCTGATGAAAATTATAAAAATCGATGGGTTAAAATGAGTGGCTACATTGAGTCAATAAATAAAGATTTTAGGGATAATCCATATATGGTTATTACAAACGGTGACCCATATTCTATTATTAATGTCCATTGTGATTTTATCGATGCAAGTACATTAAGACATTTGAAGTCTGGAAACAAAACCACAGTATTTGGAAAGGTTAGGGGGCTTACTTTAATGTCTGTATTTTTAGATGACTGTGGTTTGGCAGAACCATAGCAAAAATTTATGAGGTACTTAAGATTACTTTTCAAATTATAAATAACCAAAACCAAACTAATTATGCAAAAATTCACCGATTCGTGGTACAGTCCTTCATTAAATAAAGAAATGCCAATAGTTGGGTACGGTCATTATGGCTTTGTTTTGTTATTGGTGCCTACAGCTGCAGCAGATTACTTAGAGTACGAACGTTTTCAAATGATGGAAGCTTTGGCTCCTTTAATTAATTCAGGAAAGCTTCGTGTTTTTAGTATCAATAGTATCAACAAAGAAAGTTGGATGAACAATGAAATGCTACCTGAACATAAAGCCATTAGACACAATCAATTTAACAATTATGTGTTTAATGAAGTGATTCCATACATAAGAAATGCAACCAGTGCCGAAACCATGATTTACACTAGTGGTGCAAGTTTTGGAGCATTGCATAGTATGAATTTATTTTTAAAACGTCCAGATATTATTAATGGTTGCATTAGCATGAGTGGTGTGTACGACTTAACGGAATACACCAAAGGCTTTTGGGATGAGCAAGTATATTTTAATAGTCCTTACCATTATGTTCCTAATTTAAATGATCAGTGGTATTTAGATAAAATCAAATCCAGCCACCACATACATATTGCAACTGGAGCAGGAAATTTTGAAGATCCTGAAGCTAATAAAAGATTTAGCCAAGTATTGTGGGATAAGGGTATTTGGCACGACTTAGATATTTGGGGTGCCGATATTCATCATGATTGGCCAACCTGGAGGTCGATGTTGCCTTATATTTTAGAAAACAAATTTTAAAATGCTACAACCCGAAAAATATTTTCGGGTTTTTTAATTATCCAAAAAACCGTTAATAAATTAGCGTGTTATAGTTTGTGTGGGTTTGCTGCTTTAATATTACAGCTCTAAACTAATTTTATATAAAAAGGATAGCTACATTTTTGCTTTTATTGTTTTTTGCAGGCATCGCAAATGCTCAGTTCACTACTATTAGTGGAACTGTATATGATATTACTGCAAGAAGACCATTAGAGGCTGTTGCTGTGCAAAGCACATCAGGAAGAGGAACAATTACTGACTCAGCAGGAAGATATAGTTTAACCATTCGTACCAAAGATTCTATTTGGTTTTCGGTTGTTGGTAAAAGCACCATGAAGTATCCAGTAGATACAATAACCAATACATCTGGTTTTGATGTAATGATACATATTAAAGCAACAGAACTGCCCGAAGTAAAAGTTAGAAATCGGTATTATAAATTCGATTCAATGCAAAATCGTAAAGATTACGCCAAAGTATTTGAATTTAGAAAACCAAGCTTACGTTTAAGCTCAAACCCAACCTACAATACAACACCAGGTGTAACAGTTGGATTAGATTTGAATGAAGTAATTAATATGTTTCGTTTTAAACGAAATCGCCAAATTTTGGCATTACAAAGAAGATTAATTCAGCAAGAACAAGATGCCTATATTGACCATCGGTTTAAAAAATTCTTAGTGATTAAGCTCACAGGATTAAAATCTCCTGAGCTGGATACTTTTATGCAACGCTACAGACCAGATTATCATTTACTGCTTACGTTTAACGATTTAGAGTTTGGCTATTATATTCAGCAGTGTTTTGAAGCTTATAAGTACAATCGTCCAAACCCTTATTTGTTTTTTAGAAAGCCAGAGCAAGAAAACTGGGACGAATAATTATATCTCAACAACCTTATTTACAGCCTTAATTGCAGCTTGTAAACGTTGTTCATAATTACCACTAACTTCTACCCAAGGCACCTGTTGATTGATTAAAATGTCTTTATAAATTTTGTACAATTCCTGACGAGGTTTTTCATCAGGATATTCTCTTAGTTCATCTTTTACCCAAGGCAAATCAATATTGCACAGCAAATACAAATCATATTTTCTATTAACTATTTCTTCTAAAATAAACGTATGGCATTTGCCAAAAACATACTCACACCAAACTTTAATTACATACATATCGGTATCGAGAAAAAGCAGTCCATAGTCCACAGTCGATAGTCCATAGTTTTTTTGTATTGACCATTGACTATTGACCATTGATGTTGCTTTTTCCTCCAACGCCAACTGCCCTTTTGCAATAATTTCTAAATCTTCGAACGAATAATTGGTGCCATTTGTAAGTAAGTATTCACGTGCAAATTCAGCACACCATGCTGTTTTAAAATGCTGAGCCAATAGTTCACATAAAGTGCTTTTACCAGTGCTTTCTGGGCCAATGATTACAACCTTTTTTACTTTATTCTGCTCCATGCTGGCTTGCTTTTCATTAGTTTTTTATAGGTGGAACAACTTGGCTCATGAGCTCCTGGTAGGTAGCCTGTACTCATTAAAAATTCATTTACAATTTCGCCACCAGTAAAACGAAAATGTTGTTTAAATAGTTTAACCCATTCTTCTTTTGTTTTTGGATGGTGATGGTCTAACCATTTTTTAAACGAACCAAATTCCTTCTGTAAAACCAAAATTGTTTTAGCGTTTTCTATAGCAGCATTTACTTTTAATTTATTACGAATAATGCCAGTATCATTCAGTAAACGTTCAATATCTTTTTCTTTATAAGATGCTACTTTTTTAATGTTGAAGTTGTGGTAAGCTTTTCTAAAAGTTTGTTGCTTATTTAAAATGGTGGTCCAGCTTAAACCAGCTTGATTAATTTCTAAAACCAATCTACAAAACAATTCATCATCTGCTTCTATCGGAAAACCATAATGGTTATCGTGATAAACTTTGTGAACGTTTTGTTCATCGTTTAATGTTTGAATGAAAGTACAGTATGACATTTCTATAAAATGATATTTTTAAAAGTTCTCGCAGAAAAAACAGATAACGCAGAAGTTTATTAGAGTAGCCAAAAACAACTAGCCGAATTCAGTGTAAATCCATTTAATCTATGTTATCCGTGTTCCAATCTTCTTGCTTTATTCATCCATGTAATCAATCCTGCAACAGCCATAACTAATAGTATAACATATTGTACACTTGTAAACACCAACGTTTTTACAAAGTATAATGGGATTGATGCAGTGTTGGTGGCAATCCACCAATACCAGCTCTCTACTTTTTTCTTAGCCATTAGCCACATGCCTGTATAAGCAGTTGCACTTGCAAAAGCATCGGCCCAGGGAATTGCACCATCAGCAAAACTTTTTTTAGCAGCCGTTAATGCAAAAAAAATGGCTGTATAAAACACTGCAAAAAATGCCAATTGCTGAATCCATTCTTTTCGATTGCTAAAGCTAATATGTAAAATAATTTCTTTTTTAACTTGGTCTTTTCTAGTCCACAACCACCAGCCATATATGCTCATTACAGTATAATAAAAATTTACACTGGCTTCGCCCAGTAAATGATATTTAAAACTGATGAATATGTAAATCACAGTATTGATTAATCCTACAGGATATACTAAAATATTTTCTTTTCTGCTGAACCAAACACTGGCAATACCTGCAAATACAGCAACATACTCATACCAGCTTGTTTGCTGCATACCATTTATAAACTGCTGCCAAAACTGAGCTATATCCATTTGTTAACGATAAATTCCGCTAAAGATAAATACCGTACGGGTTATAAGTTGTAATTTCATTTCATAAAATTATTCAATTATGATACGCACAGCATCTGCCGTTTGGAACGGATCTGGTAAAGAAGGCAAAGGTCATCTTACCACACAAAGTACAGTATTAAATGAAACACAGTATTCTTTCAGTACAAGATTTGAAGATGGTGTTGGAACAAACCCTGAAGAGTTGGTGGCTGCTGCACATGCAGGTTGCTTTACCATGAAATTAAGTTTCGTTTTGGGGGCAGCTGGTTTTACACCAACCACTTTAGATACTAAATGTGAGCTAGAATTTAAAGATGGTACCATAACAAAATCTCACCTTATTGTAAAGGCAACTGTTCCAGATATTGATGATGCTAAATTTCAGGAGTGTGTAAAAGATGCAGAAGCCAATTGCCCAATCAGCAAATTGTTGAATACTGCAATAAGCTCAGAAGCAACATTGGCTTAAATAATTATTGTACGAATTACTCAAATACAATCATTCGTGTAATTCGTGCAATTTGATTTATTCGTGGTATTTATTCTTTCTCTTTCTTGCGAAAAATTCCTCTTAGAGCAAATGCAATAATAATTGCAACCGGTAACCAGGCCAAAATATAAAATCCAGTATTCCCGCTTATTTTATTTATTGTTGAGTCAGTTATTAAGAACATGCTTTATTCATTTTTTATGGTGATACAATTATTGAAATTGTTGTTTTATTTATTTCTGTTAAATGAAAATAGCATTAAAATCTAGGGTTTAAGTATATCATTAAACTAAAAGAGTAGTTTAGTATCTTTAAAAAACTAATTGTATGGGTAAGAGTTTTGCCAAATTATTGCTGTGCAGCACATTTATAATTGCGAGTAAGAGTGTACTAAAAGCCCAATCGTCAGATAAAGAAAAAATTGCAGTAAAAGAAAAATCCTATTTTAAGTTCGATGCAAACTTTTTAAACAACTCAGTTTATTTAGGTCGTAAAGATTCTTTAAACTTACCTTATTTAACGCCAACCATTGTATATACTCATAAAGGTGGGTTTTATACATCGGCTTCGTTGGGTTATTTGTTGAGTAAAGATTCAAAAAAAATTGACTACTATTCTTTTGATGCAGGATATGAGTTTACATTAACTAAAAAACTTTCGGGCAGTATCTCTGCCAATAAAAGTATTTATAACGATAGCAGTAGCAATGTAAGCAGCTCTATTGGTGGAAGTTTAAGTGGAAGCCTCACTTATGATTTTGGTTTTATGGAAATGAATACTGGCATCAGCGGTTCTTTTGCAGAAAAAACAGATTTAGGGTTTGATGTTACCGTAAGGCGTTCATTTTATTTTGGAGAAGATGGAAAGCAATGGAGTATTACACCCTTAGCCTTAGTGAATTTTAGTACCCTGCATTTTTATGAAGGTTATACCAATAGAAAAATTGGAAAGAGACAAAAAAACCCGCTGATTACATCAATTGTTTCTACCACTACTGTAACCAATAAAAATAGTAATAACTTAACATTATTAGATGCCGAATTTAGTATTCCTGTAAGTTATGATGAGAAAAAGTGGGGCATTTATTGTACACCCACATTAGCCGTACCTCAAAATGCAATATATACAAGCACAAAATCTGTTATTACACTGCGTAACGGAAATGTTAATTCTCCAGCATCAATAAACAGCACTCCTGACTCTGAAAAAAAATTAGCTAGTACTTTTTATGTAGAGTTAGGTGTGTACTTCAAATTCTAAAAATTTGTGTTCGTTGGGTTTTCATTTGAATATTTTTTATATTGCCACAATTATAATTAATCGTTTTATATTGCTTGTTTATAGTATCAAAAATTGATCTCTAAGAATTGTAGTTATTGATATACAATAATGTAATCTTTTTGTTATAATTATTTTAAAAGGGTCATAAAATACATTTTACTTAAATCACATGAATTGTTATTTACAAAAAGAACTAATTTTAAAATATACTAATTAAATTGTTATGAAAGCATTCTTATTATTTGTTTGCTTATGTACAGGATTGCATTCTTTTGCTCAGTTAGACAAAGAAAAAATTGATTCAAGAAAGTTTATGCAAGCTGCAATTACCGAAGGCTTGCAATCAGCAGGATTTTCTACTGAATTGGCAAAAAAACTGGGAGAGGATAATGCTTTATTTGTGGGGAAATGTCAAATATGTAGTGGCGTACAAAATGCATTTAAAGAATATGCAGCAACAGAAAAGGAAACCCTGTTAACTAACTACAACAAAGAACTTACCGATACTAGCTTAAAAGTAAGATTAAATGCATTGGAAGCATTGGTACAAAATTTTGTACAAGCCTACTATGTAAAGCATAAGTATAGCGAAGAACAAAAAACTGCCATGCAAACAAAACTTACAAACGAAGCAAAAAAAAGCAAGATGATTGCCAGTGTAAGTTACTGTGCCTCTTGCACAGGCTCATGTAAAAAACCAGAATAACATAACAGGTAAATTATTTTAAAAGTTATTAAACCTTTGGTTTATTTATAGTCAATAAAGCATTATGCTTACACAACAATTTACCCAACCCGTTTACACCATCATCAGTAAACATGTTTTTGGTGAAATAAGAAAAGATGTTACATCTGGTGCAAAGGCATTTTTTGCAGTACAAAACTTTAATGCTGGTGATGCAATTACCAATTTTGAAGCTGTAGCCCTATTAAATCATCCAACGTATTTAACTGTACAAACTGGTGAAAAAAAGCATATACATTTAAAGCCAGAATATTTACAATACATTAATCACAGTTGCAACCCCAATGTATTGTTTAATACAGATACCATGCAGTTAGAATGTTTGCAAAGCATAAATGCTGGTGATGAGTTATGTTTCTTTTATCCTGCAACCGAATGGAATATGGCTCAAACATTCGACTGTTTGTGTGGCTCGGCAAATTGTATTGGAAAAATTCAGGGAGCAAAATATGCAAGCATGGAAATATTGAAAAATTACAAGCTCACTTCTTTTATACAATCTATGCTGAATAATAAAAATGCTTAACTTCCTTTTTCAGCAAATACATAATGAATACAACTTTCAGTAATTTTTTTATTTGGGTTTTAGCCCCACATTTAGAAAGCAGCGATAGCAATATCGGTTACTATTACGATTTTACCCAAAGCATTTCAGAATATACAGCAACTTTTAAAGAGCTGAATATTGAATGGAAATGGCAGCCTGTAACAATTAGTAATTTTACTAACTTTATCGATGCAATTGTAGCAACAGAAACCCCCAAGCAAAAATTAATTTTGAATCTTTGCGATGGCGATGAAATTAATGGTACACCTGGTGTTTCGGTTATTCATTACCTCGATGAAAAGCAGTTATTGTACACAGGTAGTGATGCTTACTTCTACAATATCACCACCTCTAAATTTCCTATGAAAATGGCTTTTGATAAAAGTCAGGTTTCTACTGCAAAATGGAGAGCCATTAATACCAAAGAAGATAATTTTGAAAATCTTTTTAATGAGCTGGGTACACCCATCATTCTAAAACCAGCCATTAGTGGAGGCAGTATGGGTGTTAGCATAAAAAATGTTGTGCATACAAAAAATGAATTGCAGGAACAGGTAAAAAAAATGTTTAATGGTTATCGTGGCTGGCAATTAACAGGTGAAGGAATTATTGCAGAAGCATTTATCGATGGGCCTGAGTTTACAGTAATGATTGTTGGCAACTACAACCAGCCGGAATCTGCAGTAATTTATTCACCTGTCGAAAGGGTTTTTCATGCGTCCTTACCTGCAACCGAACAGTTTTTATCGTTCGACAGATTATGGGAAATTTATGAAGATGAAACTCCTATGCCCAATAATGAAAACTTTTATGAATATGCAGTACCTGATGAAAGACTACAGCTGCAAATTAAACAATTGGCCTGGAATGCATATGTGGCTTGCAGAGGTAAAAGTTATACAAGGGTGGATATAAGAATGGATAAGCTAACTGGTAAACTGTATGTGTTAGAAGTAAATGCCCAATGTGGTTTAAGTGAGGATGAAAATTATACCTCTATTGGTGCAATTATTAAAGCCAGTAATACAACTTTTACAAAAGTGATAGAACAAATTATTACAAATGCAATTCAATAAAAATAAACACTCACTTTGTGCTTAAGTGCCTATGTGGTAAAATAACTAACTATGAAAGTTTGTGTGCTGTTACCCGATTATTCAACATCCGCTGTAGATTATCAGCATTACGATCCTGCACGAAACCTAGCAGCATTATTACCCAATGATGTTGTAGATACTGTTTTCCTAAATAAATTGACTACTTACAAACAACTTAAAATATTAAGCAAACAGGGCTACGATATTTTTGTAAACTTATGTGAAGGTTATTTAGAATGGGAAGTACCCAGTATCGATGTTATTTATACATTGGAATTGCTCAACCTGCCATTTACTGGTCCAACAACTTTATTGTACGACCCACCAAAAGAGCTCATGAAGTATGTGGCTTATTGTTCAAATATTGCAACACCTGCTTATACTATTTTTAACAAAGATGAAAATATTCCAGCTGCTGTTCAACAAATGCAATATCCCTTATTTGTAAAGCCTGCAAAAGCTGGTGATAGCTTAGGTGTGGATGAACATTCTCTAGTAATTAATCTTTATGAACTACAGCAAAAAATCAATTCAGTAATTGATGAATATGATGAACTGTTGATTGAAGAATATATTGGCGGAAGAGAGTTTACAGTTTTAGTAATGACCAACGAAGATGGCAAAACAGTAACTGTATTACAGCCTGTAGAATTTATCTTTCCTGAAGGAAGAAAATTTAAAACCTATGCACTCAAAACATCTGAACTGCATACCAATGCCAATATACCTGTAGAGGATAAAGCTTTAGCTAATCAGTTAAAAGAAGCTGCTGAAAGCATTTTCAAAAACTTTAATGGTGTCGGTTATGCAAGATTAGATTTCAGAATGAATGAGCAAGCTGAATTGTATTTTCTGGAAATTAATTTCACCTGCTCGGTTTTTTATACAAATGGATATGAAGGCAGTGCCGATTATATTTTAAAATACGATGGTATTGGCCAACAAAAATTTTTACAGCATATCATCAAAGAAGGTTTGGCAAGGCACTTACGTCAGCAAAAAAAATATGAAGTGAAACGAAATGCAATCGCTGGCTATGGCATTTATGCAAATACCAACATTATAGCAGGAGAAATTATTTTTAAAGGAGAAGAAAAGGCTCAACGTATTGTAACCAAAAATTTTGTACAACAAAACTGGAACAAAAAAGAGCAGGAAGATTTTGCTCGTTATGCCTACCCCATTAGCAAAGATGTATTTATTTTATGGAGTGATAATCCGACCGATTGGGCTCCACAAAATCATAGTTGCAATGCGAATACAGGCTATGTTGGCTTAAACGTAATTGCTTTACGCAACATTGCTAAAGGCGAAGAACTTACATTAGATTATGCTCAATTTTTAGATGAAAATGCCCAACCTTTTCAATGCAGTTGTGGCAGTAGTAACTGTAGGGGCTTAATTAAGGGTAAAAAAGACAATCAAATTCGCTAAGTTGTTGGTTGATTATCAAACAACTACCCATTTCACAAACCATATAATCGGTTTTATCAACTCATTTTCGCATTTTTAAGCAAGCAAGCCTTATTTTCACCCTCCCAAATTACTTACCCATTAAACCATTTTAAGGCTAATAAGTCTTAAAAATCACTTGCCATACTTAAACAAATAAGCAATAGCAGCAAATATTTTTAGTAAACCAAGATAGGATATGCCACAATTGACCATTTTAAAAAGTATCTTCAATAAGCACCGTTGGCAATTGTTGTTAACCTATATTTTGTTTTCGTTAGAAATGGCTGGGGCTTTGGTAACACCTTATTTTTTAGGCGAAGCTGTAAATGGATTGATTTACGAAAGCTACAATGGTTTAATTATTTTATGTTCCGTTCGGGTGGTTTGGATGATTATTGGCATTATTCGCCAGCGTTTCGATACAAGAACTTATTCGGCTATTTACAATTCTATTGTTACTAAATTTCTCAATAAAAAAATTGAGAAAAAAGATGTATCTAAACTGGCAGCCCATGCAACTTTATCACGTGAGTTTGTCGATTTTTTAGAACATGATTTGGTATATGTATTAGAAGCTTTTTACAATATTTTTGGCTCGTTGGCTTTATTATTTTTCTACGATGTAAGGGTTGTTGGCATTTGTCTAACAATTTTATTTCCTGTAGTCGCAGTAAGTTATTTTTATGGAAAAAAAATGCGTAAACTAAACCAACAAAAAAACGATGAGTTAGAACACCAAGTAAATATTATTGAAACTGGTAATACATTGGCTATAAGAAGACACTTCGATAAGTTGCGACTTTTTCAAATTAAAATATCCGATAAGCAAGCTTGGAATTTTGGTGTAATGGAAATTTTTTCCATACTAGTCATTGCCTCTTCTTTAATGATTACGCAACGAATTTCTACTGCCGTGTTAGATGCAGGTAGTGTGGTAGGTATTTATATGTATATTAAAAATTTTGTTAGTGGTTTAGATACCATTCCTTATGCAGTAGAAAAATTTTCTTCGCTGCAAGACATTACCAAACGCATAGCAATTGAAGCCGAAGATTTTGGCGATGAACCACCTGCTCTTAAAATTGTAAATGATTAATTCAAGTAGTCTGTATTAGCCATAATCTATAAATGGAATTTTCCTTTCTAATCGTCACCCTCAAGTAATTTATTTAAAATTTGTATCACTGAATTTGTACAGATTGATGTTACAGAAGATACCTTACTAACCTTTTGTATAAATTCAATTTTCATAGCCATTCTATTTGCTTTAGTTGATAAACGCTGAATTATGTGAATGTTATAACTCTTTTAAGAATTTATGTAATGAACACCTGCGAAATAAACTAAATTTTACAAACTCTTCTTTTATGTTTTAACCATAGGTAAAAGGTTTTTAAAATTCCAATAACAAGCTAAAAAACAGGTTAAACCTAAACTCCATTTATTAAGTGACAATTAGCACGATAATAAATTTATAGAAGACGTTTTAAAATTAGTAAACCATGATTAAATACTTAGAAGATTTACCGCCTAACATTGTTGGTTTCAAAGCCACTGGAGATATAACCGAAGCAGATTTTATCCAAACAGTTATGCCCAAAGTAAAAGAACTAGTTGATAAAACTGATCGCTTAAACTATCTCTTAGTATTGGAGACATCGATAAAAAATTTCACAATTGGTGCATGGATGAAAGATGCAATTATGGGTGTTAAACACTTAGCCAAATGGAATAGAGCTGCCATCGTTTCTGATATTGAAGCCATACGAAATTTTACAAATTTTTTTAGTTATCTCATGCCGGGAGAGTTCAAAGGATTTAAACATAATGAATTGCAAGAAGCGATTGATTGGGTTTCAGAAAAAAATTAGGATATTTATAAGTGATAACATATTGCCAATTATCAGCACAATAATTTTCATCTTAAACCTAAAAAAAGAATCTTTAAAATATAGCTATGCCAATTACAAATAAACTACCTGCAACTTGGAAATTCATTATTGCAATTCTTTTATGCGAAAGTGTTGGAATTAGTAGTGCATTATTGGCAAGTGCAAGCAACAACCTTTGGTTTGATAATCTTATAAAACCAACATGGAATCCGCCTGCATACCTTTTTGGTCCTGTATGGACAACGCTTTATTTACTTATGGGAATTTCATTAGGTATAATTTGGAACAACAAAGCAACTGAACAAAAAAAATACAAAGCTTATTTTCTATTTGCAACTCAACTTTTTTTAAATTTTTGGTGGAGCATTCTATTCTTTAATTTTCATTCACCAGCATTGGCATTGCTTGATATTGTTTTAATGATAATTACAATAGTACTAACCATTATTAGTTTTTCTTCTTTTTCAAAAACCGCATCTTGGTTGCTTGTGCCATATATAGCTTGGGTGTCCTTTGCTGCTTTTTTAAATTATTCTATTTGGAATTTAAATCATTGAAAAATTTAAATAGCACATTGTAAAAAACTAATGGGTAAGATTGGTTGTTTACTTTTGTAGCTATTTTTAATTCTAAAATTAACTGGGGCTGTAAGCAATAGTACAAAGCCCAGCAGCAGCTCTGGCTTTCGTTGCAAGCCCTCATACTTCGGGGCTTTTTACTCAATCCTGTAGCCATTGAACAGTTGATTAAAACTAATCTTTACGTTCAATTAACATTTCCAATTGCAGCTTCATTGCATCTTAATTTGTCAGGATAAGCAGCAATATTATTAATTGGATAAATAGTTATGAAACTAATTTTAAAACCCCTTTTTATTATAGTTTTTGGTTTAAATATAGGTATTGGTTTTACACAAACCAAAGTTGAGCAATCGAAAGAAGAAATTAAAAAAGGTAAACGAACAACTAGTGCAACAGGTACATCAACAACTAATCACTCATCAACTGCTTCTTATGCACGAAAATCAAATTCAGAAAGATCCATTGGTGCTGCATTTGCCAATATTGTAGGTCAAATATTTTTATATGTCACCTATTATACAGTTGTAGGAAATTATAAAATGGAGAAGCATTTGCACAGCAAGCTTACCAAATATCCTTATTACAAACAATCATCGGGCAACTATGAAAATGCAGATACGGGCATTACTGGTAAAAACAAATTCAGGTTCGATATCAATAATCAATTTTTATACAGTAATAAAGATTTACTGGGCAATCATCTGAAAGTCAAGGTACGTCCATTTCAATATTTTTATTTGCAGGTCGATTATTTTGAACTGAAAGAATTTAATCAGGCAACAACCAAATACGACCATCTTTCCTTATACAATTTTAATTTTTGTTACGATCGGTTAAGGTTCGAAAAATTTAATCTTGGTTGGAGTTTAGGTATAAATTATTTGGCCAATGATGTAAAAAAAGCAGGATTTAGTTATGGATTAAATACAGCAATTTTTATTACAAAACCTGTTAGTTTACACGGTACAATAAAAGGAAGCTGGATAAACAGGCAACCCGTTCATCAATTTGAAGTATTGGCAAAATACCATACCAATCGTTTTTTTATTGCTGCTGGTTACGAGCGTTTAAAAATTGCAACACCACAATATCATTTTCTTTCGTTAGGTGCTGGGGTATATTTATAAAGTTGAAATACTTGTGCCACATCTTTTAGAGTTTGGCACAAGTATTTCACTAACAAACGATAGCTTATTTTTTTTTGGTTGAAATACATTTCATTCTACATTCGCACCACAATGATGAATAATAAACATATTAAGATTACTAAAAAAACAGCCCCTTTAAAGGAAGTGGAGTAAGCTTTGTATGTACAGCATAAAAAAGTTTGAAAGCCTTCCTTAAAACGGGAAGGCTTTTTTGCTACTCATACTAAAGTAAAAAGCAGGAAGATATTCTTCCCCTCTTGGGATGGGTAAGAAAAACTTCAGTTGAAGTACAAGCATATTGGGGTGGGTTTAAATGCTGAATAAAGTATAAAGCGTTGAAGGGTGCGACGCAACGGATGTTGAGTAAAGAACAAAAAGTTGGTATCATTAATTATTAATCATAAAACTTTATGCGTAGCATAAAGAACAAAAATTTGGGGGAAACAAAAATGAAAGTAGCTGTAGTTGGAGCCACTGGCTTAGTAGGTACAAAAATGTTGCAAGTACTTGCTGAAAGAAATTTTAACGTAACAGAATTAGTACCTGTTGCAAGTGAAAGAAGTGTAGGTAAAGAAGTAGAGTTTAAAGGTAAACAGTACAAAGTAGTAGGTATGCAGGCTGGTATTGATGCTAAACCAGCTGTGGCCATTTTTAGTGCAGGTGGAAGTACAAGTTTAGAATGGGCTCCAAAATTTGCAGCAGCTGGTATAACTGTAATTGATAACAGCAGTGCTTGGCGTATGGACCCAACCAAAAAATTAGTAGTGACTGAAGTAAATGCTGAAGTATTAACAGCAGATGATAAAATTATTGCCAATCCAAATTGCAGCACCATTCAAATGGTGGTTGCTTTACAACCTTTGCATGCTAAATATAAAATTAAACGTGTGGTAGTAAGTACTTACCAAAGTGTTACTGGTACTGGCAAAGCTGCAGTTGACCAATTGTTTAATGAACGCAAAGGCGTTGATGGACCAATGGCTTATAAATACCAGATTGATTTAAACGTTATTCCGCAAATAGATGTGTTCTTAGAAAATGGTTATACCAAAGAAGAAATGAAAATGGTGAAAGAAACCTGTAAGATTATGCAGGATGACGGAATTAAAGTTACAGCAACCACTGTTCGTATCCCTGTAGTGGGCGGACATAGCGAAAGTGTAAATGTGGAGTTTGAAAATGAATTTGACCTGAACGAAGTGAAAGTTCTGCTTGAAGCTGCTCCTGGTGTGGTATTGCAACAGGATGATGCTGCACAGTTTTATCCAATGCCTTTATGGGCTCATGAAAAAGACGAAGTTTTTGTTGGTAGATTGAGAAGAGATGAAACACAACCAAAAACATTGAACATGTGGATAGTGAGTGATAATTTACGCAAAGGGGCTGCTACCAATGCTGTACAAATTGCAGAATATTTGGTGAGCAACGGATTATTATAATAAAACGTCATGGCGACGAATAAAACCATCTTCTTCGTTCGTTGCCATGACATTAGTGATTTGTTTACCAACTAAATTATTTTAGCTTAATAAAAGAATTGCTCTTTTACTATTTGTCCATCTTTTACTTCATAAACTGCAATTTCGTCCATATTTAATCTGCCCATTCCTTTCATCGTCACGTCCATGCCCATAGCAACGCTAAAGTGATTGCCTGCAACAACAGGCTCTTTTGAGTACCCACCATGCATTTCTTCTACCATACTATTAAACATTATTCCTTTTTGCTTTATAGCTTCTTTGCCTTCTACGGATTGCATGCCTTGCGAATGTTCTGGTTCAATGCTTTTGGCATTGTCAGAAAATAATTCATCCTGAATTGCATCCCATTGTCCAGTTTGTGCAAACTCGTTAAAACGATTGGCCACTTCTTGTGTTGTCATTGTAATTAGTTTTTTAGTTAATTTAATAAGCTAAAGTTATACAAGAACTTAGCTTACAAAAAATTATGAAATGGTTAAGAGTTTTGCTACGCTTAAAATATTTTTACTCAGGTATTAAATGCTTTTTGGCCAATTCTTTAAAACTTAAATGAGGGTCATTGAAATAAATATTGCTATGAAACTGTTCCAGATAAGCCAATAAGCGAATCAGTTCCTGTTTTTCAGTTGCTGAAATATTGCCTGCTTTCAATTTTAAATCTTCAATTGTTTGATTGAAAAAATGCTCTTTTGTTTTTTTCCCTTTTGGGGTGAGTTTTACCCTGCGAACTCGTTTATCTTTTTTATCGATTACTTCTTCTATTAATCCAGCACCAATCAGGCGTTTCATCATTTGAGTGCCAGTGTTTAGCTCAGTAATGGTATCGGCATATACTTCAGTTTTAGAAGGTGTTCCTAACCGATTAATGGAAATAAGAAAAAAATACTCATCCATCGACGTAAGCCCGTTTGCATTCAATGTTCCCTTTGCATACCATCTGAACAGCTTGCTTAATCTATGTGTAAGCCATACAATCATTCTGTTATCATTACCCGAGTTGGTTGCTTTTGCAGGAAGCCTGTTGGTAATTCTGTTTAGCCACACACTGAATTCCCGCAGGCTGCTGCTGCCGGTTTCTTCCTGAAAAGTATCGAAGTGTTTAATGAGCTCTATCAATTGTGGTGTGTCCATAATTATATGCCAAAGATAAAGAGATGCTTAGCTTAAGAGAAATATTAGATGCTTAATAGTACTTTGTATAAAAAGTAAATAAAAATAAATTACTTTTTAATTAAACTATTAATTTGCATTTAAGTCTTTGTTAAAAAGTACCAAAATTTTTATTATGAGAGGATTTTTTTTCTTAGTCATTGGTTTGTGCTTTGCAGTAAGTTGCAAAAAATCAACAGACCCAATTGCTCAATTTCCAGCCCCGACTATTAATTCCTTTACGCCTGCAACCGCTGGCACAGGAGCCACGGTTACTATATCAGGCACAAATTTTACTGGAACTACATCCGTAAGTTTTGGTGGAACTCCTGCTGCTTCATTTAGTGTAGTATCTGCAACGGCAATTACTGCTGTAGTAGGTTCTGGAGCTACTGGAAGTATAAGCATAACTACACCTGGAGGAACTGCTTCGTTAGCTGGGTTTAATTTCTCGACTGTCAGTACACAATCTAACCCGCAGCATGGCTTGGTATCTGCTACCTCATTAGGAGAAAAAAATACCACAACTAAGGTTCAAAAAATAAAATTCAATCTTGCCTGGAAGAATAGCTGGCGTGATGCTATCAACTACGATGGTGTTTGGCTTTTTGTGAAGTACAAAACAGGCAGCAATAGCTGGAAACATGCAACTCTTAGCACAAGCAGTGCAGATCACACAACCGGCTCGTTGTTAGGCTCTGCAACAATTCTACCAACAAGCGATGGCAAAGGCGTTTATTTTTTTAGAACAAATAATGGAAGTGGGGATATAGCGAGTAACGATGTACAACTTCAATGGAATTACGGCATTGATGGTTTAGCAGATAATGATGTTGTTCAGGTAATGGTATATTCAATAGAAATGGTGTATATACCGCAAGGTGCATTTAATATTGGCGACGGGTTGAGTATTGGCAGATTTCATCAAGGAGGTAATACAACACTACCCTTTTTAGTAAATAATGCCGCTATTAATTTTGGCAATACCACAGGAAGCTTATGGGCTGATAATACTACAGCCACCTTGCCTGGAGGGGGTTTAGGTTCTTCTCCCTGGGATAATCCTTCAGGTTCTTTAAATGCCAATTATCCAACTGGCTACAATGCTTTTTGGATGATGAAATACGAAATTAGTATGGGCCAATATTGCGATTTTTTGAATAGTTTATCAGCTACAATTTCACAAAGTTTACTTACCAATACTACAGAGATGGCCACCAATGGTGCTGCCTGTAACCCTTGTCGTTTTAATATTCAAACAGGAACACAATACACCACCACTTCGCCAACTAGGGCAATGAACTGGATGCAATGGCAAGATGCAACAGCTTTTAGCGATTGGGCAGCATTAAGGCCTATGACAGAATTGGAATATGAAAAGGCAAATCGTGGAGCTAACCAACCCGCTGTTGCTGGAGAATATAGCTGGGGAAGTACCATCATAAAAGGATTTTCAAGCATTGTTGGTGTTGATGGCAGTGGTATGGAGACCACAAACCCTGCTGACGCAAATACCCATTATTCTGGCTTTGGAAATCCTGGAATTGGAATTGTGCAGGGGCCTGTAAGAGTGGGTATTCATCAAACCAATTCAACAAGGGAATTAAGAGGAGAAAGTTTTTACAAGGTGCAGGATTTAAGTGGTAATGTAGTGGAAATGTGCATTACGCTGGGCAATCCTAATGGAAGGAATTACAATGGTGCAAATGGCAACGGTGAATTAAATAGTAACGGTGCCGCTGATGTAAGCGGTTGGCCTTTAGCAACTTCCATCACTGCACAAGTTCCTAATGGTGGCTGGGGTTTTAGAGGAGGTGATTTTTGGAACAACGAATTAGACTTACGAGTAAGTGCCAGAAATGTGGCAACTTTTGCTGGAGCTAGAAGGCTTTTTGGACTTGGATATAGAGCAGTAAGGACAGCTAATTAAAACCAATTATACATTCATCTAAAACAAACAAAATGAAAATACACAAAATTTTATCGATAGGGTTGTCTCTAGCTGCCATACTCAATGCTTGCAGTAAAAAGAATGATCCTGCTCCACCGTCAACGCCAGCACCAACTATTACATCTTATACCCCAACAAATGCGGCTACTGGTGCAACTGTTACCATTACGGGCTCCAATTTTACAGGTGTTACGACAGTTAGTTTTGGAGGAACTCCTGCAACTTCATTTAGTGTTGTTTCGGCTACAAGTATTACTGCAGTTGTAGGTGCCGGTGCGTCAGGAAATGTTAATGTAACTGCAACAGGTGGCAGTGCTTCGCTTGCTGGGTTTACTTTTAATTCAGACCCTGCCTTGAAACTAACAATAGATTTTAACAGCGGAACCTATTCACCGCTTACTTACACAACTGGAAGAACTGATAGCCCTGCAGATGCAGATCCAGCATATAATGCAGTAGCCGCTGGCAATCAACTTGTGTACAATATTCCCAGTTCAACATTACGCCCTAAACTTTCTGGATTTCTCGATTTGCCTCAAAGTACTGGTTTTGCTCCTATTAGTGGCAACATGATTCATGAATTTACTTTTACCAATGTTGCACAATTAAATGCATTGGGTGCCGATGCAGGTAGTTTAGCCATTGCAGGTTGCTACATAAGGGGTAATTATTCTGTGGCTAATGGCAAAGACTGGGCCACAGGAGACAATTTTGGAGGCTATTGGTTTGGCTTTATAAAAAATGCAGACGGAACAAAACAAACAGTAATTCGCTCAACCAATACCAATCTTGTTTCCGAAACCTTTAGTGCAACAACATCTGTAAGCTATAGAGTTTACAAGAAAGCAAATGTGATTGAATTATACAGAAAGTATGATGGGGCAACCGCATGGACAAAAGTGGGTGAAACTGCCATTACTGTTAGAGCTGGTGGCAGTAGCGATGTGTACATTACGCATGTAAGAATATTGAATAACAGCGATGCAGCCATAAGCGTAAATGCTGATGACTTTAAATGGTATTACTAAACGAAAAATATCAATACTGCTTATGAAAAGGATAATGCTATTTGTGCTATTGCTTACTTTTTCTCAAAAAGGAATTGCCCAAAATAAGTTAGCCATGCTTTACAGCAGTGCTGGAATCGAATATGGAAAAGCAAATGCAATAGATGCCGATAATAATTATATTAATGGAGCCTTGTTTCAAAATACCATTAATGTAAATCCAGTTGGTACAACCAATTTAACAAGCAGTGGACTTGCCACAGAAATTGCTTTAACCAAATACAATGCTAATGGTCTATTGGTTTGGGCAAAAAGAATTGGTGGTGCAAATACTTCAGAAGCACCACATGGTATTGATTGTGATGCAGCAAAAAATATTTATGTAACAGGATATTTTGGTAGTACAACTATTACAGGGTCTGTAGCTTGTAGTTTCAATCCCAATGGAGGAAACACTGTTATGAGTGAAGGAAATGAAGATTGTTTTGTAGCTAAATATGATGAAAACGGTAATCATATTTGGTCGTTTGGATTAGGCAATGCAGCACAAAACACACAAGAACGTGCATGGGATATTGCTGTTGATGCTGCTGGCAATAGTTATATAGGTGGTGGTTTTCAAGGCACTATGAATTTTAATCCATTAGGTATAGCAATGAATATTTCGTTAACTGATGGATTGGTGGGATTGTTTATTGCCAAGTACAATACCAATGGTATTTGCCAATGGGTAATTCCAATTAATGCTCAATGTAATAGTGTATTTAACGAAGGCTATATTACGTTTGATTTAGATGCAAGTGGTAACTTATTGGCCTCTGGAAATTTTAGGGGAACGAACGTAAACTTAAACCCAAATGGAACAGGTACAACATTATCTAGCAATGGTAACTGCGATATTTTTATTGCTAAATATAATACGAGTAATGGCACATTGAATTGGGTAAAACAAATTGGTAGCACCGCACAAGATTTGGTTTCTCCGGGTGCGTTGCGTTGTGATAATAATGGCAATCCATACTTTACAGGAAGATTAAGTGGAACGAATACTGTAGATTTTGATCCATCGGCTGGTGTTACAATTGTCGCAAATTCGGCTTTATACATTGCCTCTTTTGATACCAATGGTAGCTTACGTTATGCAAAAGGAATGAATAGTGGTACTGGCGACGGTGGTCATAGAATTAGCTTTGATAGTAATAACAATGTTTACATAGCAGGCTGGATGAATGGAACAGCAACTTTTGGCACAATTAGCCGAACAGCCAATTCGACAACAGCAGATGTTTTTTTAGCCAAATACAACAACGATTTAAGTACCTGCAATTGGGCATTTAATTTTGGAGGAACAGGTAGTACTGATAACAGTATTTGTGCTGGATTAGTAGTGGATATGCAAGACAATCCAATTATAACTGGGCAACTCTATGGTACCAATGCAGATGTTGATCCTTCTTCAGATGCATTGAATTTTAGTAGTATTGGTAACAACGATTGCTTTGTAATTAAGTATACAGCAAATGGGTTATTGTGGATTTCATCACCTCTGCCAGTTAATTTATTATCGTTTTCTGCAAATGCTATTGGTAAAGAAGTTGTATTGCACTGGAATACTGCACAAGAAATTAATTTCAGTCATTTTGAAGTTGAAAGAAGTATCAATGGAAAAGATTTTTCTACAATAGGAAACATAAATGCAAGTGCCACCAATAGTTATCAATTCACACATATAAATGGTGCTAACAATTTCAGCATAATTTATTATCGATTAAAGATGGTAGATAAGGATGGAAAATTCTCCTACTCGGGAATAGTAACCATTAAATCTGGTAAAGAGAAAGTATCGGTGTTAGTATATCCAAATCCTGTAACTGATGTGATTACCATACAAAGCAATAGCTTGTATTCAAAGGTTTATATAAGTGATATTAATGGGAAAGTGGTAATTACTACTAATCATGTTCATGAACTCAATATAGCCCATTTAACAAGCGGTTTCTATATTCTTCAATTGATAGACAATAATGGTCTAGTCTTGGGAATACAAAAAATAATCAAGCATTAATATATAAACCGGTTAAGGTATTTTCTATGAAAACAAAGTTGGTTACTTGGCTAGCATTTAGCAGGAACAATGATTTATTATCGATGCGGTGTAAGCCATCTTGATTTGTTTGAAAGGGCTTAAGCTAAATTAAAAAGTACTTGCAAAATGAATGGCTTGCTAAACAATTATCTATAATTGCTGCAAATTAAATATCTACAGTGCTAGATATATTAGTGACCCTAAATGACTGAATACAAAACAAACCATTCAATTTTTAAAGGTGCTAGTATTAGTCGAACCTTAATTATATTGATTACAACATGTTTGATTTTTGGCTCAATTGGTGCAATTTTATATAAGGGGTATAGGTCTTCTAAGCATACTAAAGTACCAATAAATGATACCATTATTGAAGTAAAAAAAAGTATTGCGAAGCCTATTATTTCCGGTACAACCACTGATAGTTTATTGGCTATTAAACTTACCAACCTATACAATCAATGTTGTATTAAGGATACTGTACCTAAAAAAGTACCAGCATACTTAGAAGAAGCTTTTATGGGTTATGGGTTTAACGATTATATTTATTTTAAACAACTTGATTTATTTACAGTTCCCGAAACAATAAAAAGCGATTCTTTAAATTATCAAACCATCAACGAATTGGGTGATTATTACAAAGGCGTTAGTTTGTTAATGTTAAATGATACACAAGGAGCTATTGAAGTATTTGTAGGCAGATTGAGAAGAGATGAAACACAACCAAAAACCTTGAACATGTGGATTGTGAGTGATAACCTTCGCAAAGGTGCTGCTACCAATGTAGTACAAATTGCAGAATATTTGGTGGGTAAAGGATTATTGTAGTTTTTTAGTGAGTTTAGTTTAAAAGCAGTGACTTATTCTTTTAGAGTAGGTCTCTGCTTTTAAATAGATGCACCTTTCACAAATACAGCATCCAGTGTAAGTTCTTGCATAAAAGTACTGCCTGCCAAGCAACTCATCATTCTGCTAAAAGATAGTTTGGCTAGTTTAGCACCACTGGTTTCCACAAAGCTTATCTCTGGGTGATAAAGCGTTGGAATAAACCCATTGCTAATAGCCACTACTGCTGTTTGTTTTGGAATTGTAATATTTTTTTGTTGTAAAGATTTCATTACGCCAGTTAAAATTTCATCACTCATACAAAACACGGCATCAGGAAAAGTTTTCTTACTAAAATATTGTTTGGTAATTAATTGAGCAGCTTCTGGACTATGGGCATATTCTATATTTAAAATAGTGGTGGGGGCTTGTTGTTTAAAAACATTGGTAAAGCCTTCTAATCTTTTACTACTAATGCTCATTTGCACATTGCCAAAAAAAGCTAAAATGTTTTTTTTCTTTTTCATAATCAGGGCATTTGCTGCAAGTTCTGCTGAGGCTATATCTGCTACGCAAACTTTATTACATGCTTCATAGGCAGGTACTTTGTCAAAAAAAATAACTGGAATACCTTGTTCTTCAATTTTTTTAAAAGCATCTATTTCATTGGTTTGTGGCGTAATACTTACAAACAAGCCAGCTATACGGTTGGCCTTGCACAATTTTATGTTTTCTTGTTCTATAATGGCTTCATCGCCAGATTGTAAAATCAATAATGAATAACCATGAGTACGGGCTTCTTCCTCTAAAGCGGCAATAAATGAGTGATAAAAAAAATTTGAAATAGATGGTAATATTACACCAAATAGTTTGCTGTTATTGGTTCTTAAACTAATAGCATACGTATTGGGTTCATATTCTAGTATTTGAGCAAGCTCCTGTACTTTTTGTTTAGTACTTTCAGAAATATCAGGATGGTTTTTAAGGGCTCTGGATACAGTTGAAATGCTGATGTTTAGCATTTCTGAAATTTTTTTTAAAGTAGCATTGGGCTTCATGGCAAATATTCGATAAAAGTAAAATTAGCATTTATCCAATAATCATAGCATAAGCTTTTTTATCAGGCATTAGTACTATTTATGAAATACTGATAAGAAAGTTTTACACTGCAAACATTTTCGCAAAGCTTACCGCAAACGTTTGCAGTAAGCTTTGATTTTAAACACTTGTTTAACTTTATTTACTACTGCTACATTCGTGTTGATAATTAATTAAAAACGACTCAAATTATTGCTGTATGAAAAAGTTTATGCTTCTTTCTATTACGCTGTGCATTGCACAATTTGTATTTGCCCAGCAAACAACCGCTCTTAAAGGAAAAATAACTGGTTATAAAAATGAACCCTTAACCGGTGCTTCGTTGGTTTACACTGATGGTAGTAAAACTGTTAGTACTACCAGTGATGAAAGTGGAAACTTTACGCTGCAGGGTTTACCCAATGATAATAAAGTAGCAGTAAGTTTTTCTTATACTGGTTATACTACTTTAGTTAAAGAATTCGATTTATCAAAAGGTAGCATTACCGATGTTCTTATTAGTTTAAAAGGGGATGCTTTAAACCTTAACGAAGTAGTCGTTACTGGTACTACTGGTGGTAGAACAAAGTTGAATTCTAGTATATCTGTAAGTTCATTAAAGCTTGACGATGCCAACAAAGCTGCCCCAAGAACTACAGCTGAAATTTTCCGTTCATTGCCAGGTATTAAAGCAGAAGCTTCGGCTGGTGATGGTAATACAAACATTACAGTTCGTGGCGTGCCAATTTCTTCGGGCGGTTCTAAATACCTGCAGTTGCAGGAAGATGGATTGCCTGTAATACAGTTTGGGGATATAGCTTTTGCTACTGCTGATATCTTTTTAAGAGCCGATCAGAATATTGGACGTATTGAAGCCATTCGTGGTGGTTCTGCTTCTACTTTAGCAAGTAATTCACCTGCTGGTATCATTAACTTTATTAGCAAAACAGGTACTACAGAAGGTGGTTCATTAGTTTTAACTTCCGGATTAGATTTTAATACTACCAGAATGGATTTTGATTATGGGGCTCCAATGGGCAATGGCCTTAGTTTTCATGTTGGTGGCTTTTATCGTATTGGTCAAGGCCCACGTACTGCTGGTTTTGACGCCAACAACGGCGGTCAATTAAAATTCAATTTAACCAAGCAATTCAGCAAAGGATATGTAAGGTTGTATGCTAAATATTTAAACGATAGAGCAGCAGCGTATTTACCAATGCCTATTCAAGTATCTGGTACTAATAGTAATCCTACCTATACTTCACTACCTGGTTTTGATGCAAAATATGGCACATTACAAAGTCCTTACCTAAGCCAAAACTATGGCATTGGTGTAAGTGGAGAAAGAAGAAGAAGTGAAGTGTCTGATGGTATGCATCCTTTATCAAACAGTTTTGGTGCAGAGTTTAGTTTTGATTTGGGCGACAACTGGCGTTTAGAAGATAGAGCAAGATTTAGTGGTAACACAGGCCGTTTTGTTTCTCCTTTTCCTGCTAGTGTAGATACTAGAGCAAATACGTTTAGCACTATTGCCACTGCAAAAGGTTGGAACCTTGCTGGTGCTACTTTAAGGTATGCTAACGATAATACTACTTACACTGGTAGCAATGCAATGATTATTCACATGTTTGATACAGAGCTAAACAACCTCAATAATTTCATCAATGATTTAAAATTAAAAAAGAAGTTTAAAGGTGGAGATATAACACTTGGATTCTACAAATCTTTCCAAAATATTAATACAAGCTGGTTGTGGAATTCTTACCTCACTGATGTTAGTGGCAATGGTTTAAGACCTTTAAACATAGTAAGTGCTACCAACCAAACAATGACGCAGAATGGTTTATTTGCTTATGGCGTACCTGTATGGGGCAATTGCTGCACACGTAGTTACGATGTTAAGTTTGATATTGCAGCACCTTATGCAGCGTTTACAGTAGAAGCCAATGAGCAATTAACTTTTGAAGCAAGCGTTCGTTGGGATATGGGTCGTGTAACTGGTAGTTATGCTGGTGCAGCACAATCTCAAATTGATGTTAATGGCGATGGTACTATACAACCAAATGAAACAAGTGTATCTTCTATCAATCATGCAGTGTCTTCTCCTGTAAATTATAAATACAATTATGGTTCTTACTCTGTTGGTGCTAACTATAAATTAAATGGTAATACAGCATTGTTTACTCGTTACAGTACTGGTTACTCGGCTAAAGCAGATAGAATTTTATTTACACCAAATGTATTTTCAAATGGCGATGCTACTGGTGTAAAAGATAAACTAGATCAGTTTGAGCTAGGTTATAAGAACAACTTCAAACAAGGTGGTTTATTTATTACCGCTTTCTATGCTAAAGTAAAAGAAGCTGGTGGATATGAAGCTACTACTCAAAAAGTAATAGAGAATAACTACAAATCATTTGGGTTAGAAATTGAAGGTGTTTACAAACCTAGTAATAATTTTGACTTGCGTGGCAGCTTAACTTATACCAAAGCAGAAATTACTGATGGAAGTAATAAAGGCAATAAACCTCGTCGCCAATCTCCTTTAATTTACAATGTAGTACCAACTTATTCAAGCAAAAACTTTTCTGGTGGTATTAGCTTTATTGGCACAGGAAAATCATTTGCTCAGGATGATAACAAACTAAACTTTAAGGGATATGTAATGGTAAATCCGTTTATCAACTATCGTTTTACTAAATCTATTATGGCTTCAATCAATGCGAATAATTTATTAAATACTTTAGGTATTACAGAAGCTGAAGAAGGAAGTATAACAGAAAACCAAAACAATATAATCAGGGCAAGATCTATTACGGGTCGTACTGTTTCCGCAACCGTTTCTTTTAGTTTTTAAGGTTTATAAAATAGGTATGGTTTTTTGCCATACCTATTTTATTATGTAACAAGTTATAGAGTATATTTCAGCTTTTTATTTTGTTGTCGTAATAATAGTTATCATGTTGCCTGCATCATACCATCATCTTTCACAAAAAGCTATTGAAGTATTACAACTTGCTTCAAGTAGTTATGGTATAAAAGCAACGCCTGAAAACACAGATAACTACAATCGTATTTGGGCAAGAGACAGTGCTGTAAGTGCTATTGCCATTATTAGTAACCAACTTGAAAGCTTATATCCCAACATTGAAATTTCATTAAAGAAGTTACAAGAGGCGGCGTATAAAAATGGACAAATTCCATCCAATGTTTCCATAAGTGAGCAAGGCGAAATTACAGGTACAAGTTTTGGCGGACCTGTTGGCAGAACCGATGCAGGATTTTGGTGGGTGATAGCTTCTGTTTTATATCTTGAACAACAGCCCAACAATGTTTTCAAGTATGTAGTAGCAGAACAAGCTCACCAAGTTTTTGAATTAGCAAATAGTTGGGAGTTTAACCACAAAGGTCTTATGTATCTACCAATGAGTAGCAATTGGGCAGATGAATATGTAACACATGGCTATGTTTTATACGACCAAATTTTACGCTATTGGGCATTACAATTAGCTGCTAAATTTTTCAATAAGAATGAGTATGCTGCTAAGGCACAGCAAATAAAAATTGCCATTAAGCAACACTTTTTATTTGAAGCTGAATTGCAAGGAAGTTTATACACACAAAAGCAGCAGCAAGATTTGCAAGACTTCAATATTGGTAAAAATTTTATTGCTTCTTTTTCCCCTGGAGATAGGGTAGAACGGTATGACGCATGGAGCATGGCTTTATTGTTGCTACTCCAAATACCATCTGAAAGTACTACCAAACAATTAATTGAGGTATTGGAGAATACACTTCAATCACAAAACAATATTGGCATTCCAGCATTTTTTCCAGTTATTGATGGGAACGATGTGTTGTTTGCTCAATTACAAAACAATCATCATTATCGATTTAAAAATTTGTCTGGTCATTTTCACAATGGTGGTATTTGGCCAGTAGTAAATGGCTTTTTAATAGCAGGATTAATGGCTGCAAATGAATTGCCATTAGCTACTAAATTATTGGGTTCATTACATAATCAACTCAACAGTAATTTAGATTCACATCCATTTGCAGAATATTATACCAGCAATGGTAAGGCCAATGGTGTAGCTAACTTGTGTTATAGTGCTGCTGGTTATTTATTGGCTGCTAAAAGCATAAATAATTATAAACAGTTTTCCAAACTATTGCATATTTCTACGCAAGAAAAAGAAAATGCTTTGCAACAGCAACTGGAAAATGTAGCCAAACAAATTATACAGCAATTAAAAATAGAGTCGAATGCTATTACAGCTATTTCAGTAGCTGGCGAATCGGGAAGTGGTAAAACCACTTTAGGTAAGGCATTACATAAGGTTTTACAGCAGCAAGCGTATAATGTCTTATTGTTACATCAAGACGATTATTTTGTTTTACCCCCTAAAAAAAATCACGCCAATAGGTTAGAAAATTTTGAGCAAATTGGAGTAGCCGAAGTAAGGTTACATTTATTGGATGAACATATCAATGAAATAAAATCCAAGCAACAATCTTTTATTACTGCACCAGTAATGGATTGGTTAAATGATAAAGAAGAAAAGCAAACGATTAATACCACTAATACACAAGTAATACTTATAGATGGTACTTACACTTCTTTATTGGAGAAAGTGGATTACAAAATATTCATTAATACCAATTACAAGGAAACTAAGGAAAACCGTATTAATAGAAATAGAGAAACTGTAACCGATTTTATTGAAAGGGTTTTAGAAAAAGAAAGTACCATTATACAATCTCATTTATCTCTTGCAGATATTGTGGTAAATAAAGATCTGCAAATTGTAAAATCCATAGCTTAGTATTTAGATTAACTTAATTATAAAACGATTGCCATGTTCATCAAAAAGCCCAATTTAAGTTTTTGGCAAATAATAAATATGAACTTTGGGTTCTTTGGTTTGCAATATAGTTTTGGTTTGCAGCAGGCAAACATGAGTCCCATTTATTCCTACTTAGGAGCTGAGGAAAGTAAGCTACCATATTTATGGTTGGCAGGACCAATAACTGGTTTAATCATTCAACCTATTGTAGGTGCCATGAGTGATAAAACCATAACTCGTTGGGGAAGAAGAACACCTTATTTTTTAATTGGGGCTATCTTTTGTAGTGTGTGTTTGTTCTTTATGCCCTATAGCAGTAGCGTTTGGATGGCTGCCAGTATTTTATGGATATTGGATGCTGCCAATAATATTACACAAGAACCCTACAGAGCTTTTGTAAGTGATAAACTCAACAAGTCGCAACATGCTTTGGGCTTTTTAAGCCAAAGTGCATTTACTGGGCTTGGACAAACATTAAGCTATTTAACACCCACTTTATTAATATTTTTTGGTGTTAGCAAAATGGCTCATAATGCTAACAATATTCCTATTACTACGATTATAGCTTTTCTCATTGGCTCAGTGTTTTCTATTGGGTCTATTTTATGGACATTAAAAACTACTAAAGAAATTCCTTTAACCGAGAATGAGATTCGAGAAATTAAATCTACTTCTAGCAGTATGCTATCTTCCTTTAAAGAAATAGTAATGGCATTTAAACAAATGCCAGTTACTATGAAGCAAATGATTCCCATGATGTTTTTTAGTTGGTATGCTATGTTTATCTACTGGATTTATATTAGTAAAAGTCTTTCAAAATCTATTTTTCATACAACTGACGTACACAATGAAGGGTTTAGAAATGCTGAATTATTAGCAGGTCAGGTGGGGGCGTTTTATAATTTTATAGCTTTTGCAAGTGCTTTTCTACTAGCTTGGATAGCCAATAAAGTAGGGCCAAAATATGTACATAGTTGCTGCCTATTATTAGCAGGCTTGGGTTTAATTTGGCTGCCACAAATAGAAAATTCCAATCTTGTTTTTTTACCTATGATAGGCATGGGACTAAGTTGGGCAAGCATGATGGGTACACCATACATGATGCTGGCAGGTAGCGTGCCACCCAAACGTACAGGTGTGTACATGGGCATTTTTAACATGTTTATTGTAATACCTATGCTATTGCAAAATGTAACAATGCCAATATACTATGAAAGCTTGTTGGGTAATAACCCAACCAATGCAATTAAGCTCGCTGGTATTTTATTAATGTTAGCAGCAGCCAGTGTAGCTTTTATTAAAGTAAATAAAAGTGATGATGAAGTAAATTTTAAAGGAGCCGTTCATTAATAAATACACAGCATCTCTTGGTTTACCCTTCCAAACCTCTATTTAAAAAATTTAGTAAGGGCTTCATGGTTTCGAAAGTAGCAACCACTTTTTTCACCAAATCCTTACTGGTTAAATCTGCATCGGTTAATGGTGTTGAAACAATAAAGCTTTTTAGCTTTAAATATTCGATGGCAGTATTGGTTTCTTCATAACCTTTTGGTGGGCGTGCAAGGGTATCTGTTTTTTCTAAACTGCCAAACTGTGCAACAAATTTTTTATTGGTTACAATTTTGTGAAACTCTTCCTGGCAATAATCAATTTCCTGTCGTACTTTTTTTAGTTCAGGAGCCATAGGCATCCATAAGCCACCTGCAATGAAAGGTTGTCCAGGTTCGCAATGAAAGTAATAACCCGCTGCTTGTACTTTTTTTCCTCCTTTGCTAAAACTGGCTCCCATATTGGTTTTGTAAGGGCTTTTATCTTTACTAAAACGAACATCTCTATTTATTCTAAATACACATTGCCTGGGTTCTAAGCCTTCCAATGTAGTATCTTTTTGTTTTAGTGCAGTTAATACCCGTGTTACAAAATCTAAGTAATCGGCTTTAGCTGATTCGTACACTTTTCTGTTTTTATCAAACCATTCTTTATTGTTATTCTTTTTTAACGCCTTTAAAAAATGAATGGTAGAAGCTTGTAACATAAATGCTGTTTTAAATAAATGATTGTAAACGCAATTAATAGCAATCAACAAAATAAGCTATTTAAAGTTTGTATGGATACATCGAAGAAAAAAATATGACATCAATCATTTTTTTCAGTGATGTATATCAAATACAAGTTTATGTGGATAATGCAATTTTACACTGTCAAATCAAACAAAACATGAAAACAATACAAATTAAAATGATAAACAACTTAACCAGATTAATGCTGGTATGCTTGTTTACTATAAGTGTTGCTATAACACTTAAGGCTCAAATAAATTATACCATTAAAGATAAACCGATTTTAACAATCAGTGGTACATCTACACTACACGATTGGGATATGCAATCTTCAACAGCAACCTGTAATGCAACTTTTGTACTAAATGCAGCATTGCAAATTACAGGTGTTAATACCATTAATTTTTCAATGCCTGTAGCCGATTTAAAAAGTAAACACACCGCAATGGATAATAATGCTTACAAAGCTTTAGGTAAAGACAAAAACCCCAATATCACTTTTGTATTAACGCCAGGCACAGCAACGTTTGTTAATATCGGTGCTGGCAACTACACTTTAAAATGCAGGGGTAAATTAACCATTGCAGGTACTGCTGTAGATACTGATTTAACTGCAAACTGTAAAGTAAATGCCGATAAAACCATTACTGTTACAGGATCTAAAAACATTAGTATGAAAGATTACAGTGTTAAACCACCTTCTTTTATGATGGGTGCAGTAAAAACTGGAAATGACATCGTTCTTAAATTCAATTTAACAATGAAATAAAAACCAATTACTAATAAAAACTAAAAGTCATGAAAACAATATTTAAAAAATTAGTCGTAGTAAGTGCAGCATTATTGCCAATCACTTTAATGGCACAACAACCCAAAATAGCCAACTTCAGGGCATATGATCAAACAGGTATCAATGTATTTGAAACTGGCAAAGCCGATTCTGTAAAGTTTGATGGTTTAAAAGTAAGATGGGGTGCTGGTTTTACACAGCAGTTTCAGGGTTTAAAACACGAAAACACAGCTGTTAATAATAGTGGTAATACAGTTGCTACTGCTGGGGCAAATAAATTGTATCCTATTGCACCAGGTTTTATGACTGCACAAGCCAACTTATTTATGGATGTTCAGTTAGCCGATGGTATTAAGTTAAATGTTACCAGTTATTTATCTGCTCGTCATCACAATGAAACCTGGGTTAAAGGTGGATTTATTCAATTTGATAAAGTTCCTTTTAAAGGAAAATTCTGGGACGATTTAATGAAATTGGCTACCATTAAAATTGGTCACTTCGAGGTAAACTATGGCGATCAACACTTTCGTAGAACAGATGGTGGACAAGCATTATACAATCCATTTATGGAAGGTTATATTGCCGATGCGTTTGCCACAGAAATTGGTGGAGAAGTGTACTTGCAAAAAAATGGTTTATTTGGTATGATTGGTTTAACCAATGGTATGATTAAAGGTCACATTGATTCAGTAGCAGTTACTGCACAGGATGACAATGCAAAAAGAAGCCCTTCTTTTATTTTAAAAGCCGGTATCGATAAAAAATTAGAAAATGTACGAATTCGTTTCACCGGTAGTTTCTATCACAATAACAGTTCTGCAGGTAGTGGTTTAACATTATATGGTGGAGACCGTACAGGGTCTAACTACCAAAACGTAATGGAGAAATGGGTTTCTGGTGGTGCAGCAGTAGCTTCTACAGCAGCAGCATTCTCAGGCCGATTTAATCCTGGTTTCAGTAAAAAAATAGATGCCTTAATGTTTAATGGCTTCTTAAAAGCAAGTGGATTAGAATTGTTTGCTACTTATGAAACAGCAAGTGGTAGAACTAAAACAGAAACTGCCAATAGAAAAATGACACAATTGGCTGGCGATATTATCTATAGATTTGGTAAAGAAGAAGATGTATTCTTAGGTTTAAGATACAATGCAGTTACAGCAGCTTTACAAGGATTTACAACTGGCGATATTAAAGTAAATCGTTTGGCAATTGCTGGTGGCTGGTTCTTAACTAAAAATGTTTTATTAAAAGCAGAATATGTAAATCAACAGTATAAAGATTTTCCAACAACAGATTACCGCAATGGTGGTAAATTCAGTGGATATGTAATAGAAGCTGTAGTTGGTTTTTAAGTGAGTGGTCTCAGGGTTTCTTGTTA
This sequence comes from Chitinophagaceae bacterium, assembly GCA_044348985.1. Taxonomy (GTDB): domain Bacteria; phylum Bacteroidota; class Bacteroidia; order Chitinophagales; family Chitinophagaceae; genus UBA1930. The sequence continues at coordinate 36,601 of JBIKRV010000002.1, forward strand.
GAACAGTCAGAATGAGTTATTTTCATTCTGACTGTTTTTATATATAAATAAATTGTATAATTCAATATTACTGACAGTATGTTTTCGAGATTCCTTTTTTTAATTACAATTCTAATTTTAGGTAGTAGCTTACTTGTAAGCTATACTCCCAAATGGGTTGCACCTGTTTTAATAAAATGGGTGGTACAAAAAGGTGGATCTTTAAAAGTAGATGGTTCTACCAACATCAATAAATTTACGTGTAAAATTGCCGATTACTCTCTGCCAGATACCATTAGTGTTTTTAAGAATAATCCTAAAGAATTGATATTGCCTATGACAGGAAGACTGACCCTAGATATTGCTTGCTTTAATTGTGGTAATTCAGTGATGACCAGTGATTTAAGGAAAACATTGAAAGCAAAAGAATTTCCTAAAATGTTTATTGGCTTTGTATCACTTTCTAAAATGCCGGAAGCCAATAAAACCAATAATGATATTAGTGGATGGGTGGATATTGAATTAGCTGGCGTAAAGAAAAAGTTTTTGGTAAACTATGTATTTGCTTCTGACAACGTAAAGAGCTATCATTTAAAAGGCACACAAAGTGTAAACTTTTCCGATTTTAATCTAACTCCACCAAGAAAGCTGGGTGGCATGATTCGGGCAAATGAAAGGCTCGATGTAGAGTTTCAGCTTAATTTAACTGTGCTTAATTAAGGATTCGCTTTCGAAAAAAAGATACCTGCAATTACAGCCTGCATTAAACCATAAAAAAACCAGCTGGCAACCATCGTTAAAGTAATATCCATAGAACTGAAGGTAATCCACATAACAGGCAATAAAGCAATAATGCTGTAAATGCCACTAAACTCCAATCCTCTTAAAATAAAATTTCCTTTAAATAAGGTTTTGAATCTTTCCCAAAACCAAGAAAGCGAAAAACTAATTACAAAAGTATGAGAATAAAATAACACATCTCTGCTACCATCCGAATTAAACAACGGGTTGTTGTATTCTACAAAAAAAGAAGGAAAAAATTTAATAGAAAGGTACAGACCACCATAGCAGATGACAAATAAAATAACACCTGCTATAGCTCCATATTTAAGTACTTTTTGCATGGCTAATTTTTTAAGAGCCGATGTTTATATGCAAAAACAGCATAAAAAGGTCTTTATTTTCTTATGCTGTTTTTAATTTATACAGTAACCATACCCCAGTTTTCTCCACTTTTAATACGGCTGATTGCTCTTTCACTTACACCATATTTTTCGGCAATTTGTGGATAGCTGAGTTTACGTTTGGGATTAGCCAATAATTTTTTAATTTGAATTACTTCAGCCAATTTTAATTTTTTTCCTTTTTTTGCATCAATAAAACGCTGGGCCATTTTTTCGAATGCACCTTGCATGGCTTCACTATTATAGTTGTGCTCAGTAACTTCTTTAGGCGAAGCCCATTTTAAATTAGTGGCTTTATTATCTTTTTTGTTGTGGTTAATATGAATTACACTTTTTTGATTTTTAGCGGTTGGTTTTACAAACATTTGAGCAACAGCACGGTGTACCATAAAACGTAAAGATTCATCTTTAATGCGTATTGTAACTTTAGCAACACCATCGGCTCCTGTTTGTTTTAACAGTTCGCCATCATTTGCAAAACTTTTGGTATAAGCTGCAACTCTTCCAAGATTACTTACCATGTATTTTAGTGGTAGTTTATCTGAACCTTTGAAAGTAAAAGATTTCCATGTTTCATTTTTTAGATGTTTGAACATGACGTAGGGTTTTTGTTGAATGGTAAAGTTACGCTTCTATTAACTGCAAAAATTCATCTTCGCTAATAATCTTTATAGTATTTATTTTTTTAGCTTTTTCTAGCTTACTACCTGCGTCAGTACCTACAACAAGGTAGTTCAATTTTGCACTTACACCACTTACAATAATGCCTCCTTGAGCTTCGGCCATGGCTTCTACTTCACTACGTTTATATTTTGATAAAGTTCCAGTAAATAAAAATGTTTGTCCACTTAATCCACCACTTACAACAGCCTGCTTTTTAGTATTTTTTAGCTGCAAACCCAATATTTCTAAGGCTTGTAGCATTTGTATGTTTTGTGGATTACTAAAAAAGTGATGAATACTTTTTGCTACTTTAACCCCAACATCTTCCAATTGCTGTAATTCCTCTTCCGTCTTGTTTACAAAACCTAATAAATGTTCAACAGTATTGGCCAATGTTTTAGCTGTTGTTTCTCCAACAAAACGAATACCTAATCCATAAATCAAACGAAATAAAGGTTGTTGTTTGCTGGCTTCTATAGCTGCAGATAAATTGTCTATAGATTTCTTGCCAAATCCTTCTATTTGGCCAATTTTAGCAAAATCCAATTTGTAAATCCCCGGTATATCTTTTAGTAAACCCAACTCATAAAATTTTCGAACATTGGCATCACCAAAGCTCTTTATATCCATTGCATCTTTGCTTACAAAATGTACAATTTTTTCTACTACCTGTGCTTCACATTCTATATTTATACAACGCCAAACTGCTTCTCCATCTTCTTTAAATAATTCGCTGCTGCACACTGGGCAATGCTTCGGAAATTCTATTATTTGCTCTGTTCCTTTTCTTAATTCAGGTAAGCTTTTTACAATTTGTGGAATTACATCACCTGCTCTTTCTATTAAAACAGCATCACCAATTTGTAAGTCTTTTTCTTTAATGTACTCTTCATTATGAATAGAAATACTAGATACTGTTACACCACCCAAATACACAGGCTCTAATTTGGCAACAGGTGTTACAGCTCCTGTTCTACCTACCTGATATTCTACACCAAGTAATCGGGTGGTTGCTTGTCTTGCTTTAAATTTAAATGCAATTGCCCAGCGAGGGTGGTGCGATGTCATGCCCAGTTTTTCCTGTAAAGCAATATCGTTTACTTTAACGACCATGCCATCAATTTCATAAGGCAAATTGTCTCTTTTTTGTTCAAACTCTAATACATAATCAATCACTCCTTGTATGCCTTTTACAACTCTTTTTTCTTTTTCTGGTGAACGGAAACCACAATTCCATAGCATTTTTAAAGAACCAGAATGCGTATCTAAAAAATTGGGAGTCGTTAGTCGAGCATCGCCAGTACTTGCAACTTCCGATTTACGATTCACCACATAGCTAACATGATATAAAAACGCATCTAAATTTCTTTTGGCAACCTCTTTTGGGTCTTTAATTCTTAAACTTCCTGCAGCTGTATTACGTGGATTGGCAACCGACTGTAATCCTTGCTGCGTAAGCCATTCATTGTATTTATTAAATGAATTTTTGGTCATTATTATTTCTCCACGAATTTCAATTTGCTCAATTCCATATTTGCTAAATGGTGCAGTTAATGGTATCGAACGAATTTGTTTTATATTGGTTGTAATATCATCACCTTCAACTCCATCACCTCTTGTAGTTGCTCTAGTTAGTGAATCATTTTCATAAATTAAACTAATACTAGCACCATCAAATTTGGGTTCAACACAATATTCAATTTCCGCCAATCTGCTTGCTTCTCTTGCTTTTCTATCAAAGTCTTGCAAATCAACAGCATTATAACTATTGTCTAAACTAAGCATGGGTACCAAATGTTGTACAGTTGCAAAACCATCGTTTAAGCTACTGCCAACTCGTTGTGTTGGCGAATCTTTGGTTATCAATGACGGATGTGTACTTTCAATTTTTTCTAATAATTTAAATAGTTGATCGTATTCAAAATCTGTAATCAGCGGCTCAGCCAAAACATAATAGCGATATTCATGAAATCGTAAAACAGTTCTCAGTAACTCAATATTTCTAGTTGCTAAATCCATACTATTCGTCGCATTTAACGACACTAAAAACTCTTCACTTTTTTTTAATAAATCTTCAGTTTCGATATTTGTGTACATAAATTTTACTTAGGCAATAAAATTAATGGTTCTGCAAAAGTTCTTTGCATAACTATGTAAAAATTACACATTATTTTGTATAAGTTTGTGATTATAAACCAACGCTTAACTTTTACCATAGATTAACCCTTTGAAGTAATGAGAAAGAATAATGCCCTACGTGCAGAGATTAAAAAGAAAGATGGTGGCTTCATTAAAGATGTAGAAAAACTGGTTGCTTCTTACCCTCGTGTACCTATAACTGTAGATTGTGTAATTTTTGGATTTGATGATAATGAGTTGAAAGTGTTGTTGATAAGAAGCGATTTTGATGTGTACAAAGATCAATGGAGTTTACTAGGCGATTTTGCGATAGATGATGATGAAGATTTAGATGAAGCTGCCTACAGAATTTTAAAAGATCGCACCGGAATGGATAATGTATATCTTGAGCAAGTTAAAACATTTGGTAAACCAGCTCGTCATCCTGGTGGAAGGGTTTTAACTGTTGCATACTGTTCTTTATTAAATATTCAGCACCACCAGCTTAAAATTCATGCCAATGAATTGCACTGGCATAGCCTATCTTCTTTAAAAGAAATGGCATTCGATCATAAAGAAATTCTTGATTATTGCTATAGTTGGTTACAGAAGCGAATACAGGAACATCCCTTGGGCTTTAATTTACTACCCGATAAATTCTCTTTACGAGAGCTGCAAACTTTATATGAAGCCATTTTAGGTGTTGAATTAGATAGAAGAAATTTTCGAAAAAAATTCGCCTCAATGGACTTATTAATAGATGTTGGCGAAATGGAAGAAGATGTGCCACACCGACCGGGTAAATTATACAAATTCGACTATGAAAAGTACGAAAAGAACAAACGTAAATGGATTGGTATAGACTTTTAAGAATCCCCGATTTGTATAATTCAGTAGCTATTTTAAAATATAAAAGCTGAACAATATAAAAAATTGTTAAGAAAATTTTTTTTATATTGTGTAAATAATACACATTTGTACTAAGAATGTGTTGTTTTTACACATTTATTATAACGATTGTTAAACCCAACGCTGTTCTATATGAAAATCGGAACACTCATAGCTTGTTTGCTAATGGCTCTTACAGGTCATGCACAACTATTAAGTTGGTCTCCTGATTTTATTCAGGAATCTTCTGCAACAATCGAAATCACTACCGATGCAACCTTAGGAAATCAGGGTTTGAAAGATTATGCAACAACAACCGATGTTTATGTACATATTGGTTGCATTACCAATTTAAGCACTTCATCAAGCGATTGGAAATACTCAAAATTTACTTGGGCATCTACAACTATAGCTGCGAATTGTACTTACTTAGGTAATAATAAATGGAAATACACGATTACTGGTGGATTAAGAACTTTTTTTGGCATAACGAATGCCAATGAAAAAGTCTTAAAAATTGCCATTTTATTTAGAAATGGTGCAGGAGCCAAAGTACAACGCAATGCCGATGGAAGTGACATGTATGTACCTGTTTATGAAGCAGGTTTGAATGTTAGAATTGACAACCCATTTCGTCAGCCACTATACAATCCAATACCCGAGTATGTTAATTGGACTATTGGAAACAATGTGGCAATGTTGGCAAAATCATCTGAGTCGGCTTCATTAAAGCTGTTTTTTAATGGTACACAGGTTGCCAATGCAAGTTCAGCAACTCAAATAAGTAATACCCAGTCTATTACCTCTACAGGTACACAAACCATTATTGCAGAAGCAACCAATGGTACAACCATCAAAAGAGATACCATTAACTTTTTTGTTACTATAACGCCGGTTGTGGCCGACCCTCCAACAGGGTTAAAACAAGGTATTACGTATGAAACAGGCGATACTTCTGCTTACCTTTTATTATTTGCTCCAACCAAAACAAGTGTTTCTGTAATTGGAGATTTTAATAACTGGACTGAAACCGTGCAACATCAACTAAAAAAATCGGTTGATGGAAGATTCTTTTGGACACGTTTAACAGGTTTAACCAGCGGTATTGAATATGCTTACCAATTTGTAATTGATGGCAACTTAAAAGTAGCCGATTACAACGCTGAGAAAATATTAGACCCTAGTAACGATCAGTACATTTCATCAACAACTTATCCTGCTTTAAAACCCTATCCTGTTGGTAAAACCACAGGTATTGTAAGTGTTTTACAAACTGCAAAACCAACGTTTAATTGGACTGCAACCAACTACACTAGACCCAATAAAAAGAACCTTACCATTTACGAATTATTGGTAAGAGATTTTGTTGCAACACAAAATTGGAATACTTTAAGAGATACATTAACTTATTTAAAAAGATTGGGTGTTAATACTATCGAACTAATGCCTTTTAACGAGTTTGAAGGCAACAATAGTTGGGGCTATAACCCAAGTTTTTACTTTGCTCCAGATAAAGCTTATGGTACAGAAAATGCCTTAAAAGCATTTATAGACAGTTGCCATAAAATGAATATTGCTGTTGTTATGGATATTGCAATGAATCATTCATTTGGGCAAAGTCCTATGGTGCAAATGTACTTTAATAGTGCAGCAGGAAAACCAGCAGCCAACAGTCCTTGGTTTAATCAAGATGCAACACATCCTTATAATGTTGGATACGATTTTAACCACGAAAGCCAAGCAACTAAAGATTTTGTTGACAGAGTAATTGAACATTGGTTAACCAAATATAAAATAGATGGTTTCCGTTGGGATTTATCTAAAGGCTTTACACAGGTTAACAATCCAAATAACGTAGGTGCTTGGGGAAATTATGACGCAAGTCGTATTGCAATTTGGAAAAGAATTTATGATAAGATGCAAGCTGTTAATGCCAATTCTTATTGCATTTTAGAACATTTCGCAGATAATAGCGAAGAAATTGAATTGTCTAATTATGGCATGTTGTTGTGGGGCAATTCAAATTATAATTTCAATCAGGCAACCATGGGTTTTAACAGTGGGTCTGATTTTCAATCTGCAATTCATGTGAACAGAGGTTGGACTAATCCGCATTTAATTGCCTATCAGGAAAGTCATGATGAAGAAAGATTGATGTATAAAAATGTGCAGTTTGGTAATAGTAACACCTCTTACAATGTACGAGATTTAAATACTGCATTAAAACGTAACGAAGCTGCTACAGCTTTTTGGACAATGATTCCAGGCCCTAAAATGTTGTGGCAATTTGGAGAAACTGGATATGATTTTAGCATTAATACCTGTGAAAATTTAACAGTAGATCCTAATAATTGTCGTTTAAGTCCTAAACCAATTCGTTGGGATTATTACAACAATCCAAATCGTAAATCATTATATGATGTTTATTCTGGTTTACTTCGATTAAAAATTACTCCAGCATACGCATCAACATTTACAACCAATAATGTAACTTGGAATTTAAGCAGTGGCTTTAAGTGGTTAATCTTAAACGAGCCAGCATTACGAATTTTAGTGATGGGCAATTTCGATATTCAAGCACAAACAGGTTCAGTTACATTTCCTACAGCAGGCACTTGGTATAATTATTTTACAGGTGCAACATTTACTGCAACTGGCAGTTCACAAAGCTTATTGTTACAACCAGGAGAATACTATGTATATACTGACAGAAATGTGAGTGGAACTGTAGTAACACCAATTCTTAATATCAACTCCAACTTAAGTAATATGAAGTTGAAGTTGTATCCAAACCCTGCAAATGCAGCTACAATTATTGAATATGAAATTGAAGAGAGTGGAAAAGTAGAGCTTGCAGTAACCGACATGAATGGGAAAAATATAGCCAATTTATACAGTGGGTTTAAAGCAAGAGGTAAACATCAGTTAGCTATGAGCAGCAATGGTTTTAATGTTGCTAAACTAGCTGGAGGAATCTACCTGTTGCAAACAAGCATTAATGGGAAAAGAAAAACAGAAAAATTTGTAATTGCACAATAGTTGAAGCATCAAAAACTAACTAACGATTGTCATTGTAAAATATTCTGCAAATGCCATAACGATTGTATAAACATCTCGGTTATTATTAATAAAATAATTAAACATTTTCTTATAAACCAGTAAACCTTCAATTATGAATCTGAAAAGAATGCTTGTTGCATTAATGGTTTTCATGGTGGCATTTAGCTTACCAGCCATAGCACAAGACAAATTGGTTACCGGAAAGGTAACAGATGTAAAAGACGGAAGTGCCTTACCAGGTGCAACTGTAAAAGCAAAAGGTACAAATATTGTTTCTCAAACCGGAAATGATGGTGTATTTAAAATGAAAGTTCCTGCAGCAACTACAACTCTAGTTGTTTCTTACAGCGGTTTTGCTGATAAGGAAGTTGCCATAACTGGGGAAACAGTAAATGTAAGTTTACAATCGACCAACTCTAGTTTAAATGAAGTGGTGGTTGTTGCTTATGGTACACGTAAAAAAGGCGATTTAACAGGTGCTGTTACATCAGTATCTGCTAAAGATTTTCAAAAAGGTAATATTCCTTCTGCTGAACAACTATTACAGGGTAAAGTAGCAGGCTTACAAATTACCAGTGGCGGTGGTAGTGCAGGTGGTGGAAGTAAAATTCGTATTCGTGGTGGTGCATCTTTAAATGCCAGCAATGATCCATTAATTGTAATTGATGGAGTACCTGTTGAAGGTAATGGTATTGCAGGAAGTGCCAACTTATTAAACACCATTAACCCCAACGATATTGAAAGCATGAGTATTTTAAAAGATGCTTCTGCAACTGCATTGTACGGTTCAAGAGCATCGAATGGTGTGTTAATTATTACTACCAAAAAAGGTGTAAAAGGAAAAGTAAAATTCAACTTTAACACACAGGCTGCTGTTGGCGTTATTGGCAAAAAAGTAGATGTATTAACAGGCGATGAAATCAGAAGCATCATTAATGCCGATGCCGCTGCAAGTGGAAGTAATACCTATAAAAATTTATTGGGTACTGCTAATACCAACTGGCAAAATGAAATTTTCCAGGCAGCATTTACAAGCGATAATAACATCAGTGCTTCTGGTAGTTTTAAAATGGGTGATAAGAAAGATGTTCCCTTCCGTATTTCATTGGGTTATTTAAATCAAAATGGTATTTTAAAAACCGACAACTTCAGTCGTTTTTCTTCAGCAATAAATTTATCTCCTAAATTTTTAGATGATCATTTATCAGTTAACTTAAACTTAAAAGCATCTACTACTAAAAATGTTTTTGCAAATGGCGGTGCTGTAGGTTCTGCAACTGCATTCGATCCAACACAACCTGTTAAAGCAAATAACAAATTTGGTGGATACTATGAGTGGTTACAGGTAGATGGTAATCCAATTGACCTGGCTACACGTAATCCTTTAGGTTTATTAAATCTGCGTAGTAATAAATCTACTGTAAACCGTTTTATTGGTAATGTTCAGTTAGATTATAAATTACATTTTTTACCTGACTTACATGTATTGGTGAACGTTGGTACCGATAACAACAGTGGTAGTGGAAATGATAATATCGATTCTCTTTCTGCAACCAACTACAGAACTGGTGGTCGTAAAACATACTACGAACAACAAAAAATAAACAACTTATACGATGTGTCTTTATTTTACACAAAAGATTTAAAGAGTATCAATAGTAAGTTCGATGTGTTGTTTGGTCACAGTTATCAAACATTCTTAACTAAAGTAACCAACTACCCATCTTTCAGTTACAGAGCAATTGCCGATGCAAATAATCCTGCTAAAAAAGATACCATTGCAGGTAGTGAACCAGTATTTAAAACAGACAGACCAGAGTATCGTTTAGAATCTTATTTCGCCAGATTGAACTTTACTTTAAACAATAAGTATTTGTTGACTGCTTCTATCCGTCGTGATGCAAGCTCAAGATTTTCACCAGATAATCGTGTAGGTTACTTCCCTGCTGTTGCTGGTGCATGGAAAATGAATGAAGATTTATTTAAAGGAAGTACTGTGGTAAATGAATTGAAATTACGTGTTGGCTGGGGTGTTACTGGACAACAAGATGGAATTGATTACTATGGCTATTTGCCAAGATATTCTCAAAGTAACAATTCTGCACAATATCAGTTTGGTAATACATTCTACAGCTTTTTACGCCCTTCAAGATATGACCCTAATTTAAAATGGGAAACAACCACTACTACCAACCTAGGTTTGGATTTCTCTTTATTTAAAAACCGAATCTCTGGTAGCATAGAAGTGTACAATAAGAAAACCAAAGATTTATTGAGTGAAGTACCAGTTGCTCCTGGTGCAAACTTTGATATCTTATTGGTAACTAACGTAGGTAATGTAGAAAACAATGGTGTTGAATTTACCATTAACACTACACCAATTAAGAACAATAAATTAACCTGGGATTTTGGTTTTAACGTAACCTACAATACATCTAAAATCACCAATCTTTTGAAAAATCAAGACCCTAACTTTAAAGGAATCGACAGAAGTGGAATTAGTGGTGGTACTGGTAACAACATTGGTAAGTTTACAGTTGGTTATGCACCATATACTTATTTTGTGTACAAACAAGTGTATGATAAAACAACTGGTCGTCCAATTGAGGGTTTGTATGAAGACATGAACAGAGATGGTCAGATTACTTCAGAAGATCGTTACTATTATGCTAAACCAGCCCCAACAGTTATGTTTGGTATTAATACACAGGTTTCTATTCAAAAATGGACAATTGGTCTTGCTGGTCATGCATCAATAGACAATTATTTGTACAACAACTATAATTCAAGCAATGGAGTGTTAAGAGCCATTAAAAATCCAATCAATTTTATTGGCAATGCGTCAAGAGATTATATGAATACCGGATTTGTGAACAACCAATACTTATCTGATTATTACATAGAGAATGCTTCATTCTTTAGACTGGATAACATCAATATTGGCTACAATGCTGGTAAAGTATTTAACAAGAAAGCCAACTTAAGAATTGCAGCAAGCGTTCAAAATGTATTTGTAATTACTAAGTATTCAGGGTTAGATCCAGAAAACTCAAGTGATACCGGCGTAGATAATACCATTTATCCTCGTCCACGTATTTTCTCTTTAGGTTTCAATTTTGATTTCTAATTAATTAAACAACTCTTTGTATGAAAAATAGTATAAAAAAATTAACCGTAGCATGTGTAGCTGCACTCACAGTTGCGTCATGTGCCAAAAAGCTGGATTTGTTTCCGCAAAACGATTTAACGCCGGAAAAAACCTATGCTACTGCTACAGGTTACAAATCGGTATTGGCAAAAATTTATGGAACATTGGCTATCACTGGTAATTCAGGCCCTGCAGGTGCTCCAGATATCAGTGGTGGTTTAGATGAAGGTTCACAGGTAGCATTTATTCGTATGTTGTTCAACTGTCAGGAATTGCCTACAGATGAAGCTGTGGTTGCCTGGAACGACCAAACCATCAAAGATTTTCATGATATGAAATGGACCAGCAGCGATCCTTTTTTATTGGGCATTTATGCTCGTCCTATTTACAACATTACTTTAATCAATGAATATTTAAGAGAAGCTACTGATGCTAAATTGGCTGAACGTGGTATTACAGGTAACGATGCTGCTGATATTAAAAAATCAAGAGCCGAAGCCCGTTTTTTACGTGCATTCAACTATTGGGTAATGATGGATTTATTTGGTAACTCAACCTTTATTACAGAAGATGATGGAGTTGGTGCAACATTACCACGCCAAATTAAAAGAGCCGATTTATTTGCTTATATAGAAAGCGAATTAAAAGCAATTGATGCCGATTTAGCTCCTGTAAAAACAATTGAATATGGTCGTGTAGATCAAGGTGCTGCTTGGGCTTTATTAGCTCGTATGTACCTAAATGCAAATGTTTATATAGGTACACCTAAATTCACGGATGCTATCACCTACGCCAAAAAAGTAATTGCTGGTGGTTATACTTTACGTCCAAACTACCGCACATTATTTATGGCTGATAACGACAAACAAAAAGACGAATTTATGTTTGCTGTTACTTGCGATGGTGCTAAAACACAAGCTTACGGTAATACAACATTCTTTGTACACGCTGCATGCGGCGATGATTTTAATGAATATGGTGTTGGTGGTGGATGGTATGGTTATAGAGCTACCAAAGCGTTGTATGATTTATTCCCAAAAGATGGTTCAGGTAAAGTAGATACAAGTGCAACTACTGGAGATAAAAGAGGTGCAGGTTTATCTACTTCTAAATATCCAGCAACTGCTGCACAAGCGGTAATTACTGATATTGGAAGTTTTGATAATGGTATTCATATTAGCAAATGGAGGAACATAAGAAGTGATAATGGTGCAACAGCTGATCCTACAAGAACTTTTGCTGATGTTGATTTTCCAGTTTTCCGTTTAGCTGAAATGTATTTAATTTATGCTGAAGCTGTATTACGTGGTGGTACAGGTGGCGATAACACAACTGCATTAACACAATTAAATTTAATTAGAGCAAGAGCTGGAGCAGTTGCATTTACTGGTGCAGATTTAACCTTGCAAAAAGTATTAGATGAAAGAGGACGTGAACTGTTTTGGGAAGGTCATCGCCGTACCGATTTAATTCGTTATGGATTATTAACCACAGGTACTTATTTATGGCCTTGGAAAGGTGGTGTGGCTTCTGGTACAGCTGTAGATAGTAAGTACAATTTGTTCCCTATTCCTGCAGCCAACAGAACATCGAACCCTAACCTCGAACAAAATCCTGGTTATTAATTTATCAAATCATAAATCATTCAATTATGAAACAAATAACAAAAATTTTCCTTTCAGTAACCATGCTAATAATAGCATTGGTTGGCTGTAAGAAAGAAGAAAACAAAATTTATTTCGAAGGAGGTACAGCACCTGTTTTAAGTGCTAACAAAACGGCTACAATTCCTTTATCTTTTATAAACAAAGATCAAGAAGCTATTAAGTTTTCTTGGACTAATCCAAATTATAAATTCACAACAGGACTTAGTTCTCAGGATGTGTTTTATAAATTGGAAATTGATACTACCAATGCAGCTGGTACCTTCAATCCAAACTTTACGTATACAGGTAAACAAACTATCGCAGTTAGTAAAGACTTAAGTGTAGCCATTACACAAGGTCAACTAAATGATTACTTGTTAAATCAATTGGTTCTAACACCAAGTGCACCACATTATTTGCAAGTACGAGTTATTGCTAATTTAATAAATAACTCTGCAACTTTGATTTCAAATGTATTGAGGTTTACAGTTACACCTTATGCAATTCCTCCAAAAGTAGATCCTCCTGCTTCTGGTAATTTGTTTATTGTTGGTAATGCAACACCAGGTGGTGATGCAAGTGGTTGGAATAATCCAGTACCTGTTCCAAGTCAGCAGTTTACTAAAATATCATCTACAGTTTTCCAAATTACTTTGGCATTAAATGGTGGAAAATCATACTTATTACTACCAGTGAATGGCAGTTGGTCTGAAAAGTATGGTGGAATGGGTGCCAACAATACCAATATACCAGATGGTGATGATTTTAGACTAGGTGGTGGAGATTTAGTAGCTCCTGCTGCAAGTGGTAATTATAAAATAGTAGTCGATTTTCAAAGAGGTAAATTCTCACTTACCAAACTATAATCAACTCAATTAATTTTGAAACCATCAAAAAAATAAACAAATGAAATTTTTATCAAAAATACTAATTGCCATACTTGCAACAGGTGCTATACTTACTGCTTGTACCAAAGCTGATTCCTTGGCCATGTATGGTGAAACCACAGGTACATCACCTGTAATAACAGCATCTGTATCTACATTGGCTCCATTACCTGCCGATTCTATGGCAACAGGAATTACCTTCTCATGGACAAATCCTAAGTATGCAACAGATTCTGCCAAACAAAAATTCGTTTTAGAAATCGACTCTACAGGTCGTAATTTTTCTAAAGCTGTTTCTTACACCATTACAGGTTCATTAAATAGAGCTTTTATCAATAAGGATATCAATAATATTCTATTAGGTTTTGGCTTTCAGTTTAATGTAGCTTATGATCTAGATGTAAGAGTTACCAGCTCTTATGGTAACAACAATGAGCGTTTAACTTCTAACACAATTAAGGTTAAAATGACTCCATATAAAGTTCCTCCAAAAGTGGCCTTACCAACCAGTGGTAAGTTATTTATTGTAGGTAATGCAACAGCAGGTGGTGATGCAACAGGTTGGAACAATCCAGTACCTGTACCTACACAAGAGTTTGCAAGATTAGATGAAACTACATGGGCTGGTGTGTTTGATATTATTGGAGGTAAACAATATTTGGCACTGCCTGTAAATGGAGATTGGACCAATAAATTTTCTGTTGCCAATAATACAATAGCAGGTTTAAGTGCTGGTGGTACTTTTGGTTTTAATTTGAATGATAATTTTCCTGGCCCAGCAACAAGCGGTAAATATTTAATAACGTTCGATTTTCAACAGGGTAGATTTACTTGTGTACCATATACTGGTCCAAATTTACCAGCTACCTTATTTATAGTTGGTAATGCAACGCCAGGTGGAGATGCAACAGGTTGGAACAATCCAGTACCTACACCTAGCCAGCAATTTACCAGATTGAATTCTGTTGAATTTACACTAACACTTAATAACGTGGTAGGAGGTAAAGAATATTTGATGTTGCCTGTTAATGGAAGTTGGACTAATAAATACTCAGTTGCCAATAAATCTTTAGCTGGTTTAAATACTGGTGGTGATTTTGGTTATAATTTACCCGACAATTTCCCTGGTCCCACCGTTAATGGTAATTACAAGTTCGACGTAAACTTTGCTACAGCTAAATTTAAAGTAACTAAACTCTAAATCTTTGTTTTAATAATTGAAGGGTTCTCTTATCAACCCCACCATTTTTGGTGGGGTTTTGTTTTATACATACTTCATGTTTTTAGGTTACTTTTACACCCACTTAATATTTATTGGTATTGCTTAATTGCAATTACCCATTCACCATTTACTATTCATTATGTTGTATTCGATGACAGGCTATGGCCGTGCAGAACAAACCATTGGCGATAAGACTTTTTTAATTGAATTGAAATCTTTAAACGGCAAACAGTTCGATTTGCGTTTGTTTTTGCCAGCCTTATTAAAGCCGTATGAGTTTGAAGTAAGAAATCAACTAAATGAAGGTTTAGAAAGAGGAAGTGTAGAGTGTATCATTAACATTAAACAAAATGGTGCCAGTAAACCCGTAACTATAAATACAGATTTACTGAAAGCTTATTATACAAGTGTTGCAGAAATTGCGAAAGAATTAAATGCCGATGTAGATCAGCTTTTATCTGCTGTATTACGTTTACCAGAAGTTGTAGTTAACTCTACTGAAATGCTGAAAGAAAATGAATGGAAAGAATTTTCTAAATTATTAGAAAGTGCCATTTACGATTTAAATGAACATAGAAAAGATGAAGGCAAAAGTTCAGAAGCCGATATGTTACAACGCTTAGCAAGTATCGAAGAACAACAAGCGATTGTTAAAGAATTAGCTCCTTTGCGTAGAGATAAAATAAAAGAAGGTTTGCAAAAAGTATTAACCGAACATGTAGGCAAAGAAAACTACGACCCCAACCGTTTAGAACAAGAATTGATTTACTACATCGAAAAAATTGACATTAGTGAAGAGCAAGTTCGTTTAAAAAACCATTGCGATTATTTCCGTTCGATGTTAGAAGAAAAAGGAAAAAGTAAAGGAAAAAAATTGTCTTTTATTTTGCAAGAGTTTGGTCGTGAAATTAATACCACAGGAAGCAAAGCAAACAATGCAGATATTCAAAAATGTGTGGTTATAATGAAAGACGAATTAGAGAAAATGAAAGAGCAAGTGTTGAATGTTTTATAAACTTGAATGTTTAAATAATCTATCCTTCATTCGATTAAATTAAATTTTGTGAAACGTTTTTTTTCTATTCTTTTAATTGCTTTAGCTTTTGCATCTTGCACAACATTAGATGTTTTTGAAAAAACAAAAGCTTTTACCAAACACGAGTGGGCTGCAAGCGATAAACCCACTTGTACATTTGAAATAAAAGATACAGCAGCCAAATACAACCTGTTTGTAGTATTACGTCATGAAGATGCTTACAAGTATAAAAATATTTGGTTAGATATTACTATGCAGTCTGCTGATTCTACCATTCATGTTAAAAGAGATTTCACCTTATCAGATAACACCAAATGGTTGGGCATTGCCATGAGTGATATTATTGAGCACAGAATAAAAGTAAATTCAGTGCCAATCCCACTAAAAAAAGGCAACTATACTTTTATCTTGCAACAGGCAATGAGAGAAGATCCATTACCTTATATTTTAAATGCAGGTATACGAGTAGAAAAAGTTAAATCATGATTGCTTCTGTAAAAAAAAAATTTGCTTTTATTACAGTGGTGTACTGGGTTTTACTCTTGTACATGATAGCAGCATTGGTTTGGTGGTTTGTAGCGTTGAATAAGCAAAATGCCGATATGGCTGCATTTCGATTGGCTGACATAAATAAAGATGATCCTGCTTATATTTCCAAAGTTGAAAAAATTAACGAAGCTCAAAAACGCAAAACAGCTCAGTATATTGGCGAAGGCTCTACCTTCTTAGCACTCATTTTAATTGGTGCTGTATTTATTTACAGGGCAACACGTAAACAAATAAAACTATCTACCCAGCAGCAAAATTTTATGATGGCAGTTACACACGAACTGAAAACACCCATTGCCATTACACAACTCAATTTAGAAACCTTACAAAAAAGAAAGTTAGAAGAAGACAAGCAACAAAAATTAATTAGCAATACTCTGCAAGAAGCCAATCGATTAAATAGTTTATGCAATAATATTTTATTGGCTGCCCAATTAGATGGAGGAGCCTATAACAGCAGCAAACAAGAAATTAATTTGAGTGATTTAATCGAGGGCTGCATAGAAAGTTACTCCAATCGTTTTCCTAATGGAAAAATAACCGCTTCAATCGATGAAAGATTGTATATGACAGGAGAGCATTTACTAATCCAAATGCTGGTGAATAATTTGATTGATAATGCTATTAAATATGCTCCAAAAACTTCACCCATACACATTTCATTGCAAGAACAAAACAAAAAAGCCTTACTAAAAGTAGCCGATGAAGGCTTTGGCATTAGTAATGAAGAAAAGAAAAAAGTTTTTGATAAGTTTTATAGAACAGGTAACGAAAATACACGAAGTGCAAAAGGAACAGGTCTTGGCTTGTACTTATGTAAAAAAATTGTAGAAGACCATAAGGGCTACATTACTGTGACAGATAATTTGCCACAGGGCAGTATTTTTACAGTTACATTTACACTACAACATGAGCGATAATAAAGCAAATATTTTATTGGTAGAAGATGAAGAGAATCTTCACGAACCACTTAAGTTAAATCTTGAGATGGAAGGTTATACAGTTACCAGTGCATATGATGGTACTGAAGCTTTAAAAGCCATTGCCAATGAATATTTCGATTTAATTATTCTGGATGTTATGCTACCAGAAGTAGATGGAATTACTGTTGCTGAAACGATAAGAATTAACAGCAATGATGTTCCTATTTTAATGTTGAGTGCTAAAAATGCAAGTGCCGATAGGGTGTTGGGTTTAAAAAAAGGTGCGGATGATTATCTAACCAAACCTTTCAACTTAGAAGAGTTATTGTTAAGGGTTGAAAAGCTGATTAATAAAAACAAAAAACTCAACGAAAAAGAGAGCATTGGTGATACTTATAGTTTTGGTAATAACCTAGTTGATTTTAAAGCTCAGGATGCAATAACCTACGATGGCAAAAAAGTAGAGTTAAGTAAAAAAGAAGCACAACTTTTAAAATTATTATTCGAAAATAAAAATGAAGTAGTAACCCGTGAAAAGATTTTACAAGTAGTATGGGGTTACAATGTTTATCCAACTACCCGAACGATAGATAATTTTATCCTCAACTTTCGTAAATATTTCGAAGAAGATAGCCGTAACCCAAAATACTTCCACAGTGTTAGAGGTGTTGGTTACAAGTACACCATTTAAACTTGTATGTACACTTACGTCAACGCTTAATTAAAAACCGTATTTTTTCCATAATTCTGGCATCGCTAATTCAAAGGAAAGTGATTCTTTGGATATTGGGTGTACAAACTCCAAACAATAAGATTGTAAAAAAATACTACCATCGGGTGTAGTTCGTTTAAATCCATATTTTACATCACCAACAATAGGGCTTCCAATAGCTGCAAGTTGGGCTCTTATTTGATGAAACCTGCCTGTAAATAATTCAATACTTAGCAAATGATATTTTTGAGAAGATTGTATCAACTCATATTTCAGTTGAGCTTTTTTACTATGGGCAACTTCTTTGGTAAAAGCTTTTGATTTTTTGTGGATTCCATCTTTTAATAACCAATGTATTAATTGGGTACTCTCCACATTGGGTTTATTGGTAACAACTGCTTTGTACAATTTTTTAATCTTGTGTTGTGCAAATGCTTCATTTAGTAAAGCTAAAATCTGTTCGTTTTTTGCCAACAACAATAAACCACTTACTCGTTGATCTAAACGATGTGCAGGCATCCATCCTTTAGTTGTTAGTTTATTAGTAGTGTTTTTAGTATCAGGCTGTGATGCAATACCACATGGCTTATTGATTACCACCAAATCAGTGTCTTCATAAATTATTTCAATCAAGTGCATAGAATTAGTATTATCAAAATGATTGCAATTTTTAATTGTTGCATTATACCAATTGCTCATAAATATGTGCTATAATTTCAGCTGCATATTTGCTGGCAATGCTTTTTATAAACAAAGGAAAATCAACAGGCGATTGTTCATTGGCAACATCCGAAATGGTTCTAATAATTACAAATGGAATTGCATGTTCATAACAAACTTGTGCAACAGCAGCTCCTTCCATTTCAACACATAATATGGTTGGCAAAAGTTGTAACACTTTTTCTTTTTGTGCATGTGTAGCAAAAAACTGATCTCCACTTGCAATATTGCCAACTACCAATTTTGGATCGGAAATGTTGAAATTCAATAACTCTTTTTTGCCAATTATTTGCTGCAACAATTCTTTTTGTAATACAGTTTTAATAGACGTTTCAGCAATAGAACAAAGTGTTGCATCACTTTCAAAATAGGTTTTGTTCAACAACGGAATTTCAAACTGTTGCATCAATGGTCTTGCATCCATATCATGTTGAATCAGTCTTTTACCAATTACAACATCACCAATATTTATATCAGTAGCAATTGCACCAGCAACACCAGTAAATATAATTTCGGTAACCTTAAAATGATTGATTAATGTGCTTACAGTAGTGGCAGCAGCAACTTTACCCCATCGTGAAAAAACAACCACTGTTGAAACATTATTAATAAAGCCGGCATAATAAGTTCTTTGCCCAATTACTGTAGTAGTTGTATTGCTGAGTAATTGAACAATTGAGCCAATTTCTTCAGGCATAGCACCCATTATTCCAATAACTCGCTGTTGTATCATTTTGTAAATTTGATAGTATTGCTGCAATTTCAAGAGAAATACACATGTTGCCAAATGTTCTTCAATAAAGTGTTTTACTAAAAACCAAACCCAAAATTTAAGTTAGATGTCACATAACACCATAGTTTTTATCTATCAATAAATCAGATAAATAGATAAAACAATCTGCTATTTCATCAATAACTTTGCAAATAGTAAAAAATAAAAAATTGTTGTTATGAATAATGAAAGTAAATGCCCGTTTCCTCATGGAGTCATGAAGCAAACAGCAGGCAGTGGCACACGAAACAGAGATTGGTGGCCAAATCAGTTAAAATTAAATGTGCTTCGCCAAAATTCTACACTGTCTAATCCAATGGATGAGTCGTTTAATTATGCAGAAGCATTTAAAAGTCTAGATTTGGCAGCGGTGAAAAAAGACATTGTCGATTTAATGACTACTTCACAAGACTGGTGGCCTGCCGATTATGGTCATTATGGTCCATTCTTTATACGTATGGCATGGCACAGTGCTGGTACCTATCGTATTCAAGATGGTCGTGGTGGTGCGGGTAGTGGAACACAACGTTTTGCTCCATTAAATAGTTGGCCAGATAATACCAATCTCGATAAAGCCCGTTTATTGCTTTGGCCTATTAAACAGAAATATGGCAATAAACTTTCATGGGCCGATTTAATGATTTTAGCAGGCAATTGTGCCCTCGAATCGATGGGTTTTAAAACTTTTGGTTTTGGGGGTGGTCGTGAAGATGTTTGGGAGCCGGAAGAAGATATTTATTGGGGTAGTGAAAAAGAATGGTTGGCTGATAACCGTTATACCGGAGATAGAGATTTAGAAGATCCACTGGCAGCTGTACAAATGGGATTGATTTATGTAAATCCTGAAGGTCCTAATAGTAATCCTGATCCATTGGCATCGGCAAGAGACATTCGTGAAACCTTTGCACGTATGGCAATGAATGATGAAGAAACAGTAGCATTAATTGCTGGTGGACATACATTTGGTAAAACACATGGTGCTGCCGACCCTAGCAAATATGTAGGTAAAGAACCTGCTGCTGCAAGTATAGAAGAACAAAGCCAAGGTTGGAAAAATACTTTTGGAACTGGAAATGGTGCCAATACAATTACCAGTGGTTTAGAAGGTGCTTGGACAACTACACCAACACAATGGAGCAATAATTATTTTGAGAACCTATTTGGCTATGAATGGGAATTAACCAAAAGCCCTGCTGGTGCACATCAATGGAAACCTAAAGGCAATGCTGGTGAAGGTTTAGTGCCAGATGCTCATGATGTAACTAAACGTCATGCACCATTTATGCTAACTACCGATTTGGCTTTACGTGTTGATCCTGCATATGAAAAAATCTCTAGAAGATTTTTCGAAAACCCCGATCAATTTGCTGATGCTTTTGCAAGAGCATGGTATAAATTAACACATAGAGATATGGGACCAATTGCACGTTATTTAGGTGCTGAAGTTCCAAGTGAAGAATTGATTTGGCAAGATCCTATTCCTGCTGTTACACATGCATTAATTAATGAGCAAGATATTGCTGCATTAAAAGCTACCATACTTGCGTCAGGATTATCTGTAAGTGAGCTGGTATCAACAGCATGGGCTTCTGCATCTACATTTAGAGGTTCTGATAAACGTGGTGGTGCCAATGGTGCAAGAATTCGTTTAACGCCTCAAAAATATTGGGAAGCCAATAATCCTGCACAGTTATCTAAAGTATTAGATGTATTAGAAGGCATTCAAAACAACTTTAATACTCAATCGGGCAGTACAAAAGTTTCTTTGGCCGATCTTATTGTTTTAGCAGGTAATGCAGCCATTGAACATGCTGCAAAACAAGCTGGACATACTGTTGTAGTTCCTTTTGTTGCTGGTAGAACCGATGCAAGCCAGGAACAAACCGATGTGGCATCATTTGCTGTATTAGAACCAAAGGCAGATGGTTTCCGCAACTATGCAAAAGGTCATTTTGGAACTGTTGCCGAAGAAATGTTGATTGATAAAGCACAACTGTTAACGCTTACTGCTCCTGAAATGACAGTATTGGTGGGTGGTTTGCGTACCTTAAATACAAACCTTAATCAAACTCAACATGGTGTATTTACCAAACAACCAGAAACATTATCCAATGATTTCTTCGTAAACTTGATTGACTTTGATACCAGATGGTCTGCAACTTCAGATAAACAAGATGTATTTGAAGGCCGTGATAGAAAAACTGGTGAGTTAAAATGGACCGCTACCCGTGTTGATTTAATTTTTGGTTCTAATTCCGAATTAAGAGCCATTGCCGAGGTATATGCCTGTGCCGACGCTAAAGAAAAATTTGTACACGATTTTATTGCAGCTTGGACCAAAGTAATGAATCTAGATCGTTTTGATTTAAGTTAATAAACGCATAATCGTATTAAAGTGAAAGGTGGCTTACAAGCCGCCTTTTTTATTACTATATTATACTAAAAAAACAATAAAAAACATAGCTTTCTTGTTTAGGTTTCGTAAAGTTGTATCGCAATTAAAAAAATTACCTTAAAATGTCAGCACTAATTCATCTGATATCGTCCAACGAAGCTGGAAATCTTAATGTAAAACACCTTAAAAGGTATTGGCATAAACACTCGCTTGTTTACAATGGTGAGATTAAAGAAACAGATTTACCCACTGAATGGAATATTGATTTTACCTTACTGGGAATTTTAAATTTAGGTTTGGAGCAAACCATTAAATATTTATATAGTGAAAAACCATCGTTTGAAGATTTTGAGAAAAAAATACTTGCACTCAATAACGGTATTCTACATTCTGAAAAAGTAAAAAAATTTAATGATTATATAGATACCCGATTGATTACTTATGTATCTAATACTGAGCAGGAGCAGGTACTTTCTGAAAGCGATATACATTTTTGGAATGAAAACGGCTATATCATTCTTCGCAATGCAGTATCAAAAGAAGATTGTGAAAATACAATTGATGCCATTTGTAATTATATAGAAATAGATCGTTACGACAGTAGTACATGGTACGCACCACATACAGCAAAACAGGGTATTATGGTTCAACTGTTTCAGCACCCTGCATTAGAGAAAAACAGAAATTCACCTATTATTAGAAAAGCGTACGAGCAGTTGTGGCAGCGAAGAGATTTATGGATTAATGCAGATAGGGCTGGTTTTAACCCACCCGAAACAGATAACTGGAAATTTCCTGGTCCGCTAATGCATTGGGATGTAAGCTTAAAAACACCCATTCCCTTTGGTACACAAGGTATATTGTATTTAGCAGATACGGATCACAATCAGGGAGCATTTTCTTTAGTACCTGGCTTTCATAATACAATCGAGAATTGGTTAAACAGCCTTCCACCCAATATAAACCCACGAAATGAAGATATTTACAGTTTGGGTGTACAACCAATTGTTGCCAATGCAGGCGATTTTATTATCTGGCATCATGCACTTCCGCATGGTAGCAGCGTAAACAGTTCTAACCAACCAAGATTTGTTCAGTATATGAACTATGAACCCTTAGATGCTTTTAAACAAGATGAGTGGATTTAGTAATTTGTTTTCAGATATAATTTTTTGCATTTGTTTGCCCTTTAGTATTTTATGGTTACCAAATTACTTATTATAATACCTTGTTTTAATGAAGAAGATTCAATAGCTTCTTTATTAAATGAATTGAAGCAATTGGTTGTGCCAAACACTTTTAAACTAACAATTGTGGTAATTAATGATTGTTCAAAAGACAATACCGCACTAATTGCTGAAAAATTTTCGGTTAAAGTGATTAATTTACCTGTAAATCTGGGTATTGGGGGAGCCATGCAAACAGGCTACAAATATGCTTGGGAAAATACTTTTGATATAGCTGTACAAATGGATGGTGATGGGCAACATCCACCAGCCGAACTGAACAAACTTTTACAATATTGGCAAAACACAAAGGCAAATGTAGTAATTGGTTCTAGGTTTTTAATTAAACAAGGATTTCAATCTTCTGTAATGCGACGATGGGGTATTAGTTATTTTCACTGGTTGAATAAATTTTTTACAGGCATACATATTTACGACAGCACTTCTGGCTTTCGTTTATTTGATAGAAAAGCAATTGAACTGGCTGTTCAATATTACCCTGATGAATACCCTGAGCCTGAGTCAATTGTAGTATTTGCAAAATCGGGTTTGAGCATTCATGAAACGCCTGTGATTATGAAAGAAAGGCAAGGTGGAAAATCTTCTATTCGACACTTTTCTCAACTATATTACATCGCTAAAGTGAGTATTGCAATGTTTTTTTCATTTATAAGAAAATAAATTATGGCCAAAATTCAAATCATTGTAATTTTTACCAATCTGCTTTTTCTTGCATTTATTGCAAGATTAATTGTAAAAGCTAAGCTGCGTGAAGAATATGCCATTGTATGGATATTGATTACTGCTTTATTGGCAATATTCTCTTTTTGGAGAAAAGGACTTGATGTAGTTTCAAACCTATTCGGTGTATATGAACCTGCTAATTTTGTATTTACAGGCTTTATTTTTTTTATACTCATTTATTTGCTGCATTTGTCTATTGTAAACTCAAAACAGCAAAAAAGTATTACTAGGCTTACGCAAGAAATGGCATTGTTAAAAGAACAAATTAAAGAAACCAGTACAAGTAAAAAAAACCAGTAAATTTTTTTGTATGAAAGCTGATAATCGAAATATCCTTTTTACAGGACTTCTTTTTTTAGTGATATTAATGATTGCTTATTCCAACCATTTTAATAATGATTTTCATTTCGATGACTCACATACAATTGTAAATAATGTACATATTCGAAAACTGGGGAATATTCCAGAATTTTTTACCAATCCTCAAATGTTTAGTGCATCTCCAGCACATTGGGGGTTAAGACCAGTTGTTACCACAACATTGGCAATTGATTATTGGCTTGCTGGCGGACTTAAACCATTTTTCTTTCATCTATCTACTTTTTTATGGCATATTTTATTATGTGTGATTTTGTTTTTTGTGTATAAAAAACTGTTATCAAATACCCTTCATCAAAAATGGGTAAGCTATGCTGCAATGCTTGCTGCAGGATGGTTTGCAATACATACAGCCAATGCCGAAACACTTAATTATATTATTTCCCGTTCCGATGTGCTTTCAACTTTTTGTATAGTTGTATCGTTTGCTGTTTATATCTTGTTTCCAGCCAAAAGAAAATATTTTTTTTACCTTATTCCGGCAATGTTGGGCGTTTTTGCAAAAGAAACCATGCTGGTATTGGTAATGATTTTGTTCTTTTATCAACTGCTTTTCGAAAAAGAATTTTCAATTGTTGATTTATTTAAAAGGAAAAATTTTAAACAGGTAATACAAACTGTTATAACGTTATTGCCACTGTTTGTTGCATTGGTTGCAGTACAGGTATATACCTTGTCTAAAGTAAAAGCAATAGATGGCATTACCAACCCTTGGGGGTACTATGTATTAACACAATCCTATGTATGGTTACGTTACTTTCTGGCTTTTTTTATACCAGGAAATTTAAGTGCCGATTCAGACTGGGGTGTAATTAAAAATATTTTCGACGAACGTATTTTGTGTGGTTTAATTTTTGTTACTGTATTAATGATAACCATTGTTAAAACATCAGCAAAAAAAGAAACTCGGCCAATTGCATTTGGATTAATTTGGTTTGCTGTTTCGTTATTACCCACATCATTGGCACCATTTGCTGAAGTTACCAACGACCATAGAATGTATTTTCCTTTTGTTGGATTGGTGCTTAGTGTGGTTAACTTTATTGCCTTAAAGTTGAACCAGATTAAACAAAAAAATGCTTCTTTTAGAAAAGCAATTGCAGTGGTATCTATATTATCTGTTTCGTTAATTGGTTTACATGCATTTGGAGTTTACCAACGCAATAAAGTTTGGAAAACCGAAGAATCTTTATGGTTAGATGTTACAGTTAAAAGCCCCGCAAATGGTCGTGGGTTAATGAATTACGGCTTAACACAAATGGCTAAAGGCAATTACGATGCTGCCAATGATTATTTTCAACGTTCGTTGATATTTAACCCTTACTATCACACATTGTTTATTAATATTGGTATTTTAAAAGGAGCTACAGGTAAAGCAACGCAAGCAGATGAAAATTTTAAGAAAGCTATTTTGTATGGTTCTAAGTATGTAGAACCTTATGCTTTTTATGCCAGATATTTACTTCAAACCAATCGCTTCAACGAAGCTATGCTTATGGCCGAAAAAGCATTAACCATAGATCCTTATTCTATAATGGCATTAAATACCAGTATGGCTGTATATAGCCAACTTGGTATTTGGGATAAACTGGCAGATGCTGCTACTAAAATATTGGCTATTCAGCCGGGCGATGCTACAGCATTAGCATTTTTGCAAACAGCAAAAAACAAGCCTGCTACTACAACAGCTGTTGTAAAAAAGCCCTCCACTTCCGATGATTATATTAATTTAAGTTTGATTTATTACAACCAAAAAGAGTATCAAAAATGTATTGATGCCTGTTTAGAAGCCCTTAAACTAAAGCCTAATAATGCCGATGCATATAACAATATTGGAGCTGCTTATAATCAGTTAGGGCAATGGCCAAAAGGAATAGAAGCATGTACAAAAGCCTTAGAAATAAATCCCAATCACCAATTGGCATTGGGCAATTTAAATTGGGCGAAAAGTCAGCTAAAAAAGTAAATTTAAAATAAGCATGAAATTAAATTATACCCCTGGAGAAAAACTCTTAGTACGCTACCCTGTAGATAGGGTAAATTATATTGTTGATACATGTATTGGCAAAAATGTATTAGACTTGGGCTGTTACGATGAAACCGCATTGATAAAAGAAAACACAGGAAAATATTTATTTACCGAAATTTCAAAAGTGGCCAAATTGCATTTTGGTGTCGATAATTCTGCACAATTACCCAACGAAGGAATTACTTATTCACCTACAGAAAAAATTATAAAGGGTGATATTTATAACTTGCATCAAATAGATTTTAATGAAACCCAATTTGATGTAATTGTTGCTGGAGAATTAATAGAACATTTACCCAATACACTCGTTTTTTTTAAACACATTAAACAACAATATTCAGGCATAAAACTAATATGTTCAACACCCAATACAACTGCGTTCTCAAATATAGCGTTGGCTTTTTTAAAGAGAGAATCCTGCCATATCGACCATTTGCAGGTGTACTCCTATAAAACATTAAATACGCTTTGCAGAGTGGCGGGATTTAATGACTGGAAAGTTATTCCTTACCATGTAAAGTTTACTGAAATGATAGAACGTTCGGCTGGAATAAAAAAACTATTCGTTAGTACATCTGAAAAAATTGTAAATGGAGTAGAGTCTTTATTTCCTTTGGTTGCAGGAGGCAATATCTTAGAAATAGATGTTTAAAGACTGCTCACACTTTATTTTGTTGATGACCAATTGTATAAACCGCAGTAATAATTTTGGCCAACTTTTTGCCCCAGATTAAACTAAACAAAGCTTTTTCTTCGGCCTTTCTTTTTCCATTTTCAATTAAATTGGTTGTTTCGGAATCAGCATGAATTCTATGCAACATCAATGATTGATTAATATACAGAAAGCTACCTTTTTGTGCTGCCAATTCGTACCAGGCAAACCAATCGAGTATGCAATCGTACTTATACGAAAATGAAAATGATTGTAGTTTCATTAGGTTATATGTTACAGTAGGGCAACCAATGGGGTCGCCAAAAGCCAAAACAAATTTTTTTAGAAAAATAGATTCGATATTGTGTTTGAATAAGAAAGGAAATAATAGAATTTTTTTTATAACATGGTTTAACGAAAGCCCCCTTGCTTTTGTTCCAACTAAATCCTGATAATTGGTAAATGCAATTAATACATTGTTTCCTTTAGAACTGATTGATTGAAGAACAGTTTCGGTAAAATCGGGCAAATAAATATCGTCCTGATGTGCAATTGTTACTAATGGAGTGGTAGATTTTGAAAGAGCAAAATTCCAGTCGGCAGCAATACCTTTTGCATTTCCTTTATTAACATGATGGGGAAGTTGATATTTGTTTGCCAATTCTAAAATGTAATTATTGGGTGTTGATGTTGTTATAACAACGTTGCTTTTAACTGTTTGTGCAAGTAAGTTTTGAATGCACTGCTCCAGATAGGGAGATTCCTGATAAGCAGGTATTACAAATGTGTGTGTATGCATTGTATAACTTCAAATATCAAAAACAGAATTCAAAATTAAAAGAATAAAATTTAAACAAGCGATTAGATAAAATTCATTTCTAAGTTTCAATCTCAAAGGGCAAAAAAATATCTGCTATAAAACCACAACCATCCTTATAAACAAACTCATGAAAACAATTTTTAGATCTATATTCAAATGAACAGTAGCTACATAATTCCAAGCAATGGTCATCATTTTCTAAGCTGAAGCTTCTTTATTTTCATTGGTTAAAATACCATCCAGTTTTTTTTCTATTCTAAGAACTTACTACTGCAAGACGCCCAGCTTCATGCAAAATATCTTTCGGATATTTAAGCGTTTCAATATCAACAAGTAAACCTCCATAATTAATACAAACATCAGGTACAAATTCTTTTTCAAGTGGTATTGGTTTAAGTTCAACAGATATGCTTACCGATTGTACAAAATCTATCATTGTTTTTGTTACAGCGTTCATGGTGCATTGTGTTAAAAACGAATCACTAAATTTTTTATCAGAACATTGTAAGTTTATAAAGTACTAGATAGTTTCTCTTATAAAAAATACAGCAATGCTTAATTTATTTTTTAAATGATTTTGGCAAATCCTCAAAAGGTCATAGAGCCTTTTTAAATTTTGTTCAATAAAATCCTTACACTGCCAATTTGGTTATTTCCTCTGTTTTTTCCATGATCAGTTCATAATTCCGACAGAGTCTTCTGTTTTTTCAACTAGGAAAATATTCTTTGTATAATCCATCTTTTATGAACTGGTTAGAAAGTATGTTCATTTGTTTGTTGGTGTGACATTATTTGTAACCAATAACCAAACTTTTCCTTCACTTTTTGTACAACACTACCGCTATAGCCTCTATTGGCAGCCTGTTTTTGCTACATATAAAATTGCGTTTAACAAATTACGTAAACTATGTTTACTCCATCTTTTAAATATTGTTTTACAACTTATCTTTGGCTGTTGCTTACATTGGTTGGATGGGTTTGTCATTATAATGTATTTTGGTTATCCATTAAAGCGATAATCTAACCCTTGGCAACAGCAATTCTTATTCACATAATGGTAATAAACAATTTTTTTTTAATCAGGCTCAAAAACTAATTGGCTCAGGTAAATGAGAAGATTGTGTTGAGTAATATTTTCCCATCTTTGTCATCGTTCAAATTATATTCAATAGCTAATGGGCTGATGGATTGAAGTGAAAAGCTTCTTTGTTGTCACATTGAGTCGGTAGCTATCGGCTAGTTGCAATGTTGGCAAACAAAAAACTTGAAACGCAAAGCCGAAACACAAGTGGATGTTTGTGCTATTGTTCACAGCCAAACGCAAAAACTAAATTCTAAAATTTATAAACTAAAATTATGAACGATAAAAAATCCCCTTCAGGGGCTGGTGCTATGAAGCTTGCTACAAAATTTATTCATGCTGGTATGAAACCTGACCCAAGTACAGGATCTGTGATGATTCCTATTTATCAAACCAGTACTTATGTTCAGGAAGCACCTGGAAAAAATAAAGGTTTTGAATATGCCAGAAGCCAGAACCCTACACGTTTTGCATTGGAAGAAGCGTTTGCTAAAATTGAAAATGGTAAATATGGCTTGGCGTTTAGCAGTGGTGTTGCTGCAACTGATGCAGTAATTAAACTGTTAAATTCAGGCGATGAAGTAATTGCAGCCAACGATATGTATGGTGGCACTTACAGACTTTTTACAAAAGTATTTGAACGTTTTGGTATTGTATTTACTTATGTAGATACTACAAATGTTGAGAATATTGCTAAAGCAATTTCGGCAAAAACAAAATTGGTTTGGGTAGAAACACCTACCAATCCTTTAATGAATATTACAGATATTGCTGCTGTTGCTGCTATAACCAAAGCAAACAAATGCTTGTTGTGTGTTGATAATACATTTGCGTCTCCCTACTTACAAAACCCATTGGATTTAGGTGCTGATATTGTAATGCACAGTGCTACTAAATACTTAGGTGGGCATAGCGATGTTATACAAGGGTGTTTGGTAATGAATGATAAACAATTAAGGGACGACTTATACTTTATACAAAAGAGTTGTGGTGCTGTACCTGGTCCACAAGATTGTTTTTTAGTATTACGTGGTATTAAAACCTTGCATGTGCGTATGCAACGCCATTGTGAAAACGGTGCAAAAATTGCTCATTGGTTACGCAACAATCCTAAAGTTGCTAAAGTGTATTGGCCAGGATTTGAAGATAGCAAAGGCTATGCTGTTGCAAAACAACAGATGCGTGGCTTTGGCGGTATGATCAGCTTTGAACTAAAGAATGATACTATTGAAGAAGTAAACAGGGTTTTATCTTCTACACATTTATTTTCATTAGCTGAAAGTTTGGGTGGTGTAGAAAGTTTGATTAACCATCCTGCAAGTATGACACATGCCAGTATTCCAAGAGAAGAGAGAATTAAAAATGGTTTAAGTGATGGATTAATAAGGTTAAGTGTGGGCATTGAAGATGCAGATGATTTGATTGAAGATTTGAATAAAGCAATTGGATAGAAGTTTAACCACAGAGGCACAGAGAACACAGAGTATCACAAAGAATAAAAAGGAATAAGCTTGGCTTATTCCTTTTTACATTTAAAAGCACCATTGTGAACTTTGCGAAATACCTTTGTGTTCTTTGTGGTTAAAAAATACATTCTTGAAAAACAACAAACTCATAGATTTTTTAAATAGTAAGGTTGATGAATATAATCAACCTTCTTTTATTAAGGATGACCCTGTTTGTATTCCTCATTTGTTTAAGAAAAAACAAGACATAGAAATAGCTGGATTTTTTGCAGCCACATTTGCCTGGGGCAATCGTACCACCATCATTAACAAAAGCAAAGAGTTGATGCAGTTGATGGATATGCAGCCTCATGATTTTGTATTACATCATTCTGCTAATGATTTAATGAAGCTGCTGCACTTTAAACACAGAACGTTTAACACAACCGACCTTTTATACTTTATTGAGTTCTTTAAGTTTCATTACTCAGCTAATAAAACTTTAGAAACTGCTTTTACCAAATGGGGCAATACTGTAGAAGAGATGCTGATTGGTTTTCATCATTATTTTTTCTCTTTAGAACATGTACCTAATCGAACTAAAAAGCATGTTGCAACGCCCTATAAAAAGTCTAATTGTAAGCGATTGAATATGTATTTGAGATGGATGGTTAGAAAAGACAACAATGGCGTTGACTTTGGCATTTGGAAACAAATAAAACCATCGCAATTAATTTGCCCTGTTGATATTCATGTAGCAAGAGTGGCTAAACGATTTAATATTATTCATCGCAAGCAAATGGATTGGCAAACAGCTATTGAGTTAACAGAATATTTACGAACTTTAGATGCCAATGACCCCGTTAAATATGACTTTGCATTATTTGCATTGGGTGTAATGGAAAAATATACATGAGTACAACCTTAGATATTGCCACAATTGAACAATTAAATGCAGAAGAATTAATTGCTGCTATCAATCATCTCATCAACACCGATTTTGAGAAGCTGGTTTTTCTATTGTAAGAATAGATGTGAGTGAAAAAAAGATTAAAGCACTATTAGATAGCACATCCAGTTCAAATGCTGGTGAATTAATTGCACAAGCTATTATTGAAAGATTGGAAGAAAAGAAAGCATCCAGAGAAAAGTATAAACAGGCAGGTGAAATTCCTGAAGATGAGAAATGGTAGTGGTTTTAAATGCTCCACAAAGTACAAAACGTTGAAGAGTGCGACGCCAGTAAAGTTGAATAGAAATTCTACAGCCCGTCCCCAAATTATCTTCTATTTTCGCAACTAAATATTTACACGATGAAGCTTGTATCTTACCTGAAAGATGGTCACGACCAATTGGCATTTTTAGTAGATGATTATTTATACGATTGTGATTTTGTGCATCCTGAATTACCCAGCAGCATGAATATGTTTTTGAGTTATTGGGATGATATGTTTCCTATTGCACAAGCTGTAAATGCTGCCATTACTGATGGACGAATTAATAAAAGCAGCGGTATTGATATTAATACAATTGATTTATTAGCACCAGTTCCTTTTCCTACAAGTTGCAGAGATG
This sequence comes from Chitinophagaceae bacterium, assembly GCA_044348985.1. GTDB lineage: Bacteria > Bacteroidota > Bacteroidia > Chitinophagales > Chitinophagaceae > UBA1930. The sequence continues at coordinate 68,453 of JBIKRV010000002.1, forward strand.
GTTATGCTTTTCGTCAACATGTTGCTGCTGCAAGACGCAACAGAAAAGTAGATATGATTGCTGAGTTTGATCAGTATCCTATTTTTTACATGACCAATCATTTAAGTATTCAAGGTCCTGGTGATATTGTTTGCATGCCTGACCATTTTGAAAAATTAGATTTTGAATTGGAAGCTGCAATTGTAATTTGTAAGCATGGAAGAAATATTCCTGCTGAAGAAGCAGACAATTATATTGGCGGATTGATGATTATGAACGATATGAGTGCAAGGCGTTTGCAAATGGAAGAAATGCTGTTGAACCTAGGTCCAGCCAAAGGAAAAGATTTCAGCACAGTGATTGGTCCATGCCTGGTAACATTGGATGAATTGGAACAATATGAAATTGCTGCAAAAGAAAATCATGTGGGTAAAGCCTGGAACTTAACCATGAAATGTTGGGTGAATGGTGTACAGGTAAGTGAAGGAAATGTAGGTGACATGGATTGGACTTTTGCTGAAATTATTGAACGTGCCAGTTATGGTGTTAACCTGCATGCAGGTGATGTTATTGGCAGTGGAACTGTTGGTACTGGCTGTTTCTTAGAATTAAATGGAACAGCTAAATTGAATGATCCTAATTATCAAGAACAATGGTTACAAGAAGGTGATGTTGTTGAAATGGAAATAACTGGTTTAGGTAAATTGAGTAATACGATTGTGAAGGAGGAAAGTGATTTTTCAATTCTTGCTAAAAAGAAGATAATTTAACCGCAGAGGCGGAGAGTCGCAAAGTTTAAAATTATAACTGTATCACTATAATGATGACTAAAATAGAATACAATTATTTATCAGGACAAATACTTGATGCCTGTATTGAAGTGCATAAACAGCTTGGACCTGGCTTATTGGAATCTGCTTATCAGTATGCTTTAATTGTAGAATTTCAATTAAGAAATATTAAAGTAGTACCTAAGGTAGCAGTTCCCCTTTTTTATAAGACTATTGACACTGGCAAAGTTTATGAAATTGATATTTTAGTCGAAAATGAAATTATTTTAGAACTAAAAGCTGTAGAAATTTTACATCCTGTTTTTGAAGCTCAATTAATAAGTTATTTAAAACTTGCCGATAAACGGTTAGGTTTTTTAATCAACTTTCATGTGCCATTGATGAAAGATGGTTTTAAAAGATTTGTAAACAATTTTTAACACTGCGTCTCTCCGCCTCTGCGGTAAAATAAAATCATGAAAATAGACATTCAACAACTCCCAATACCCCAACGCCAAGCATGGTTGCAACATGCTGTAAGTCCACGCCCTATTGCGTTTGCGAGCACAATAGATAAAGAAGGAAATGTGAACTTAAGTCCGTTTTCATTTTTTAATTTATTTTCTACCAATCCACCAGTGGTTATTTTTTCTCCTTCAAGAAGTGGAAGAGACAATCATTTAAAACATACATTAGAAAATGTGTTAGAAGTGCCTGAAGTAGTCATTAATATTTGTGACTACAATATGGTGCAACAAGTAAGCTTAAGTAGTTGTGAGTATGCAAAAGGGGTGGATGAGTTTATCAAAGCAGGCTTTACCAAAGAAGCAGCAACCATTGTACAACCACCAATGGTAAAAGAAGCCAAAGTAAAAATGGAGTGTAAGGTAATTGAAGTAAAAAGTTTAGGAGAAACAGCAGGTGCTGGTCAGTTAGTAATTGCAGAAGTATTATGTATGCATGTAGATGAATCTGTTTTAAATGGAGAAGGCTCTATGATTGATTTGCACAAGCTACAACCCATTGCACGTTTAGGCGGCGATTGGTATGCAGTAATGAATGAACACAATATGTTTACTGTTGCTAAACCCAATAAAGAATTGGGTATTGGTGTAGATGCTTTACCTGAGGGCATTAGAAACAGTAGTATTCTTACTGGTAATAATTTAGGTCAATTAGCAAATGTACAAAGCTTACCAATTGTAAATCCAGCATTTGAAGATGACAAGTTGAAAAATATTGTACAATACTTTTCCATAAATCCTGCCGAAATGGAAAAAGAATTACACCATTATGCTAAACAGTTATTAGCTGACGGAAAGGTGGAATCAGCCTGGCAAATTTTATTGGCTGGTGAAAATGTATAATTTTTTGTTACAAGCTGTAGTATAAATACCAGCTGCAGTTGCGTCGCAGTCGCACACTTGTACAATAAAATAAAATTGAACAAAAAAGCCACATTAAAGAATGTGGCTTTTACATTTATTCTAATACAGGTCTCAACCATCTTTCCATTTCATCTTTATTCATGGCTTTGCGTTGTACATAATCTTCAAACTGATCTTGTTGAATTTTTCCAACACTATAGTACTGGCTTTGCGGATTGGCAAAGTACCAACCACAAACACTACTTGCAGGATACATAGCCAAACTTTCAGTTAGTGTAATACCAACAGTTTCAGTAGCATTCAACAAATCGAATAATTTGTATTTCTCAGTATGATCAGGACAAGCAGGATAACCAGGTGCTGGACGAATACCTTGGTATTTTTCATGAATCAATTCATCGTTACTTAAATGTTCATCTGTTGCATAGCCCCAATATTCTTTTCGAGTTTTTAGGTGCAAACATTCTGCAAATGCTTCAGCAAAACGATCTGCTAATGCTTGTAACATAATTTTATTGTAATCATCGTGATTGGCTTCAAAGGCTTTAACGTGTGGTTCTATTCCATGAATAGTTACAGCAAATGAACCAATATAATCTGCGGTAGAAGGTTTAAGGTTTATGGCAGAAGGTTTGATGAAATCTGCTAAACTTAAATTAGGTTGATCGGCTGCTTTTTGTATTTGCTGACGAAGAAATTGCAATTTCACCACTTGCGATTCACCATTCACGACTTCCGTTTTCACTTCTACCTCATCATCATTACTACTAGCTTCCCAAAAACCAATGGTTCCTTTTGCGGTTAACCATTTTTCGGCAATAATTTTATCTAGCAATGCATTTGCGTCGTTGTATAATTTCGTTGCTTCTTTTCCTACAATTTCATCGCTTAAAATAGCCGGAAAATTACCATGCATTTCCCATGCAATAAAAAATGGTTTCCAATCTATGTATTTTCTCAATTCAGCCAAATCAAAATCTGCAAACACTTTTGTGCCTAAGAAAGTTGGTTTAACTGGTGTAAAATTTTCCCAATCAATTTTTACTTTATTGGCTTTTGCAGCTTCATAAGTAATATAGTTTTTAACTGACTTTTTATTATCGAAAGCTTCCTTCAATTTCACGTATTCTTTCTTTGTTTCACCCAAGAAAGTTTCTTTGGTTTCTTTATTGAGTAAAGAACCTGCAACTGTTACACTGCGAGAAGCATCTAATACATGTACAACACCATTGTCATATTCTTGTGCAATTTTTACAGCAGTATGCATACGAGAAGTTGTAGCACCACCAATTAATAATGGTTGAGTCATTCCTCTGCGTTTCATTTCTTTGGCTATGTGCACCATCTCATCCAATGATGGTGTAATCAATCCACTCAACCCAATAATATCAGCATTTTCCTTAATGGCAGCATCCAAAATTTTATCTGTTGGTACCATTACACCAAGGTCAACAATATCGTAACCATTACAGCCCAATACAACGCCTACAATGTTTTTACCAATATCGTGTACATCGCCTTTTACAGTTGCCAATAATATTTTTGCAGCACCAGCACCTTCTTCATTTACCGTTCCTGCTGCCAAGTGAGCTTGCTTACGTTCTTCTTTTTCCTGCTCAATAAATGGTGTTAATACAGCCACACTTTTCTTCATTACCCTTGCACTTTTTACTACTTGTGGCAAGAACATTTTACCTGCACCAAATAAATCGCCAACGATGTTCATACCATCCATTAATGGCCCTTCAATTACATCTAGTGGACGAGGATATTTTTGACGAGCTTCTTCTGTATCAGCTTCAATATAATCTGTAATACCATTGATTAACGAATGTGCCAATCTGCTTTCAACTGATTCATTACGCCACTTTTCATCTTTTATAATTTCCTTGCCTTTTGCTTTTACCGTTTCGGCAAAAGCAATTAATTTTTCTGTGGCCTCGTTGTTGTCGTTGTTTCTGTTAAGAATTACATCTTCAATTAATTCTCGTAATGTTGGTTCAATTTCATCGTACACCACCAACTGACCAGCATTTACAATGCCCATATCCATGCCAGCTTTAATGGCATGGTATAAGAAAATTGAGTGCATGGTTTCTCTTACAAATTCATTGCCTCTGAAAGAAAAAGAAAGATTACTTACACCACCACTTATTTTTACTAAAGGATATTTTTGTTTGATGATTCTGGTGGCTTCAATAAAATCTACACCATAGTTATTGTGTTCTTCTAAACCTGTTGCAATGGCAAATATGTTAATGTCGAAAATGATATCCTGTGGATCGAATCCTACTACTTCCGTTAATATTTTATACGCTCTTTCAGATATTTCTACTTTGCGTTGCATGGTATCTGCCTGACCTTGTTCATCAAAAGCCATTACAATCACAGCAGCACCAAAGTCTTTACAAATAAAGGCTTGCTCAATAAATTTGGCTTCGCCTTCTTTCATGGAGATAGAGTTTACAATGCAACGTCCCTGAATGCATTTTAATCCAGCCTGAATGATTTCAAACTTTGAGCTATCTACCATGATGGGAATCTTGGCAATGTCTGGTTCGCTTTGCAACAGGTTGATGTAAGTGGTCATGGCTTGCACACCATCTAACAAAGCATCATCCATGTTCACATCTAAAATTTGTGCACCATTTTCTACTTGTTGCCTTGCAACAGACAATGCTTCTTCGTATTGATTGTTTAAAATCAATCGTGCAAACTTTTTACTACCTGTTACATTGGTACGCTCACCAACATTCACAAAATTTGTTTCCGGACGAACGACTAATGGCTCTAATCCACTTAGTCTTAAGTAAGGTTTTATAGTTGTTGTGCTCATGATATCTAATTAACCACAGAGTTGCATTGAGTTGTTTCACAGAGGAAAAGAGTTAATACACAAGCCTCTTTATCCCATTTTTTAAACTGTTTGTATTAAAGTTGAGGAGTAATCCAACTTTGCAACCTGACAGTTTTAGATAAGTTAACACTTGTGCTGTGTGAACATCATTCAATGCTTCTACTGCTTTTATTTCAATAATTACTTTATTTTCTACCAACAAATCAATTCTATATCCGATTTCTAATTTTACATCTTCATAAACTAAAGGAAGTGGCTTTTCTTTTTCAACTATAAGATCAGATTTTATCAATTCATAAAAAAGACATTCTTTATATGAAGATTCTAATAAACCTGGTCCCAGAGCTGTATGAACTTTAAAAGCACATCTTAAAATTTCTTCAGTTAATAGATTTATATGTTCCATAAACCATTTTTTGAAACTCATTTGCTTTTTTAACCACAGAGTTGCATTGAGTTTTTCACAGAGGAAAAGGAGCTGGAGCCTCAGGACTATGAAAACTCTTTTAAACTCTGTGATAAACTCCTATACCTCTGTGGTTAAATTAACTCTGCTTCTAACACTGGTAATTTCCTTGGCTCTACATTTTTTACGTGTTGGGCAATATGCTTAATATGATCTGGTGTGGTACCACAACAGCCACCAACAATATTTACCCACCCATTCTTTGCCCAATCTTCTAAGAAGCAAGCCGTTTGTTCAGGTGCTTCATCATACTCACCCATTGCGTTGGGTAAACCTGCATTGGGGTAAGAAGATACGTAGCATTGTGCTATACCACTCAACTCTTCAATATGACCTCTCATTTCCTGAGCACCCAATGCACAATTCAATCCAATACTTAACGGATTGGCATGTTTTACAGAAATATAAAATGCTTCTAAAGTTTGTCCACTGAGTGTTCGTCCACTTGCGTCAGTAATGGTTCCAGAAATCATGATAGGTAATTCGACATTATGATTTCTGAAGAATTGTTTGGCAGCATAAATAGCTGCTTTTGCATTCAGTGTATCGAAAATGGTTTCTATCAATAATACGTCTACACCACCATCTATTAAGCCTTTAATTTGTTCGGTGTAAGCAGTAACAACCTCATCAAAAGTTACTGCTCTAAAACCTGGATTGTTTACATCAGGAGATAGAGACAATGTTTTGTTCAGTGGACCGATAGCTCCAGCAACAAATTTTGGAACAGTATTACCTGTTGCTGCGTTGTAACGATTGATGGCTTCTCTTGCACATTTTGCAGAAGCTACATTTAATTCGTAAGCCAATGGCTGCATATCATAATCAGCCATAGCAATAGTGGTGGCACTGAATGTATTGGTTTCAATAATATCGGCTCCAGCTTCTAAATATTGCTTGTGAATGCCAATAATAATTTCGGGTTGGGTGATGCTGAGCATATCATTGTTGCCCTTGACATCTAAATGCCAATCTTTAAAACGTTCTCCACGATAATCGGCTTCCTGCAGTTTATGTCGTTGAATCATGGTACCCATTGCACCATCTATAATTAGTATTCTTTTTTCGAGTTCTTGTTTAATGCTCATGTTTTAGATTTTACCACATAGGCACAAAGGCACATAGTGAGATTACAAAACTTAAATGTTGAATATTGTTTTGAACGTTGAAGGGTGCGACGCAACAGGTGTTCAATAGAAATTCAACTGCTGGTTACATCATCCTTCAACCAAGTTCAGGACTTAAAACTTTACTTGTAAACGAGAAACAATCTGTGGAGTGTATGCAGAAATGATTTTCGTTTATTAGTTCAGTTAATCCTTCGACTACGCTCAGGAGTACTTGCAGGCCGAACAATAAACAAATCTGCCTGCGGGTGCAAATGTAAATAAAAAAGCCATAACATGTTACTGTGATGGCTTTTGTTGTTGTGGGGAGTATAGAACTATTTAATGGATGTTCGGCTTCCTTTGTTTTTAACAAGCGTAAATGCTCGGGAAATGTTGAAACCAAAATGAATATCACCTTTAAAAAAATCGCCAGTGGTTTCGTGTATAAAAGTGGGCTCTGTCATACCAGTTGAGTTGGTAAAATGCAACTGAAAAACGTGACCACCCGTTTCAATATCTACACCCAAAGCCAATGAACTGTTGTATCCATCGAATTTGTTGAACTGGTGATAATACTCAGCAGTTAATGCTAAACGACGACTGATTTTTTGTCTTGCACCAATACCCAAAGAGAACATATCGTTGGGGTCGGTGGCTTTGGGAACTAAATTGTAGTGCACCAATGTTGGCATTAACTGCAAAGTTGTGTTGTTGTTAAATTTATGTGCAATGATAGCCTGATAAGCATAAGAAGTTTTATCTAAATCGGTTAAAGGTTTTGCAGGATCGGTATTTCTGATGGTTTTTACAATGCCGGCAGCCAGTAAGGTTACAGAAATGGGCATTACTTTATGCCCTGTTGTTTGGCGAAGTAAACGGTATTTGATAAACCCATCTATTTGTTTTTGAAACGTACTGCGGCCAATACCAATAGCCAATTTATCGGTAATGCCATAATCTAAACTCATGCGTTCTGTAGCATTATCTAAACCAAAAAAATCATATAAACCTGAGTTTACAAATCCAAAGCGATGTCGAATTTGAAAATCCAACACACCTCGTTTAGTGGTTTCGACAGAATGGCCATTAATAACTCTTGTGCCTTTAAAAGAAGCAGTTACAATTTCGGTTGTTTCAGCATCTTTCTTTTTAAATTCTTCTTCGGCTTGTTTAAATAAATCGGTTTCCTGAGCTTGAACTACAGTTGCAGTTAGTAATAGGAAAAAAAACAATATTGATTTAGAGAAAAAATGTTTCATATAAGGGTTGTTTAATCGTATTTACAATCTACAGTTACTTCTATTTCTTTCGCAACTTTTGTATGACCTTTAACGCCATAATCGGCAATGGCTACTTTGAATACACTTTTAGAAGTTAGTTTTCCACCTTTGATTTCTATAGTACTAGGAACAATTATTTCTTTTTTAACCCCATGAATTTCTAAATTGCCTTTTACTGATATTTTATAAGAACCATCCTTCGCAAAGTCTACAGCTTTTAAATCAACAATATTGCCCATAAAAACAGCTTTGGGAAACTTACTGCTTTCCATATAGCCATCACCATTAAAATGTTCCTGCATTAATGCATTATCGAATCTAAAGCCTTTAATGGCAACCATAAATACTATTTGACCATTGGTAGCTAATTTGGCATCGGTTTGGTTATTGATGGCTTCAATATCTTCTACAGGTGTTGTAGAGAAGAATTTGATTTTACCCGATTTTGTTTGATACACTTTCTGTGCCTGCACAGTTGCAGCTATTGATATTAATAGTACTAAGCAGAGCAATATTTTTTTCATTTGTTTGATTTTAGTGATTGAGTTAGTTGTTTGGATAACCATTGCGTACCCAGGTACGTATTTTGGCTATGTTACAATCCGACATTTTAGGAGAACCTTTAGGCATTGAGTTTACTGTACGGGTAATGGCATTTACTAGACTTCCGAATTGTGCATAAGGAAGAAGATTGCTATGACCCTCTAATTTATAGCCCCCACCTGAGCTGTTGGCATTTGCATTGGAATGACAACTGTAACAATTGGCTTGTAAAATTGGCACAATATCACTACTGTATTTTACAGTAGAAGTATCGCATGTAGCTGGAGCTGGATAGGCAATGGCTTCTTTTTTACTCTGACAGCCCAGCCAGAACATAGTAATAATAAAGACCGAAAAAATAAGCAGCAACTTTTTCATGTTTTGTTATTTGTTTTGAATAATAGCATCTTTAAGTACAACATCAGATAATTTTCCTGTGCAAATGCCTTTTATAGTAACAATTTTTCCTGAATCGGGTTTTGGTTGATTGCCCTGCAACGTACAGTAAACACTGGAAAAGACATTATTAGTTTTTAGCGTAACGCTTATTAAACTGTCTTGTTTAACTGATGCAACTTCTCCGGTTACTTCTATAGTTTTATCGAGGTATTTTTTATTGGCAGAATCTTCATTGTTTGTATAATCATTTAACAATTGTACAGCGGTTGCAACAATGCCCTTTTCATTTGCAACATTGCGGTGATTGTTTTTTGAGTAAATGAATATATAATAATAAACAAAAGAAACCATAACTATTGCTATTACAACAGATAAGCTTAATATTTTTTTCCAATATTTCATAATCGTAGAATAGTTTTTATCTTATTCGTAAAAAACAGCTTCTGGGTTGCCTCAATAGCTATAAGCCTTTCTAAACTAAGATTATTTTTATATATGGGTTTGCTTATTGATAATCGGCATTAACGGTAATTTCCAATTGTTCAGCAACATCGCTACCATCTACATTAAAATCCTGCACATGTAATTTGAAAATACTATTCAGCTTTAATTTTCCATTGCTTATAGTAATGCTTCCTTTTGTAATAACTTTTTTGGTAACGCCATGCAGTGTTAAATTGCCTTCAGCGGTTACAGTATAGCTGCCATCTTTGGTTAGATTAACTGTATTAAAATTTGTAATTGTTCCTTTGAATTCGCTTTTAGGAAACTTTTCACTGTTTAAATACTTTTCCTCGTTAAAGTGAGCCTGCATTAGTTCATTTTCGAAACGAAAACCCTTAATTAATGCTGCAAATTGTATAGCTCCCTTATCGGTAATTGAACTGATAATTTGTGTATTGGTGGCTTCAATATCTTCAGCGGGTGTGTTGGAAAAAAAACGAATTTGCCCTTTGGTGCTCTTATACGTTTTTGCTGTTGCTGTAATGGTTTTAGCTGTGTCTTTAACAGGAGTTGCTATGGTATTTGTAGAACTGTCTGCTTTGGGTTGTACACGTGTTGCATTATTTGTAACAAAATTGCCCGAAACAATTTTACATTCATTCAGTTGTACTTGCCCCATAATGTAACCAGTAAATAAGCCTTTTATTGTAACATTACTGCCTTCTGCAACGCTTACTTTATCCTGCAAACGGCAAGATATGGCTGTATTTTCTACATTGGTTTTTAAATAAACTACATTGCCCGACTCATCAGTTTCCATTTTTTCTACAGCTCCTGTTACTTCAATAATACTGCTGTCTTTTTGCAAATATTTTTTATTGGCTGCATCTTCATTGGCAGTAAACTCTTTAATCAGTTGTTCAGCCGTTTTAGCAATACCGTTTTTATTTGTTACATCGGTAAAACTCTTTTGTTCATAAATAGCAAAATACCAAAATGCAGCGGTTGAAATAATTGTTGCAAGAATGGTGCTGATTAAAATGAATTTGTTTTTCTTAAAATTGAGTACACCATATGTTAACAAACCCGCTACAGGAATTAATCCCACTAAAACCCAAACCAATTTGTTGTTGGTTGTTATATCTGTTCTTTGAAATAAATGTTTTAATGTAATTATAACAACTATAAGCCATGAAATAATGATAATGGCAACCATTAACGGTAATTCTTTTATAATACTGAACATACGCTACTTATTTAGAATGTAAAAGTAAGATTCGCTATAGTAGAAAATTTACGATAAACGAATATTGACAAAAGGCAGTTTCTGAAAACGAAAATCAGCTTTTTACATATTGTTGTATAGGTAAACGATTGGCTAAACTTCTGGCTAAAGTCATTTCATCAGCATATTCCAACTCTCCACCAAATGCAATACCACGTGAAATTGTGGTTATTGCACAACTCGTATGAGCCAGTTTTTTCTGAATGTAATAGATGGTTGTATCTCCTTGTATATTGGGCGATAATGCAAAAATGAGTTCGTCGGTTCCTTCATTTTCTATTCGATGAATAAGGGTTGAAATATTTAACTGATCAGGACCAATACCATCCAATGGAGAAATAATACCTCCTAAAACATGGTAAGTGCCATTAAATTGCTGGGTGCTTTCAATGGCAATTACATCACGTATGGTTTCAACCACACAAATAATGTTTTGTTTACGCATGCTGTTGCTGCAGATGCTGCAAATATCTCCATCGCTAATGTTGTGACAACGATTACAAAACTTAATGTCTCTTCGCATTTTGGCAATGGTTTCACCAAAATGTTGCACTTCGCTCACTTCTTTTTTTAACAAATGCAATACCAAACGCAAAGCCGTTTTTTTACCAACTCCAGGGAGTTTGGCAAATTCGGCTACAGCATTTTCGAGCAAAGTGGAAGGTAGTTGCATGGGGCAAATATAGTGAATGGAAGAAAGTGAATAATGGCAATACGGATGACACTGATTAAACGGATGAAAATAGATTTTTTTGCTTCGCAGAAAGCTATATTTAAAAGGATTTCACTTATTTATATTAAGCAAAATCGTGTAAATCTATCTAATTCGTGTCATGTGTGTTCCATCTACAATCCTATTTCCGTTTCATTATCCCAATTGGCTCTGATGGATAATTTTTTCCCTAATTGACGAACAATTTCTGGTTGCTTTTTTTGTTTGAAATTACCTGCATCCCAAATGCCATTGTTGTTTTTATCGAAGAGAATTTTAATCTCATATTCACCCGGGTTGAAGAGTTTTCTAGTAAAATCTCTTTGTATTATTTTTATAGATTCAATTAATGTAGTTTCTTTAAAAATCAATAATACTGGGTGTTTGGCAGTATCTAAATTATTGAAACGAATTTTTATGCTGCCATAGTCTGCTTCATTTTTTGTTGCAAATCTTAATGTATCATTTTTAGCTAATGTTGTATTGGTAGTATCAGTAACCACATCTTTTTGGAGTATCAAACGAAATTGATTTTTTTCAACCCAAGCCTTTGTAATAATTAGTTTCTTTTTGGTTGAATCTAATTGAATACTATAGTCCGTTAGTCTATTAAAATTCGTATCACAAAGCAACAACTTTGTGGAATCAAATTTTTTAATTTTTCTGCTAAACTCAATCTCTAATTCCTTTTTTAAAATATCTTGTCTCCCACTTTCTAAATTGATGCTGTATTTTAAACGTTTGTCTTTATCTGCTTCTGATTTGCCAGCATTGTTATTAGTTGATGATGTAGATGGACTGATTTTTTTAGCTTCTTTATATGCATATAACAATGCAGCTTTATTGTTGCTACCAATGCTTATTAATGAATCGGCAAAGGCAAATGTTTTGGTGCTATCATCGTACTTTTTGGTATAATCGTTTTCTATTGCAAACAATGCAAAATTGCCTTTGGGTAAGTTTTTAAACTTAAATGTTCCATCGCCATTTAGTTTGGCAATATACCTTGGTCTTTCTTTAAACACAGCAGTATCGTTGGTGTTTTTATACAATACTGCAATTAAAGTAGAATCAACTTTTCCAGTTTCGGCCAAAACAACTTTTCCTGAAAAACTATTGCTATCGATTGTGTTGCCTGTTGAAAAAGTATAGGTGAAGTTTTTTGATGGATTGCCTTCGTTAATGTCTACAATACTGTTACCAAAGTCGAATGTATATGTTGTGTTAGGTTCTAAACTGTCTTTTAGTTTAATGGTAACTGTTTTCAACTTCGACTCAACAAAAGGCATGTTTTTGGGTAAAGGAGATACCACCAAATTTTCAGTAATACCTTTTACTTCTACATACTCATCGAACGTTAAAACAATTTTTTTTGTTTGTGTATTGAAAGAAGAATCTTTGGGTATTGCACTTATTAATTGGGGAGGCAAACTATCTCTTGGCCCACCACTTGGTGGAATAATATTGGCACAACCCGTATGGCTGACTTCAATTATCAACAATAAAATAGCAATGACTAAAAAAGAAGAAAGCAATTTTTTCATGAATGTTCAATAATCAACAGGTGCAAACTTAAATGCTTTGTGTGGTTAATAAATGATAATGATTGTTTAAAGTGTTGGTTCGTCATCTTCATGTAATTCGTGTAGTTCAACAGATAGCTTATTGGTTTTAACAAATTTGCACCATTCACAATCAGGTTTACCACAACCAACTTTAAATTCTTTGTTTTGAATTTTCTGCCATGTGCTAATGATTTGTTGAGTAACAGTTGTAATATCCTCAGGTATTACATATACTTTTTCTGTTTTGTATTCATCACCAACAGGTTCTACAAATTCAAACTCTGTACTCAATGCCTGCCAGTCGTTGCTAATGTCGTTATCAATTAAAATTTTATAAAAAACTGCTTGTCGCCAATAATCTCCACCATTAGGCTCTTTTTCATTTGGTCGTACTAATTTTTTCTTAGCATTTTCATATTTACCTGTTTTATAATCTACAACGTTTACTTCTTTTCCTGTGAATTCCAATTTATCCAGCTTACCGTTTAATGGTATATTTTGTAACACAATATTTCTTAATGGTTTCTCTATAACAACAACTTTATTCCAGTTATTGATATGGTAATTATAGTATGCAGGTAGAATTTTTTCGCCATAATCATTCTTTAATTTAAATGCTTCTGGTGTAAATGCTTCTCTGTTAATATGCATAAACCATTTAAAGTCGTTAACAAATACATCTGCAAGCGGAAAAGTATTGTTGTTATTTCTCATTTTTTTAAACAACATCTCTACAGCATAATGCACAGCACTTCCAAATACCATGCTTTCGTTTTTTGCAGATGGAACCCTGATTAAATTTTGATAATAAAATTTTAATGGGCAATTCAAATAGTTATTCAAATGAGTTACGCTTAATGTGTAGCGTTGCAATACTTTGTTGATATACTCTTCTTCAATCAACTCAATTTCAGGCATTGCAGTTTCTGCAAATTGAAGAGCTAAGTAATCAGTTAATAAAGCATCGCTAACTGATTGTGGCGTTGCGACTAAATTGCTGCCTTCCATTATTTCTGTAATGAAACTGCTTTTAATTTGATCTTTATCTTTTTTATCTTTTAGAGAATAAGAGATATATAAATTGGTTTTTGCACGGGTGATAGCCACATAAAATAAACGACGGCTTTCTTCTAAATCTCCAGAAACATTGTTATCACTTACTAAATTGTCGGGTAATTTATACGTTCTGCTTGATGAAGAATTAACGTCGTCCCAAATTTTTTGTATGCAACCAATAACAAAAACATAAGCAAACTCGCTGCCTTTGCTGCTATGGGCTGTTACTAAATTCACACCTTCGTCACTAGCAGTAATTTTAAACAATGGCATTGCAATCCGATTCTTTTGCATTGTTTCAATATTGTTTAAAAACTCATGCAATTTTAGTTCTGGCTCACGTTTACATTCTTCTTTTACATAATTAAAAAAGGAAGTCAACACCTGTATTAGCCAAGGTTTTTCGACACTTTGCATTATGTAAGCAAGTAAACCAGTTTGTTGAATTAGTTTTTCAATTAAGTATTGTAAAGTAACATTGTTTGACTCTTTCAATAAGTCTTCTAAAACATTACTGGCATCTTTAATGGCTTTATTGGGTTGATTAAATAAGTCCGTTTTTACATTCGGAATTTCGGCAATCATTCTTCTTAATGAGAAAATATTTTCTTTATTGCTTTTGTTTTTTTCATTTACTGCAATACTCAACTTTGCAACTTCTAATGGTTTAATATTGAAAAAATTAAAATGCAATATTTGAAATAAAATATCATCGGCACTATACGGAATATAATTTTCCTTATCTATCCAATTTAGGATAGAAACAATATTCTGTATAAATGGCAACTGCAGTAAATCGACTTTTCTTTTTGTATTTACAGCAATTTTCTTTTGTTCAAGAATGGTAATGATTTCTTCTACCTGTGCATGATTTCGATAAATTACAGCAATTTCTTTTCCACTTATTCCTTGTTGTATTAGAGCTTCAATTTGTAATGCAATACTTACCGATTCTTGGGTAGTATTTGTATATTCAACAATTTTGGGACAAACATTTAGTGTTTGCAGGGTTTCGTTGGTAGCAATCAAAGGCTCATCATTATTGGTTATTCTTTGATTGTTGTTAATAATTAGCTGATGAGCTGCGTCTAAAATAGTTTGTGTTGACCGATAATTATTTACTAAATCAATTTGAACAATATTTTCAACATAACGCTTTCTGAAAGTATCAATATTTTGAACATTTGCATCCTGAAAAGAAAAAATACTTTGATCGGCGTCGCCTACTACAAAAACATTTGGAGTATCCCAATAGCCAATTAAATATTGCAGCAATAAATTTTGAGAACGACTTGTATCTTGAAATTCATCTACCAAAAAGTACAAAAACCGTTCTTGATAATCGAGTAAGATGCTTTTGTTTTTTTCAAAAGCATCTAACACCCACAAAATCATATCATCAAAATTATAACGGCTGATTTCAGCCATCATTTTATTGTATCGAGGATATAAATTTACTGCGGCACGAAGCATTTCCATTTTATCCGTCTCATCTGCAATTGCACCAGGTTTTGGATCACCTGCACTAAAGTCTTTATATTTTTTTTTATAAAAAAATCCTTCTTTAGTAGGTAACTCATTTAAATATGCATCAATTCGCTCACTTAAATATTCAGGTTTCCAAGCTTCTTTTTTCATTAAACTGAACAAAGACTTCAGTCTGTCTTTTTCATAATACACTTCTCCTCGAAAACGCTTTAGTGGGCTGTTCAACTCTATAGAATCGATTAACTTGTAGTATAAATCAATTTCCTCTAAATCACCAATAGGTTCTAAGTTCAACTTCCCAAAATAAGTGATATTGTCTTGTATGACTTCATTGCAAAACGAATGAAACGTGTGTATTTGAACATTGTAAGCTGCTGTTCCAACCATTTTTAATAATCGGTTTCGCATTTCCATTGCTCCATTATCGGTGTATGTTAAACATAAAATATTAGCAGGATTGGTATCAGTTTCTAACAAAATTTTACCTATTCGAGAAGCCAGTATTTGAGTTTTACCAGTACCTGGACCAGCGTTAACCATTACTGGTCCTTCAATTGTATCTACAGCTTTTTGCTGCTGTTCATTTAACTTTTTGTAGGCTTCAGAAAAGTTTAATAAGGTTTTATCTTTATTGCTCATAATTTTAAAATCAGTCATTCAAATGTAACACTCAATAAGTTCATGCGTTGTTACGTTATAGCCAAGTGAAAAAATATTATTCAATGAATCGTTTGTTAGTAATTATAGTGCTGGCCATTATTGGTAATCAAGTGAATGCTCAACAATCTACAGAACCTGCAAAAGTGATTATGGATACTGTATATACCATTGCAGACACACCACCTTCATATCCTGGGGGCAACGATGGCTGGAATAAATATTTGAAAAAGAATTTGAAATATCCTAAAAAAGCCTGGTGGGAAGAATTAGAAAGCGATGTAACGGTTGAATTTATTGTACGAAAAGATGGTTCAATTACCGATATAAGACACCTCACCGTTTTTGGTTGGGGTTTCGAAGAAGAAGCAGTTCGATTAATTAAAACTTGTGGCAAATGGAATCCTGCTATGAAAAATGGTAGGCCTGTTGACTTTAAAGGAACAGTAAAAATTCTTTTTAGACTTAGAACCAGCAAAGGGGAAAAAGAATAATTGCTGCCGATTTCAACTTTATGCTTCGAAGCTTGTTGTTAAAGCATGAGCAAAGTTTACTCCATTAAAACTGTACAAAAAATACCTGTTTCTCTCGAAACAGCTTGGGATTTTTTTAGTAAGCCCGACAATTTAAAAGACATCACTCCTGCAAACTTAGGTTTCAATATCGTTAGCAAACATCATGGTGAAAAGATGTATGCAGGGCAAATTATTGAATACAAAGTATCACCCATTTTAGGTATTCCATTATACTGGATGACAGAAATTACAAATGTAGAAGACCAAAAATATTTTGTAGATGAACAACGTTTTGGTCCTTACGGCATGTGGCATCACCAACATCATTTTAAAGCCATTGATGGTGGTGTTGAAATGACAGATATTGTACATTACAAATTGCCCTTATTTTTCTTAGGAGATATCGCTAATGTAATATTGGTGAAAAGTCAACTTCGTGGCATTTTTAATTACCGTTATCAAGCAGTGGATGCAAAGTTTGGCAAATGGCAGGGAGCGGTGAATGAGGTTGTTTTTGGATAGAGGGATTGGAACACGGATGACACAGATGGGAAAGATTTGCACTGATTTTTTTTACCACATAGAAGGATAGGCATATAAAAATTATGTTTGGGGTTACCTCACTATTTTTAGTGGAAAAATTTTAAGGAACTACTCTAAAAAACAAATAATCGTTATTCCCTTTCCTTATAATAGTACTACTAAAGTTGGGCAAGGTTAAAGAACTCACATTTAAACTATCCCAATACTGTTGGTTAGATTGGTTGATAGGCACACTTGCAAAACCTGAGTAATTTTTACAATAATTGTCTTTATCGTAAACGTTTAAAACAGTGCCACTACTATAAGAGTTATTACCTAAAGCAATAGCATAAAGTCCAACTTTACCAACCACAAAGCCAACTTCTAAATAATTATATGGGCTATTTCTTCTGTACGAAAAAGGAAAGCCAGAATAGTAATTTAAAAAAGCACCATCTTTTACTACAGGATTAAAATTTATATTGGCATAACTTAACTGCCAAATTGTGCCCAGCTGATCTATTTTATAAGGCTGGGCAAATAAATACAATTGGTTTTGTTCCTGAATAATTCTATCTGTACCAGCCTTATTGTAAAACGTATCAGATATTTTACTGGCTAACCAAATGGTATCGTTAACCCTTACTGTTCTCGATGTGTTTTTCCATTCAATTTTTAAAAAGGTGGTGTCATTTTTATAGCCCCCAACACAATCTGTAACAGGTTGTCTGCCACAACTAAAACTTTGCAACAAGAACCCAAAACAGACCAATAAAATAAGTAGTTGTAAGTTTTTCATCATGTATAATAAGACTTTTCTTTTAATAAATTTGCTGCATGAAAATTTAAAAAGTCTAATAAAACAAAACGGATGTTTTCAAAAAGAAAACATCCGTTTTTATCTGTTCAATCTGTGTCATCTGTGTGCCAATCCATCAATTAAAACTATAACTCACACTACCATCTTTTTCATCTTTCAATTGCACACCCAGTTTTACCAATTCATTTCTGATTAAATCACTGGTTACAAAATCTTTTTTTGCTTTGGCTTCTTTGCGTAAGTTGATAAGCAATTGCAAAACACCATCCAATTGCTCATTATTGCCTGCAACTTCAGCTTTTAATCCAAAAATATTTTCGATAAACAATTTAAACTGTGTTTGCAACAAAGTAATCGTAGCACTGCTTATCGCTGTTGCATCTAATTGTTTGTTTTTAATACCATTAATGATTGGTACAATTTCAAACATGTTGGCCAACACTTTGGCTGTGCTAAAATCATCTTCAATAAACTCAGTAAACTCAGCTACTTGTTTGTTTATTTTTTCGTCTAGCTCTTTATCAGTTGCATCCCAATTACCAACGTGTAATTTGTTCAAATTTTCATACGCTTCCCACAAACGTTTGAAGGCTTTTTCACTGGCTTGCAATGCATCGTTGCTAAAATCGATTGGTGAACGATAATGCGATTGCAAAATGAAAAATCGTATGGTCATTGGGTTATACGCCTGCTCTAAAATAGGATGTGTGCCTGCAAACAACTCACTCAACTTAATTACATTGTTATAACTCTTACCCATCTTTTTACCATTAATGGTAATCATGTTGTTGTGCATCCAATATTTTACAGGTGCAGTATGATTGCAAACACTACTCTGTGCAATTTCACATTCGTGGTGAGGAAATTGTAAATCCATTCCACCACCATGAATATCAAACTGAGTACCTAAATATTTTGTAGCCATTGCACTACATTCAATATGCCAACCAGGGAAACCTTCTCCCCAAGGGCTTTTCCAACGCATAATATGTTCAGGTGGAGCATTTTTCCATAATGCAAAATCGCTTTTGTTACGCTTCTCATCCTGATTATCCAACTCTCTTGTGGTATCTAATTGATCATCTAAATTTCTGCCACTCAATATGCCATAAGGCAAACCTTTTTTACTGAAATCTTCGTCGTATTTATTTACATCAAAATAAACAGAACCGTTTGCTACATAAGCATAACCATCAGCAATAATTTGTTCAATCATATTTATTTGCTCCACAATATGGCCTGTTGCTGTTGGTTCAATACTGGGTTCAACATTGTTAAATTGCTTCATTGCCCAATGAAACATATTGGTGTATTTCTGCACCAATTCCATGGGTTCTAATTTTTCTACGACTGCTTTTTTAGAGATTTTATCTTCTGCTTCACGTCCTTCTTCTTCAAAATGCCCTGCATCGGTAATATTTCTTACATAACGTACTTTATAGCCCAAATGAACTAAGTACCTATAAACAACATCGAATGTAATATAGGGTCTTGCATGGCCTAAATGACTTTCGCCACTAACTGTTGGTCCACACACATACATACCCACATGACCAGGTGTAATAGACTGAAATTTTTCTTTTTTTCTACTGAGAGAATTATATACTTTAAGAGACATAATACTGCATTTGATTGGTTGATAGAAAACAAAATGAACATGTAATTTGCTGGTGCAAAAGTAGAGGAGGCTGTATTAACAACAGCAGCAATCTAATGTGAAGTGTTTCATTGCAACGAAGATAAGGAACTGTAGTATTTTGTAAAAAGAAGATTTAGGGCTTTGAGCCATACCATATATTTTAACAGCAGTTATGGTTTTTGTTGCAGGTTTTTTGATTGTTCCTCGCAAAATAGCTTTTCACCGCAATCCACCAGCAATTTAGCGAAGTAATAATAGTTAAAACTACTTCAAAAATAAAAAGAGTGGTCTTCGTTTGCAAGCGAAAACCACTCTTTTGGAAAACAATTATTTTTATAAACTTTCAATAATGCCAGCAATGCCCTGTCCACCACCAACACAAGCACTTACCATTCCATATTTTTTATTTAAACGTTTCATATCGTTTAATATCTGGATAGTTAATTTGGCACCAGTGCAACCTAAAGGATGGCCTAATGCAATTGCTCCACCATTAATGTTTACAATGTCCTTATTCAATCCCAATTCATTAATTACAGCAATACTTTGGCTTGCAAAAGCTTCATTTAGCTCTATTAAATCTATATCGTTTAAACCCATACCTGCCTGCTTCAAAACCTTTGGAATTGCAGCAACTGGACCAATACCCATTATACGGGGATGCACTCCTGCACTTGCACAATTTACCAAACGACCTATTGGTTGTAACCCCAATTCGTTTACCATTCCTTCACTCATAACAATAGTAAAAGCTGCACCATCACTGGTTTGTGAGCTATTACCAGCAGTAACACTGCCACCCATTGCAAATGCAGGCTTTAATTTGCTCAAACCTTCAACTGTGGTATCGGCACGTAAACCTTCGTCGGTATCTACAATATAGTTTCTAACTGATTTTTTGCCTTTTTCATTCAAATACACTTCTTCAACTGTAATGGGTAAAATACCAGTTTTAAAATATCCTTCACCCATTGCAATTGCAGCTTTACGGTGAGAATTGTAAGCAAATTCATCTTGTTGCTCACGGTTTACATTGTATTCTTTGGCAACAGTTTCTGCAGTTAAACCCATGCTTAAATAGTAATCAGGTTCGTCTTTTGCAATATTGTAACTGGGTACAGTTTTCCAACCAGCTGTTGGTACTAAACTCATACTTTCGGTTCCACCAGCAATAATACATTCGGCCATGCCTGTGCGAATTTTTGCAGTTGCTATGGCAATACTTTCCAACCCACTTGCACAATAACGGTTAATGGTAATGCCTGGCACTTCTATACCTAAAGCTTTGGCTGCTATGATACGTCCAAACTGTAAACCTTGTTCAGCTTCGGGTACAGCATTGCCCACAATTACATCATCGATTCGTTTGTAGTCCAATTGTGGTATAGCAGTCATCAACCCTTTAATAACTTCTACAGCCAAATCATCAGGACGAGTAAATCGAAATCCGCCTTTTTTACTTTTTGCAACGGCTGTTCTAAAACCGACAACAATATATGCTTCCTGCATGGCAAACTGTTTAGACTTCAAATGTAAATAAAAGTTGTTTATGCAACTAATTTTTGAATTAAATTTTTTATTGAAAATTTTCAGATCATAAATGTGTTTATAATTACAGTAATCTTTTCACTTCTGCATCAGTGAATAAAACAACTCCAGATTTTTTACCTTTTTCAAAACTGCCTAATGTATCATCCATTTGTAAAGCTTTTGCTCCATTAAGTGTTGCCCATTGCAATATTTCTGCTAAAGGAATTGAAGGAAAATTTTTACGAATGGTTTGTATTTCTGCTGCAATATTTAAACTGCGGTTGCTTGCCAAACTATCTGTACCCAAAACAATATTTACATTATTGGTTCTTAACATTTCTATATTGGGTAAAGTATTTTCGATGTATAAATTGGCATTTGGGCAAAGACAAAAATAAGAAGCGTGGTGAGATGTAAATGATGAGTTTTGGATAAAATCAATATCTTCTTTAGTGGTAAAAGTGTTATGTACAAGAATGGTACTTTTTGCTTTATCCATGTTTGAAAAATAAGTTTGTACACTGCTTTTTCCGGATGGCTGAAAATCTGCATTCCGAATATTCATCATGCTGTACATTCTGTTAAAATCTCCAGTTCCATCTTTAAATAATTCATCTTCAGCCAATGTTTCCTGATTATGTATTGAGATGGTCTTACCTGGAAATTCTTCTTTAATTAAATTCCATAATTTATTAGAAACAGAATAAGGTGCATGAGGCACAATTGAATTTTGAGCATTAAGCATTGAAAATTGAGCATTCATTTCCCTCATTTGCTCAAACCTTTTCTCAGCAACCTGTGGCAACCATCCACTTATTTCAATAAAGTTGTACCAGTTTAATTTGGATTGTTTTTTTTGTTGAATACTGTGTGTGGTGTTACAAATATCTCCAACGGCAACAATGCCATTTTGCAGCATTTCTGTTTCAGCATTTTGTATGGCTTCTAAAATTATCCCTTCTTCAAAATGTCTTAGCCCAACAATGCTAAAAACAAAATCAATTAACCCTGTTCGTTCAGGAATTAAGCCTTTCATGTGGCTCAGTTCTGTATGGCAGTGAGCATTAATAAAACCCGGTGTTAATATTCCTGCTGATTGTTGAATTCCGTCGCCAGCATCATTTGCAGCAACAATATTTTCTATGGTTCCATCTTCTTGTGTAATTAGTACAACATCATTCCGCAGCATTTCTGTTCCTGTAAATATTGCATCAGCTTTAAACTTTAAATATGCCATAATCTATTGCTTAAAAAAATAGCCGTAGTTAAAATAACTACGGCTAAAGTAAGTTAGTATCTATCAACTTTCAATTAAAAATCTAATCCTAAAGCAAAGTAAAACATGGGTTTGCCTTTAAAAATGCCATTCATTTCCCAAGCCAAATCTGCTTTCAAAAAGTAGCCCAATAAAGTACTTCTTGCTCCAAAACCATAACCACCAACAAATGGACCAATGCCACCAGCTTTAATTCTTACACTAACAGGATTACCAGGTTCTGTAAATACACTATAAGGTCTTTCTATTCCATTAAATTTACCATTCCATGCAGTCCCTAAATCTATAAATTGAGTTAACTGAAAATTGCGTAAAAATGCATTGTTAATAGGGCGGTTTAATAGAGTTGCAAAAACAGGAAAACGTAATTCACTATTAATTACAACAGCATTATTGCCATTGGCAATATTTTGTTTAAAGCCTCTCATATTAACAGCCAAACTTTGAAAAGCATAAGTTTGATCTTGTGCAGGTTGTATTGCACTGTTAAACTTAGGACCAACCCAACCATCTACTCCACCTAAGAAGTAAACAATTTTTTGATCTCCCCAACTAAAGTCGCCAGCTACCCTTGTTGCCCAAATAAAGTTGCGGTAAATTTCCATGTAATTTCTTGCATCGAAACCAAAATTGAAATTAAAATTTTTG
Source organism: Chitinophagaceae bacterium (assembly GCA_044348985.1). Lineage (GTDB taxonomy): Bacteria > Bacteroidota > Bacteroidia > Chitinophagales > Chitinophagaceae > UBA1930. The sequence goes on from JBIKRV010000002.1 coordinate 91,401, forward strand.
CTTGCCCCTTTACTCATGGGTAGGTTAAAATCCATGTAAGTTTTCCAACGTAAACCTTTCCATATATTTTGAGCAGGATTTAATGTATTGTCATATACATATTCTAATCTCGATAAAGCATATTTTGTTACCGTATCTTCAACAACCAATGAAATTGGATCAGCCGATTTTAAAACACCTCTATCTGAACGATAGCCCATTGTTAGTGCCAATCTTTTTGTTTCATCAAAAGGATAAGATACGTTTAACTGATATAAATTGGTATTTAATTTATTGGCATAGCCACCGGCCGGAAAGAAGTTTGAAACAGTGCTTCTGTAATAAGTAACGCCCCAATCTACACGTTTGCGTAAGTTTTGGAAAGAGAACAAAGCATCTTTATCAGATAAACTTTGTCCAAATCGCAAACCACCAATAAACTTAATATCTTCCATTAAATCACTTACGCCAACTCGGAAACTCCAGTTTAAGTCGTTGCCATTATTCAATTGAATTGGACCTTGACCACCACCATAAATTTGGTAACGGTTTACCAAAATATTGTTGGTTACACCACTCACCAAATAATCGGTACTAAATTTATACTTGTAATTATACAAACGCATTTTAGACAGTGGTGTTTCATAAGCAATATCTGTTGCATCATGCACAATGGCTATAGCAGTATCAGGTTTTTCATCATCAAACTCTGTTTGAAAAACTTTTTTCTTAGTGCCAGTTGAGGTATCTGTTGCAGCAATATTTACCTTGCCTTTTGTAAAGGTTGCTTTACCATCTTTTTGTTTTATATCCTGACGTTTATACTTCATGTAATTGGTAAGTGCAGGATTTATATTTCTTCTGCTTAAAGCATCTTCATCAATTTTTAATTTGTATAAAAATTTATAATCACCTTCTTGTCTTACTTCACTAATTAAACCATTGTTGCCAGCTATTCTTGTTTCTTGCAATGAACTTTGATAATTGGTAATTGGAAAAGTATAAGTAGAATCTTTATATACTTGAAAATAACTGATGCTATCAGGTTCTTGTTTACGCCATGCAACCAAAGTACTGTCTAACTCCTTGGCAGAAGGGTTACGCAACAATTCTTCTCCCACATAATACAAAGTATCTAAACCTGTGCGTTGTGTGCTAAAGAAACCTGCATAACGATTGCCAATACCATTTTCATCTGCTACAAATGTGAAGTGATTGGTATTGTATTGCATTGGATAAGTTGCATTGCCATATTTTAAATTACTTAACTGTGTAATTTGTTTAACTGCACTTTTGTTTAAAATATCTACCATGAAAACATTAAAAGGATACCTGCTTGGTAAAATAGTATCGTTACTTGGTGCAGTAGCTGATGGGCGATTACTTGAAAAAATTATACCTGAACGGTTAGGAAAAGAAACAAATGTTGGGTTCAACTCATCGTACACATCGTTGGTGATTTGCTCCAGTTTATTTTCTTCAATTTTATAAATGAAAATATCGGTATGTCCGTTTTTTACAGCACTAAAAATTACTGTATTGGCATCTAACATAAAAGATGCATCTAGTATTTGGTCTACCCCTTCAATTACTTGTTTATAGCGTTTGTATTTGGCTACATAGTCCCATACAAACATTTTAATTTTTGCATCTTCGGCATATACAACCAATAACCTTGTTCCTTTACCATCCCAAGCAATTACAGGATAGTTAGGGCTTTGATCTCCTTGAACTACTTTAACGCCTTTAGTTAATAAGGTTCGGATGTCGTAAAAATTATCGTTCAGCTTAACACTGTAAATACCTTTCTTGTATTCAACCATAGCATAGGCACTATTTTTAGGATTTGGGTTTACCTGAAAATTGTAATAATCGTGTTCACTTACATCTTCTGAAATGGTGAGTTTTCCTTTTGGTACATTTTTGCGTTTGCGAATGTCTTCATAGTAACGGTCTTGCTTGTATTGCATAAACTCATCTAACACTTCCTTAAATTTTTTCTTACAAATTTTTAGCGAAGCATAGTTTAAGTTTTTATAAATACGGGCCAAGTACAAAAAATAAGTAACGTTATCTTTTTTGTATTTCTCGGCTATATAGTTCCAAAAAGCCTGACCAGCCAATGTTGGTTTTTTATAAGCAAAATGATAAAAGTTTTTATAATCGCCACCTAAAATGGCACTCTTCAATTCATCATCTTTTTTAGTATTCCAATTTTCAGAAGCATAAGCAATATATCCATCGGTTAACCATTTTGGCAAATCTAGTAAAGCTTGGTTGCTTGCAAATTCGCCAATATCATCTCCAAACAATAAATTATCGGTTAATACTTTTGCAATGCCTTCACGAATTTGTAATCTTAAGTGGCTGTGGTTTCCATCGAAATACACCACAATTTTATTGTTCACTAATTTGGTTAAGCCACCAGCTTGTTGCCAATCAATTCCTAAACCAATATTGCTTTGTTTGTAATCTTCGTAATTCGTATAAACAACAATATTAGCCCTGCGTTGTAAAGAATATTCAATGAATGTTTCTAATTCTGGCAATTCAGCTTCGGCAACTTGTGCAACAAATTTGCCCAACTCAGTACCACCTTGCGACATGTAAGTATTAAAGTTTTCGGATTGATAAAACTTCCACTTAAATTTTTTATGCTGAATTCTATTTTTTCCAAACTCAACTGTATTCACCTGTGCATGAATACACAATGGCAACAGAAATAAAAGTGATAAAAAAATACGGCTATATTTATACATATTCATTTGCATATTGAGACTTAATTTAAAACTTTGCGTTTACACTTGTTAAAATTAGGCAATTACACATTATTTACTACAAAAAAACGGTCATGCTACATGTTAAGGTTTTTGCATTAAACCCAGTTCAAGAAAACACCTATATCGTTTACAACAACAATGGTAAAGCAATCATAATAGACCCAGGATGTTATTCGAATGCTGAACAGGAAATGTTAAAACGTTTTTTAGAACAAAACAGTTTAACACCTGTTCAATTATTAAATACACATTGCCATTTAGACCATGTTTTTGGCAACAAATGGGTTTATGAAACCTATGGGTTAGAATTGCACATTCACCCCAATGAAGAGTTGGTATTGCAATATGCACCAACCAGTGGTTTAAAATGGGGTTTGCCATTTGAGAACTACGATGGGCCATTACATTTTTTGCAGGAAGGCAATAACATTTTTTTAGATGAAGATGAATTAAAAGTTTTGCTAACACCAGGCCACAGCCCAGGCAGTATTTGTTTTTACTGTGCCCAACAAAATTTTGTAATAGGTGGCGATGTATTGTTTTATGAAAGTATTGGCCGAACTGATTTACCTGGCGGAAGCCATGAAACTTTATTAAACAGTATTCGACAAAAATTATTTGTATTGCCCCATGAAACCATTGTGTACAATGGCCATGGCAGAAGTACAAACATTGGGCATGAAAAAAGAAGTAATCCCTTTTTGCAATAATTAATTGCCCCAAAAAAGAAGAACTGGTTTAAACCAGTTCTTCTTTTAATAAATTTTTCGAAGTTTCTACATCGTACATTTTAAAGTCGTTCAGTTTGGTTTTACCTCGGTTAGACCTTGCCATTCTTGAATACACAGATAAATTTTTATCGAATAAGAATTGAAACAATAAGATTGTGTAGGATTTGTGATGACCTAATGAATTGTAAAATACCCCACCAGCTTGTTTTATTTTAGGCAAATTATTCCAAGGAACTGAAGGAAAATCGTGGTGTTCATTATGATAACCCACATTTAAGTTAATGGTATTTAACAGACCATAATAACTTTTGGTTTCCTGCTCATCGCCATGTGTTAAAAAATGTTCTTGCACCCATCTTGCACCTAAAGGATGCAAACCAACAGAGAAAAAGAAACTGGCTAACAAAAAGATAAATGCTTTAACGCCCAGTAAATAAAATAAGCTAGCCATAAAAGTTACTTCAACCACCATGTTCACAATAGTCCATCCATCAATTAAAGAAATTTCTTTCAATCTTGCTGGACGTAACATTTGAAACAAGGGATAAAACAACAACCAAATGGCTTTGCCAAGGGCAGAATTATTAATTAGTTTGGCTTCCCAATGGTAAGGCATATCTCCATCTAACTCTTCAATGCCTTGAAAAGAATGATGTTTAATATGATACTTTTGAAAAGAAACAGAGCTAGGTAATACCAATGGAAGATTGGCAAAAATGCCAGCCAATGTGTTCATGTATCTTTTCTTAAAAACCAAATTGTGGGCACATTCGTGAATGCATACGAACAAGGTGTGGCTTGCAAAAGCACCAATTAAATAAGCTGCACCTACAACCAACCACCAACTTTGGTCTCTTAAAAAGTAAGCCAATGAAATTTGTAAGCCAACACAAAATAAAATAATTAAAAAGGTGTAAGGGTTTCTACCAATTAAGTTTCTTATTTCAGGATGCTGGTTGATAATTTCTTTGGTTCTGAGTTTGTGTGGTTCGCAGGAATCGCTCCAAGAAAAATCATCTCTTTTTTTCATAACAATAGTTTAGAGGATTATTGAGCGTAACATAGGTAAAATAGTTTACTAAACAGATTTATTGTTTAACATATTGAGCAAACATTGATGTGTTGCTTATATTTTTTACTGCATTAAAAAAGTGCAACAGGTAATGTTGCACTTTTTTTAAAACAGTTTGTTTAGCTTAATTATCTTACTAATGTTAATTCATCTACAATGTGTTTTGCACCACCCAATTTATCGATGCACCATAAAACATAACGTACATCTACACAAATAGTGCGGTTTAAGTCTTTATCAAAAGCTAATTTATGGCTTAAAGCTTCGTAGTTACCATCGAAAGCCAAGCCAATTAAATTTCCTTTTGCATCCATTACTGGGCTCCCAGAGTTACCACCTGTAATATCGTTGGTTGTAATAAAACTTACCACAACATCATTCAACTTTTTATCGGCATATTCACCATAATCTTTGGCTTTGTGTAAGTCTAAAAATTTAGTAGGCAAATCAAATTCATAATCACCTTTTACATATTTAGCAGCAACACCACTTAATGTGCAATAGAAATCGTACTTTACGGCATCTTTAGGCATATAACTTTTTACATTGCCATAAGAAACCCTCATGGTAAAGTTTGCATCAGGATAAGTGCTGTTCATTTTAATAGGATTCATTTCGAATAAACCTTTCAAATACAAACGGCCTAAATCGTTGTTCTTGGTAAAGAAGGTTGAATATTTAGGAGCATAATTGCTTGAATAATTGGTGAAGAAAGCCTTAGCTACTTTAAATGCTAGATCTTTAGCTAAATCGGCAGCATTTGGTTTTTCGGTAAACGCTTTCCATTTAGCATCGTCGAAAGCCATGGTATTTGCAAATACTTCAGCAGCAAACATTTTATATGGATTTTGATCTATATCGTTATTGTTCTTAAACAAGTCTTCATAAAAACCTTTAGGGTGTTGGCTTTTATCAATGTCGCTGTAGAACATGGCCAATACATTGGCTAAAATACCCTGATCACTTTTTTTATTTTCATCTGCTAAGAAATTTTTTCTTGCAGCAGTTGCAGCATCCATTGCTTTTTTAATTTCTTCAGGTTTGTAATCTTTTTTCATTAACAAATTCTCTAAAGCCATCCAGCTACTTGCATAAGCAACTAATGGACTACCAGCAATACCTTCATTAATGTATTGGCGATGTTTTGCATAAGGCGTCCAGTCTTCATAATTTTTAGCATAATCGCTGAAAATATTTTCATACTCTGGTTTTCCTTTTGCCCAACTAATGAATGCAGATTCATCTTTTTGTTTAGCACCAAACACATCAAATTTTAATAGCTGTTTGGTTTCTCCATCAAAAAATTTCCAATAGTTGGCAATACCAGCATAGTTACTGGCCAATTGCAATTTAACTGCAGGATCTTTTTTCATTTGCTCGAACATGAGCTTTAATCTTACATCACGTAATTTAACCAATGCAGGGCTAGTAACATCAGTTGCTAGTTTTACACCATAAGAAGTTTCATATCTGTTGGTACCACCAGGGTAACCATAAATCATGCTGTAATCCCCATCTTTAAAGCCTTTTAGGCTAACAGGCAAATGATATTTTGGTTTTAAAGGCACATTATCTGCACTGTATTTTGCAGGCTTACCATCTTTGTTCATGTACACACGAAACACAGAAAAATCGCCTGTATGACGAGGCCATTCCCAATTGTCAGTATCACCACCAAACTTGCCAATACTTTCAGGTGGTGTACCTACTAGACGGATGTCTTTATACACATCATAAACAAAAACAAAAAACTGATTGCCTTTAAACATACTGGCAACAACTGCATCTTTAAACTCATCTTCGCCCACAATGCCTTTTACAATTTCGCCAACAATTTCATTGTATTTTTTAGTTCTTTCGGCACCAGGTAAATTGCCCAAAGCATCGTTTATTTTTTTGGTTACATCTTCAATTCTGTTTAAGAACTTAACGCTAAGTTTACTGGATATCTCTTTGCTTTTATCACTTGCCCAAAAGCCATCTTGTAAATAGTTGGCTTCTACAGTACTTGCAGCAGCAATTGCACCATAACCACAGTGGTGATTGGTGAAAATTAAACCTTGATTACTAACAATTTCACCTGTACATCCACCACCAAAAATTACAATGGCATCTTTTATAGAAGCTTGGTTAATGCTGTACAATTGTTCGGGTTTAAGTTTTAAACCACGTTTAACCATATCGTTATACACTTGCTGACCCAATAACATAGGCAGCCACATTCCTTCATCAGCATAACTACGAAGCATAGTTAGCATTAAGGCAAGAGCAATAAATATTTTTTTCATACAAACAAAAATTTTAGTGGGGCAATGTAGTAAATATTGTTTTTGTAAAAGCTGATTTTTTACAGGGTTTGAGTAAAATAAAAAAGTCCTGCTTTTTGGGCAGGACTCTTTTGAAAAATCTAGTTAGGTTATTTATTAGGTTCTATTCCTAAATCTTTAAGAGCTTGATTTTCAGTATTTCCAGAATTCATTCTAAATGCCCTCATTTCCTGTGTAGCACTTAACACATCAGAAATTAAATTTAACACACTTACCAAACTGTTTTGCTTGGCATCGGTCATGTTAATTTCAAATTCACTTTTAACGCCTTTGCCATCAAAATTGTCAGCTGTAACTACGATATTTTTAAACGTTTTATTTACTAACGTTAATATTTTGGTTATTGACTCATCTTTAACACCACTTATCGATGCTGTTAAAATACTATTCAAATCAACAAAAGCCGCAGTGCTTTTGCCTTTCATTTTTGCTAAAATATCCGCATTCATTGTTGCTTTACCAGTACCTGCTTTGTATGCAACATAAGTTGCACTATCGCTAGCTAAAACAAAATTTGTATCGTCAACCGCTAAAAATAAATTGGCAATCACCAACATTTTACCTGCACTATAACCATTGGCAGTTTTTACAGCAACACCAGCTTCTACAGCTTTTTCCATAATTTTTGCAAATGCAGCTTTATCGCCAATTGAAGCCGTGAAAACCATTTTAGCAGTAGGCATAGTAGTAGTTGTTTTATAAACACTACCATCTGGCATTGGGTAAGAAACTTCTTTAGGAGCAATGCTAAAATCGGCAACTACAACATTAATTTCTCCTTTTAAAGATTTGAAAATATCGGCACTGGTTAAACCTTGTTTAGATAAAAAGCCATCAACCATTCCACCAACCTCTAATTCTTTCAACAAACCATTAAACAATTCAGGATTGAATGATGCCAACATGGCTCCATTGATATTTTGAGAAGGGAATTTTTCAATGGCACTTAAGTTAACTGTTGGACCAGCATATTTTTTTAAGATGCTACTTAATAAAGGATTGGTATAAGAAGTTCCTTTTAAAACTATTTTACCGTCTTCAAAACTTAAGGTACTTGCAGAGTAGTTGTCTTTTAAGAGCTCTTGTAATTTAGGCAAGTTTAATGGTGTTGCACTTAAAGCAGCTAAAGAACCAGCACTGCTACCAAACAAATAACCATCGGCTTTTTCTTTAAACATATCGTTGAATAAATCAACGCTGGCAACACTTTCAGCTTCTTTTAAGCTAAAATAATGAGCAACTTCTTCTGCTTGTTCCTTTTTAGCATCGGTTTCATCTGGCATTTTATAATTGCCCAAAGAATCAAACTCGAACTTAGCATTTTTGTTATACATGGTAACAACTACTACTTCTTTATTCCAGGCTAAAGAACTGTTGTAACTGGTAGCTAAATAAGAAAAGCCTTTGTCTTTAGAAATGGTTTTCGATTTTAACTCATCTTGTTCTTTTACAAATTTTTCGAATTTAGCTTCATCTTTAATAGTAGCTAAAACACTCACCGCATTAGCTTGACCTTTTTGCATAGAACCTTTTTGGGTTACAAACAAAAACACATTATCTTCAAAGCTAACACCACTTTTCTTAAAATCTTCCCATGTTTTTTTGTCTTTAGCACTCATTGTATCGCCACCACTTTGAAACTTTTTAATAAACGTATCGATGGTTAAGTTGCCTTTTTTCATTTTATCTTCTAAAGATTTTGGGTTTACAACCAATACAGCTGTAGCATCTTTAGGGATGTATTTTGCTTCTTTAGGTGCTTTTTTGCCACAAGAAACCATAACAATTAGTACCATTGAAAAGGCAACCAATTGTAAAACATTTTTACGCATATTTTATTAATTTGAGTAACGAAAATAATGTATTTACTCATCAACAAATTGTTTTACGATACTTATTCCTGATAAGTGTAGTTTTTATTGTTTTGAAGATGCTTTCACAGAACTGATTGTAGAAAGAAATGGATTTATAAAAATAGTGTATATTTCCATGAATACTCATTATATTTAATGCATGATTATTTTGAACACCCTAAATTTTCAATTCGATTTTATGAAAAGGAGTTTGATAATTTTATTGATACTTATTTCGAACCTTAGCATTGGGCAGGTAAAGTTTGAAGACATTTCGTTGAACGAGGCATTTATTAAAGCCTCAAAGGAAGGAAAGATTGTATTTGTACAATTTGTTTCAGAATCTTGCAAACAATGTAACGAAGTAGCTGAAAGAGCTTTTAGCGATAAACAATTGGGTATTAAAGCTGGCGAAAAATGTATTGCCATAAAAATTGATTTACAAAGAACCGATAGAACTAGCTTTATTGAAAAATACAATTCGGATGAAAGTTTAGGCAGTTTCTTTTTTACAGGCGATGCAGATTTATTGCACAGAACAACAAATACCACATCTTTTGCAACTGCATATATAAACGATATTGAATTGGCTTATAATAAATTTTCGGAAGGAAGAATACCTTTAAAAGAATTAGACAATTTATGGGCAACCAATAGTGGTGATTTTGCAGCAATGCAAATGAATTTAAAAAGAAGAGCCCAACTTTCACTTCCTTTGGATTCTTTATTAGATGTTTATGTTTCGCTACTTCCTGCAGATTCGCTTTCATCTTTTCATACCATTCAATTTGTGGCTAAACAATGCCCAATAATAAACTCCTATGCCAGTATTCAAATAAGGAAAAATCTAGACATATTTAACCAGGCATGGTATCAACTGAGCTTACAAGAACGTATTAAGATAAATAACCTAATTATTTATAAAACAAGAGTAAAAGCCATTAAGCTAAAAGATAAAAAGCTGGCTTTTACTGCAGCTAATTTTGCCAGAAATGTACATAGCGATCCCAATTCGTCGAATGCAAGAAAGGCTTATGATTACAATATGGTACAATATTATAAAGGCACTTTGGATACAGTTAGTTTTTTAAGAAATGTTATCAGCTATTGTGATAATTATTTTATGAATATTTCAAAAGATAGTATTCGAAATGCAGATTCTTTATATAAACAAAAACAGTTGGGAAAACTTGTGATTGATACTGCTAACAAAAAAGGGGTAATAAGAAAATCTTTATCAGACAGTTCAACTACTGGAAATACAAACGGTAGATTTTTTGTTAAGCAAACTGTTAGAATTGCTGAGTCGCCTTACGCCAATGAAATAGGTAGCACACTTAGTAACTTCGCTAAAGAAATTTATACCTGCTCGGGTAATAAACTATTTACTCAAAAAGCATTGGGCTATGCAGAAAGGGCTGCTTCAATTGCAGAAAACCCAGAGTTTTATAATATTTATGCAATTATACTTTACAAAAACAATCAAATAAATGAAGCTGTTGAGTGGGAGGAGAATGCCATTAAAATTGCAAGAATCCGTAACTATGGTGTAGCTAGGTATGAATCTTTGGTTAGGAAAATGAAATTGAATGAAAACATTGATTTTTAATGCTACCCAGCTTTTTTAGTATTTGAATACCCATTTTTTAGCAGCCACTGGGTAATTTTTTCACGTTGGTCTCCCTGAACAATAATTTCATGGTCTTTTGCACTGCCACCAGTGCCACAAAAGTTTTTGAGTTTTTTGCCCAATTCTTCTAAATCTTCAACTGTACCAATAAAGCCAGTAATTAGGGTTGCTACTTTGCCTGCACGTTTTTTGGTATCTAACCAAACACGTAATTTTTGCTGATTTGGGGCAAGCGTTTCAACAGTTTGTTCCTCTTCTTCAAATTTAAAGTTAGGATCTGTACTAAAGACAAAGCCTAGGGAGTCGGGTTTATTTTTTTTAGACATAATTCAATTTTTAGTACTTACACAATCACAGCTTTCAAACTCAAATCCAAGCTTTTGGCTTGATGTATTAATCCACCCACACTCACATAATCTACCCCTGTAGCTGCATAGGCTTGAATGGTTTCATAATTAATGCCACCGCTGGCTTCTGTTTCAAAATTGCCATCAATTATTTTTACTGCTTCAAAAACTTGTTCAGGCGTAAAATTATCTAGCATGATTCTAAACACTTTTTCTTTACCAATTCGGCAAACGGTTTGTACATCTTCAATGCTTCTTGTTTCAACTTCGATTTTTAGTCCTGGCTTTTGATTAGTTACATAGTCGTATGCTTTTTCAATGGCATTTTCTAAACCGCCAGCATAATCAATATGATTGTCTTTAAGCATAATCATATCATATAAACCAAATCTGTGGTTAATGCCACCACCAATTTTTACGGCTTCTTTTTCGAGCAACCTAAAGTTGGGCGTTGTTTTTCGAGTATCTAATAATTTTGTATGAAAGCCTTGCAGCAGTTGTACATAACTGTTTGTAAGTGTTGCAATACCACTCATGCGTTGCATGCAGTTAAGTACCAATCTTTCACAGGTTAAAATGGTGTGAATAGATGCTGTTACTTCAAATGCCTTTTCGCCAACAGCCATTACTTCTCCATCTTTTTTGTAAGCAACAAATATTGCCGATGGTTCAACTTGTTTAAATATTTTTTCAGCAACAGCAACTCCAGCCAATATGCCTGCTTGTTTTATTTTTAAAACTGCTTTTCCTTGCTTGTTTGCAGGAATACAACTTAATGTACTATGGTCTCCATCGCCAATATCTTCTTTTAAAGCTTCAATAACCAAATGGTGTAGTTGTTCATCAAAATCTATCATATCACAAAGTAATACCAATTTAAAATATCTCCCTTGAAAGGCTATGCTACAAAACAAAAAAGGATGCTCATTGCTGAACATCCTTTTAAAAGTATGAATATTGCTTAATTAATTCTTATCGTAATAATGCCTTGTTTGTCGTCGCTTTTCTTCATCATAAGTGTAATATTAAAGCCTTTCCCTGAATTTTTTAATTTACCTGCCATGTACATGGTGCCACCCATTTCTCGTTGAGAAGTTAACTCAAAACCTTTAATGCCATTGTCGGCAAAAAATGCTTTTAATGCAATGCCAGCCTGGTTTTTACCCATATTTTTTACTTCATCTTTTTCGGGTAATTTCAAGTCTATAAAACTATCAAAAAAAGTAGCCAATTGCTCGGCATTCGCAGCTTTCAATGCTTTAATTATTCCATCACTATCTACTTTAGCAGTAAAAGAAAAAGAAAGCATTCCAGCAATAAACAACAACAATAACTTTTTCATGTGTAAATTTTTTGGCTTTCGCCAATTTTAGCTTGCTAAAACCGTACCAAAGTACAACTAATTGTTTAGCATGCCTAAAGTTAATCATATCGATTGCATATTTCCAAAAAGTGTAGCTTTACGGCATGAGCAAGAAAGTTATTTTAATTATTATGGACGGATGGGGTTTGGGCAAAACTACTACAGCCGATGCCATCCAAAATGCACAAGTTCCGTTTGTGACGTCATTGTATAGTAAATATCCCAACAGCACATTGGTTACCTGTGGAGAAGCAGTAGGTTTACCTGATGGCCAAATGGGTAATAGTGAGGTTGGTCACCTTAATCTAGGTGCTGGTAGAATTGTTTACCAGGAATTACAAAGAATTAATGTAGCCATTAGAGACCTTTCTTTTTTTCAGAATGAAAAACTGAATACTGCAATAGCTTATGCTAAGGATAATAACAAAGCTTTACATTTAATTGGTTTGACAAGCGATGGTGGTGTTCATTCACATACCAGTCATTTAAAAGCGATTGTAGATGCGGCTGAAAAAGCAGGCTTGACGCAGGTTTACATTCATGCATTTACCGATGGTAGAGATTGTGATCCTAAAAGCGGATTGGGCTTTATACAAAATATACAACAACACATTGCACCTACACATGCAAAAATTGCAAGCATTACAGGCCGTTATTATGCAATGGATAGAGATAAACGTTGGGAACGTGTAAAACTGGCTTACGATGCTTTGGTGCATGGTGTTGGTGAACATAGCAACGACTTGGTTGCTGCTTTACAACAATCGTACGATGCAGGTGTAACCGATGAATTTATTAAACCAATTATCAATAACAACTTAAATACGACTGAAGCATCTATTAAAGATGGTGATGCAGTAATTTGTTTCAATTTTAGAACTGATCGTTGCCGTGAAATAACTGAAGTGTTAACACAACAAGATTTTCCTGAACAAAATATGAAAGCATTGCAGTTGAATTATACAACCATGACGGAGTATGATTCAACTTTTAAAAACGTTCAGGTAATGTTCGAAAACGATAACCTGAATAATACATTGGGAGAAGTATTAGCTGCCAATGGCAAAAAGCAAATTCGTTTGGCCGAAACAGAAAAGTATCCACACGTAACTTTCTTTTTTAGTGGTGGAAGAGAAACGGTTTTTGATGGAGAAAGAAGAATGATTGTACCATCTCCAAAAGTAGCAACTTACGATTTACAACCCGAAATGAGTGCTGTTGGTTTAACGGATACATTGGTTCCTGAAATTGAAAATGAAACAGCCGATTTTATTTGTTTGAATTATGCTAATGCCGATATGGTAGGCCATACAGGCGTTTTTAGTGCTGTTGTAAAAGCTGTTGAAACTGTGGATGCTTGTGTTGAAAGAGTGGTAACGGCTGCTTTAAAACACAATTACACCGTTTTACTAACTGCCGATCATGGAAATGCCGATTTTATGATTAATGAAGATGGAAGCCCCAATACACAGCACTCCTTAAATCTTGTTCCATTGTTTTTAATTGACAATGAATTTAAAGGAACTTTGAAGGCTGGAAAATTGGGAGATATTGCCCCAACTGTTTTACATATTATGCAATTACCAATTCCGTCAGAAATGACAGGAACTGTTTTAATATAAATCAAACCAACCAACATGAAAATTGTAAAAAAAATACTGATTGTTTTATTGTTTTTATTTATTGCAATTCAATTTATACGACCAGCAAAAAATCAATCTACAGAACTTACAGCTAACCATATTTACAATGTTTACTCAACGGGTGATAATGTAAAAAACATATTGGATAAAGCATGTAACGATTGCCACAGCAACAATACCAAATATCCTTGGTATGCTGCAATACAGCCAGTTGCTTGGTGGCTAAACGACCATGTTAAAGATGGTAAAAAGCATTTAAACTTTAGTGAATATGGAGCCTACAACTTAAGAAAGCAATACCATAAAATGGAAGAAGTGATCGATGAAGTAAAAGCTGGAGAAATGCCTTTAAGTAGCTACACAATAATACACAGCAATGCTAAATTAACTGGTGATGAACAAGCTATAATTACAGGCTGGGCTCAAAGTATTATGGATACTATGAAAGCAAAATACCCTATTGATAGCCTAGTTAAAAAGAAAAAATAGTTTTTATCATGTAAATAAACAAAGGCCTTGCACATAAATGCAAGGCTTTTGTTTAAGTAGCCACTCCTATAATTACATTTGCAGTATGACAATAAAATCAGCCAAGTACGTTATTTCATCTCCAACATTCGATAAATGCCCTGAGCCAACAAAGCCAGAATATGCTTTTATTGGTAGAAGCAATGTGGGTAAATCTTCGTTGATTAACATGTTGGTTAATCAAAAAAATTTGGCTAAAACTTCTGGAACACCGGGTAAAACACAGTTAATCAATCATTTCATTATTAACGAGAAATGGTATATAGTTGATTTGCCAGGTTATGGTTATGCCAAACGTTCTCAAACCGATAGAAACCGGTGGGAGCAAATGATTGAACACTATTTTAAAAAAAGAGAAAACTTGGTAAATGTGTTTGTGTTGATTGATGCAAGGCATGCACCCCAAAAAAACGATCTGGAATTTGTAAATCAATTGGGGCGTTGGGAAGTGCCTTTTACCTTGGTATTTACCAAAGCAGATAAAGAAAAACCGGGTGTAGTAAAACGAAATGAACAATTGTTTTTAGACAAGATGAGAGAAACCTGGCAGTTTTTGCCTCAAAGTTTTGTTACAAGTGCTGAGAAGAAGACTGGACGAGATGAGGTTTTACAATTTATACAACAATGCAATGATCGTATAAAAGAAAATGAGTTGACCTAAGTCAACTCATTTTCTTTTAACACTAAATTTCCTGTGGGGAGCATAGTGAGGCAATTACCCTAAAAGTTCATCTACAAACTTAACTACTTCAGCAAGACGTGCATAGTTTACACTGTAATGGATAAACTTGCCATCACGTGTTGTACTTACAATTCCTGCTCTGCGTAAAATTGCAAGATGCTGAGAAGCAACTGATTGCTCTAATCTCAACTTCACATACAATTCTGTAACAGTAATTTGTTTTTTGTCGTCAATGAGTTTAATCATTTGCTGACGAAGCTTGTGGTTTACTGCTCTTAAAATTAAGGCAGCTTTTTTAGTACGCAAATAATCTACCTTTAGTGCATTTTTACCACTAGACAATGTGATACTTGTTTGACTCATAATTTTAAAATTTGGGGGGTTTAAAAAAATTTACGTAAATGTATAAAAAATAATATAATTATAAAAGATAATTATCAAATTTTTTTTAAATTATTTTTTTAACGGTGCAGTACTGTAGAATTCTTTTCCATAAAAAGGTTCGCTGTAAGCTAAACTGGCAAGGGCTTTTACAGCAAAAGCTGCTTCCGCTAATGTAACCATATCTTGTGCAGCGTAAATGGTAGTTGCAAATAAAGCATTATTGTATTTTAATACAGATTTAAGTTTTGCATGCCCGCTACCGCTAAAAAAAATCAGATTTTCAGTAAGTAAATCTGAAAAACTTTCCGAATTAAGTACCATAGCACAAGGTTGTATTTGTACTTTCTTAGCTGTTGTGTAAACGGCTGTAAATACTTCCATCCTTCGGGCATCAATCATTGGGCAATATAAAACAGGTAAACTGTTGTTGGCAGGAATAAGTGTTTTAGCTGCTTTTTCCATTGCTTCAGCCATTACCTCTAATGTATTCAATGTAATGAGCGGCTTATCAATAGCATAACAAATGCCTTTGGCAGATGATAAACCAACACGTAAACCTGTATAACTTCCTGGACCATTGGTTACAGCAACTGCATCTAATTGATTGATATTGATTGAAGATTGTTTTAAAGCTTGTTGAATAGCAGGTTGTAAAAAAGAAGCATGGTTTTTCTGTTGCATACTTTCTTCAAATGCAATTACATTGCCATTTTGTGATAAGCAAATACTTGCATTTTCGGTTGCAGTATCAATATTTAAAATTAGAGCCAAAGTATTATGATTTAAGATTCTGTAAAGCTTTTTGCAACAATAAAGATGGTGTATATCTTGCATCTTGTTTGCTTAAAACAGCTAGCAAGTAATAAATTTTATTCAAACCAATTTTTTCACTCCATTCAAATGGTCCCAAAGGATAATTGGTTCCTAGCTTCATGGCAACATCAATTTCCTCTTTTGTGCTAATACCATCGGCTAAACCAAAATAAGCTTCATTCACAATCATAGCAATAATTCTAGGGGCAATCATTCCTGGCTCATCAGGTACAAATTGATAATTCCAGCCCAAAGCTTTCATGCTTATATCTACATATTGTTGTTGTGTAGATGTTGCAATTTCAACAGTGCTTCTTTCTATAAAACCATTCCAACCATTTATTCTAATATAGTTTTCTGGTAGTTGAGAGCTGGTTGTTACAACAGCATTTACAAAAACAGGATGATTGATTTTATTAATAAGAGGACTGCTTTCATCGAATAACAAATTAAAAAAAACATCTCCTGTTGTATTTTCAAATTCAAAAGCAAAGGAGCTAAAAATAAAATTTACTCCAGCAGCAGTTTGCTTTTTCAATATTTCATTTTGCTGATCTGCTGAACATAAAACCACTGCAATCATTATTCTTTGTTTTACGCAAAAGTAAGTTGGTTAAAGGTTTTACTATGCTTTAAGTTTAATTTTTAAATCGTTTATTTCGGCAAGTATTTTATCTAGCATTTCAGAAGGATTATTATTAATGTTAACAATCTCTACTTTACCAACTTGAACTCTGCCATTTATTGCTCCATTATTTACAGCATTGTCTTTAAAAATTATTTCAATGCCATCTATTTCAAGTAAATCTTTTGCACCCTCGCCAAAATGTTTAATTAATACTACAATATGTTCGCTACGTAAGCCACTGATACCGTTTTCTAATTTTTGATAGGCACTTTGTGATAAGTGTAATATTTCACCCATTTGTGTTTGCGACAAATTGTGACGCTCTCTTATTGTTTTTAATTTTGTATTTGCCATGTGTATTTTTTAAAATTTAAGGTATGCAAAAAACGCATAATAATAGTCAAAGATTGAATATTTTTTTACAGAAATAACATCAAAATTTGTATTAACCAAAACACTTAATTTATGAATTTTTTTTTAAAACAACCAATTATTAAATGGGCAAGTTTAATAATATCGGTAACCATAGTTACATTTTTTGCCTGCAAACGCACAGCAGATGTGCAAGTAAATAACGAAACTTTTAATGTTAAACAAGCTAAAGAGTGGTATTATGCCTATTTTAATAAAAGTGCGTATTTCAAAAATTTAAATACGAATAGTCCGTTTATTACTACCTCGAATAAAAGCCTAAATGCTAGAGTTAATGATGTATCATCAAGCAATTTAATAAAGTCGCCTAAATGGGGTTTAGCTAAAAGTTTTATAAAAAACGGATTGCAAATTGTTGAAATGCCTATTTTGTACAACCTAACAACCGTTTTATTACCTGGTACACAAAACGAAAGCGATAATACCAAAAAACAAATGGCAAATGCAAGCTTAAATAAAATACTTTTTATAAAGCAACCAAATGGTAGCGTAGCCATAAGACTAGTTACAATTGTGCCAACTGTTGCCTATGCTACGAGTAAGAATTTTGATATAAGTACAAATAGTTGTGATAATTTAGATAACAATTTCTCAGGCTATGTAATGGTAAAAAAGTGGGATGAAACACCAGTAACCACTACCAAAATATTAAATGGTACAACCTACCAAAAAGTTACAATGGTTAAACGGACTGGTAATAATATTTCTGGTAAGATAAATAATAGTAACAATTTAAGAGAAGAATCGCAAACACAAGAAGCACCTTGTGACCCATGGATTTGGGTACCCAAAGTGTATAAAACATGTGCAATTGCTTATCAGGGAGATGAGCCTGATCACGAATGTGAAGAATGGAATCAAGTTGAAAGTCCTACAGAGGGTACTTGGGAATATAATCCTGCTTGTGAAGACACTGGAGAGTTTGATGAAGAAGATTTATGTTTATTGTTCGGAATTGGATGCCCTGACGACGAAGATGACGATCCTTGTGAGATGTATGGGATTTGTCCAAACGAAGATGACGATCAATGTGCACAGTATGCGGATGATGCTTTGTCTATAATGGATGATGCCTTAGAATCAGCTACAAATCCAAATGAAATTACGGTTGGAGAATCAACTTATTCAACGGTTGACGAAAATGGAGTTTTAATTCAAACAAAGGAGGCATCTGCTAACACAGATTATCTAGAGGTTAGTAGTTTTATAATTGGTAATGCAAAATATACAGCTTATTATACCACTTTTTTATCAAGGCCAAATAATAATAGTGTATGGCTTTTTTCAAAACCTGCAAATCTAGTTACATACAATATGTCCTCGGGTAGCATAAGACCGTGCTTTTCTATGGACCATACCCTAAATGAAACAGCAAAAAATATTAGAGCCGATAAAAAACAAGTATCTTCCAATATAACATATTCATCAACACTTAAATTTACTTGTGCTTTCACAACTATTACAACATCTGCAAAAACCCGTTCTATAGAGGTTTCATTCCTATCCCATCAATTTCAATAATAATGAGAAAAATATTCAAATACTTTTTACTTTTTTTGATTAGTGCATGTACTAACCAAAAAATATTAAGTAAAAATTGTATTGTTATATATTCAAAGTATTCAATTAAAGATGTGAGTGGAAAAATTTTGATTAAAGATTCTGTAGGTTATCCTATGCTACTTTTTAATGACTCAATTTTATGTAGAATGGAAACAATAGTAGATAAGATAACCAATAATGAGGTTAAGCAATCATCAAAAAAAATGGGTTATCTATGTTTTGGTGCTAATAGTAAAACAGGGGAGTACATTCAATCAGATGATTCGTTACGAAAGCAAGTAAATGTAAAAATAGATTCTGTTTTTAGTTTTTATACTTCTACTCTAAATCAAAATTTTTATGAGCCTATCAAAAACGGAAATTTGAAACTTATTGAATCAATTTATAATGAACACGGACTGATTAAAAAGTATAGTTTTTATGATAGTGTACAGAAATCAAGTGGTGAATGGCATTTGTTTTTTTCAGAAAAGTATAAAAATCTACCATTTTCTATGTCAAAGCAATTAGATAGCATAAATAAAATGAAGTTTTTTAAATTACGGATATTAGTTTTTAATGACTTTAGCGATCAAAAAAACAATAGTGTTATTGAAATCGGGTTTCAAAAAAGTAATGATTCAATAAAAAGAGAAATGATTAAGTGGCAGGGAATACATTATAGAATAAATAATAATCAATAAAGTGTATAATATTTTTTTTAACCCAAGCATAACAGCAATACTTTTTGGTATTGCTGTTATTGTTTTATTTGCACTATTAAACAACATTCAGCATAAAGTATTGTTGAGTTTTGTATTGTGTTTGTTATTGGGAAGTATTGTTGGTGTAATTTATTGTAAGAGTAGGGCTGTTTGGTTAAGTATAGTATTGGTGTTAGGTATAATTACCATTACTCAACAAAAACTTAAATTAACAACAAAGCATAAAATAAGCATTGCTATTTGCTTACCCACATTTTTACTAATTATTTTATTATACAAGTGTAACTCTACCTTGGGCAGATTATTTATTTACAAAATAAATGCTTTGGTTATACACAAGTATTGGCTTACAGGTATTAACAAGCCCTATAGTGTAGTATTTAACCATATACAAGCAAGCTATTTTATCAACAATTCCGATGCAACTTTACAACAAAAGTTATTGGCTAGCAATAATTACTTTGTATTAAACGAGTGGTTAAATATTTTAATACACTATGGTATAGTTGTGTTTATTTTTACATTATTAGCAACCATTTATTTAGTTAAAATTTGTTTTAAACAATTAAAGTTTTTTTCTAAAAAGGCTTGGGCAGTGGGCATTGTGTTGTTTTTGTTAATGGTTAGTTTGGCATCGTACCCATTTAGTTTTATGCCTTACCTTTTTATATTTGGCACTTGTGCTTTATATGTATTGAAAGATACGTTTAACCAAGCCCCAAAAGTAAACAACACTATTTTTTTCACTTTACTTATAGGGCTTTCTGCCTTTTGTTTAAACAATACTTATGCAACCATTAAAGCAGAAAAAGAAAAAAAAGCTATTACAGATTTATTTAGAGTAGGCTATATAAACCAAGCATTAAATAAAGCATTGGCTGTACAAAATTCACAACCACCAAGCCAACAGGTTTATGAGCAAATTGCAGCTATTTATTTGCAAAAAAACAATATTGACTCTTCCATTTACTATATTAATTTGGCACATAATTTTATTTGTAACGATCAGTTACATAACTTTTGGGGTAATTGTTTATTACAACAAAATAAGTTCAAAGAAGCTATTGGTCAATTTACAATAGCAGTAAATATTATTCCCCATAGGTTTAAAAATCGGTACGATTTGTTAAAAGCCTATTTGTTAGTTAATAACTTTGAACAATCAAAAAAATGTGCAAATGATATTGTTGATTTCCCAGAAAAAATACCTAATAAACAGTCTGCTCTTTACAAACAGCAAGCCATACTAATTTTAGATACATTAAATAGATAGCTGAATAATTTTATTATTGGTTGGTTACTAAAAATACAGTTACTTGCTTCACTAAAATAAAATCTATGCCTAAACAAATTATCAATACTGCAAAAGCTCCAGCACCAATTGGTCCTTATAACCAAGCTGTAAAAGCTGGAGATTTATTGTTTGTGAGTGGACAAATACCAATTGATCCATTAACAAATGAATTGATTACTGGTTCAATAAAAGATGAGGCTCATCAGTCTATGAAAAATATTCAGGCTATTTTAACTGAAGCTCATATTACATTTGAGCATGTAGTTAAAACTACTATTTTTTTGAGTGATATGAGTTTATTTGCTGATGTAAACGAAGTATATGGAAGTTATTTTAATGGAAATTTTCCTGCAAGAGAAACCGTTGCCGTCAAAGGTTTACCCAAAGGTGTAAATGTTGAAATAAGTGTAATTGCAATAATGAGTTTATAAATAAAAGCCCCATAAAAGTGGCTTTTATTATTTTAAATTTTGCACAGCATAAGTTGTAGTGAAACTATATTTTTTATTGGGTTCTAAAAGTAGTAAACCCATTTTATTATTAAAAGCATCAGGTGCTGAACTTAGATTTTCTATGGCGATACTTTTTCTGTGTGGTGGTGTATATATTTGTAAAAAAGGATAAGTAGCATCAGGCGAAATAGTTAATTGTAGTGCATTGTTTTTTAAAATGCAAATAGGATGCTTTGCTCCGTTAAGTTCAAAACAATTATCTAATTCAATATTAGCTAAATATTGACCGTTTATAAAACGAAAATCATCTATCTTATTTTTTGTAGGAATTAATGTTTCATCAAACTCAATCATTGTTGTACTATCAAACATTAATGTGCAGCTATCAATAGTTCCACCTAGTGTAAAATATGGATGCCAGCCATCGGCATATAGAATTGGGTATTCATAATTATTTTCAATTTCTGTAGTAACAGATATTGAATTGTTTTTTTCTAATTTCCAAATTATAGTGATTGAAAATGGAAACGGGTAGCCTTTATCAAATCCATCATAATTACCTTTTAATGTTACTTGAGCAAAATTATTGTCAACTTCTGTAGCGATAATATTATAAGGCAAATCATAAATCAACCCATGAATAGCATGTGGTTCTAAATAAAACTTTTCAACTTTGTATATGTTCAAATTAAATGAATATTTTCCTTCCTTCATTCTGCACACAAACGGACTTAATTTAGAACTCTTAAATCCATTGGTGGTATTGGCAGCTCCCTCTTCAACACTTGCAAATCCATCGATAATATTGGTAAAACCGTTGGGTGTTGGAATATGAAATGCATTTAACAATGCACCCAAAGCATAAACTTCTGCAAAGCAACCTGTACTATCATCTTTCAAAATAATGGACGGATATGAACTTTCCTGATTAATTTCAACTGTAAACGCCATGTGTTTTTTTATAATGGTGTAAATATAAATTGATAAATCAGCTACAAAAAATCTTATAAACTAACAACTGTTAACCGTTAGCTTCAAACACCTAATTTTGTTGCTTTCAATACTATTACTATGTCGTTTAAACTTACCAATAAAGTTAGAATTGTTACTGCTGCCAGTTTGTTCGATGGACATGATGCTGCCATAAATATTATGCGTAGAATTATGCAAAGCAAAGGAGCTGAAATTATTCATTTAGGCCATAACAGAAGTGTATTAGAAATTGTAGAATGTGCCATTGAAGAAGATGCACAAGGTATTGCCATTACTTCTTATCAAGGTGGGCATGTTGAGTTTTTTAAATACATGAAGGATTTATTGGATGAAAATGGTTGCAGTCATATCAAAATTTTTGGTGGTGGTGGTGGAACAATTTTACCAGATGAAATTCGTGAATTGCAGAACTATGGAATTACCAAAATTTATAGTCCCGACGATGGTCGCCACATGGGACTTGAAGGCATGATTGAAGATGTGGTAAAACAATGCGATTTTAGTTTGAATGGAAATGGGGCATATGCAAAAGCAATGACTTTAGGTGAAGTTCATGACGTAAGAGCGATTGCAAGAAAAATTACCAATGCCGAGAATGGAGTTCAGACGACAGTCGACGGACAACAGTCAACAGAAAAACCAAACCCCCAATTCCCAATTCCAGTATTAGGTATAACTGGTACAGGTGGTGCAGGTAAAAGCTCGGTAACCGATGAAATTGTACGACGTTATTTAACCAATTTTACCAATAAAACCATTGCTGTTATTAGCGTTGATCCAAGTAAGAAAAAAACTGGTGGGGCATTATTGGGAGATAGAATAAGAATGAATTCAATCTCTCACACAAGGGCTTATATGCGTAGTTTGGCAACAAGAGATGACAATACTGCATTGAGTGCTTATGTACAAGAGGCCATTGATGTTTGCAAAGCTGCTGGCTACGATTTTATTGTTTTAGAAAGTGCAGGTGTAGGACAAAGTGATGCCAGCATTTTAGATTATTGTGATGTGAGTTTGTATGTAATGACTCCTGAATATGGTGCAGCTTCTCAGTTAGAGAAAATTAATATGTTGGATTATGCTGATGTAATTTGTATCAACAAATTTGATAAAGCAGGTGCATTAGATGCGTTGCATGATGTACGTAAACAATACAAACGCAACCACAATTTATTTACTGCTAAAGATGAAGATTTACCAATTGTAGGAAGTATTGCAGCTCAGTTTAATGATGCAGGTATTAACGCTTTGTTTATAAAGTTGATGGATAAAATCAATGAGAAATTAACTATTGAGTTTGGCGATTTAACTGCATTAAGAAGCATTACAACTGAGTTATCTTCTAAGCCTTCCATCATTCCTCCAAAAAGAGTTCGTTATTTAAGTGAAATAGCCGATGTAATACGTAATTATGATGCATGGGTAAAAGAGCAAACTACTATTGCTAGTAAAATGTATCAGATAAAAGGAACAATAGATCTGTTGGAGAACGAGAAGTAAATAAAATTTGAATTACGCAACAACCTGTTGCGTAATTAGTGAAATAATTGTAGTTTACAATAAATTCAGTTAGTAATGGAAATGATTAGGCATCTTGAGATTGAAAATTATAAATCAATAAAGCATTTAACTTTAAACTGCAATAGAGTAAATGTTATTATTGGTGAACCCAATGTTGGTAAATCTAATATTTTAGAAGCCCTAGATTTATCATACTTATCTTGGATGTTGCATCAAAGTAGTTCAAATATAAATGCAAGAAAAGAAGCTATTGATATAAAAAAGTATTTCAGAGTAAATAAGGTAAGAGATTTATTTAGACTTGGAGATACAACACAATTAATTAAAATTTCCCATCCAGGTTTTTCAAATGGAACTCAATTAAAGTATATTCAAGAAAATGACTTAATTAATAGAGGCGAAGTAAAAAACTATTTTGAGGTTTCTGCAGGGGGTCGTTTTACTCAATTTGATAATGATTTCATCTCAAATAAATTCACTGGTTTTTTTGGATCTCCTCTTGACCCATATAGATATAAAGAAAACCTTGAATTTCATGATACAGGAAATTACATGGATACTCTAATGCCTCCTTTTGGAAATAATTTAATTGAGGTAATTGATAGTCATAAAGACTTTTTGTCGTTAATAGTTGATTTAGTTGAACCATTTGGATTGGAAGCTATTTTAGATGTTTCCAATCATAAACTTTTGTTTCAAAAGAAAATATCTGCTGGTGCTGCATATTTAATAGACTATAACTCCTTGGCAGATACGCTAAGAAGAGTAATTTTTTATACAGCAGCTATTAGATACACTAGTGGCTATGTAGTAACACTAGAAGAACCAGATGCACACTCTTTTCCAAAGTTTGTAAGTTTTTTGGCAGATGAAATTATTGAAAATAATAACAAACAGTTTTTTGTAGCAACGCATAGCCCTTATCTTTTAAACAATTTAATTGAGAATACACCAAAGGGGGAGTTGGCTGTATTTGTTTGTGGTTTTGATAAAGAAAATGGAACTACTGCACGAAAACTTTCTGATCAAGATTTATCTGAACTCTTAGATTATGGTGTAGATATTTTTTTTAACATAAACAAATATTCAGATGACAGAGTTGAGCATAATTCCTGAATGTTATGTTGACACAAAAGTGGCAGAGATTTTAGGGGAATCTTCAAAAAAGTATAATCATCAACATGGATGCGGAGATGTTGCAAATGAACTTAAAAAAACAGATAGAATAGCATTAGGAATAATTGATGAAGACAAATTCAAAGGTCCAAGTGCCAAATATTTTTCAGAGTTTGAAGTAATCAAATTCGAGAGTAATCTTATTCTTAAGAAACATAAAACCAAGAAACAATTTTTGGTACTGATTTGTCCAGAAGTAGAAAAATGGTTAATCGCTGATGCCGAAAAAGTAGCATTAAACCCATCTACTGAAGAATTTGGTTTGCCAAATCAGTTAAAAGATTTTAAGAAAATTTCAAAAATAAAAGACATTGATAAGAACATAGGTTTTTACCGTTTTATTAAAGCATTGGTTAGAGAAAAATCACCATCCATAACTACTTTAAAATATTGGATTACCTTATTTAAACAAAACGAATTGGATTCAATCAAATCATAAATCATGATTCAAGAATTAAGAACAAAATATCAAGAACAAGAGCATCAACTTCACCCCGAAGTAAAAAAATTACTCGATAATTGGAAAGCATTGCAAGAAAAGTATTCTAAAGAATTTTTTGAATATCAGGTTCGTGATAAAGTAATTAAACAACCACTTACCTCACTTTCTTTAAGTGGAACAAAAGTGCCTAAAGTGGTTTTACCTAAGTATAAAGACTGGGGTGATATTTTGAAATGGCAGTTGCAGGAAAATCTGCCAGGTGAATTTCCTTATACCAGTGGTGTATTTGAGTTGAAACGTGCAGGCGAAGATCCTACCAGAATGTTTGCTGGTGAAGGTGGACCAGAACGCACCAATAAACGTTTCCACTATGTATCATTGGGCCAGCCAGCAAAGCGTTTAAGTACAGCATTTGACAGTGTTACATTGTATGGAGAAGATCCTGCTGTTCGTCCAGATATTTATGGAAAAGTAGGCAATAGTGGTGTAAGTATCGCAACTGTTGATGATGCTAAAAAACTATACAGTGGTTTCGATTTGTGTGCTCCTAACACCAGTGTTAGCATGACCATCAATGGTCCAGCAGCAATGCTTTTAGCATTCTTTATGAATGCTGCTATCGATCAACAATGTGAAAAATACATAACAGAAAATAATCTTTGGGACGAAGTAGAAAAAATTTCAAATCAGAAATTTGAAACTGCTATAAAACCCATTTATTATAACCCTTCTTCTCCAGAGCGTTTACCAGAGGGTAATAATGGTTTAGGTTTAAAATTATTAGGTTTAAGTGGTGATGAAGTTTTACCAAAAGATGTGTATGAGCAATGCAAACAAACTGCTTTGCAAAATGTAAGAGGAACAGTACAGGCTGATATTTTGAAAGAAGATCAGGCACAGAACACTTGCATTTTCTCAACAGAATTTGCATTGAAACTAATGGGTGATGTGCAGCAATATTTCATTGAACAAAAAGTAAGAAACTTTTACAGTGTAAGTATCAGTGGTTATCATATTGCAGAAGCTGGTGCCAATCCAATTACACAATTGGCATTCACTTTAGCTAATGGATTTACTTATGTAGAATATTATTTAAGCAGAGGAATGAACATCGATGATTTTGCTCCAAACTTATCTTTCTTCTTCAGTAACGGCATGGATCCTGAGTATAGTGTTATTGGTCGTGTAGCACGCAGAATTTGGGCCAAAGCCATGAAGTATAAATACAAGGGCAACGATCGTTCTCAAAAATTAAAATACCATATTCAAACTTCTGGCCGCTCGTTGCATGCACAGGAGATTGACTTCAATGACATTCGTACCTCGTTGCAGGCATTGTATGCTATTTATGATAACTGCAACAGTTTACACACCAACGCATACGATGAAGCCATCACTACACCAACAGAAGAAAGTGTTCGCCGTGCAATGGCCATTCAATTAATTATTAATCGTGAATTAGGCTCTGCTAAAACAGAGAATTTTATTCAGGGAAGTTTTGCCATTGAAGAAATGACGGATTTGGTAGAAGAAGCGGTATTAATGGAGTTCGATAGAATTACTGAACGTGGTGGTGTGTTAGGTGCAATGGAAAGAATGTACCAACGCAATAAAATTCAGGAAGAAAGTATGCATTATGAAATGCAAAAACACACAGGTGAATTGCCCTTAATTGGTGTAAATACTTTCCTCAATAAAAATGGCAGTCCAACCATTTTACCAACAGAAATTATCAGAAGTACCAAAGAAGAAAAAGAACAGCAAATAACAAACCTGCAAGCATTTTGGAAACGCAATGAACATAAAAGTGCCGAAATGTTACAACAGTTAAAACAGGTAGCTATTAACAATGGTAATTTGTTTGAAGAGCTTATGGAAACTGTAAAATATTGTAGCCTTGGTCAAATTACCCATGCTTTATATGAAGTAGGTGGGCAGTATAGAAGAAACATGTAATTACTAAATACGTATAATTGTACCATGAAACAATGTTTAATATTAATTATTTGTTTTTTAAGTATTCAATTGAATGCACAAAAAAACAAATTCGACACCACTATGAAAATTGGTAAAGTTGGTTACCGTGTTACCTGCACCAATAAAGCCAATGAAAAAAGTGAAATCACTGTTGGTATGATTGGTTTTGAAGAACAACGGGGCGATGTTAATTTAGATGTAAAAGGGAAAGTACAATCCTGTGAAATAGATGATTTAAACAGAGATGGTTTCCCCGACGCAGTTATTTATGTTTTTTCAGAAGGGGATAAAAGAAAGGGGAGTGTTATTTCAATTGCATCCGAAGGTAATAAAAGTATATCAGCAATTTTATTCCCAGATATTACAGATGACGCAAAGCTAAGTGCAGGTTATAAAGGTGGAGATCAGTTTAAATTATTCAATGGAATTCTTACAAGGCGTTTTCCAGTTTATAGCACTACTGATTCTACAAGTTCGACTCCAACTAGTATAATCAGGCAAATTATTTACAAAGTGGTTCCAGGCGAAAGAGGTGGCTATAAGTTTAAAGTAGATAGAAGTGTAGATATTGATAAACCGAAGAGTTAGTTTTTGTAACAAGCAATCGTGCAAAACCAAGCAGCAGTTGCGTCGCACCCTTGTACTGCAAAATATATTTCAGCAGGAATAATAGGAAGATATATGAATATTCAAGCACTAAAATATACAAGTCCACTTATAGTTTATATTCTTGCCCTAATTGCATTTACACAAACTGGAATTTGGTGTTGGTTAGCACTTATTTATGCTTGGGTTTGCATTCCAGTGGCTGAACTATTTTTACAACCCAACGAAAAAAATTTAGCTGAAGCCGAAGAAATTTTGGCTAAGCAAAATAAATGGTACGATTACATTTTGTATTTAATTGTAGCCATTCAAATTCCAACATTATTCTTTTTTTTATTTCAAATGCAACAACATTATCTTACCAGTTTTGATGTGTTTGCACGTGTGATGACAATGGGTTTGCTGTGTGGTACTTTTGGTATTAATGTTGGTCACGAACTTGGGCATAGGGTAAATAAATTTGAACAAGTTCTTGCGAAAATTTCTTTGTTATCATCTTTATATATGCACTTTTTTATTGAACACAATAAAGGGCATCATAAACATGTAGCCACAAAGCAAGATCCCAGTAGTGCAAGAATGGGCGAACCTGTTTATACTTTTTATTTTCGTACAATAATTTTCACTTACATCAATGCATGGAAAATTGCCAACGAAGAAGTAAAGAAAAAAGGGAAACGAATAATAAGCCTCGGCAACGAAATGTTGCAAATACATTTTATACAATTTGCATTTTGTGGCTTAGTTTACTTTGTATTTGGCTTTAACGGACTCATCTATTTTTTACTTTCAGCAGCAATTGGAATCTTATTGCTCGAAACTGTAAATTATATTGAGCATTATGGGTTGAGTAGAAAAACTTTACTCGATGGTAAAACTGAAAGAGCCATGCCACAGCATAGCTGGAACAGCAATCATATCATTGGGCGATTGATGTTGTTTGAACTAAGCCGCCATAGCGATCATCATTATTTGGCTTCACGTAAATACCAAATATTACGGCATCATCAAAATGCACCACAAATGCCTACAGGTTACCCAGGTATGATGTTGTTAAGTTTATTTCCTCCTGCATGGTTTTATGTAATGAATAAGCAAATAAGAAAGTTCACTCCAAAAAATTAATTTTCAATAAATTTTGAAAATTCAATAAATAGTATTTACTTTCTGTTATGAAACTAACAGAAGCAAAAGCAGAATTCATTAACCAATGGGGAATATTAGGTAGCCAATGGGGCATTAATAGAACTATGGCACAAGTTCATGCTTTATTATTGGTAGCCAGCGAACCTTTGAGTACTGATGATATTATGGAGCAATTAAACATTAGTCGTGGCAATACCAATATGAATGTTAGAGAATTAATCGATTGGCAACTCGTTCAAAAAACATTGATAGCAGGGGACAGAAAAGAATATTTCACTGCCGAAAAGGATATTTGGAAAGTAGCAACGAAAATTATGTATCAACGCAAGAAACGTGAATTGGATCCAATGATAGCTGTATTGAGTAAGCTGGGAGATATTGAAGGTGATAAACGCAATGCTGATATAAAAGCTTTTACTGATACCATAGGTAACATTCAAAAGTTTGCTGGTCATGCCGAAAAAACTTTAGACACTGTTATAAAAGCCGAAGAAAACTGGTTCTTTACCAACTTCATGAAAATGTTTAAATAAACAAAGCTCAACCGGAAAATCTCCGGTTTTTAAAACAATACAATTTTCATTTTTTTCTGAAAATATAAAAATATTAATTAACCAAAAAATCAATTATTATGAACTACGTTATTCTCACGTACACCATCTATTTAATGGTAAGTATTACATTAACTGTTTGGGTTGCAAAAACACTTTTTAAAAACGGAAAAATATTTTTAATAGATATTTTTCATGGCAATAAAGAATTGGCAGATAGTGTCAACAATTTATTACTGGTTGGCTTCTATTTAATCAATGTTGGTTATGCTGTGTACACTTTAAAAGAATACAACACAATAGTAAGTTTGCAAGAAGTTATAGAAAGACTAAGCATTAAAGTGGGTGTTATTATTTTAATTCTTGGCTTTATGCATTTTTTTAACTTGTTTATTTTCTTCAAACTACGCAATAAAGCCAATGATGATAAGCGTAAAAGCTTATTTGTAAATAAGGCTTTATAAATATTATACAGCCTGAGTTGATAAAACTCAGGCTGATTTTAAAACTTAAATAATTTATTATGAAAACGATTAAACTATACGACGCATGGATACAGTCAACTCTTATTGCTGTATTCATATTATTATCACTTATCAATAGAGACAGTAATTTTCTTATTGGCTATTTTGTAGTAGGTGCTTATCAGGTTGTAAATACTGTAATACATGCATTGTACGATTATAAATCCGTTAGTAAATACCGTCATTATTACAATCTTACACTTATTTATTTAACTGTTGTTATTGGTATTGCTTTTTTGGTTCCCTATATACTTTTTATTGTGGCTTATGTTATGCTTTTTGTTTCTCCATTAATGGCAATTGCTTACAACAGTCTTTGTTTTTTTGAAGTAAGTAAACTGTATGAAAGACCATTAGCTCAATTAAAATAAAAACTATGAAAAATAAGAAAATAGTTATAGCAGGCGGAACTGGATTTATTGGTTCAGCCCTAATGAATTATTTTGGGAAGGATAATTCTATTATAATACTCAGTAGAAAATTGAGTGAGATAGAGAATAATGCTTTTACAACTTTTGCAATACCCAATGAGATACAAAAGAATGTAAGAACCGTTTATTGGAATGCAAAAGATGAAGGTGCTTGGATTAATGAAATTGATGGAAGTGATATTGTAATTAACCTTACAGGCAAAAGTGTAAATTGTAGATATACCTCAAAAAATAAAGCACTAATTTTTGATAGCAGAACCAATGCTACAAAAGCAATTGGTAATGCAATTACTAAAGCAAAAGTGCCTCCAAAAATTTGGTTGAATGCAGCTAGTGCAACGATATACAGGAATGCTAACGATAGGCCACAAGATGAAATTACTGGTGAATATCACAATGATTTTAGTGTACAGGTTTGTAAACTTTGGGAAAAAACCTTCTTTGAATTTAATACTCCATTTACAAGAAAGATTGCATTAAGAATGGCAATTACACTGGGCAATGGTGGTGTTATGACGCCATATCTAAACCTTTGCAAATTTGGTTTAGGAGGTAAGCAAGGAAGTGGAAAGCAAATGTTCAGTTGGGTACATATAGAAGATGTTTGTAGAAGTATAGAATTTTTTGAAGCTCATGCTGAACTGGAGGGTGTTTTTAATATCAGTTCTCCAAAGTCAGTATCTAACAAAGTATTTATGGGTACAATGAGAAAAGCTACAGGTAATAACATTGGTTTTCCTGCATATAAATGGATGTTACAAATGGGTGCAAGTTTGCTAGGTACAGAAACAGAGTTATTGCTTAAAAGTCGTTGGGTGGTGCCCACTAAATTGATAGCTGCTGGATTTCAATTTAAATATTCAACTCTCGAAAGTGCATTAGAAGAGATTATTGGTAAATTGCCCCGTAAAAAATATCATTTGTTATAAAATAATTTATGCAAAAGAAAACACTCGTATTAGGAGCATCAGATAACCCTGAGCGTTATAGCTACTTAGCAGTAAAAAAATTAACTGCTCACAAGCATCCTGTTGTGGCTATTGGGAGAAAGAAAACGACTATTGGTAATACTGCTGTTGCTACAGAATTATTGACAGAAAACGATATTGATACAGTTACTTTATATTTAAACCCATTGGCTCAAAAAAAATATTACGATTATATTATTTCGTTACATCCTAAACGAATTATTTTTAATCCAGGTACTGAAAATGAGGAACTCTATGATTTAGCAAAAGCCAATAATATTAAACCAGTAGAAGCTTGTACATTGGTAATGCTCAGCACCAATCAATATTAAATGAAAACAATTTTTAGTAATGCTTTAACCATTTCATCATTAACTCAATACTTCTTGTAGTACACTTAAACTTCTCATTTCTCCAAAGTCGTTAATGTGTAAACTAATGTATAATTGTAAATGTTGTAATACTATACGACGTATGTCTCTATTCAACTTAATCTGTTCTAAATCGTTGTAAAAACTAATGTTGTTAACATCTGCAATAGCTTTAGCATAAATACCTTCTGCATAATAAGGATGTAATGGAACTTCTGGTACAAAAAAACCTTCCTGCAAATCTAAAATGGGTGTTGTATTGTTACATTCTCCCTGAATTTGAAAACCCAATTCCCCACCCAGATGTAAAGTAAAATACAAAGGCAAATTTGCTACTAGGGTATCATTACCTTTATCCAGTTGTTTTAAAGTATCTTCTATTAAGTAAAACAATTCAGGATTAGCTTCTGGCTGTTTAAAACTGCGTTGCAGCAATTCGATAATATACATGGCAACCGTATTGCGTACAACATCGAATAACACTTTCTCATACATGTATGCCCATTGATAATCTTTTACGAACTGAAGGCTTTTCATTTCGTTGTGATACACCTCCATTTCTAAAATTGCCGATGGTTGAAAATAATTGGCTTTACCTTGTGATGTTTTAGAAGATTGACGAACGCCTTTTACAATATAACTCTGCACACCAAATAGCTCAGTATATACAGTTGTAATAATACTGGTTTCACCATATTTAACGGTTCGTAAAACAATGCCCTTGGTTTTGTGAATTTGCATATTGTATTTAAAAGCCGAGTAAAGTTATACTGTATAAGTGTGCAACGCAACTAAAGATGCTAGCTGTACATCAGATTAAGCCCAAAATATTACTTCATTGTATGTACTAAAACAGGCAATAAATAATAACTTAACAATGTAATCAGTATGGTTGAAATTATATTCATTACAAAACCTGTTTTTACCATATCACTCAACTTTAATTTTCCACTTGCAAAAACAATGGCGTTGGGTGGTGTTCCCATTGGTAACATGCCAGCACAACTGGCTCCTAGAGTCATAGGAGTGCCCAATAACAAAGGACTAATATGCAAAGCATCTGAAATACCAGCAACCACAGGAGCAAACACAATTACCTGTGCTATATTGCTCATAATTTCACTGATAAAAATAGAGATGAAGGTTACTAAAAAAACCAGTAACAATAAATTGGTGCCTGCATAGCCGATAATCCAGGTTCCTAATTGTTGTATCAGGCCGGCTTTTTCTAGTTGATTGGCTAATGAAATTCCGCCACCAAATAACAGTAAAATACCCCAAGCCATTTTTTGTGTATCCTGCCATTCTAAAATTTGTCTGGTTTCGGAAGTCAATGATTTTGATGGAACAATAAACAACAATATTGCTCCAGATAAAGCAATCATTGTATCATCTAATTTAATCTGCGTTTGATATTTATTAATCAGGTCTTTGGTTATCCAAAGCAATGCTGTTATTATAAAAATGATGAGTACTCTTTTTTCTGGAGGAGACAGTTTACCCATTTGCTGCAACTCATGTTTTATCAATTGAGCAGTAGCCTCATTTTTTTTGATATTATTTTTATACAACCATTTGGTCATTATAAAATACAAACTGAACATTAGCAATAATGCTATAGGCAAACACAACAACATCCAATCTGCAAACTGAAAAGTATAATGGTATTTCTTTTCTAAAAAACCAACAAAAGCAACATTGGGAGGTGTACCAATAATGGTTGCAATGCCACCAAAATTGCTGGAGTATGCAATAGCCAGTAAAATACAAATGGCCATATTGTTAATATTGACACCTTCTTTATGGTTTTGTTCCACTACATGCACCACACTCATGGCAATGGGATACATCATCATGGTAGTTGCAGTATTGCTTAACCACATACTCAGCAAACCTGTTGCCAGTGTAAAACCTAAAATAATTTTATTGCCACTTGTGCCGGTAAAGTTTACAATATTTAAAGCAATGCGTTTATGCAAATGCCATTTTTCAATGGCTAATCCTATTAAAAAACCTCCCATAAATAAAAACACTACAGGATTAGCATAAGGGGCAGCCGCCTCATCAATCTTGCAAATACCCATTAAAGGAAACAATACAATAGGTATTAATGCAACAATCGGCATGGGCAAAGTTTCGGTAACCCAAAGTGTAATCATTAATACACCAATAGCTAATACCTTTGTGGCATTGTTGTTTACTGCAAACGGATTTACAAAAAGCATGAATGAAAATAGTACAGCAGCAACTGTAAGAAAGAGTTGGGTTCGGGTTATGGCTTTCATGAACTCAAGATAAATACTTATCCTTAATTTTTATTGAGTGAGCTGAGGAATAAAATGGGGCTGTAGTTGCGTCGCACACTTGTACTAATTAACTTTATTCAACAATGGCATTAGAGTTATTTTATCAAACCAAAGTATCAGAAGCTGGCTGCGACGAAGCTGGTCGTGGTTGTTATGCAGGACCAGTTTTTGCAGCAGCTGTTAGTTTACCTAAAAATTTTTATCACCCATTACTCAACGATAGTAAACAGGTAAAAGAAAAAGACAGAAACGAATTGCGTTTATTTATCGAACAAAAAGCATTGAGCTTTGCAGTTGCCATGGTTGATAATAATGAGATAGACCAAATCAATATTTTAAAAGCCTCTTTTAAAGCCATGCATTTGGCAATAAACCAACTACAAAAACAACCAAAATTATTGCTGATAGATGGCAACCGTTTTATTCCTTACCAAAAAACACCACATTATTGTATCATTAAAGGCGATGGTAAATATGCTTCTATTGCGGCTGCAAGTATTTTAGCAAAAACCTATAGAGATGAATACATGCAACAGTTGCACAATGAATTTCCTGCTTATGGATGGGATAAAAATAAAGGCTATGGAACTGCTATTCATAGAAAAGCAATTGAAACAATTGGGCTATGCAAGTACCACAGAAAAAGCTTTGCTATACTACCCAAGCAAATCAAATTATTTTGAATAAAAACCAATTGAGAAAACAAAAAAAGCTGTGTAAAATAAATTACACAGCCAAGGTTAATTTCAATCCCCCAATTGAAAGTAGAACAAAGTAAATAAAACCTTTTATTACAAACAATGAAACTTTATGAAAAGTGGTTATTAATTTTCAACAAGCAAGTTTATCCCCAAAAGCAGCTCATTCATCCCAAATTCCAAAGCCTTGCCTTATTAAAGTATAGGGTTCACTGGTACAATCAACAATTGTAGAAGGTGTCATTCCACCTATTCCTCCATTTACCACTATATCTACTTGATTTTTAAAATTTTCGTAAATTAATTCAGGGTCTGTGTACTCTTCTACCATTTCACCAGGTAAAGAAGCCGATAATACGGGGTGATTCAGTTCTTTAACAATGGTTCTGGCAATATTATTATCGGGCACACGCAAACCAATAGTATTTTTCTTGCTGTTTAAAATTTTAGGAACCTCTTTACTGGCAGGTAAAATAAAGGTAAATGGTCCGGGCAAATAGTTTTTCAGTAATCGGTACAATGGTGTAGAAATTGATTTGGTGTATTTGCTTAAATCGCTCAAATCATAACAAACAAAACTTAATTGGGCTTTAGCAGGATCTACATTTTTGATTCGGGCAATTTTTTCAATTGCTTTATGCTGAAAAATATTACATCCTAAACCATAAATGGTATCAGTAGGATAAATGATTACACCCCCATCAAGTAAACACTCAACTACAGTTTTTACATTTCGTGGGTTTGGGTTATCTGGATGAATGTACAACAGCATACTGCAAAGTACGAACTATGCATGTAGTAATAAAATGCTGACAATCATTTCTACTTTTTGATTAGCTCTTAGTTGTTTATTCTAAAAAGAAAACAACGGCTAAAAAGCCATCGTTTAGAATAGAACCCCCGCTGAAAAAAATGTGTACTTTAAAAAATGCTTTAGTTGTAACTAAATATTAACACCTGTAACAAAGCTGAGAAAAAGTATTCAAAAAAATATGCGTACTATTACCTAAAAAGTTACGTAGATCTACGTAACTTTTAAATAAGAAAACCATTGTATATCACATTTAGGACAATAAAATGAGGATAAAGAGGAGTAATTGCAAAATTTGTTGCACAGGCTAATTCTAAGATTCTTTATTTGCTTATGGTACGGGCTCTCCGATATCTTATATAACTCTTTATTTGAGGCTCTCGTTCAGCTTTGTAATATATTTTTTGACAATATTTTTTTTAGCTTTAAGGCTTTCCTCTGGTTCGGGTTCATCTGTTGGGTAATCATATTTTTCAAATGGTAAGCATTCACTCTCAAATTCAATTTTTAAATCTTCATACTTTTTAAAACTTTGCTCATAAAAGCATAATCTGGATATTTCACTTTGCCATTCTCATCAATTACCAACAATACAGTTTTTGTTGGAGCTACTAAATAAACCAAAAACTCAAAAATGCTAGAAAAGCCACTTGCTTTCTTTATAAAAGTAAACGTGCTGTACTTACCAAAGTCTTCTACCCTATAATATCTAAGTTTATCTTTAAAGGGAATATATCGAACAAATACCGATTTGCCATCACAAAAACCCCAAACATTATTCAGTTTTGTAGATTTAGTTACAGCCTCAAATTCAGCACAAATAATTGTTGAATCTTCTTTATTTAATACTGTTTTTTTTAAATTAAAATCTACAATAATTGAAGGTGAGTTGGTAATAAACTCATCATAATTTTTATAAAACCCTTTTTTAAGCAAAGTATTATTAATAGCTGTTGCTACTGTATTAATTTGTGCTGTTAATAGATAAGAACATAGGTGAAAAAATAATAATAAAACACTTTTCATAAAACAATAAAGTAGTTTTAAAAAGGTATTAAAAGTAAAATGCCTCAATAACTGAGGCATTTTACTTTTGTTCTTTATTCTGCAATTTCCCAAACCTCTCTTCCTCTTAATAGCTTATCTAAGTTGCCCTTGCCTTTCGTTGCAATAGCATCTTCTATTTGCATTGCCATATCATCTTCGTAACATGACCTATCTGTTTGATAGAATACACCGAACGGACGAGGAAAATGTCCTTCAATTCTCGGATCATCAAACATTCTGATTAAGATCTGAGCTTTATAAAAATCTTTTTCATCGTGTATCCATAAATCATCGAAGCTTGCACCTTCAGCTAAATCAACAATAACAGGTTTTAATCCATCTAACTTAATGCCCTTATTGTTGGTAGCTCCAAAAACCAATGGTTTGCCTTGCTCTAAGAACAATACATTATCGGCCTTGGTACTTTTTTCAGTAAATACTTCAAAAGCCCCATCGTTAAAAATGTTACAGTTTTGGTAGATTTCTACAAAAGAAGCTCCTTTATGCTGGTGGCTGCGGGTTAAAATAGACTGCAAATGTTTAGGATCTCTATCCATGCTTCTGGCAATAAAAGTTGCATCTGCACCCATTGCTAATGCAGCAGGATTAAACGGATGATCGATACTGCCAAAAGGTGTACTCTTGGTTACTTTATTGGTTTCGGATGTTGGTGAATATTGACCTTTGGTTAACCCATAAATTTGATTATTGAAGACCAATAAGTTTACATCGAAATTTCTACGCAATAGGTGTATGGTGTGGTTACCACCAATGCTCATACTATCACCATCGCCACTCACAATCCAAACGCTTAGTTCAGGGCGACTAGCTTTTAAACCACTGGCAACAGCAGTTGCACGACCATGAATAGAGTGCATACCATAGGTATTCATGTAATAGGGAAAACGTGACGAACATCCAATACCGCTGATGATAACAATATTTTCTTTAGGAACACCGATACCAGGCATAATTTTTTGAACCTGTGCCAAAATGGAGTAATCTCCACATCCTGGACACCAACGAACCTCTTGATCTGTTGCAAAATCTTTGGCTGTGAGGGCTGGGGTTGCTGCTGTTGTACTCATGGACAAACAATTAATTTATTACTGTAAAAATAACCATGTATTGAACAAGTTGAACAGTTGTGTACGAAAACATTGCCAAAATGTTGATGATTTATGTTATTGATTCAAATAAACATACAAAATACTCTTAAATTAGCTTTTTATCAACTCCTCCCAATACTCTGCAGCTCTTCGTGTATGAGGAATAACAATGGTTCCACCTACGATATTTGCTACAGCAAAGATTTCATATATCTGTTCTGTAGTAACGCCCAGTTCATACGATTTGCCCAAATGATATTTAATACAATCGTCGCAACGCAATACCATGCTTGCCACCAATCCAAGCATCTCCTTGGTTTTCTTATCCAATGCACCTTCATCGTAGGTATTTGTGTCTAAGTTCCAAAGACGCTTCATTACTAGATTATTCTTACTTAGAATTACTTCATTCATTTTTTCACGGTAGTCGTTAAATTCCTGTACCAGATTACTCATATTGTAATTGTTTTTGTAAAGGTAACAGTTGATGGTAAAGTAAGTTTTATGAATGATGGAAAGAATAGAAAACAGATAACGCTGATTAAAAGAATTTATAGTAGTGTAAAAATTAACCATAAATAAATACTGGGAAGTAGAAATTTATTGACTGGTATTCTTTATTGTAAAATGAATAAAACGAACCTTACCAGTGCAAGTAGGGTTTTAGCGTTATAGCCTTTGGTTGTAAACAACTATTAAGATGATATATTAGTTATATTTTAGATTAGCATTTTATACTCGTTATTTTAAAAACTACGATATGAAACAAATTTTAATCACTTCATACTTATTTTTAGTTGTGTGCTTTTGTAGTTATAGTCAAAATGGAATGCATCAAATTTTGATATCTAAAGCAAAAGGAGAAAGGCCACCAATTCCAAGTTTCACTAGAAAGTTTATAACCATTGGTGTTGGCTATGAATTGGGTTTGCCAACTGGAAGCATGAAAACAGGCATGAGTCCTGTACATAGCTTCAGTTTAAGTAGCTCGTTGCCATTGAGTTTTATAACGCCTAATTTACAAATGGGTATTGATTTAGTATATGGTTTATATGGTGCAAAAAGATTTGGCATTAATTATAGACAAAACGGCAACTATATAAATACAACAGTACAATACAGTAGCGATATTGCTCAAGTTGGTGTACATGCTAACTATTTATTTTTATCGAAAAAAGCTATACAATCTTATGTTACTGCTAAGTTGGGATATGCCCAACTTAGTAGTAGTTTTAGAGTGGAAGATCCGAGAGATCCCGAAGCATGTATAGCTTTAGAAAACCAAAGCATACACAATGATGGTACTTTGTACTGGGGTTATGGTATTGGCTTAAGATGGAATGTAGGTAATAATACCAGTAAATCTAGAAACTTTATTGACTTTTCCATTATACAAACAAATGGAAACAGTGTTGATTACGTAAATGTTAATCATTTACATGATCACAACACACCACCAACACAAACAGAGGGAACAAAACCCATAAACGTATCTTTTGTTAATGCTACTAATCAAAATATTCACCAACATAGAATTGCTGAACTATATACCAATCCATTTAGTGTATTACAAATTAAAGTTGGTTATGTAGCTTACTTGCGTTTAAAGAGAAACTAGGGTTTTTTTTACTACAGAGCAATGAAGCATTGGAGTTTCAGAAAAAACACAAAGGATTCTCACAGAAAACACAGGTAAGGCAGAATTTTAATTACAGAGATTCTAAACAATTAACTGTGTGATACATCTTTGAGAATGTGGCATACAGTTAATCTGCCCCCAAAGAACAGAACCCTGAAGCCGATAGCTATCGGCTGTGTGACGCCTGTAATGCTCAATTGAAATACAAAAGCTGGTATCAAAACATTTTCTCTTATCTGCCAACAATGTTTTAGTTTCGCCGCCATAAATCAAAAACATAGTTTATGTCTTTAGTAGTTGTTGGTTCGATGGCTTTTGATGCTATTGAAACCCCATTTGGTAAAAGTGATAAAATTATTGGTGGTGCTGGTACCTACATTGCATGGTGTGCAAGCAATTTTACACCTGTAAAACAAATTAGTGTTGTGGGTGGCGATTTTCCACAAGAAGAATTGGATACTTTAACTGCTAGAAATGTAACCTTAGAGGGTGTGCAAATAAAGAAAGATGAAAAAACATTTTTCTGGAGTGGACGTTACCACATGGATATGAATACCAGAGATACTTTGGTTACTGAACTTAATGTGTTGGCTGATTTTAAACCTGTGGTACCTGAAAGTTATCAGGATTGTGAGTTTTTGATGTTGGGTAATTTGGCTCCTGCTGTACAATTGAGTGTGATTGAGCAATTGAAAAACAAACCTAAATTGGTGGTGTTGGATACCATGAATTTTTGGATGGATATTGCAATGGCTGATTTGGAAAAAGTATTGGCTAAAGTAGATGTGTTAATGGTAAATGATAGCGAAGCCAGACAATTAAGTGGCGATTATAGCTTGGTACGTGCTGCTAAAACTATTATGGCAATGGGACCTAAGTTTTTAATTATTAAGAAAGGTGAACATGGTGCATTGTTGTTTTACGAAGAGAAGGTATTTTTTGCACCAGCTTTGCCTTTAGAAGAAGTATTTGATCCAACTGGTGCTGGTGATACATTTGCTGGTGGTTTTATTGGACATATTGCTAGAACCAAAGACATTAGTTTTGAAAACATGAAAACTGCCATTATTGTGGGTAGTGCGATGGCCAGCTACTGTGTTGAAAAATTTGGCACCGCTCGTTTAAGAGAATTAACCAAAGCCGATATTGATGCTCGTTTACAAGAGTTTGTTCAGTTGGCAAGTTTTGATATTAACCTAGTTTAATTATAACCACATAGGTAAATAGAAACATAGTCTTTGACATAAGAAAGCCCTCAATTACTTGGTAGTTGAGGGATTTTCTTTTGGTGTGAAGCTTTGCCACAGAGGCACTGAAACACAGAATAAAATTACAAAATAAAAATCGCCACTTGTGTTTTGCAAGTGGCGATTTTGTTTGTAGTGATAACTTTAATTTTTATGAAAATTATTTCAAAACTTCACTTAATTTTTTATCCAATGCATCTTCACGTAAACTAGAGGCAATAATTTTTCCTGTTGGATCTACCAACACGTTGAAGGGAATTCCATCGAACATATATAAACCTACTAATGGGCTTTGCCATTGTTTTAAATCGCTGATGTGAGGCCAGGTTAAATTATCTGCAGCAATGGCATCGGTCCAATCTTTTTTATCACCGTCTAACGACACACCCAATACTGCAAAATTTTTGTCTTTATATTTATTGTAAGCAGCAACTACATTGGGGTTTTCGGCTCTGCATGGTTTGCACCAGCTTGCCCAAAAATCGACCAACACATATTTACCTCTGAAACTGCTGAGTTTTATTGTGTCTTTATTAGGCGTTGGCAATGCAATTTCAGGAGCTTGTTTATCTAATAATGGATACTGTTGACCAGCTAGCATTTTCTTAAACTTTTGCATGCCTTCGTATTCTTTAAACTTAGCAGCAGCATTGGTTACCAAAGTTCTCAAATCGTCTAACTCCATACTTCTGGTAGCCATTCCCAATGCATGTAAGCAAGCAGCAGGACTTTCAGTTTTTGCAATAAAGTTGGTTAGGATACCATTTAACTTACTCATTTCGTTTTTGCGTTGCAGCTTATGAAAAGTCATAATGCTATCGTTGGCTTTTTGTACCTGCAACGAATCTAGTTGTGTAAATGCTTGCTTTACTTTTTCGAATTGGCTTTCGTAGCTACCAAATAATTCGTGCAATGAAGTTGAGGCTTTTGAACCTTCGGTTTCGTATGCTTTATAATTGTTTACATCCATTTTTACACGAATACTTTTTGCATCGTTTACCAAAAGAATTTGTGGTCCTTGGTGTAAACTCAACGCATACAAACCTTCATCTTTAGCCATACCTCTCAATTCAAATTTTCCGTTTTTTAAAGTAGCTGAGTCGATTACAACAGGCTGCTGACCAGCGAAAGGAATTTCTTCTAAATACACTTTATCTGTTGGAGCATTAGCAATATTTCCACTAACTGTAAAAGCCCCATGTTCTTTGGGTTTACAAGCTACAATTGATGCTGTAGCGAAAATTATGATGGAGATTTTTTTCATTGTATTGATTTGTTTTTTGCTAAGAGGTTGAAAGAGGTTTTCAATCGAATTAGCTTTTAATTTTGTTAGTTGAGTTTAGTTTGTAATAATTCGGTTACCATTTTAGGATCGGCTTTGCCTTTGCTTAGTTTTTTTACTTCACCCACAAATAAACCAATCAATCCCTTTTTACCTTTTTTGTATTCAGCTACTTTATCGGGCATATTAGCAATTACTTCATTTACCCAATTTTCCAGTTCATTGCTATCGCTTACCTGTATCAGGTTTAACTCTTCTGCCAATTGTAAAGGATGTTTATTTTCTTTAAATAATACTGGCAATAGTTTAGCTGATGCAACAGAGAAGTTCACTTTTCCATCATCTACAATTTGAATTAACTCAGCCAAGATTGTTGGCTTTAATTGGATAGTTTCAAAATTGCTATTGTGTTCATTCAAGTGCTGACGTATAGGGCCTGTCATCCAGTTTACAATGGCTTTATAATTTTTACAGTTTGCTGCTGTGTGTACAAAATATTCAGCAGTTGATTTATCGTCGCATAATTGTGCTGCATCGTATTCATTCAATCCAAAATCAGTAATAAACTGTTGCTTTAATTGATTGGGTAATGCAGGTAATTGCTGTTGAATGCTATTGATGAAATCATCGGTTAAGTGAAATGGAGCCAAATCGGGGTCAGCAAAATATCGGTAATCGTTGGCATCTTCTTTATCCCGAATAGCAAAAGTAGTATCGTTACTTGCATCAAAACTTCTGGTTTGCTGTGTAATGGTTTCTCCACTTTCAACCAATTGAATCATACGTTCAACTTCAAACTCAATCGCTTTTTTTACATTTCGGATGGAGTTTAAATTTTTCACTTCCACTTTAGTGCCCAATTCGGTTGCACCTTTTAATCGAATAGAAACATTGG
The DNA here is from genome assembly GCA_044348985.1 of Chitinophagaceae bacterium. GTDB lineage: Bacteria > Bacteroidota > Bacteroidia > Chitinophagales > Chitinophagaceae > UBA1930. The sequence continues at coordinate 134,346 of JBIKRV010000002.1, forward strand.
CATCGCAACGCAAACTGCCTTCTTCCATATTGCCATCGCAAACACCAATCCATTGCACCAATCTTCTCACTTCTGTTACATATTGATAAGCTTCTTCACTGCTGTGTAAACAAGGTTCAGTTACAATTTCTACCAATGGTGTACCAGCCCTGTTCAAATCTATACAACTGTAATTTTCTTTTAAGTCGTGAATGCTTTTTCCGGCATCTTCTTCAATATGAATTCTGTTTAATTCAATTTGCTTAGTGCCTTCACTGGTTGTAATGGTTACATACCCACCTTTACAAATTGGTGTAGTGTGTTGAGATATTTGGTAGCCTTTTGGTAAATCGGCATAGAAATAGTTCTTTCTGGCAAAATAGTTGTCTTGCTCAATTTCACAATTACATGCCAAACCCAATTTAATGGCATACTCCACTGCTTTTTTATTGGTTTTAGGAAGTGTTCCTGGATGAGCCAAAACTATAGGACTTACATGCGTATTAGGCTCTGCACCAAATGCAATGCTATCGCCACTAAATAACTTACTATTGGTTTGTAACTGGGCATGAATTTCTAACCCAATAACCGTTTCGTATTTTTCCTGATTCATAACTAGGTTGTAAAGATAATAGTTACAACTTGTATAGGTTTTTGTGGGCGTTGGGTATTTGCATGTTTTAACAAGTTTGTTATTGATTTCACACGAAGCACCAAAGAAAACGAAGTGTACAAAGTTATTTATCAGAATACTCTGTGCAACTCCATTACTCTTAAACTCCTGTGGTGAAATTATGCGTTATCAGTGTTTTCTGCGAGAATATTTCACACAAAGTAACAAAGGATGCTAAGTGCACAAAGCTGTTTTGCACACCCTGTGTAAATCTGTTACTCTTAAACTCTGTAGTAAAATTTGGTGTTATCTGAGAGAAATATTTCACGTAAATTATCCAACTGAAATTCAGCATTTTTGCAATAGAAAAAATTTTGCGTATGAATAATTTTTTGCAACAGATTTATTTAAACAATTCCGTTAAAAACTACCTGATTGTTGCTGGCGTTATTTTATTGGCCATCATTTTTAAGAGGTATATTTCCAAATACATTGCTGGTTTGTTGTACAGATTGGTAGCAAAGGCAAGTAAGCATATACAAAAAAAAGCTTTTTGCGATTTAGTAGTACAGCCGTTAGATAGTTTTTTGGTATTGTTTGTTTCATTTGTAGCTTTAGATAAATTGAATTTTCCTGAAATTTTGGATTTTAAAATATTCAGAATAACCGCCAAAGCCTTAGTAGAAAGTTTTGCCAATGGCACTTTGGTAATTGTATTTATTTGGCTTTGCCTGAGATTGATTGATTTTATTGCCATGGTTTTGGAAGAAAAAGCCAATACCACAAAAGACTTAACCGATAATCAACTCATTGTATTCTTTAAAGACTTTTTCAAAGTAATATTGGTAATTTCTGGTGTGTTATTGATTCTTCGTTTTTCGTTTAACAGAGATATAGGCAACCTGTTAACTGGTTTAAGCATTGTTGGTGCAGCCATTGCATTGGCTACCAGAGAAAGCCTGGAAAATTTAATAGCATCGTTCATTATTTTTTTTGATAAACCATTTATTACTGGCGATACTGTTAAAGTGCTCAACTTTACTGGCACAGTTGAAAAAATTGGTTTGCGTAGTACACGAATCAGAACTGAAGCAAAAACTTATATTACTGTTCCCAACAAGCAAATGGTAGATAGTATTTTAGACAATATTACTTTACGAACCCAACGTAAAGTTGAAATACGATTAGAGTTGGGTTTAGATGCACCATTAGATCAATTGGAAAAATTAGCTCCTGCCATTGTTACGATTTTAGGGCAACATCCGTCTGTAGAAAACAGCCATGTGTACTTTACGGAAACAGGTAAAAATGCCCATATTTATGCAGTGGATTATTATACTGTAATGACACAGGATATTGAACAATTCAATACTGAAAAAGGTAAAATTAATTTAGAAATTTTAGCTCTGTTAAAATCTATGCAACTGGAATTAGCAGCTACCAGCACCGATATTAAACTGCATAAAGCAATCTAAACATACCTACCACTACCAATACATTTATTTCATTAAGTTATTTGTTGATACTGGCAATACCGATGTTGGATATCAACTGTTTTTAACTTTTTAACTGGTTTGCTTAAAAAGACAACAACTCATTTTATTACATGTCTATATGCATGTATTTGTATAATATGCTGCATGCAGGAACATTGCTTTACTGGAATTCTTTTTTGTTAAATGACTTGCCGAAATAAGCACATATGCGAGCTGTAGTATGTAATCCAATTGCTTTTGTATTGTGCCATTTTTGAAATACAACCATTTCCTGTTTTTGTTAGAATATTTTGTGTATATTTTATTGGAGCAACTGACATGTTTAAATTGTTGTGATTGATTGCAAAGAACCAATTGTATTTACTGGCTGCTGTTACTATTTATATGATAGAGTGTTATATGATGAAAGATATAGGCTATAAAAAAGCATCGAAACTTTCAACTTCAAATGGTGCATGCTTGCTATCGAATCATTGAAAATTGGTATTGGGGCATGTTTTAATTTAGCAACATCAATACTTTCCTGCGATAGTTCTATTGCTCAATTTGCCATTGTGGAAATTACTTAAATATCTATTTGGCCATGTATCCAATGCCACAACTTAAATCCAAAAAACGCAAGGGTTCATTGTTTTCATATCTGGTCAGCTAATTCATTTTTGTATTTACAAAATGCAAATGCGTATTGATTGAACTCAGCAGCCATGAAATGATTTATACACGTTGATGATTGATTGTTGTAAGAGGATTATTGAATCTTACTTACAATTTGTCCCAATTCTTTATCTATTGCACCTGTTGTACCATATTCAACAACTCGACCAACCTCTTTACCACTATTATCACAAATAATGAAAGTGGGAACGTTGGTAATGTTAAATTTTGTTTGCAAATTTTTAATAGTTGTTTTCTTTCTGTCAACACCAATTAAATAAATCTTATCCGCAGGAAATCCACTTTTATCAATCAATTTATAAAATGATGGTAATAGATTTTGTGTATCGTGACACCAAGTACCACCAAAAACAACAATACTAAACTTATCTTTATTTTTTGAAAATGCTTCTACAGCAACTGCATCGGGTGTTCCATATTTATAATTATCAGCAAACCATTTAAAAGCAGTATCTGTTTCTAAAACATTACGTGTAATTGAACCTCTTAAAATTTTTGCATTGCCATCATGCCCTTCATCTCTTGTAACAGTATAATTATCTTTTAGTAAAGGTTTTAAGTAAACTGTATTACATGAACTTAGTACAAAAACTGTAACAATTAACATCAAAAAGTGCTTCATAACTCAATTTAATTTAAGCCTGTAAGTTAGTCTTTAACTCTACCAGAAACGAACGAAATTTTGTTAAAGATTGTAATAACTGCTGATTGGTATCTGCTTTCTTTTTATTCTCTTTTAAATATTTCTTTGCACCATCAACCGAGAATTTTTTATTACGGAGTAAGTAATAAATAATTTGTAGGTTCTTTATATCTTCTACCCTAAATAATCGATCCCCTTTCCTATTTTTTCTGGGCTGCAAAATATCAAATTCCACTTCCCATGCCCTAATCAACGAAGTATTTACATTAAAAAAAGCAGCAACCTCACGTATTGGGTAGTATAATTTTTTTCTCAACTCTTCTTCATCAGGAATATTTATTAAACCCACTTCTTCATCCATTTCCTTAAAGCTTTTTCGTCCACGTTTATTTTTGGGTTTATCAATTTTGTGTTTGGAGTTTGGAGCTTTAGGTTTTTTTGAAACGATTGTATTTTCCTTAACTGATTCAATAATTACAATTGGCTCTTCAACTACAATTTCTTTTTCTTCAACAATTGCTATCGGTTCATCAGCTATAATTTTTTCTCCTTTTGTTACTGAAACTATAGGTTCTGATTCCTCAACAATATTTTCAACTGTAGGCTGAACAGTTGTTTTCAATTTAATTTTAACCCCAATTTTATCATCTGAAAAAACAAATGGTCGGGTATCTTCAATAGCATTTTCAGGTTCTGCAATAATATTTTGTACAGCCGCTGTTGTTGGCTCTTCAGCTTTAGTTATTTCCTGCTTTTCTTGCTGCACTGGTGCAGGTTCTTCGGTAAACATTGCACTGAATAAATCTAATTGTTGCAGTATTTTCTTTTTAGCCATACTGTAAAAATAACTAAGGCATTTTGTAAAACATAAACTGCTAATTTATTGGTGGATAACATGTAAGTAAGCCTTACTTCATTAAAACCAAAGTAGTTGCTCTATACAAATTCAATAATAGCTTACTTCAAAATAATTATATTGCATAAATGAATACAATACATACCATTTGCGTTTGTGGTGCAGGTACAATGGGCAGTGGCATTGCACAAGTTGCAGCACAGGCAGGCTTTACCACCATTCAGTTCGATGTAAATGAGGCTATGTTACAAAAGAGCAAAGCTGCTATAGAAAAAAGCCTGCAAATGCTTGTTGATAAAAACAAGCTGACGCAAGTGCAGCAGCAAATCACGTTAAGTAATCTTGTATTCACTTCCAATAGCAACGATTGTGTGGCTGATTTAATTGTTGAAGCCATCATTGAAAAAAAAGAAGCCAAAGTTGGTTTATTTAACAACCTTGCCAAACTGAATAACGAGCAAACAATTTTTGCAACCAACACATCTTCCATTTCTATCAATGATATTGCCAATGAAGTAGAAAACCCATCAAATGTAGTAGGCATGCACTTTTTTAACCCTGCTACTATTATGAAATTGGTAGAAGTAGTTAAAGGCACTCACACCCATGAAACAGTTGTACAAACCATTGTTGCACTTTGCAAACAACTCAATAAAGTGCCTGTAATTTGTACCGATGCCCCAGGTTTTATTGTAAATCGTGTGGCAAGGCATTATTATTTAGAAGCCATGAAACTGGTTGAACTAAACCTTGCCACCATTGAAAATGTAGATGCCATTATGGAAGCTACAGGTTTTAAAATGGGACCATTTAAACTCATGGATTTAATTGGTATGGACATCAATTTTGGCGTTAGCAATATAGTTTGGGAAGCTTTAGGCAAGCCTGAAAGGCTTACGCCATCTATCATTCAGCAAAAAAAAGTAGCAGCAGGAGAATTGGGTCGAAAAACAGGAAAAGGTTTTTACGAGTATTAATTTTTTGTAACGAGCTGTAGATTTTCATGGCATCGTTTGTTGCGTCGCACACTTGTACGATATAACTTTCTTGAGCTTTGATTGCATCAAATTAAAAAATTAGTTATCTTAATATCTGAAACTTAATTTCAACCCAACTAATTACCCAAAAAAAGTTGTTATGAGAAATATTGCTACAATTACTTTTCTTCTTCTTGTGCTAATTACAAGTTCTTGCAAAAAGAATAGTAATAACAATCAAGAACCTGAAAATTATAGCGAAGGTGTACTGAATGATAATACTCTTATAGTCAGTGCTGATTCAGTGCAAACCAGTTTAATCTCAGTTGACTCTGCTAAAATTGTTTTCGTTAGCAATGGTAGTGGTGTGGATAAAATAAAAGTAGGTTCAATCTTAGTGAGTGATATAACTGCAAAAGCTCCAGTAGGTTTTTTGAGAAAAGTAGTTTCTATTACAGTATCGGGAAACAACAAAATATTCAATACGGAATCTACAAGTTTGTCGGATGCACTAAAAAGTGGTAAAACTTTCTTTCGAAAGAAAATAACAGATGCCGATATAATTAGAGAAGATACAAGCGGTGTTGATATTTCAGCATCTCAAAGAATGCAGAATAATTTGCCATTAACAATACCATACAAAAAAATAATTAATGGTGTATTAATTGAAGGTGAATTTAAAATTGAGCCAACTTTTGACTTAATTATTAATATTGACAATGGCACTTTTAAAACGGTATTAGCACTCAAAAATACCAATACAATAAAAGCAGAAGCGAAGATTGCTAGTAACATATCTGGGCAAATAGTATTAAAAACACTTCAATTGCAACCCTATACAGTTTTTGTTGGGCCTCTTCCAGTACCAATTGCAAAGCAATGGATAGCAATTATTTTAGGAGTAGATGGCTCTATTTCAGCAAAAATCACTGCTTCTGCTACCAATATCAATACTGCTTCTATGAGTTTGGAGTATGCCAATCAAAAATGGGCAACAACATCGAGCATTGAAAACAGCTTTAATAAGTCTATTGATATTGAAGGAGTAGCAAAAATAGAGCCTTGGATTCAAGCTAGATATGAGATAAGACCTTATGGTTTAAAAGATAGCCGAATTTATTTAGCTGCAAGGGCAAGCGTAATTGGAGAGGTAAAAACTAATACTCAAAACCCTTGCAGATATTCAACTACTTTAGATTGGAATGTAAAACTTTCTGCAAAAGCTCAAATAAAATTTTTTAAGCTGGGCATATTAGATTACGACTATACATTTTTTGATAAGACATACCCCATTTATCAAAAAGATACAACCCTCCTGCTTGTAAAAACGGATACTGTTAGTTCAGTTAAAAGAACTTCGGCAATATGTGGAGCAAGTATCGTTGCTCCTGGTGCTTGTTCCAATATTTCACAAATAGGATTATGCTGGGATACATTCCCCAGCCCCAACCTTTTCGATTCAAAGACAGTTAATGGGGCTACGCCCAATGTATTCACCAATAATTTAACTGGTTTGGTAGGAAACAAGAAGTATTATGTTAGGGCATATGCAAAACTTGGAAATGATACAATTTTTGGAAATGAACAAACATTTACCACTAAAAAATATCAACTTGGAGATACTACTTTTGGGGGTATAATTTTTTATTTAGATGCCACATTTGAGCATGGTCTTGTTAGTGCGTTTAATGACCAATCATTGTCGGCCGTTCCTTGGCAACCAACTTCAATTAACTGTAGCACTGCATTGTCTACAGGTGCATTCTCAGAAGCAATTGGAAGCGGCATGAGCAATACTAATTTAATCATTTCAACTTATGGATACAATCAAATATATGCTGCGTTGATTTGTAAAAATTATAATGGAGGCGGTTTTACAGATTGGTTTCTTCCAAGTTTTGATGAACTTGCAATACTGCATATCTATGCTTTTACATCGGGGAATTTATTAGCGTTTGGAAGTGGAAAGTATTGGAGTAGTACACAAGCTTCTTTTAGCTTAAATCCTCTCACACATACCTTAAATTCAGCAGGCTTAATAGGAGTACCTTTATGTACTAATAATAATAATAATATTAGAGCTATTCGAAAGTTTTAATTAAAACACTTGAGGTCACAATTTGCAACCTCAAGTTTCCAATCAATAAACAATTAAGAAACTTTTCCATCTCCTGATTATTTTGTATAATGGGTTTTAAAATCAATTAACCTTATGCAAATCATCAAAAGCATACAAAACAGAATTTATGAGGTAAGAGGTGAAAGAGTAATGTTAGACTTTGATTTAGCTGCCCTTTATGAAGTAGAAACAAGGGTATTGAACCAAGCCATTAAGCGTAACATGAAACGTTTTCCAGAGGATTTCATGTTTAGGCTTTCCACACTTGAATGGCAAAGCATTCAATCACGGATTGTGGTAACTACCAAAACCACGATGTCATCACAAATTGTGATGACATACCCAAACAAGCGACCAAATACAGCTTTACCTTACGCCTTCACCGAACAAGGTGTTGCCATGTTAAGTGGCATTCTAAATTCGGACAATGCTATTAATTACTTCCAAAAATTTCTTCTTTTAAAACTTGGCTGTAGATTAATTAACCACCTCTTTTACATTACCAGTTCTTTTTAAAACACCCCAATGTTGTAGTTCTCCCTTAATGGCACGACGTAAAGCCTTGAACAGTATTACCATCATTAGCCAACGATAAATTAATCGTTGTGGAATTAACCAAATCAATTTAAGTGGGTTTTCTTTATCGAACGCAAATGCAATGGCAGCAATAGCTGTATCAATGAGTGTAAATATTAAATAATATAAACCAATTTGCCCTGCGTTGTCGGTTATTAAACCAACAATCATTAATACATCTGCCAATGGCATAAAAAATGGTATAATGTATTTAAACAACAACATATCTGGCAGGGCTATAAAACCAAGATTTTTTTGTGTTGTATTAAACAGCATATCCTTGTGTTTCCAAAAGGTTTGCATTACGCCAAAACTCCAGCGATTGCGTTGTTTAATAAACTGTTTTAATGTTTCAGGAGCTTCGGTATAAGCAATGGCATTAGGTTCGTTGGCAATCATATAACCTGCTTTAAGAATACGAATGGTAATATCACAATCCTCAGCAAGCGTATCAGTTGTAAACCCTCCTGCTGCAATAATGGCATCTTTTTTAAATGCTCCAATTGCACCAGGAATTACTGTAATGGCATTGGCATAGGCAAAGCCTTTTCTATCAAAGTTCTGACTGGTAATATATTCGATACTTTGCCATTTGGTAAGCACATTTACTTCGTTGCCAACTTTCACAATGCCTGCAACCGCACCAATATTGTTTTTCTGATTATTGGTACCCATGAAAAAATGTTTCATCAGTAAGCTAACCGACTCAGGAGCTAATTTTGTATCGGCATCAATACAAACCGCAAAATCGGCATGCGATTGATTGATGCCGTAATTTAATGCACTGGCTTTACCACCATTGGGTTTGGTAAAAACTTTAATACGTGAGTTTTGGGCAAATGCTGCTTTTACTTTTTGGTAAGTATGGTCTTTACTGCCATCATCTATAAAAATAATTTCGAAGTTTTGGTAGGTACATTGTAATAAATTTTCGAGTGAAGCAACAGCATTCACTTCTTCATTGTATGCAGGTACAATAATAGATACCAATGGCAACTGACCAGCAATTACTGGTATGCTTGCAGCCATTAATTTTTCATTTCTTTTTTGCAGTGTTGCCATAATGGCCATTGCTACTAAACGAACAGCTCCCAAAGCAATAAAGACAAGAAACAAGGATTTAAATAGTTGCCCACCAATATATCCAACCTCGGCTAATAGATAGTTGAATTGCAGCCAATAGTAGCCACTGCCTTTAGGAACTGGAGGCATTACATCATCGGGTTTTTTACCCAACAAATCAGCCACTGTTGTAAAAGTGTAACCCTTACTTTTAAAGAAACGAATAATTTTTCCTGTTGCTTCAACAGTTGCACTTCTATCGCCACCGGCATCATGCAATAAAATAATACTGCCGTTAATACCTGTTGTGTCACCATCGCTTTGGGTTGCAATACGGCGTTCGTAAATACGAACTATTCTATTAAAAATACTATCGCCGTTAAGTGTAGGAATTTCTTTTTTCTGCCAATCTTCTGGGTCTATACTTTCGCCAACTGTAATGTAATTTTTTGCCCTACTTAATGCAACTGGAGCTAACTCTTCAAATAAGCCTGGTTCACTATCGGCATTAAAAGGAGCTCTGAACATAATGGTACTATGGCCTGTAATACATTCAATTAACAACCGAGTTCCGTCCATCTCCATAGAAGCCCTTTGTTTGCTTACTTTTGCCATGTTGGGATGTGTAAACGTGTGGTTACCTATTTCATGACCTTCTCTAAAAATTCTTTTTACCAATGGAATATTGTTTTCAGCTTCATAACCTACTATGAAAAAATTAGCAGGTATATGATAATAAGCAAGTGTATCTAATATTTGCTTTGTGTATTTAGGGTCAGGACCATCGTCGTAGGTTAAAACCAGTTTTCTTTTTTTGGTATCACCATATTTTCTAAGCACATAAGTAGAAGGAAGTTTATCGAAATATTCTTCGCTAATGAGTAAAGCAACGGTATCAATTTCTGTTCTTAATACACCAGGCTTTGGGGTTTGAACAATATCTAAAATTTCACCTTCACCAAAATACAATGGTGCCGAACCTGCTTCTAAACGGGTAAAGTTGCTGAAGTTAAAATCGGCTAAAGCTTCTTTGGTCATTTCTAAATGATAAAAGTCCCAAATACGTTCATCTTCTCCACCTAAACGCCAAATAGATGTGCCAGCCAATTTAGATTCTGTTGCAAAACGAAGTGTATTAAAAATAGTCGCAGCATCCGTAAAATGAACTTCATGCAAAGAGTCGTCGTCTTCATTGTAATACTGATAATGCAAATTGTAAGTTGTATTATCAAAATAAACTGACGATTCGTATTTTTTTGCATTGCCTATAGCTTCTTGATAGGTAAAGGCTTTGGCAATATCCTTACTTTTAAGTTTCCAATCGTAGCCAAAGGCTGCCATTGCTAAGATTACTTTGTTTGCAGGTACAACATCCGTTATTTTATCAACTGCTGCTTCAATCCATTTTTGTCCGCCAATTGGGCCTGCATCGCCATCACCATGATGTTCATCATAGGCCATCAGTATCAAATAGTCATTGTACTTTTCTAATGCCTTAAAATTGTAATCATCGTTAAAAGGGATTACATCTTGCGTAACAACAAAGTTTTGTGCATGTAATTTTTCGTATAAATCTTTTTGAAAAGCAACTAAAATTTTATCATTTTCTAAATTCAATTCTTCGAAGTCGATATTAATTCCTGCAAAGCCATTTTGTGTTAAAGCTTGAATAATATCATTGATGAGCAAGTTTGATTTTGTTTTATCTTTCAAAATATTTTTAACCAATTCGCCTCTAAAAATTTGATTGATATTATTGGTTAAAATAGGCATTATTTTAACACCTGCTGTTTTCATAACTGCCAATGCTTTATTGTCGATATCGACTCTTAGCCTACCAGAAGTAGAATCGAGAAAAAACCACTCTGGCAAAATCAAATTAGTCTTTGCAATATTTTTTTCGAGTGATTGAAAAGAATTTTTCTTATCCCAGTTTACATAAAATGCTGCTCTGATACCGATACTATCATCAAATAAAGCGGATGTTGATAAATCAACAACATTATTACTTTGCCCACAACCTTGTCCTTTAGCCCATTTATCGCCAATGGCTTTTCTAAAACCTCGGTATTCGTTACCCATTTTACTTGCTCTGTATGATGAAACCCCATTGGTAAGTACTTTTTTTATGGCTTTACTTTCTAGCTGAATATCCGGTGCATATAAAAAATACATGCCAATACCAATAACTACAATTGCAATTGGTATAAGCATTAATAAAACCCTGAAACCCCATTTAAAACGTTGCCAACGGGTACGGGTTGTGGTTTGAAAAACTTGAGACTGATTGGCCATTGATTGTTGAAGATTAATCCTTTCTACAGCAAAGTAAACGATGCTGTTATAAATAATAACTTTAAAAAATAATAAAAAATTAATTTCGCCCGATTAATAAATTGAAATGACCTTAAAAAACAAAGTATTTTTTAATTCTTTTTACCAAATTTTAATAGCTTTTGTTAGTACCATTTGTCTTGTAAGAGGCTTCGAATATTTTTCAGTAGCCAATAAATCTTTTGTGGGTAATACCTATGCTTATGAGTTGATGGGTATTGTGTATGATGTTTGGACTTGCCTGATTTATGGATTCATTTTAGTATTGCCATTTTATTTGCTTTCACTACTGCATATTAAATTGTCGAAGTTTATTTTTCATTTACTGAATGTTGTACTGCTTATTGTCTATATCTGTTTAATCATTGTTTTTTCAGAAAGAAACAATCCATTTGATCACGAATTTTTTACCCGTAAATCTTTTGATACCTGGACTACAGTAAAACAAATGATGACAAGTGGGTTTTCATTGTACATACCTTTTCTACTTTACATACCTATATACTTTTTTATTTATTTTAATTGGGCTAAAAAAATCAATTTTAAACAATCTGTTTTTACTGGATTGGTAAGTTGTACTTTATTAGCTGCTGTGTTTTTTACATTTTCCAATCCACCACAAAGCTTATTTAAATCGGCTGGGGCTTATTATTTAACAGTCAATAAGCTCACCTATTGGATTGCTGATTCTTACAATTACTTTCAAACGAAGGACAAATATGATGCCAGCAAACTTTCAGCAAAAGAGTTGAGTGATGCGATTGATTTTTATCAGCAAAATCAGCCATTTGAGTTTACCAATAAAGAATATCCATTGCTACATAAAAGCAGTGATAAAGACGTGTTGGGTAGTTTTTTTAATTTAGATTCTGTCAATCCGCCAAACATTGTAATTATTGTAGGAGAAGGTTTAAGCAGAGATTTTAGTGGCGATAATGCTTACGCCAGCAGCTTTACGCCTTTCTTAGATTCACTAAGCAAGCATAGTTTAACCTGGGATAATTTTTTAAGCACTGCTCCAGCAACATTTGCTGCTCATCCTGCAATTGAAGGCTCAGTACCTTATGGAAGAAAAGGATTTTCATCACTTAACGTAATGCCCGACCATTTATCATTAATTAAAATTTTAAAAGCCAATGGCTATCATTCAAAATTCTTAATTGGTTTCAATCCCGATTTTGATAATATGGGCGGTTTTATTCGCCTGCAGGGAACCGATATGATTTTAACCAAGTATGGTGTTAAGTACAAAGAAATGGGCATTGGAGAAGAAGGCTGGAGCATGGGCTACCCTGATGATGCTTTGTTCAATAGAAGTTTTGAAGTGATGGACAGTTTAAAGCAAACACCTTACTTAAATATTTATCATACAGGTACAACGCATATGCCTTATTTGTTTGAACAAAAACCTTTGTATGAAAAGCTGTTTGATAAAAAAATGAAAACTATTAATGTTTCATCTAGCATAAAACGAACCTTGAAGGAGTGTAAAAAAGTATTGGTAACGTATATGTTTGCCGATGACTGTTTCAGAGATTTTTTTGCGAAGTATGCCAAAAGAAAAGATTTTAACAATACCATTTTCTTTATTACTGGTGATCATCATATAGGTTCATTTCCATCAACCTGCAGTATCGATGATTATCATGTTCCATTGATTGTGTATTCACCCATGTTAAAGGCACCAAAGAAATTTTATTCTGTTAATTCTCATAACAATTTAGCACCCACTATAACATCGTTAATACTTAACAACTATAAAAAACTTTCTTACAATCCCAAAGAAGTACATTGGATTGGCGACGTAATGGATACTGCAACAGCTTTTAGAAATAAACAGAGCATGCCTTTTATGTATTGGAGCCGAGAAATTGGCGATTATATCTGGAAAGAGTATATGATTTCGAATGGACAGTTGTATAAGCTTACCCCCAATTTACAAATGGAGAAATATGAAAATGATTCTATTAAAAACCATGTTACCAAACTGCTGAATAATTTTAAAATCATCAACTCTTATGTATGTGATAATAATAAGTTGTTTCCTGTAAAAGAAGTAGTGGGTGTTGGTGAGAAAAAATTATTACTCGATTACAATGAAGCAGCACAAAAAAGCATAACCACCAATAGTTCTGATACAAGTTTAATGCAACAGTTTAAATTGCCCAAAGAATACAAGTATTTATACATCGAGGTTTCGGCTGATGTTAATTTATTTAGGCCAGGCGTAGAAGATCAGCCATCAGTTCGTTTTGCATTAATAGATACAACCAAAGGCAATTGGGACTTTGTTTTTTATACCAATCACGATATTGTAGATATTGCTAAAGGTGAATGCAAAGAAAAACAATGGAACAGCATTTCTACCAATGATATGTTTACCATGGATGATTACACCAAATACAAGAACATCATTTTCGATTTGGCCTTGTATTCACAGCAACCCATCAACTTGCAAATGAAAAATTTGAGGTTAAAGATTTATGGAGTAAAGTAGCATTTCACACAAAGCTACAAAGGGAACTAAGCTCACAAAAAAAAGAGGAAATGACAACCATTTCCTCTTTTTAACTTTATAAACTCTATCAACTTTTATACTTTCTACTATCCCTCAAACGTACTATAAAAATAAGGTGTCTTAGCTTCAAATTCTGCAGCACAAGTATCTACCATTTTGTACACCCTTGTAATGCCAGCAGCTTTTCGTTTTTCATACACATCATCTTCGGTACAATCACCATGTAAAATTTTTGCAATCTGCTCATCGCCAAAACCATTTCGTTTAGCTTCTTTCAATAACTCATCGGGTAAGTTTTCTAAAAAGTGTTTACCCAACTCTTTTTCTATGGTACAAATTTTTTGAATTTGGTATAAAAACCATTTATCAATACCAGTAGCTTGTGCAATGGTTTTTACAGTAACGCCTTGCATCATAGCATCTTTAATTCTAAAAATTCTATCCCACTTGGGCACTTTAATGTACTCAACGATTTCTTCACTCTTCATTAAACTCTTGCCATAATAACCAAGGCCAACTGCATTGTTTTCTAAACTCTGACAAGCTTTTTGAATGGCTTCCGTAAAGCTTCTACCAATAGCCATTACTTCTCCAACACTTTTCATTTGTAAACCTAAAGTATCATTGGCTCCTTTAAATTTATCAAAATTCCAACGTGGTACTTTTACAATTACATAATCTAATGCAGGTTCAAAATAAGCACTGGTGGTTTGTGTGATTTGGTTTTTCAATTCATCCAATGTATAACCAATCGCCAACTTAGCTGCAATTTTTGCAATTGGGTAACCAGTTGCTTTTGATGCTAAAGCTGATGAACGACTAACCCTTGGATTAATCTCTACTGCAATCAACTCTTCTGTTTCAGGGTTTTGTGCAAACTGTACATTGCAACCTCCAGCAAAATTACCCAAGCTTCGCATCATCAACATAGCTTGATTACGCATGTCCTGAAAACTGGTATCACTCAATGTCATAGCAGGTGCAACTGTGATAGAATCACCTGTATGCACACCCATTGGATCCAAGTTTTCTACCGTACAAATAATCACTACATTATCGGCTTTATCACGTAATAATTCCAATTCATATTCTTTCCAACCCAATACTGCTTTTTCAACCAATACCTCATGTATAGGGCTTGCTTCCAATCCATATTTTAAAGCCTCATCCAATTCTTCTTTATTATGAACAAAACTTCCTCCACTTCCACCCAATGTAAACGATGCTCTAATTACCAATGGAAACCCAATTTGCTGTGCAAATTCTTTGCCTTCTAAAAAACTATTGGCAACATGACTAGGAGCCACTTTCACTCCAATTTTCACCATCAATTGCCTGAATAATTCTCTGTCTTCAGCAGTATTAATGGCAGCCACATCAACTCCAATCATTCGGCAATTGTATTTTTCCCAAACACCCAATTCATCGGCTTCTTTACATAAGTTCAATGCAGTTTGCCCACCCATTGTTGGCAACACAGCATCAATTTGATTTTCTTCTAAAATTTGCTCAATACTTTCAACAGTTAATGGCAATAAATACACCCTGTCGGCCATCATTGGATCTGTCATAATAGTAGCAGGATTACTATTAATCAAAATCACTTTTATTCCCTCTTCACGCAAACTTCTGGCAGCTTGAGAACCAGAATAATCAAACTCGCAGGCTTGTCCAATTACAATAGGACCAGAACCAACAATTAAAACCGATTTTATAGAATTGTCTTTAGGCATAATAATTTTTTTGTAACCAGTTGTAGAATAAGCATTGAACTTTTGTTGCAAGTTTATCCTGAGTTTATCGAAGTACACCCTTCAACGTTCAGTATAAAACCAAACCAGCTATTTTCAACGTTGCGTTCTTTGCTTTCTTTGCCTCGTTGCGTGAAAAAAAACAAATTGTGCAAACCTACACGAAAAAATGAGATTTCAAAATCAAAATTCAACAATTTACACTTTTTTGCTCAAATGCAAGAACTATAAGACTTTCAAGCATATTCAAATAGTAACAACTGGGAGTAAGAAATAAGTATTTTCTATAAATATTATACTTGTAAGCTCACCAATTTCTAGCTTAAATAATCTGTGTTTTTGTAATAGTTGAAGGCTCAAAAAATAAAGTTTGTTCACATGGTTTGTTAATTAATATATACCCCCGAAAAATCTATAATTTTAAGCTTTGTTAATCCATTTATTTCTACCACC
The DNA here is from genome assembly GCA_044348985.1 of Chitinophagaceae bacterium. GTDB lineage: Bacteria > Bacteroidota > Bacteroidia > Chitinophagales > Chitinophagaceae > UBA1930. The sequence continues at coordinate 150,398 of JBIKRV010000002.1, forward strand.
TTTGCTGGCTATTTAAAAAAATTAATTTAATTGATATAATGGGACTTTTTAGTTTTTTCACTCAGGAAATTGCCATGGACTTGGGTACTGCCAATACCCTAATTATACATAATGATGATATTGTGGTAAATGAACCTAGTATTGTTGCCTTGAATCGTAACAATCCTAAAGAGGTTTTAGCAGTGGGTAAAAAAGCCTTGCTCATGCATGAGAAAACCCATGAAAGCATAAGAACTGTTCGTCCATTAAAAGATGGGGTAATTGCCGATTTTAATGCTGCGGAATTAATGATACGTGAGTTAATAAAATTGGTTTATCCTAAAAAACCATTGTTTCCACCAAGCTGGAGAATGGTAATTTGTATTCCTTCAAGTATTACTGAGGTTGAAAAACGTGCCGTTCGAGATAGTGCTGAACAAGCAGGTGCTAAAGAAGTGTACATGATTCATGAACCAATGGCTGCTGCTTTGGGTATTGGTATAGATGTAGAAGAACCAGTGGGCAACATGATTATTGATATTGGAGGTGGTACAACTGGTATTACAGTTATCGCATTGGCTGGTATTGTGTGCGATCAAAGTATTCGTATTGCTGGTGATGAGTTTACTGCTGATATTATGGAAGCATTACGCCGTTACCACAGTTTATTAATTGGTGAACGTACTGCCGAACAAATTAAAATACATGTGGGTGCTGCAATGAAAGATTTAGACAACCCACCAGATGATATGCCTGTAAATGGTCGTGACCTTGTAACTGGTATTCCTAAACAAATTATGGTAAGCTATCAAGAAATTGCTGAAGCATTAGACAAAAGCATTTTTAAAATAGAAGAAGCCATTTTAAAAGCATTGGAAACAACACCACCCGAACTAGCTGCTGATATTTATCGCAGAGGTTTGTACTTAACAGGTGGTGGTGCTTTGTTACGTGGTTTGGATAAAAGATTGAGTGCCAAAATTAAATTACCTGTTCATATTGCCGATGATCCTTTAAAAAGTGTCGTACGTGGCACTGGATTAGCTTTGAAAAATTATCAACGTTTTCCATTTATTATGAAGTAAGGGTAAAAGGAGTAGGGTAAAAGGTCAAGGGTGGATTCCCAACCTCAAACCCTCAACCTTAAACCTTAAACCTTTTCTTGTGAGAAATATCTTCCTTTTCATACAGCGTTACTTTGTATTTATCTGCTTTATCATTTTGCAGATAGTATGTATTGTAATGCTCAGTGGAAGCAGTAAAACCCATCAGGCTTTTTTTGCATCAACAGCAAACGAGGTAACTGGCAGTATCAACAAAAAATACTATGGTTTTAGAGAATATTTTAGTTTAAGAGAAACCAATAAGCAACTGGCTATTGAAAACGCAATGCTGCGTAACCAGTTAAAAGCCAATTTTGATGTTCCCGATACCTCTTCTATCGTTCAAATAGATTCTTTAGTTACTGATTCGTTGAACCGATACAGAAAATTTACTTTTTTACCAGCTAAAGTGGTGGGCAATACGGTAACATCTAATACCAATTATATAATGTTGGAACGTGGCAGCAAACAAGGTGTTACAAAAGACATGAGTGTAATTGCACCTCAGGGTATTGTGGGTGTTGTAGTAGAGGTAAGTGAAAATTACAGTAAAGTAATGAGTTTACTGCACAAGTTTTCTAAAGTGAGTGCCATGCTAAAAAATGGAAACACCAGTGGCGATGTTGAGTGGGATGGTAATGACCCACACTTTGTTACCATGCGTAAAGTAAGTAAAGGTGCTAAAGTTGCCATTGGAGATACTGTATTAACCAGTACTTATTCAGCTAACTTCCCCTCTAATATAATGGTGGGTACAGTTGCTGAAATTAAACCCGATCCTGCTGCAAGTTTTTACAACCTTAAAGTTAAAACGGCAACCAATTTCTTTAATTTACAATATGTTTACTTAGTACAAAATATTCGTTTTACCGAGCAAAATGAATTAGCCAAAAAGAAGGATACCAAGATTAATGAGTAGTTTGATTAAAAATATTATCCGTTTTATTCTGTTTGTACTTATACAGGTATATATCTTAAATCAGGTACCGCCATTACACAATTTTTTTGTACCTTACTTATCGTTCTTGTTTATACTATGGTTGCCTTTTAATATCAATCGGTTATTACTGTTGATAATTGCTTTTGCATTTGGGTTTACCATCGATAGTTTTACCGGCTGGTATGGTATGCACACAGCCCCATGTTTGTTGATAGCTTACTTACGTCCATTTTTACTCAATTTATTAATTCCTCAGGAAACAACAGAGCAGAGTTATATTGAGCCGAGTATAAAAAGTATGGGTTGGGCTCCTTACAGCTTGTATATTGTATTGCTTACATTTATTCATCACACTTATTTAGTAATGATTGAGTGGTTGCAATTTGGAAATTTTCTCTTGTTTTTAGGTAAAGTGGCAGGAAGTACCGTACTCAGTTTATTGCTGATTTTTATTACCGAAATGTTGTTTTTTCGAAAAGGAAAATACAGAACCAACGCTGCATAATGCCTGTTTATGGCGTTTCCACTCATCTATATACCCTGATTTTGCTTTGTCTCACCGAAAAATTGCATAAGGCAGCCAACAATCATAGTAGCTTGCCGTTAATATGATTGTTAACGTTGATGCAACACATAAACTTATACTTTCGTACTTCTTTCTAAACCCAACCATATATGAAGCGTTTTTTTACTACACTTGTCTTATTTGTAATTTGTCAACAAGTGTTGGCACAAAACGCTGCAACAATTAAAGGGCAGTTATTAGATACTACGAATAAGCAATCTATGAAAGACGCTTCAGTTAGTATTTTAGACGTAAAAGATTCTACAGTAGAATCTTTTAGCCTTGCCAAAGCCGATGGAAGTTTTGAGATCAAAGGATTTTCGTTTGGAACCTACATTATTCAAATAAGCTTTAATAGTTACGAACCTTTGTTTAAAACAGTTACTTTTTCTAAAACCAATCCAACGGTAGATTTAGGTAAAGTGTATTTAAAATTAGCTCCCAACGATTTGGGAGGTGTTACTGTAAAATCTAGCCCTGTACAAGTAAAAGGCGATACAACTGAATTTAATGCTGGAAGTTTTAAAACTAAACCCAATGCTACTGCCGAAGATTTATTAAAAAAACTACCCGGGGTAGAAGTACAAAAAGATGGTACAGTAAAAGCTCAAGGCACAAATGTTACAAGGGTTTTGGTAGATGGAAAACGCTTTTTTGGTGATGATCCAAAAACTGCAACCCGAAATTTACCAACCGATGTAATTGATAAAGTTCAAGTATATGATGCTCAAAGCGACCAAAGTGCTTTTAGTGGTTTCGATGATGGCAACAGAGAAAAAACAATCAATATTATTACAAAAAAAGATAGACGTAAGGGTTACTTTGGTAAAATGAGTGTTGGTGCTGGTGATAACAACAGATTTGCGTCATCCATTAGTATGAACAGGTTTAATGGTAACCAACAAATTTCATTAATTGGTCAAGGTAACAATATCAACCAACAAAACTTTTCTATTCAGGATATATTAGGAGCTATGGGTAGCAGTGGTGGTGGACGTGGAGGTGGTGGATTTGGGGGTGGTGGTGGTAACGTAGGCAATTTTTTAACTGGCACACAAGCTGGTATTGCTAAAACTTGGGCTGGTGGGTTAAACTATAATGATGTTTGGGGTAAAAAAACATCAGTAAGCGGTAGTTATTTTTACAACAACTTGAATACAAATAACGATAATGCCAATTTCAGAGAAACTTTTGCTACCGGTGATTCCTCTTTGTTTAACAACAGTACCACTGCCTCGAATAATAAAAATGCAAACCATCGTTTTAATTTCGAGATAGAACACAAATTCGATTCTACCAACTCTATACAAATTAGACCAGGCTTTAGTAATCAACACAACGAAAGTTTTAGTGAAACCAACACTTTTACAACAAAAGGTAAATTAACCAATTTAAGTGGAGTACAACAGCTTAATTCACGTACTAGCGATGGATATAATTTTAATACCAGTATTTTATTCAGGCATCGTTTTCATAAAAGGGGAAGAACCATTTCTTTAAATGTCAATCCGGGTTTAAGTACCAACGATGCCAACAGTACCAATATATCTTACAACGATATTTACTCTGGTTCTGCTTATATACGTGATACTGTTAATCAAATAAGCAGTACAACAAGAGATGGTAAAACCTTTAGCAGTAATTTATCTTATACTGAACCAATAGGCAAACGTGGTCAATTAGAGTTAAGCTATAATTACAATTACAGTTTAAACAACTCTGATCAGCAAACCTTACGTTACAATAAAACTACTGGTGCATTTGATGTTATTGTACCTAACCTGACCAATAAATTTGAGAATACCAATGTTTCAAACAGATTTAGTTTAAGTTATCGTGAGCAAATCACTAAAGAGCTGAGCTATACTGTTGGTTTAGGCACTCAATATGCCGAGTTAACCAGCAACAATCAAACAAAAGGAACCAATCTTAGCAATAAATTTACCAATTATTTTCCCAATGTACAGGTGCAATACAGCAAATCGAGGGCAAATAATTTGCGATTTAATTATCGTGGAAGAACCAATGCACCATCAATTTCTCAGTTACAAGATGTAATCGATAATACCAATCAATTGAACATAAGAAATGGTAATCCATTGTTGAAACAGGAGTTTAGCCACAGCTTCAATTTGTTTTATACCAAGTTCGATGTAATTACATTTAAGAATTTTGTAGCAAGCATCAATGGCAGTTTTACACAAGATAAAATTGGTAATGCAGTTACTCAAAACACAGGCAATACGCCAATTGTGGTTGATGGAATAATTTTAATTCCTGGGGCTCAATATTCGAAACCAACCAACTTAAATGGAGCACTTAACGTAAATGGATTCATCAACTTTGGTTTCCCAACCAAAAAGCCAAAAGCTAATGTTAATTTTAGTACAGTTGTAGCTTATATACGAGATGTAAATATTTACAATACGATTAAAAACTTTACCAATAACTATGCATTCACAGAGCGTATTAGTTATAATATGAACATTAAAGAACAGTTCGATTTAAACTTCTCCAGTTCATCTACTTATACCTTGGCAAGATATACACAAAGTACCAGCCAAAATGGTGACTACTTTACACAAGTGTTTTCTGTTGAACCAACTTATACATCTAAAGGAGGCTGGATATTTGGTAACGATTTCGATTTAACCATGAACCGTGGTCAAAGTGCTGGTTTTAACCAAACCATCCCTTTATGGAATGCAAGTATTGCCAAACAAATTTTCAAAAAGAAAGATGGTGAATTGAAATTATCAGTGTACGATTTATTAAACCAAAACAAAAGTATTAGCAGAACCGTAGAGCAAAACTATATTCAAGATACACGTACACAAGTGCTTACACGTTACTTTATGCTAACGTTTACATATAACCTTAGAAAGTTTGCAGGTAAAGGCCAGCAAATGCCACCAATGATGAGAGGTATGTTTAGAAGAGATGGGCAACCAAGAATGATGGGTGGTACAAGAATGGGTGGAATGTAAAAACTAATTTATCAGAATACATAAAAAAGAGTGGTCATTTCTGCCAGAAATGACCACTCTTTTTTTATACGTTGTTAACGCTGCTCACTGGCCATTTTTTCAGTATTCTCAGCCATTTGCAATGCTTCGATAAACTCTTCGATTTCTCCATTAATCACTGCATCTAAATTGTAGGAGGTTAATCCAATTCGATGGTCGGTTACACGGCCTTGTGGCCAATTGTAGGTTCTGATTTTTGCACTTCTATCACCTGTGCTTACCAATGTTTTTCTTCTGTGTGAAATTTCATCTTCGTATTTCCTAACCTGTTCTTCGTACAATTTGGTACGTAGCATGGTCATTGCTTTTTCTCTATTGCCCAACTGGCTTCTTTCTGTTTGGCAAACCACCACCACACCAGTAGGAATATGTGTTAAGAATACTTTGGTTTCTACTTTGTTTACGTTTTGTCCACCAGCACCACCACTTCGAGCAGTTTCCATTTTCACATCACTCTCTTTCAATTCAAAATCTATTTCTTCGGCTTCTGGCATTACTGCAACTGTTGCAGCACTGGTGTGTACACGACCTTGTGTTTCTGTGTTTGGTACACGTTGCACACGGTGTACACCACTTTCAAATTTTAATGTGCCATATACATCTTCGCCAGTTACTTCTAAAATCACTTCTTTGTAACCGCCCACTGTTCCTTCACTTTCGCTTACCACAGCAGTTTTCCAGCCTTTCTTACTGCAATAACGCAGGTACATGCCCAATAAATCGCCTGCAAATAAACTGGCTTCATCGCCACCGGTTCCTGCACGAATTTCAAGAATGGCGTTTTTATCGTCTTGCGGATCTTTGGGAATTAAGAGTTTGGTTAACTCTTTTTCCAGTTGGTCTTTTTGAGCTTCCAATTCAGGCATTTCCATTTTTGCCAATTCCCTCATTTCTTCATCATTGCTATTGAGTGTTTCTTTGGCGAAGTCATAATTGGACAATACTTTTCTGTATTGCTCGTATGGTTGAACAATTTTCTCCAGAGAACGGTATTCTTTACTCATCGCACCAAATTCTTTTTGGTTGTTGATGATTTCGGGGTTGGTTAATGCAATACCCACCTGTTCGAATCTTGCTTTTATAGCGTCTAACTTATCAATCATGCCTCATTATAATTTTCGGTGGGCAAAAGTAATGTTTTGAAAGCAATGTTTATACGAAAGGGTTTGATTGCCACAGATGCATGGATTTGTAAGGAAGATTTAGGAGAAAAATTTTCTAAAAGAGAAATGATAAAATCTTTGTTTGTTTTGTATGAAATATGCTCGCAGAAAACACAGATAACGCAGAAGGTAGAACTAATTTTTTAGAGAGTAGTTAAATGAAAATTGATAGATAGGTAATGCATAATCTATTTCAGGCTCTTTGGTGTACTTGTAATATAAAATTTTAAGGTTAATTAAATTATTAATCTCTACACCTAAGCCAAGGCAATAACCAATGTACAAACCATTGGTTTCTATATTTGGTAAAATTTCTTTTAAATTAGTTGGATTGGTATAACTGGCTATATACCTAAAAGTTAGCCAAAGTAAACCAAGATTTTTTGCATTGGTACGCTCCCATGCACCTGTTTGAAAATACAAACCACTCGATACAAAACTGTTTAAAAAATTTACAGGCTTACCAGTTTGTGGGTTAGTTGCAGCACCACTTTTGTAGCCAGTTAATATTTTTTCGCCAAAATGATATAAGATGCCAGTACGGGTAATTTTAGTTTCATCTTTATTAAAAAATGCAATCCCATCAACACTAATATTGGCAAGCCCACTTAATGGATTAATGAAATTATTGTACAACTGATCGTTGCTTTTATTAATTATCGATGTTGTATTGGTGTTTTGAAAAGTGTTAGACGATACACCTGAATACACCGATAAAGGAATGGCAAATTTATCAGGCTCACCTATATACAACCTAATAAAACGGGCAGCTGCATTTAGCTGCCCGTTATTTACAACATCTATAAAACCATTGGTTAGAATCTCTGGCTTAGGAAGAATGCGATTTTTACTATTACCTAAACTATTTGAGTCAAGGCTTATTTGCCCTTGCACAATACTTATTAAACATAGTAATACAAAAGACAATACTAATTTCATCCCTATACATACATTTAGAAGAAATTATTTTTCTTTAATTATTTAACTTTTTTGGTATAAACTATTTGATTATGATGACAACGAAGCTCACTAAACTCAAAATAAGAATAAGAAAAAAAACTATTCTTTTTTGATACACAAAAGAATAAATACAAGCTGACAAGCACATTAATATAAATACTAATGAATTGTAATGCATGTTAAACTTTCTCAAAAGAAAGTTTAGAATAATGAGTAAAAAAAAAGTAATGCCTAGTAGTGATTTTTTTGTCATAAAAGTATTTATTTATTTTACCAAACTCCTATACAATGACCAAATGAATAAATCCCAATACCCAAAGCAATCCATCCAAGATAACGTTTCAATACCTTTTTCGCTAAACCATAAAATGTTCCAGGGCTAAATGTTCCATTTACAATAGCAACTATATCACCATATACTTCATTTAATCCGAGTGCTGTACCAATTGCCGAACCCAAACAATCGAGAGCAGCATCAGGAGTTAATCTACCTTCAATTGCAACCTTTTCATTCATAATCCCTAGCATACCATATAATATTACAGTTTGAATATTATCTTGATAAAATTCCTCTGGCATTTCACGAGTTGTTTGTCTGGTGTACTCTTTTATTTTTTCCGCTAATAACGTTAACTCATTTTGAATAGCAATAGAATCTTGACTTTGTAAAATCTTTGTATTTACACTTGCAAAAACCCCTGTCATAGTCCTATAATTTGGTTTTTTCTCTTCTTTTGAAAAGCTTATCCCAAAACAATTAGATGTGAAGATAAGAATGAATATTAATGAAAAGGCTATACGAATTTGTTTCATTTGTTTGAATTTATTTTTACTCCTACCTAGCTATTTTAAAGGCAAAGCTGTCGGAAATAATTTAAGCCTTTTAAACTATATACTTTTCAAAAATCAACCTTTTGTTTCCGGTTAACAAAAGATAAAAGTTTTGATTAGTATAGCTTAGAACAATCGATTGTTATATAAAAGTATAATAATAAAACAACTTGTAATAATATATTATGACAAAATATATTCACATCTATTCCACATTGCATTGGAATGGAGAAAAAGGATTTCAACATATTATTTGGTAACGCTCTTAAGTTAGAAAGAGAAAAACGCTCCATAAGCCAAAGTGAACTTGCACGTATGTGTTTTAAAGACAGGCAGTACATTCACCTATTAGAAAAAGGTGCTGTTACACCAACCATTTTTACAGTATACCTTATTTGTAAAGAACTTAATATCGATGCAAGTGCTTTAATACCCATTCAATAATTGTTTTTTTAAAGAAACGCTCACGAAAATTTATTCTAAAAAATCCGTGATTTTCTGTGCATCCGTAGTAAAACATTTCTTTTATCTGCCGATAGGCATATAAAAATATTACCTTATAACGAATTAATTGATTATTTATAAATACAAACACACTCTTACAAGTTCTTTAAACCAAGAATGCTTATTTTTAAATTATGAGAATACTATTTTTTGCTTGTCTGTTTTTTTGTGGCTTTGCCAATGCACAACATGCAGATATTTTAATTAAAAATGGAAAATTAATTGATGGAACCGGCAATAGTTGGTTTTATGCAGATGTGGCTGTTAAGGATGGAAAAATTATTAAAATTGGCAACCTTAGTAATTGGCAAGCAAGGAAAGTTATTGATGCAACAGGCTTAATTGTTGCTCCTGGTTTTATAGATGTACATACGCATTTAGAAGACGATGAAAAAAGAAATCCGCTGGCAAGCAATTTTATTTTAGATGGTGTTACCACTTGTATTACTGGCAATTGTGGCAGCAGTAATCCCAATATTGGCAACTATTTTAAGTTTATAGATAGTTTAAAAATATCCATTAATGTGGCTGCATTAATTGGGCACAATGATGTACGCAAAAAAGTTATGGGAAGAGCCATGAGAGACCCCAACGAAACTGAACTACAGCAAATGGAAGCCATTGTAGAACAAGCCATGAAAGATGGAGCTGTTGGTTTATCAACTGGATTAATTTATATACCTGGCACCTATAGCAAAACAGCAGAAATAGTTCGTTTAGCAAAAGTGGCTGCTAAATACAATGGTGTTTATGCAAGCCACATGAGAGATGAAGGCGATAGTGTTACTTATGCAATTGAAGAAGCTTTATTGATTGGACGAGAAGCAAAAATGCCTGTGGAGATTTCTCATTTTAAATTAAGTGGTCAGCAAAATTGGGGACGAAGTAAGGAAACCATTCCCATGATTTTAAAAGCAAGAGCAGAAGGTTTGGATGTTACGATAGACCAATATCCGTACACAGCAAGCTCTACTTCTATCAGCACTTTATTGCCAGATTGGGTGTTGGCTGATGGGCAGGATAGCATTAAAGCAAGATTGGCAAATGCAACCATACGCCAAGATGTAAAAAATGCCATGTATGCCAAATTGAAAAAACGAAAATTGAAACATTGGGGCTATGCAGTGGTAGCCAGTTATGGTTTTGATAGTAGTTATAATGGAAAGAGTATAGAACAAATCAATCTATTGAAAGGCCGAAAACACAAAGCCAAATTTGAAGCAGAAACCATTTTAGAAATTATGGAACATGGTGGTGCAAGTGCTGTTTTTCATGGCATGAGTGAGGATGACGTAAAGCGTATTATGCAATATCCGTTTAACATGTTTGCCAGTGATGCAAGCATTAGAGTATATAATTCAGGTAATCCTCATCCACGTGGATATGGCACCAATGCAAGGGTTTTGGGTAAATATGTAAGAGAAGAAAAAATATTGAGTTTAGAAGAAGCTATTAGAAGAATGACCAGTTTACCTGCACAAAAATTTCAGCTAAAAGACCGTGGATTATTACGTGAAGGTTTTGCTGCTGATATTGTGGTATTTAATGAAAATGAAGTGAAAGATGAATCTACTTTCGAAAAGCCACACCAATACAGTACTGGTTTTAAATATGTTTTGGTAAATGGGGTATTAACTGTTGAAGATGGCAAACATACAGGTGCAAGAAATGGAATTGGGTTAAGGAGAAATTAGTATGAAAATTTTATAAAAACAATAAATAGTAAAGTCGGAATGAATTTTTCCGACTTTACTATTTAACGTTATCCAATAAGTCTTTTGTCTTTCGATACAAATTTTGCAAACGCCATCAAAGCACCTGTAACCATTATGTTTCTAAAAAAGTTCACCATTTCAAGTTCCTTTTCTCTATCAAGATTTGCAGTCATTGCAGTAGCGTCTAATTCGTTGCCCATTGCTCTTGGTAAGTGAACTAAAAAAGCCATTAATAATACATACAAAGCCATTAAACAGTAAGCCAATTTATCATACTTTCTAATTATTGAACTAACTATGAAAAGTATAATACAAACCAATGTAAAGTAATTCCAAAAGTAGGGAAAAGGAATATAGTTTGGCACGAATGCAGCTCCAACATCTGGCTTACCAAGGTGCAGCCCTACATACAATAAAAACGATAATGGGAAAATGTATCTTCCTGTGTTTAAAATTTTGTCCATAGTTTATAATTTTAATTTGTTGGGAAAGGAGTTAAAGGTCTAATCTCTACTGAGCTGTTCGGATATTTCAAAATAGGACAAGTTTTACTCCATTGTTGAACTTCATCTAAACTATCGGCTTTACAAATTAAAAACCCAGATACTAAAACTGAATTAGTTTCTTTATAAGGTTCCGTAGTTAAGTTTTGATTGGTTACAACAGATGCTGCATATTCAATTGGTGCAGTGTGAACCAGTTTGCCTTGCATAGCAATATTACCAATCCAAGATTGCCACTTAGGCATATCCTCAGCCATATCTTGATTGGTTGTTAAATAGCCATTTTGGGCACTTGCATTCCTAAATAATAATAAATACTCTTTCATTTTTTACATTTTAATCCCGATAGCCATCGGGAGTGAATAATAATGCAAAAATGAAAGGCAATAATTTAAGAGACGATGACAAAAGTCTACATTTATGGGGCTTACTTTTTTGGTGAATATTGATTGGCTCGAATATTTTGTGCTGCCAATGATACAGTTTCAGTAATTCGTTTTAATCTTGTAGCATCTTGCTTTGCATTGTAAATCCATTCGAGAATACCTCGTTTTATTGAAGGAGGGAAGTTATCGAAATTTCTCTTTGCTGTTTGATTGCTTTCGAATAATACTGCCATTTCATTAGGGATTAGTAAAATATCTACTTTATTTAAAGCATCCCAGGTATCATTTTTTTTAGCATACTCTACCATCTTAATTCCTTGAGGCATCATTTTATTTTGACGAATTAATTTTTCAATTTTCAGTTTATTCACTTTGCTCCAATTGCTTTTCAGTTTTCTTTTAGAGAAAAATTGATAATAGCTTTTTTCGTCTCTTTTATTGGGTAAGCTATCAATCCATCCAAAACAAAGAGCTTCATCTACAGCTTCAGGATAGTAAACAGATGGTATGTCAGTTTCTTTTTTATAAATAATCAACCAAATACTTTCTTTTAACAAGTGATTTTTTTGCAACCAATCTCTCCATTCCATTTGACTTTTTGCATAAAAAGTATTTACATTTTCAATTGGCTTCATCTACTTATAATTTGGCTTTTAATCGACTAAAAACATCTTTATTAATGCCTAAATAAGAAGCAATGAGTTTGCTTGAAACCCTTGTCATTAATTGAGGTCTAAATTCCATTAACCATTTTATTCTGTCTAATGCAGAAAGAGCCACAAAAGTGTTGATACGGTAAACAGAGTTGGCATAAGAGGTCTCTAGAATTTGTTTATAAACTTTATCAAACTGTGGTATAGTTTCCATCATTTTTTGAAAGCCTTGCCTATCAATAGCCAATAATTCACAGGGTTCAACAGTTCTAATATTTTCATTGGCGGGGTTGCCACTGCCAAAACTTAATAATTCAGAACACCAGGTTCCTTCGGTTACAATATCTCTTGTTGTTTCATTCATTTCATTGTCGTAAACAAAAACCTGGAGGCAGCCTTTTGCAATGAAATAAACTTGTTTACAAACCTGCCCCTGTTGAACTAAAAACTTGTTTCTCTCAACATGTAAAGGCTTGAAGTTGCTTAAAACTATATCTAAATTTTCAATATCGCTACCAAGTCTTTTAATGATATGTTGTTTTAAAATATCTATCATTTTGGACGTTTGCTAATGGTTTATTAAGATACACATTTCAATATTTTATTGTTCTTTTTACACCCTCTTAATATCGGCACCCAATGCTCTTAAACGTTCATCAATAAATTGATACCCTCTATCTATTTGTTCAATATTTTGAATGGTGCTTTTCCCATCGGCACTGAGGGCTGCAATTAATAGGGCTTGTCCTGCACGAATATCAGGACTGCTCATGGTAATACCACGTAAATTATTTTTTCGTCCTAAACCAATTACCGTAGCACGGTGAGGGTCGCAGAGAATAATTTGAGCACCCATATCAATCAGTTTATCTACAAAAAACAAACGGCTTTCAAACATTTTTTGATGCACCAAAACACTGCCTCTTGCCTGTGTAGCAACCACCAACACAATGCTGATTAAATCTGGTGTAAAGCCAGGCCAAGGATGATCGTAAATAGTTAAAATACCACCATCTAAATAAGTACTTACTTCATAACTGTCTTGTGTAGGAATATATATATCATCGCCTTTAATCTCCATTTGAATACCCAACTGCTGAAACCTTTCTGGTATTACACCCAAATGTTGCACACCAGCATTTTTAATAGTGATTTCACTTTGGGTCATGGCTGCAAGACCAATGAAGCTGCCAATTTCAATCATATCAGGCAGCATAGTATGTGTTGTGCCGTGTAAGGACATAACGCCGTTTACAACCAATAAGTTACTGCCAACTCCACTAATATTTGCACCCATGCTATTGAGCATTTTACACAACTGCTGTATATAAGGTTCGCAAGCTGCATTGTAAATAGTGGTGGTATCTTTTGCTAAAACGGCTGCCATTAAAATATTGGCTGTACCTGTAACACTGGGTTCATCCAACAACATAAATGCACCTGTTAGTTTTGGGGATGATAATTTGAAGCAACCACTTTCATCAGCGTAATTAAATGCTGCTCCTAGTTTTTCAAATCCAATAATATGAGTATCTAATCTTCTTCTTCCAATTTTATCGCCACCGGGTTTTGGGATATAGGCTTTCTTAAACCTTGCCAGCATTGGGCCAGCCAACATTACACTACCTCTTAATCGACCACTTTTTTTTCTGAAAGCATCGCTGGCTAAATGATTTTCATCTACATTTTTTGCTGTGAAGCTATACGTATGCTTGTCAATTTTGTTTACCTGCACACCCATATCATGCAGTAATTCAATCAGCAGGTTTACATCTAAAATATCAGGGATATTAGAAATGGTAACAGTTTCCTCAGTTAATAAAACAGCACACAGTATTTGTAAGGCTTCATTTTTTGCACCTTGTGGGGTAATGGAACCTGCTAATTTTTTGCCACCTCTTACTTCGAATGAATTCATGGGAGAATTGTTGGGTTTGCGAATTGACGAATAGTGATTTAATGAAAACGAAAATAGTTGAAAAGATGGAGTTTTTATTCTGTTCATCATTAATAAAAACAAAAGAGCATCGAACTAATTCGATGCTCTTTAATCAGTTAATTCACCAATCCGTTAATCTAACAATTAGAATCTCTTTTTAAAATTTCTGTTGTTACCATTTCCGTTGCTTGGTCCATTTCTGTTATCTCTTGGTCCACCCGGTCCATTTCTATTATCTCTTGGACTACTACCCATTCTGTTGTCTCTTTGTCCACCCATTCTGTTGTCACGCTGGCCACCGTTGTTTCTGTTATTTCTGTTGTCTCTTCCCCCAAAATTTTGGCGACGTTGTTGCTGTCCACCTCGACCATAATCATCTCTTTCAAAATTTTGATTGCGATGTTTAATAAATGGTGTATTGCTAAACTCTAATTGTCCATCAGTAATTTCAGTAAGTTCGGTTCTTATTACTTCATCGTGTACCAATTCTTTATGCCAGTTGCTGTAAGATAATTTCATGTAATACGCAATAGAGTTGGCAAAACCTTGTTTCTTTTCGGCATCTTCTTCTTTTAATGCTTTATTAATGACCATTTCTAAATTTTTGCCTAAATGAGCATATTTAGGGTAACGCTTAGGGTATTGTAATCTAAGTCCTTTTTCTTTATAGGTTTCTTTTTGAGGAATAGGATATGGGCTATCTACATCTAATTTAAAATCGCTGATAAAAAATAAATGATCCCACAGCATATGCCTGAAATCTTCCACATTTCTTAAATGTGGGTTTAAAAATCCCATTAATTCAATTACAGATTTGGCTTGTAAATTTCTTTTTTCACGGTCTTCCAGTGTTAAAAGGTATTCCACCATTTTTTGAATATGTCTGCCATATTCTCTCATCACTAAATAGTTTCTATCTGTGTTGTATTCCATATTAAAATCCATAGTGTACAGTAGTGTTTGTGTGTGGTTTATTCACCCTGATTTAAACCAGTTTTAAAATTATCACTTTCTCTGAAAGGTGTGTATTTCGGTCAGCTTGTCAATTAATAATCGATATCAAATTTTAGTTTTTCCTTCAATTCTCTAACCAATGGGTATTGTTCAGCAATACGTTCAAATTTTTGTCTGCTGTTCAAAGTTAAGTGAATTGGTACATCTTTTGGCTCAGCTGTTTCGCCAACGATTATCGTAAAGGTAATAGCTCTGTTGTTAAAAGCAGTTTGTATATGGTCGATTAACAAAACTTTTTCCTGTTCAATAAACTTTTGCTGGGTCAAAGCATTAACGGTAATGCTAAACTGTACATCGTTTAAAATGGCCAATTGAGCAATTTTAAAAGTACCAATAGTAGCATGTTTATCGCCTTTTTGTTGCAAAATGCCCATGTATTCGTTCCAGCACTGTTGCAACTTTTCTATGTTTAAGGGCTCTACTTCTTTAACTTCAATTACATTGTATCTGTCGCCTGCCTTATCCCTTAATACTTCTAATAAGCTTTTCTTGGGGTCAGCAGTATTGGTTGGTTGTGGTTTTGGAGCACCTTGTTGTGCAACTACAAGGTGGGATTGTGTTGGCTGAATTTTTTGAACTGTTGGCTCAGCAACAAGATTTTGTACCGAGTTTTGGCTAGTTGCTAATGGCTTACCACTAATGGCTTTTGACTCCTGCACATACAATTTAGCTTCGCCACTTGGCTTTACCTGTATCGAAGGCACTTGCTTAAACCTTACTGCAATGGGACCATCAACTCGTTTTTTTTTTACTACGCCACCATTATCGTTTACACTTAAATCAATTGCTTGTTGTAAAAAATTCAGTTTTATTAAAGTTAGCTCAACATGCAATCTCTTGTTGCGTGCCATTTTAAAATTAATCTCGGCATCGTTCAAAATATTCAATGCACTTACCAAATAAGATAAGCTGGCTTTTTGTGCACCTGTTTTATATTTTTCTTGCATGCCTTCAACTACATCCAATAACGAAATGGCTTTTTCGTCTTTACAAACCAAGATATTTCTAATAAACTCTGCAAAACCATTTAGCACCAAATCGCCTTCGAAACCTTTACGATTTATTTCATCGTATAGCAACATAGCAGCAGCTAAATCTTGCTTTTGTAAGCTATTTAATATTTTAAAATAATAATCGTGGTCTAAAATATTCAAATGCTCTAAAGTATTGGCATAGTTTACTTCGCCATTGGTAAAGCTTACTATTTTATCCAAAATACTCAAGGCATCTCTCATACAACCTTCACTCTTTTGAGCAATTACTTGTAACGATGCTTTATCGGCAACAATTTGTTCTTTATCAACAATTTCTTGTAAATGTTCAACTGTATCGTTGGTCGTAATTCTTTTAAAATCAAAAATTTGGCAGCGGCTTAAAATTGTTGGTAAAATTTTATGCTTCTCAGTAGTGGCTAAAATAAAAATGGCATACGAAGGAGGTTCTTCCAATGTTTTCAAAAACGCATTAAAGGCACTGGTACTAAGCATGTGTACCTCATCCACAATATATACTTTGTATTTACCAGCCTGTGGTGCAAAACGAACTTGTTCTACCAATGTTCTAATATCATCTACACTATTGTTACTGGCAGCATCTAACTCATGTATGTTTAAAGATGCACCATCATTAAAACTTTTACAGCTATTGCATTGGTCACATGCTTCACCATCGGGTTGTAAGTTTTCGCAATTGATGGTTTTGGCTAAAATTCTTGCACAGGTTGTTTTACCCACGCCACGAGGGCCACAAAATAAAAATGCATGAGCCAATTGATTGTGCCTAATGGCATTTTTTAATGTAGTGGTAATATGTGCCTGCCCCACCACAGTATCAAAAGCCTGTGGCCTGTATTTTCTGGCAGAAACAATAAACTTATCCATGGCGGCAAGTTAATGGTTTAAAGAATATGGAATAAAATCAATTGAATTTTGTGCATATTTTTTGGTTTGGGGCTATGGGCTTTCTAATCAATATTGAGCAGTGGTACTGGGCTTTTCGTTTGTAGTAACCCACTTTCGTTGGGTTAGCTACCACTTCAATCTCAGGCTTATCGGCAGTTGAATAGGAATATACTATTAATACATTTAGCCACACATCAAAAACTTAACGATAATTAGCTGATTAACAATTTTATATTGCTTTTTTAACGACTTTTACAAAACATGAGATGCTGTTTTAAATTATTGCTTGTATTTCTTTTTTGCAACACGATTCAACAATTAAAAGCACAAACCGATACTGCTTTTTGGTTTGTTGCTCCTGATGTTACTTTTAATAATGGAAGTACACATGGCGATAGACCCATTTACCTTCGATTCACAGCTTTAAATCAAGATGCTGTTGTTACGATATCACAACCAGCAAATGCAAGCTTTGCTTTAATTATTGTTACCGTACCAGCCAACACCTCTCAAACAGTTGATTTAACTGCTAGAATTGATATGGTTGAAAATAAGCCAGCCAATCAGGTTTTAAATTATGGATTGCTAATAAGAAGTACTGCGTTTATTACAGCTTATTACGAAGAAGCATCAGTGAACAATCCAGAAATTTTTGCATTGAAAGGACGTAATGCGTTAGGCATCAATTTTTTTATACCTGCACAAAATATGCTCAATAATAGTGGCTCTACAAATCCTGCTGCAGTTTCTGCATTTGATATAGTTGCTACTGAAGATGCAACAATCGTAACAATTACCCCAACACAAAATATTATAGGCTATGCTGCAAATGTGCCTTTTACCATTACTTTAAACAAGGGTCAAACTTTTTCGGCAGTTGCATCATCTAACTTAACCAATGGGCATTTAATGGGATCAACTGTTACAGCCAACAAGCCAGTTGCAATTACTATAAAAGATGATTCTATTGGTGGTGGAGCATTTGGAAGTTGTTCTGATATGGCTGGAGAGCAAATTGTACCAGTTTCTTTGGTAGGTAAACGTTACATTTCTTTGCCAGGGTATTTAAACACACCATCGGGTCGTCCATCTGATAATCTTTTTATTTTAGCAACAGAAGATAATACCACTATTAATATTAATGGTAACAACGTAAGTACCATTAATAAAGGACAAACCTTTATGCAGCAATCGTACAACGATATTTTTTACATAGAAACCACTAAACCAGTATATGTATTGCATCTATCGGGTTTTGGTTGCGAAGTTGGACATGCATTATTGCCACAATTAGATTGTTCTGGTTCTAGAACGGTAGGTTTTACACGTTCAATAAGCTCACCTTTATATGTAAATATACTGGTACCTACAGGTGGAGAAAATGGGTTCACTTTTAATGGCGACAATACAACCATTAATGCAGCTCAGTTTTCTAATGTACCATTTAGTAATGGTGCATGGAAATATGCAAGAATACAATTGAGTACTGGGCAAATGGCAGCGGGTGCAACTGCTATTGTAAAAAACAATGCCAAAGATTTTCATTTAAGTATTATTCATGGAGATGCTGCAACGGGTTGCCGATATGGTTATTTTTCTGGCTTTAATAGGTTAGATGCAGTAGGTTTAAGTAATGCAACAGCAGTAACACCTGGTTGTGTGGGTGATACCTTAAAATTGTACTGTGATATTGGAGCTGCAGAAGGTATTCAGTTTTCATGGACTGGACCTAATGGTTTTACCAGCAATGAACAAAATCCGATTGTGTTAAATATGCAAATCAATATGGCTGGAACGTATGCCGTTACTGTAACAAAACCTGGTTGCAATACAGTAAACGCAACAGTTTCGGTAATTATTAATACAAAACCTTCGGTAAGTATTAGCCCTGTTAACCCTGTTTGCGAAAAGGCCTTCATTTCATTAAACAGTTCATTGGCAGGTATTGGTGCAACCTACAGCTGGACAGGTCCCAACGGTTTTTCAAGTAGTTCACCTACCAACACCTTGAATAATATTACGTTACTTGCAGCAGGTAGTTATTTTTTAGTTACTAATAATGGTGGTTGTAAAGATTATGATACAGTTGTAGTAATTGTAAAACCAACTCCGTTGGCACAACTGGTAAGTAGTTTTCCTGTTTGCCGGTTTACGTCTGCCACAATCAACAACAACAATACCATCACTCCTGCAACTTATACTTGGTCGTCTGCAAATGGGTTCAGTAACAACCAACAAAATATTTCATTCAACAGTTTTAATTACAGCGATACTGGTAAATACTACTTAACAGTTACAGTAAATGGCTGTTCTGCAATTGATAGTATTGTTGCAAGTTTAAAAGAAATACCCAACATTCAGTTTCTTTCACTCAATAATGTTTGTTTCAACGATGCTGCTTTTCAGCTGAATGCGTTGGAAACAACAGGTATTGCAGGTACTGCAACTTATACTGGTAACGGACTTACGTCAGCAGGCTTGTTTACACCTGCAACTGCAGGTGTGGGTAATCACAATTTGACATATACTTATACAGCTAATAATGGTTGTGTTGCCGATAAACAGCAAAACATCAATGTATTTGAATCGCCAGTGGTAGATGCAGGTAACAACAAAGCAATTATTCAACAAGCTTCTACTATTTTAAATGGTACAATAACAGGTAATGCTGCAATATTAAAATGGACACCCAATTATTTTTTAAATTCCGATACAATTTTAAACCCTGTTGCACAACCCTTACAAACCACCACCTATAAACTGGAAGTAATCAGTGCCAATGGTTGTTATGCTTTTGATACAGTAAATATTAAAGTAATTCCAAACATAGTTATTCCCAATGCATTTTCGCCCAATGGAGATGGCATTAATGAAACTTGGTCTATTCCTGCTTTGGCTGCGTTATCTAATTGTGTGGTAGAGATTTTTGACAGAAGCGGAAGACAAATATTTAGAAGCAGGGGATACACAATAGATTGGGATGGTAAATTCAATGGAAAACCTTTGCCATCAGGCACTTACTACTACATTATTCAAACCAATGATGGCTATTTAACAGAACCATTTACCGGTTCTGTTACTATTTTCAGATAGGTGTTTATAGCATTTTCAAAAAATGCATCTTTGTGCTATACTTTTTTATGGCAACAAAACGTAATGCAGCAATTGGTTTTATTTTTATTACCCTGTTAATAGATGTGATTGGCTTTGGTATTATTATTCCAGTAATGCCAAAACTGATTGAAGAGTTGGGTCATGCTACTGTAAGTGAAGCTTCTACAATTGGTGGTTGGCTCTTGTTTGCATTTGCCATTACACAGTTTTGTTTTTCTCCTTTAATTGGCGGTTTAAGTGATCGTTATGGTCGAAGGCCAGTTTTATTGGCATCGCTTTTTGGTTTTGCGATTGATTATTTATTTTTAGCCTTTGCACCCAATATAGCTTGGCTATTTATTGGTCGTATTGTAGCAGGCTTTACAGGTGCAAGTTTTACTACAGCAGCAGCTTATATAGCAGATATCAGTACACCTGAAGAACGTACCAAAAACTTTGGAATGATTGGAGCAGCTTTTGGTTTAGGTTTTGTAATTGGCCCCATGATTGGTGGTTTGTTGGGTGGCTTGGGGGCAAGAGTACCTTTTATGGTGGCAGCAGGGTTATGCATGATTAACTTTTTGTATGGCTTTTTTGTTTTGCCCGAATCGTTGGATAAAGACAAGCGTAGAAAATTTGAATGGAAAAGAACCATACCCGGCGTTAGTTTATACAACCTTAAAAAATATCCAGCTTTAATTGGCTTGGTTATTTCTTTGTTTTTAGTGTATCTGGGCTCTCATGCAGTACAAAGCAACTGGAGCTTTTTTACAATAGAAAAATTTAACTGGAGTCCGCAAATGATTGGTATTTCATTGGGTGTGGTTGGCTTACTGGTAGGTGGTGTGCAGGCCGGTTTAACTAGGGTGGTTAACCCAAAATTAGGCAATGAAAAAAGTATTTATTTGGGATTGTTATTATACAGCATTGGCATGTTGTTATTTGCTATAGCCAGCCAAAGTTGGATGATGTTTGCTTTTTTAGTGCCATACTGTTTGGGTGGTATTAGTGGGCCAGCATTACAATCTATTATGGCTGGTCATGTGCCAGCGAATGAGCAGGGAGAACTGCAAGGTTCTTTAACCAGTTTAATGAGTGCAACTACAATTGTTGGACCCTTATTAATGACTAATACGTTTGCTTATTTTACCAATAAAACACATAGTATTTATTTTCCAGGAGCACCATTTTTACTGGGAGCAATTTTTATGTTGGCAAGTTCTGCTGTAGCTTATTATACCCTGCATACAAAGGCGTTTAAAGCAGGCTAAATTTATTTATTGTATTATTTAGCCATCTAATATCATAAGCCAATATACAAAACTGCACAGCAGCTTCTCTTTGCTGCCTATTGGTTGGTTGACAATAGTTATTTAATTAGCTCAATACAAAGCTTGTAAGTAAATAACGCTTAAAATATTTTATGCGTAGAGTTACGCAAAAAAATTACGTAGTTCTACGCATAAATAATACAATAAATTAAAATACTATCTCAGCAGCAAAAAAGCATTGCAAAAAGTTATGGAAACAGGTAATTAATACTACCTGTGGTAAAACCAAAAAAGAATATAAATCATTAATAAAGAGGAAACAATCAATATTTAAAAGTGTTGGTTGGTTTTTTATATATTATATTTATAATGTATTTTATTGTTGGTAGAAATAATATTGAGCCGTCTAACTTCTAAAGTCAATATAGGTCCATAAAGAACCTTACTAAAGGACTTAGAAGAAAATGAAAGTCAGTAATATAAAATCAACGGTTAGGGACACCGACAACTGACAAAAAGGTCACAGGTTGTAGAAAGCCAAACTATGTTATGGATATCCCTATTTGGTAAAATCTATTGAAATGAAAAAATATATTGTATTCTTAATACTAGTGGTTGCTTTTGTGTCATGCAGTCTAGAAGTGCCACAAGAAATTTTATTATATGAGACCCAACAATATGGGTATGTCGGTTTTGGTTATTGCTGTAAAGTTTCTGGAAATACATGTTACCAGCAAACACAAGGGTTCGTTTCTTATCTTGACGCAATGCTTAGAACCTATATAAATTAATGACAATTTTGCTCAATATTTTAGAGAAAACGATGGGAGAAGTCATTTAATAGGGCTTAATGAAGAAATTGTGAATGAAATCATGCAACTTAATCTTAAGGGCGTTATTTTGTATGAGAATACACTTGTAATCCTTAAAGATAGGATAAAAGGTTATGAACAAGAGAATGTACTTATTACACTTAAAGCTGACGGATCAAGAGAATGCCAAGAAGTTTTCAATAATTAATTACCAATGAGTTGATAAACTTTTTGTTTATCAACTCATACCTTTTCAATCTTATGAATAATTCATTTTTATCAGTTCTGCTATTACTTTATTTATTGCTTGGCTTTTTGGGTTGCAACAGTAAACAAGTATGCGTAGACAAAACAAATACATTTAGTGCTAAATTTATAGAACATCCCTTAGATGAAAAAAGTAATAAAATATTTTCACAACTAAGGAAAGATGAAAATTTGGTAGCAGCGAAATTAAATGATTCCAATTTTTTATTTATTTATTCAGATAGTATTGTAAAGATATATTCGTATAATGGTGTATCAAGCTTTAACCTAGTAAATACAAAAAAATTCGATGATAAAGTAAAATTATTTAAGTACAACGACTCAGTGCTTATATTTCTTAAAAACAAGAAAACAGCCTTTTTAATTAAAAATATTGATTCAAAAAGCATAAATTTTAGCGACAGTATTACTGTAACATAAATTTTTGACAAAGAAAATTACTACTTAATTGATGACAATCAAACGAAAATAATAAATACTGGTGTTAGGTATAGTTTTATTTATAATTACGGTATTTATAAGCATGAAAACATAAATTACTTTAATTAGTATTAAGCATTTTTTTGAGATGATTCCCTTATAATAATTGTAGGTTCAATAATATACTGCACATAGGTATCTTCTAGTTTTAATGCAGAATCTTTTTTAATGCAATTAATCAATACTTCTGTAGCTTTTTGCCCAATTTCCGTACCCGATTGTGCTAAAGTGGTTAGTGAAGGAAACATATATTCTCCGGCGGTAGAATTACTAAAACCTACAACACCTACCTGATTGGGAACAGCAATATTTAATTTTCGTAAAGCTGCCAATGCACCAATAGCCAACTCATCATTTACACAAAAAATGGCATCGGGTAAATTAGTTTGCTGCATTAACTGTAAGGTGGTAGCAAAACCTTCATCTTCTGTACATTTACAGCATTCAATAATCAGATCTTCTTCTGATATGAGTTGATATTTTTCTAATGCTTTCAAATAACCCAACAAGCGTGGCGAAGTATTTCGTGCACCCTTTTGCCCTTTTAAATGGGCAATTTTTTTATATCCATTTTGTATAAGGTGTTCTGTGGCTGTAAATGCACCAACAAAATCGTTGGTAAGTACTTTATTTGCTGAAATAGTATTGGGTACTTTATCAAAAAAAACAATGGGAAAACCTTCTGACTGTATTTCACCAAAATATTCTTCGCTAAAATTATCGTTGCAAAGTGATACCAATAATCCATCGATACCCATATTTAAAAGTGATGATGCATGTTCCTTTTCTGAGTTTTCATCGTTTCCCGATTCACAAATCAGCACCTGATAATTGTGTTCGTGTGCCTTTGATATAATGCCTTTTATAATGGTAGAGGAGTAAAAATGAACAATTTTGGGAATTATTACCCCTATAATACCCGACTTTTGCTTACGCAGCTGAATGGCGAAGCTATTAGGACGATAATGCATTACCTCTACCAGTAATGCTACCTGATCTTTTATTCTCTGACTGATATCCGGATGATTTCGCAGTGCTCTGGAAGCTGTAGCCACAGAAATACCCAACCTCTCCGCAATATCTTTTAGTGTGGTTCTTTTTTTAGTCATAAGAAAGCAATAATCAATAAAATTACATTGCTGGCATTTTTTTCTCTAAAATATTGTCCACAGTAATCGGTTACACAATCCGTTACACTAGCATTTGTGATAGGGCTTTGGCAAAACCATTATTTTGAATATTTTAAAATGCACATTTTTGTTTTCTAAAACAAGCTTCTATATGAAAAAAAAGAATCTACCAAGCAAGTTGATTATTTGCTTTTGCTGCCTGATGTTATTTGCATTATTTGCAAATGCTCAAACTGTTGTTAAGGGAACAGTAAAAGATAGTAAAAACCTACCTGTGCCGGGTGCATCTATTAAAATTAAAGGCGAAACTGCTGGCACAGTAACCGATAATAGTGGCAGTTTCAGCTTATCAATCAAATCTTTAAAGAACGTCATTTTAGTGATTTCGTCTATTGGGTATGATGATGCGGTTATTGATGTAAAGCCAACAGTAATCAACTACGATGTTGTGCTAAAAGAAGCTGGTAGTTCTCTTACAAGTGTAGTGGTTACAGCCAATAACTCACGTAGAAGTCAAATGGAATTGCCAATTTCTGTTTCCACTTTTAGTCCATCTAAATTAAGCAACCTAAAATTTAACAGCAATGCTGATATTTTAAGAACAGTGCCTGGTATTTCAGCTGAAGGTGGTGGTGGTGAAGTTGCTTCAAACGTTTTTGTCAGAGGGTTACCATCTGGTGGTCAATACCAATTTACACCATTACAAATTGATGGAATGCCCGTTATCAGTACAATGGGGCTTAATTCATCGGCTGCTGATGTTTATTATAGAAATGATCTTGGAATTAACAATATTGAATTTGTACGTGGTGGCTCATCTACATTGTATGGTGCAGGTTCGGTTGCAGGTATTATAAACTATACCAGCAAAGTGGGTTCAAATACTTCAAAAACCATTATAGAAGCCGAGGCAGCTACGCCAGGTAAGACCAAATTTGATTTTAATACAGGTGGTGCCATTACCGAAAATAACCTGTTTTATAATATCAGCGGTACTTACCGCTACGATGAAGGGCCAGTAGTTACTGGGCTAGCCTCTAATGGCTATCAATTAAGAGGAAATCTAAAGAAAATGATTAATGACGGGTCGCTTACATTTTATTTTCAGTATATTGATGATAAAGCACAATTCTTTTTACCTTATCCACTTACTGCCGATAGAAAAAGACCTGTTGGTTATGATGGTGTAACTATCAATACTTTGCAAACAAGCGATGTGATACTATTATCTGCTAAAACACCCAATGGTATTTATCAAAGTCAGGCCAATAATGGTGTACTTACTAAGGGTGGTTATTTTATGGTAGATTTTCAAAAAGAGTTTGGCAATGGTTGGAAATTGAATGCCAAAGTACGTTCAGCACGTTATCAACACCAGTTTAATTTCTTTGGTACCGATGGTAGCGGCATTAATCCTGCAACGCAAGCAAACTTCTTAAAAGTAATAGCGCCAACAGCTGTTAGCGGTACTTATACATTTGCCAATGATAATTCACCGCTTAGTAGTGGTGCATTGGTATTACAAAATAACATTACCGACAGAATAAGGCCCTTAAGTGAATTATCAACTTTACTTACACTGAATAAATCTTTTTTGACAGGTAAAGTTGAACATAACATAACGTTTGGCTTATTTGGTGCAAGAACCGAAGCTGGTGATTTAAATATTCAATTCAGATATTTAAGTGAGTTTAAAGATAAACCAAGACTATTGAACCTAACTTATACCGATGCCACCAATACGGTAATCAAGTTTACCAATAATGGTGTTGTATCGTTACCTGGTTATACCAATAAAACCATTTCCAGCAAGAAAAGTGCAATATATTTATCTGACGAAGCTAAAATAGGCAAACTAAGATTGGATGCAGGCTTGCGTATGGAAAGCATAACTGGTAATGGCAGCATTGAAAAAACTGCAACCACTAAAAATGCAGATGGCATTAACGTTGCATGGGGTACCGGAGCATTTGACAGATTTAATGTAACTACAAGTGATTGGGCTTTGGCTCTTGCAGCTAACTATGCCATTGCTAAAAATGTATTTGGATATTTGAACTATTCTAAAGGCTACTTTTTTCCTGAATTGCGTGGCGTAAGTGTTAAATATGCCAGTGGTGTGGCTGCATACCCTAAATACCAACCTGAAAAGATTAATCAGTATGAAGCCGGTTTGAAATTAAATATGCCTTCTCTAACATTTACATTAGCCTATTTCTCTGAAAACTTAAATGACAGGTTGCAGGTAAACTACTTAAATGTAGGTGGTAGTGTACAAGAAATATCAAAGTATGTAAACACAAAATCTTCTGGTATAGAAAGCAGCTTCGACTGGATTTTTGCTAAAAATTTACATTTTACAGGGTCGGTAACCTCTCAGCAGGCAACTTATACCAAGGATGAAACCACACCTGCCAATGAAGGTAAATGGGTAGAGCGTCAACCGAGATTTATGTATGATGCTGGCATATATTACAATAACCAAACTTTTGATATTAGCTTCAATAACAACTATGCAGGTAAAAGGTATGGAAATGCGAGCAATGCGGTTGAATTAGATCCTTATTCAATAGCAAGATTATCTGCAGGATACAGTTTTATGGTTGATAAGAAAACTTCCCTCCGGATTAGTGGTGGTATATTTAACGTGTTTAACTCAGAAGGTATTACCGAGGGTAACCCTCGTGCAGGTGATACTCAGTCTAATACAGGAGATTATTTTGTAGGAAGACCTATCCTTCCAAGGGCAACCTATTTAAGGGCTACACTTACTTTCTAGTTTTTCTCCATTAAATAAGTCACCCTTCAGTTTGCTGGAGGGTGATTTATTTAAAGTTTCCTTACTAAAGTAAACCAATATGATTGACAATAACATTTTGGAAGATGCAAAAAAAGTGCTTCTCAACAATTGGCGTAATGGCTACACTATACCAAGTGCAAGGCTATATCCATTTCAATGGAATTGGGATTCTGGTTTTATTGCTATAGGTTACAGCTATTTTGATCAACAAAAAGCAATGGACGAGATAAGCAACATGTTTAAGGGGCAGTGGCAAAATGGTATGCTACCACATATCAACTTTCATCAGCTAAATCCTAATTATTTTCCTGGTCCCGATGTTTGGCGTACACAAGCGTTATCACCAAGCAATGTTGCAACCTCTGGCATTACGCAACCATCGGTATTTGGTTTTGTATTAGAACGCATGCACGCTCAAATGCAAAATAACCCCCAATGGCTGCCTTTTTTAAGAGACATTTTTCCAAAAATTGTTGCATTTCATCGGTATTTATATACCCATAGAGATCCTTTTAATGAAGGGCTCGTGTACATACATCACAACTGGGAAAGCGGTACCGATAATTCGCCACTATGGGATGATGCTTTTGAAAAGATAGACGTTACAAATGCTAGAGAGGTATCTGAATTAAGACGGGATAACAAAAATGTAGATGCTGCTGAACGACCAACCAATGAGCACTACAAAAAATACATTTTCTTGGTAGATTTATTTAGTAAACATAATTATAACGATGAACAAATATTTCAACATACCCCTTTTGCTATACAGGATGTGTTGTTTAATGCTATGCTTATAAAATCTAATAAGTCGCTAATTTTTATAGGCGAATTATTGGGTATTAATACTGAGGAAATTGCCATGTGGAATGATAAAAGTATTAATAGCATGAATACAAAACTTTGGGATGAAACATCGGGTTACTACTTGGCTTATGACTTAAAAAGTCAGCAGCAAATACCTTGTAAAGTATCTTCTTGTTTTATGCCATTGTTTGCAGGTATTTGTAGCGAAGCACAAGCCCAAATTTTAGTAAAAAACTTACAACAACAATTTAAAAAAGACGATTGGCAGCTTTGCCCTTCTTGTGCTTTTACTGAGCCATCTTTTAATCCACTTAAATATTGGCGTGGTCCTATTTGGATTAATGTTAATTGGATGTTGTACAACGGATTGATACAATATGGTTATACCGAACTTGCAATGAAAATTAAAAATGATAGTTTGGCTTTAATGTTAAACCATGGCTGGTTTGAATATTTTGACCCAAGACCTACTTCACTTTATGAAACCAAAAAAGGTATTGGTGCAGATTTGTTTTCTTGGTCGGCTGCTTTATACATCGATTTTAAATTAAACAAAAACCATTTTTAAATATGAACTACGTTGATTATTTAATGGTAATAACCTACTTCATCGTAATGATAGTGTTGGGTTTTATGTTTAAGAAAAGCAAGCTGAATACCGACTATTTTTTGGGTGGTAAACAGTTTGGGTGGTTTGCGTTGTGTTTATCTACCATGGCCACACAGCTCTCTGTAATTAGCTTTATATCTGCACCCGCATTTGTAGGCTTGCGAAAGGGTGGTGGTATGCAATGGCTAACTTTTGAATTTGGTGTGCCCATTGCCATGATTATTTTAATAGCCTTTATAGCACCTGTACTTTATCGCTCAGGTGTGGTAAGTGTATATGAATTTCTAGAAAAAAGATTTAATAGATCATCACGACTTCTAGTAAGTATTGTGTTTTTAATAAGTCGGTCTTTTGCTACATCTGTAACCATATACGCAGTAACACTTATTCTAACTTCCATACTTCATCTATCTTTCGTTTATACCATCATTATTATATCGGTGGTTACCATTTTTTACTCCCTTGAAGGGGGCATGAAAGCCATTGTATATAGTGAAGTAGCACAAATGCTAATAAAAGTATCTGGCATTGGTATCATCATATTTTTTGGCTATCGTTATACAGGTGGTTGGGAAGTAATTAAAACCCACTTAGATTATTCAAGACTTAATATTATTAACTTTCAAAAATCAGGATTTGACGGTTCTGAATACGGTTTTTGGCCAATGATGCTTGGCGGTATTTTTTTATACTGTTCTTATTATGGCATCGATCAATCGCAGGTACAAAGAATATTATCGGCGAAAGATGAAATTACCGTGAAAAAGCTGTTACTGTTTAATGGACTTTTTAGATTTCCCATTACATTTTGTTATTGCATTGGCGGTTTAATATTGGGTGTGTTCGTATCTCAAAATGCAGAGTTTGCAGCGAAGATTCCTGAAAATAAGCCCGATTTAATGATTCCTGTATTCATTACCAATTATTTGCCACATGGTATTATTGGTATAATTGTAGTGGCCATTATAGCTGCTGCCATGTCATCTTTTAGTTCCAATATTAATTCACTTACCGCGGTAACTATGGAAGATTTTGTTACAAAAAAGATAGCGGTTAAAGAAAGCAATTATGTCCGATATTCAAAAATTGTTGGTTTAATTTGGGGCTTAACAACTGTAGTGTTGGCATTTTTTATGGGCAATATTGCTAAAACGGTAATTGAGGCAATTAATAAAATTGGTTCGGTATTTTATGGACCAATAGTAGCCATCTTTTTTATTGCCATTTTTACAAAATCAGTAAAGGCAACTGCTGCAAATATTGGCTTAGTAGCCGGTGTATTCATTAATCTATTTTTCTGGATTTTTTGTAAAAATGTATTTTGGTTTTGGTGGAATGTTATTGGTTTTACTACAGCATTGCTAGTAACAACAGCCGTTCATTATATCAGTAAATCACCCAAGCTGGAAGTGGAACTTGGTTTCGGAAATATCCATTTCAAGAAGCATTTATTTTCAAGATATACACTTTATCTACTTTCTTTTTTCATAGCCATATTAAGCTTGTGCTTGTACATTACTTCATTTTCTTATAATATTAATAAATGAAAGTACTTGTTGCTTTAGATAAGTTTAAAGGAAGCCTTACTACTTTTCAAGCCAATGAAATTGTAAAAAAGGCAATTAAAGAAGTTTATCCAGCATCTACTATTTATAGCTATCCAATGGCCGATGGTGGCGATGGATTTTCGGATGTAATGCAATATTATTTGCAAACAACAACTATTAGTGTACCTACAGTAAATGCACTGCAAGAGCCAATTATAAGTAACTATCAATGGGATGATAAAAATGCTATAGCATTGATAGAAGTAGCAAAAGCAAGCGGTATGCAACAGCTTGCCAAGTACCAACTAAACCCTTTACAAACTACTACCTACGGTACAGGTCTTTTAATAAAGCATGTATAGGGGGTATTACAAAAGATTAATTTAAGGTTAATGTATTTTTTGCCGATTTTTTCAGACTGGTAAAGGGTTTCAGCCGAAAAAAGGCACTATGAAAAGTTACTAAGAAATAGATGTATTGTTGGATTTACTGCGATTTCAGTTGGATTTTAATACTGATTTCTTAATAAAAGAAGGTATATAGTTGGATTTGAGTTCTAAAAAAGCTATTAAATCAATGATTTTCAGCGAAATCGAATAATTCATCACCTGCTTTATTCATCTCTTTATAAAAGGATTGAATTGCTAAAGCAAGGTTTAAAAATGCCTTACTATATGGTCTTAAAGCTTCTAAATTATCCCAATAGTATTTTTTTACATCTTCAAAATCTTTAGTTTCAAAATTATCTATTAAACGAATTCCTTTTAGATATTTCTTATTTACCTCCCCTAGTAAATATTCAAATCCAAGTAATTCAACACATGCATTATCAAGCTCTTGAATATCAGGATTTTTATTAAGGTAATCTGTAAGTTTTTTATTGAAAATAATTTCTTTACTTAATTTTTGTAAGGTGGTATTTTCTTTAGAGTTATTGCCACTATGCGTAAACTTTGCATTTTCTAGATTTTTATTGCTATTAAAAATAGTTCCATTAGAACTATAAAACCACTCTGCATTGACATCGAATTCCTTCACTAGAATTTCAATAATATTTGAACCTATTGGTTTAACTCCCCTTTCCAATGCTGAATAATAGGACTGTTTAATACCAAGCCTTTTAGCCATCTCTTCTTGTTTTAAGGATAATTTTTTTCTAATATCCTTTAGTCGTTCAGATGTATTCATAAAAATATTTCTTTTGGAACTTTATTTATATTGCCAATAGCACTATATTTGTTTCATAATTGGCAAATATTATGCAATATAACTCAATAAATACGAATAAAATTAAAGAAATATTGCCACACGGCTCTATTACTGAAATCGCAAAAAAATCAAAAAAGAGCATTTACACTGTTAGCAGGGTAATAAATGGTAAATCAAAAAATAAAGATGTTCTCCTATCTATTGCAGAATACATAAAAGACATAAAAAATGTAAATGAGACTTTAAATAATGTAATAAATAATTATTAGCATTATGATACAAAATAGCTTAATACTTATTGGAACAAAGCTATACTTACAGTATAGTTTTTTGCGAAAAAATGGCATTTCAAATGCAACTATATTTAGTTGGCAACAAAGAAATATTTCGGTTATACATAAAGTAAATAATAATGCTTTTGTTGAGTATGATTCAATACCAATAACAACAAAAAGCAAACTCCCTTCTAAAGATGAACTTTTGGGGCTTGCATGGCTGCAAGATTATGATAATAAAACAAGTGAAATTTATGAGAGTTTACAAAATACTTGTAGTACCAACTTTAAAAGGTTTGTAGAATATTATAAAGTAAAATACAACTTAGACAATGTAAAATCAGTTCAATTTGCAAAAGACCATGCAATTTGGAATTGGATAGTTAATGTGTACACAGAAAGAAATTTAGAAGCTCTTTACAAAGCGTATAGTAAAATTTACCCAAAACGTTACAGTAGTAAAAATTCATTCTCAAATGCTATGCGTAAAGCTAAAGTTTGCGTTGAAAGTGTAGTATTTGATAAACGTTTAATTAATTCACCACTTAATGTAAAGAAGGTTTCTATAGATAATGCTTACTGGGTTGCTGCCTTTACTAGCATTGGCAAAAAATATGGACCAGTAGACATATATAACAAGTTACTAGAAATATGTCAATCAGAAGATAAGAAAGCTCCATCCCTATCATGGGTTAAAAAGTACCACAAACAAATTAAGAAAAACCCTGCCATATTTGAAAGTAGAAGCGGTGCAATGGCTTCACGTTCAAAAAAAGAAACGTATGCTTCAATTATTCATGCACTAAATGCAAATGACCAGTGGCAAATTGATGGTTGGACTCTGCCATTTTGGGGTAAAGGTTTTCAGCGTTATGTTTTAGTAGTTGTTAGAGATGCATACAGTAAAAAAATTGTTGGTTATAGCATTAGCAAAAGTGAAAATACACTTGCAATACATGGAGCAATACAAGATGCAGTTTCTAAAACTGGATTTATGCCAGGAGAAATAGTTATGGATAATCATTCATTCCAAAAAACTAAAGAAGCTCAATGGTTAAAAGAAAGTACAAGCGAAATAGGTGTTGATTGGACTGTAACCTCAAACCCTCAATACAAAAGCATTGTAGAACGATATTTTAGGCATTTAAACTCTATATGCAAACAACGTTATAAAGGTTATTTGGGCGAAGGTATGACAGCCAAAAGAGACGATGCAAGATTAAAGCCTGAACTATATACAAAATATGCAAAACACTTTTTAAACGAAAATGAAATAATAGCAAATGCAGTTGCTATAGTTGGTTTATTCAATAGCTCAATTTTACCAAGCAAAGGTGTTAGCCCAAATGAACTTTATGAAACTAGCCCTAAAATAAACTGCTTTAAAGTCAACCTTTTTGAAAGGGTTAAACTTCTTACACCACAAACAGAAATGAAAGTTGTTAGGGGGCAAATAAATATTATCCGTTCTAATGTTAAATACGAATATCAATTAAATGCAGAAATGAATTTGCAATACAATGATAGTACTGTTATTGTAAGATATGAAGATTTAAACGACTGTATTTATATCTATGACAAGGCAACAGGAAAGGCAATAGGTTCTGTTCCACAAAAAACAAAAATTCATGGTGCTAAGGTTAACCAAACCGCAAAGGATATTGAACTACTAAACAAGAATAAAGGACGTAAACAAGGCATTAAAACGCAAGCTAATAAGAGCCTAATTGATTTACATGAAGAAGCTTTAAAAGTAAATCCTAATGCCGATGTTTTATTAATGCAACACTCATTACCCAAAAGTGCAGTACAGGATATTATGCAATTGGGTTTACAATCTGAATTAGCAAATTTAGGAGTTAATGAAAGCCTTATAGATGACAGGTTTACAGAAAGTGAAATTGAACTAAAAGCTTTTGTTGATGAACCAGTAAAGAAAACCCGAAACAATCCCTTTCAAGTGAAAGGCTCAATGAAAATTATAAACCCTTCCGATATGGAAGATGAAGAATAAAAAAGCCTATGCTATAACATAGGCAATTGCTAACTCCACAATTAAATACAATGACAAAAGTACAAGAAAACACAATGCAACAAGTTTTTGAAACAAATGATTTCTCTAGTGTAGTAACCCTTTGTAATAGGGCTAGGAGAGATAATTTAATGGTTGGTATTACCGCCGATACTGGTATGGGTAAAACAACTGCTTTAGAAACTTATAGTAAAAGGAAAAATGTTTATTACGTAGTCTATGATAAGACTATGAAGCCTAAAAATTTCTTTATTGCTTTACTCAAACAAATGGGTTTTGATTTTGAGGGAACAATACATCAAATGGTTAACAGGATTGCAGATGAATTAAACATACAAACAAACCCTTTAATTATAGTAGATGAAGCAGGTAAAATAAACCATACAATGATTCTTTACTTGCATGTATTAAGAGATAAGACAATTAAAAACTGTGGTATTGTATTGGCTGGTATGCCTTATTTTAAAAGTAATCTTATAAAGTTTAGTAATAAAGAAAAAGAAGGGTATGCCGAATTTTTCAGAAGGGTTAATATATGGCACACATTAACTGGATTAACTAAAAAAGAAACGCTTTTAATACTTGACGCAAATGGAATAACAGATGCAGAAACACAAAAACAGTTGTGTTTTAAAAAACGATTTGCCGACTTAATGAATGAAATTTATTTACTCCACTCCATAAATGACTAAAAATGAAAAGTAAGACAAAAAACACAATTTGGCAACAAGCAAAGAAACACATCTACAATCAAAATGTTATTATAGCTCTTTGTTTAGATGAAGGTATTTGGCGTTTAGACAGCGATAAAGGAACTGATGAAATGCAAGAGTACATTAATAAAAATTGTACAGTTAAAAAAAGCATTTATAAAATGTCTGATGCTGAATTATTGCAAACTAAAAAAGAGATTGAAGTTTTGGTTGAAAAGGCAAATATGCAGTATGCCATAAAACAAACTAAAGCTTTATTAAAAGAGCTAAAACTTAAAGTTATAAAATAAAAATATTAATACTATGATACGTTTTAAAGAAAGTTCAATTGTTATCGAAATTAAACTAGGTTATAACCCATTGCAACAACTCCCATTTTACCAGAAAGCAATAATAGAAGCTTTGAAAAATATTAACGGTGATTTAGAAGCCAAAGACTATCAATTTATAAATTATTGGTTAACTGATTTATTGCATCAAACAATGTTTGATGAAGACCAATTGTTTGCAATTGAAAATGAGTTGAAAAATAGTAAGTGCAATAAGGAACTAAAACAAACAATGCTTGGAAATATTGTTGATGTCTAAAAGTATTGCTCCATGACTATTATAATGTAACGATTGCTATAAAAAAGCAATCGTTACTTATATATAGGAATGATGGTATTATGATTTTTAAAACACTAATCCCATAAATAATTTTGAATATGCCACGCAACAAAGAGTTAATAAACAATCGGAATATTTTACTAAAAAAAGACTTCGATGAACTTTATAACAAAAAAAGATTAAGGCATGATGACTGCTTAGAAAAATTAAGTGAAAAGTATTTTATAACTAAAGAAACAGTTATTAAGATTTTGTTTAAAAAGCCTCAAAAATCGCCTGAAATAATAAATGTGGTAGAAAGTGTAGACTAGAGTGGGTGAAGCAATTATAAAGGAGATTAAAGGTAGTTTAAAGATGGTTTGAGTATATAACGAATAAAAAAGCCCTCGCCCATTCAAGGGAATAATTTGTTATACATACAGTGAACAAATTTTAAACGAGGTTAAATGAAGGTAATAAATATGTATGTTAAATAATAACTTTTTCAATATTACGGTTACAAATGCTATAACTGAAATTAGGTTATATGGTGGTATAGGTGGCTATACTAGAAATGGTATAACGAGTAAAGCCTTTGCAGATGAGTTTAAAAAAGTTGATATAGCTGGTAAAGAGCTTCATTTAAGAATAAATAGTCCGGGTGGAGAAATTTATGATGGCATTGCAATATTTAATACTATCCAACAAAGCAAAGCTAATGTAAGTATTTATATAGATGGAATTGCTGCAAGTATGGCAAGTGTGATTGCATTAGCAGGAAAGAAATTATACATGAGTAGATTATCCCGTTTTATGACTCATAGGGCTACAGGTGGCGTAAATGGTGATGCAGAGGATATGAAAAACTTTGCAATACAGTTAGAAGAGTTAGAAAATACAATGGCTAGTATCTATGCAAGAAAAACAGGTTTAAATATTGAACAAGCTAAAGAAAGGTATTTGCAAAAAGGCTATGATAGATGGATTTCAGCACAAGAAGCACTAGATGAAAAAATTATTGATGGTATTTATGATTTAGATAAATCCATACCGCCCACTAATGAAACAGTTCCAGTTAATCTGTGGAACTATTACAATAAACACTTAACAATAAATATTGATACAATTATGAAGGAACAAATTATCCAACTTTTAGGATGTAATCCTAATGCATCCGATACTGCTATTATAAATGCAGTAAAAGAACTGGTAGAAACAAAACTAACCAATGTAAATAAGGTTACATCTATGATTGCCTTAGCAAAACAAAGAGGTAGAATAGATGCTGAAAAGGAAAGCTTGTACACAATGATAGCTAAAGATAATCCAGACTTTGTTTTTGATAAGCTATTTGATGAAAGCATGTTACCACCTCCACCAATAAATCTAATTAGTTTAATTGATACTGGAAATAAAAAGAACAATACACAAGCTATTGTAACCAATGTAAATAAGCCTAAAAACGAATGGACATTGGAAGATTACAGGATGCACTCACCTAATGAGCTAATTGTAAACGAAAAATTATATAACGATTTATTAATCAAAGAAGGTTTAGTATAAAAACCTTTAAAACACAAAAATATGGCAACACTTAACAAACAAGTTTGGATTAGACAATTGATGTCTAAGTTTTACCCAGACACATCATTTTTAGAGTATGTTACTAACCTATCCAATTTAGTTGAAAATGATAAAATCAATTTAGCTGAAGCAGGAGTAGACCCCAATGTATTAATTAACAATAATACTTATCCAATTGCAGTTAGTCAAAGAGTGGATACACCTTTAGAAATTGAGTTAGATAAGTTTGAAACAGAAAACACATTAATCCGCAAACCTGACCAAGCTGAAAGGGCATATCAGCAATTAGAAAGTGTATTAATGGGACATAGAAATATGTTAAGAATTACAACAGCAATGAAAGCTGCACATGCTTATGCTCCACAAACAAACAGCGAATACACACCAGTTTTAGAAACTACAGGTGGCAATGATGGGGATGGAAATAAAAGGTTATTGGTTGGCGACATCTTAAGGTTAAAAAGAAGATACGACGATTTAAACTATCCTTTGGATAAAAGGTTTTTGGTTTTAACTTCAAGACACTTAGAAGATTTACTAATTGAAGACCTTAAAACTTTTAAAGATATTGCAGATGTAACCAATGGGCAACCTAAAACATTTGCAGGGTTTAAAATGCTGCAATTTTCAAATAATGCAACATACAATAGAACTACTTTACAAAAGAAAAGTTTTGGTGCAGTTGCTGCTGGTTCAGATGGGTTTTGTTCATTCTCATTTATTTCAGAGGAAGTAATGAAAGCCGATGGAGCTGTATATATGTTTGCTCAAGTAGATGACCCAAAAGAAAGAGCAACTATAGTCGGCTTTGATAAAAGATTTATTGCCGTACCTTTTAGAAACAAAGGTATTGGTGCAATAGTTTCTGCTGCTGCAAGTTAAATGTACTATCGTTTTTTAATGGTTTCATAAATGCAAATTTGTGAAACCATTTTTTATATAAATAAAAATCAAAACATGGCTTATAATAGAAAAAACTTTCTCATAAAAGTAATAGAGGTGCAAGAATCATATACCTCGAAAAAGACCGATTATAATACACTAGTTGGTATTTATAGAGAGTTTATAGAACCAAAATATTGTATAAGTTTAGGTACACTTTACAACTATCTTGCTATACCTGCAAAAGCTGAATTAAAGAAATTAAATAACAGTAATTAAAATATAAGCATCCCCCTTTTCGGCTATTGACCCTTGCTACACTGTAGCAAATCATTTAAAGGATGCTTACATGTAAATATACAATTTATGGCTTACTTAAACATGCATGCAGAAATAACAATTGGTGATATTGTTATAACAGCACCAAACAGTTTTGAAATTCACGAAGATGTAAATAATGTTAGTGATACAGCTGTAATAAGAATTGCAAGAAACTATAGAGAGCTTGCTGGTAATCCAATTTTAAACTATATAGTCGCAGGTTCTCCAGTAACTATAAAGTGTGGTTATAATGGTGATTTACAAACAGAATTTACAGGATTTGTAAAGCCTTCAATTGGTGATGGTTATCCCGTTGAAATTCATTGTGATGAAGATTATCCATTAAGAGGGGAACAGTTTAATATTAGTGAAAGAAATATTTCATTAAAATCACTGCTAACAAAGATTGCACCTACATACAACATTGAATGTCCAGACGTTGATTTAGGCAAGGTTAGATATTCAAAACGAACTGCAATTCAAATACTAAATGAAGTTAAAAAAAACTTACGGGTTTTACTCTCATTTGGATAACAATGTTTTAAGTGTTGGATTTTGCTTTGATTTCAAACCGTTAAATACCAAAAACCATGTTTATACAATCGGTCATAATGTTAAGGATGCTAATAATCTAAAGTATGAGCAAGAAAGAGACCAAAATATTAAAGTAACAACTGTTATAAAAGTATTAGGACATAAAATACCCTTATCATTTGGTAGTAAAGAGCCTGATGCAAAAGAGATAAAGCCAGTAATAGGCGAAAGTATCAGTCAAAAAGATGCAATGAAGGTTTTACAGGCGAATTATCAAAGAGTTGCTTATGATGGCTTCACTGGTTCAATTAAAGGCTTTGGAGTGCCTCGTACACATGCAGGTGATAGCTTAACAATTATTGATAAGCAAAGACCCGAAAGAAATGGTACATATCTTATTGAAAGAATGACCTTGAAATATGGAGTTGCACACATTGAAAGAGAGAACTTCATAACCTTCAAAGTTGATTAATAAATAGGTAGTAACTAAATGCCATTCAATTGAGCTTTGTTATTAATCAAATCCTTAGTAACCAAATTAACGTTTAGCTTTGCCGATTATACATGCTATAGAAAGCGGAGCTAAAAAAATTATGCTAGGCTTAGGTGGTAGTGCTACCAACGATGGTGGCATTGGTATTTTAGCAGCCCTGGGATTTGAATTTTTAGATAAACTTGGAAATAAACTCATACCCAATGGCAATAATTTAATTGAGTTAGCTGCAATTAGAGAGCCAAGTAACGGTATTCCTACTATTGAGTTTGAACTTGCCTGCGATGTAGACAATGTGTTGTATGGCAAGAATGGTGCTGCATATGTGTATGCTGCTCAAAAAGGGGCAAGCCCAATTGATATTACTTATCTTGATGAAGGCTTACAGCATTTAGCAAAAATATTAATGCTTCAGTGTGGTATAGATTATAGTGAAACAAAAGGCTGCGGAGCAGCAGGTGGTATTCCAGTAACAATCCTTTCATTTTTTAATGCATCTATTAAAAAAGGTATTGACTTGGTTTTAAGCCAAACCAACATTAAAAATGTAGCTGCCGAAGCCGATATATTTATTACAGGCGAAGGTAAGATTGATAACCAGTCATCACATGGAAAAGTAACATCTGGCATTACTGACCTGGCAAAATTTTATAGTAAATCGTGTATTGGCTACTGTGGAATTGATGCAAGCGGTAATAGCCTTACAAGAAAATTCCAACAAATATATCAGCTGAAAAATAGTGCTGTTACCCATCAAGATGCTATGGATAATGCAGCAACATTATTATACTGGTTGGTAAAGCATACTATTGTAAATCACATTTAATAAGTGGTAAAATCTGCCATCGGTCTTATATACTTGTTTTGAAAGTCAAAGCTCTGGTTTAAAAAAATAAATTCATAGCACGCATTGCCTCTTGACTGTACACAAGGCTTTAAAAGAGACGATAGAAAGAACTAAATTTTGAGCTCTGGCAAAGCATAATTCCTTCCTATTTTGTAATACCAATACACTTTACTGTTATCTTTTTTAACCAGCTCCCTGCATTGGCAACATAGGTTGCTATTTGCGGATTATTCGATGAACTACCATTCGTTTTGAGTAATTTATACGTACTACCACTCTTATTCTTTTTTTAACTAATGAACATTTTGAAAAACTAAAAAAACATAGCTGGAATACTCAAAATAAAAATAACAATTCAATATTTATTGGGGCACAGATAATTATTTTAAACTTTTTGAAAAAGTGGCGAAGTCATGAGCAACAAAGTTTGTTATAAATCATTGTACCAAACACAAATCCTCCCACCTGCTGGTATATTTAGGACTGTGAAAGTTTTGCTGCATTTTCCAGTTACGTTCGGTACCACTGCTGGCAAATTTTAAAATATCGTTCCGTTGGCTAAAGTTGATGTTATCGATTATATCCATCAATAACTTACTTCTGTTTTTGGT
Source organism: Chitinophagaceae bacterium (assembly GCA_044348985.1). Taxonomy (GTDB): domain Bacteria; phylum Bacteroidota; class Bacteroidia; order Chitinophagales; family Chitinophagaceae; genus UBA1930. The sequence goes on from JBIKRV010000002.1 coordinate 190,486, forward strand.
ATCGGGTAAAAATAAATTGCCCTGTACCGATGTATCAGGAACAATTTTACTGAGCATTACACCAGCTTTTTTATACACCCTTCCTTTTTCAAATAAACGCTCTGCCATTTCTACTGCAGGCTTTATTAATTCGTTGGTAAAAGAAGTGGCTTTATCTAAGGTTGTATAACTGCTAATGGTTGCTCCACGATTGAAAGTTGCATTGTGATTTTCTTCTTTGGTTACTAAAAAAACACTAATCATTTTTGCTGCTCCATTTTGCCTGCGTAGTTTTTCTGCTGCTCTTGAAACATAGGTAGCAACAGCTTCTTTAATACTTTTTATATCGGTAACAGGCTCACCAAACATACGTGTGGTGGCAATCATTTTTTTCTCAGTCAACTGTTCTTCCATCGATGTACTTACAATGCCTTTTAACTCACGTACCAATCTTGCACCAACTACTCCACCCAATTGTTTAGCAGCCCAACCAATGTCTTTCATACTTAAATCGTAGGCTGTATAAATTTGTTGGTGTTTTAGTTTTTCGGCATACTGATAGCCTACGCCCCAAACATCATCCACACTTGTTTTTTTAAGGGCTTCATCAATTTTTTGTTTGCTATTCAACACCATTACACAGTTGCTAGCTGCTTTATTTTTTTTAGATAATCTGTTGGCCACTTTCGCTAATACTTTGGTTGGTGCAACACCCACTGAAACTTTAATACCAGTCCATTCTTCTACAGTTCTTCGAATATGCAATGCAAATTCGTACAAATTACTTTTGGCAACAAAATCTAAATTTAAAAAAGCCTCATCTACACTGTACACTTCTACATTGTCTGCTCCCACCAGCTGACGTAAAGTCTCCATCACTCGCCAGCTTAAATCACCATATAAATTATAATTCGATGAAAAAGTAGCGACACTGTGTTTTTCAATCAATGGTTTGGCTTTAAAATAAGGGCCAGCCATAGCAATACCAAAGGCTTTGGCCTCATCGCTGCGTGAAATAATACAGCCATCGTTATTGCTGAGTACAATAACTGGCTTGTTCTCTAAATCGGGTCTGAACAATCGTTCACAAGAACAATAAAAACTATTACAATCTACTATAGCCCTCATGGTTTTTTATAACCGAGTTGATATAAACTTTTAAAGTAAACAAATTTCTGCAATAATAGCTAAAACACTATGTCAATTTTTGCTAAATGTTTTTTTGATTTGGCCGTCATTAATATTTGCCTAAAACAGTTCCAAAAATCATTTCCTCCTCAGTTTCTCTATCATCAAAAAATTTATTTAAGAAGTAAGTTTTCCCAGTTCCAAATTTTCCAGAAAAAATTATTCTATTATTATCTTCAATTGCAAGATGTTCCTCAAATCTCTTTGATACATCTTCAATGCTTATTTCTGACATAAAATAGTTTTATCAAACTTAACAAATCAAATTTTAAAAAGCACAAACAATAGTTCAATTATGTTTTACCTTAACAGATGCAACGTCATAGGAGTTCTATAGGCTGGTATCAAAAATTGTTTTTCTTCTTTTATTCCGAGTAACAATTTCGTCTCAAATAATAACTTACAATCGCTGAAACCCTTTACCAGTAAGGGCTTAAGATTTGATACCACTTGCTAAAGCATCAAAACATGATTTGAGGCGGCAAACTTTTGATTTACAAACAATTTGCACCAACAAAACCAAATAATATGAAACAGTTGTTTCTTTTATGGACTTTACTTGTTGCAATAAATGCCAACAGCCAAACCGATACATTGGTAGCTAAAAAAACAGATTCGGTTGTAGTGATTTCTAAAAAACCATTCATTCAAACAATGGTCGATAAAACGGTTTTGAATGTAGAAAATCGTCCAACTGCTGCTGCACAAAATGCCTTGGAATTATTAAAAGCTGCTCCCGGAGTGGTGGTTGATGGAAATGAAAATATACAAATGGGAGGCAAAACGGGTGTAACCGTTTTAATTGATGGTAGAAATACCAATATGAGTGCTCAGGATTTGGCACAATTGCTAAGAACCATCGAAGCCAGCAATACTAAAGAGATAGAATTGATTACCAATCCATCTGCCAAATACGATGCTGCTGGTAACGCTGGTATTATTAATATAAAGTTGAAAAAAAGCATTACCAATGGATTGAATGGAAATATTGCTGCCAGCCATATCCAAAGTACACATGCAAGAAACAACTTGAACGGAGCAATAAATTTTCGTAAAAACAAATGGAATGTTTTTGGCAATGCAGGCATAAACAAAGGCTTTCAAAATACCATTGCCAATAACGACAGAACTACAGCAACCAAAAATTATATTCAACGAAGTATTGAAAGCGACGATTTTAAAGGCAACAATATTAGAACAGGTGTAGATTATACCATCAACAAAAAAAATACCATTGGTGTTTTGTGGATGTATAATTTTCACAACACCACTATGGATAATAACAGCAATACTTTATTGCAAAAGTTAAACGCTGCTGATACCAATGTAATTACCAGAAGCTTGGCTCCATTTGATACCAAAAGAAACAACTTTAACTTCAATTATAAGTACAGCAATAATGGAGAGGAGATGAATGTTGATGCAGATTATACGCAATTTAACTCATCGTTATACAATACGGTAAGTAACGAATTGAGGAATGCATTTGATGTAAAATTTGCAAACAATGCTTCTCAAAACAACGCTGACGTTCATATTTATATAGGCTCCTTAAAATTAGATTATGCTAAAAAATTAGCCAACAATGCCAACATAGAAGCTGGCTTAAAAACAGTAAAAACAAATACCAATAATAACTTAAATGTATTGTATACCAATAATTTCAGCTGGTTACAAGACACAGGTAAAACCAATTTATTTAAGTATCAGGAAACAGTGCATGCAGGCTATATCAACTTTAATAAGCAAGTAAAAAAGTTTACTGTTCAATTGGGTTTACGAGCAGAGCAAACACAAGTGAAAGGCAATTCTACGAACTTAAAAAATCAACAAATCAATAACCCCGATACGATTTATATCAACTTGTTTCCTACATTATTTGTGCAATATAAAATCAGTGAAAAACACCAATTGGGTATTAATTATGGTAAAAGAATTGACAGGCCAAGTTATCAGGATCAAAACCCATTTATCTATGTGTTAGATGCATTTAACAGCGAAGTGGGCAACCCCTATTTATTGCCACAAATTACCCATGCCATTGAATTGAGTTATACGTATAAATATGCAGCCAATGTAAAATTAAAGTATGCTGAAACAATAAATTATATGGAACAATTAACCTATCAAAATGGTAGCAACACTATTATGACACCACAAAATGCAGGTAGTAGAAAAACCATTAACCTCAGTTTAAGTACGCCATTGCAACCAACTAAATGGTGGAGTACTTACATTTCGGCAGAGCCTTATTGGCAGCAGTACAAAACCTTGCTATATGGTTATGGTATTAACACAAACACTACACAAAGCAGCATTGGTTTTAATGGATATTGGGGCAATTGGTTTACACTTAAAAATAATTGGAAAGCTGAGATCAGTGGTTGGTTCAATTACCAAAATACCACCACCATTTATATATCGAAACCACTGGGTAGTATGAATGTGGGTGTAAGTAAAAACTGCTTCAACAATAAACTAACTTTTCGTTGCAGCATTAATGATGTCTTCAATACTCAACGTTGGCAACAAACGGTAAATACCACACAATTAAATATGTTGACGTATCGTAAATGGGAAAGCAGAAATATTGCAGTGAGCTGCACTTTTCGTTTTGGCAACAATAAAATAAAAGCATCCAGAGAAAGAGAAACTGGTACAGAAACAGAGTTGGGCAGGATAAAATCAAAATAGTTTTTTGGTAACTAGCCGTAGGATATACATGTAACTGCAGTTGCGTCGCACACTTGTACAACATAATATTATTCAACAAAAAACAATCATTATGAAACAAACAATCACATTACTAGTATCAGTAGTATTTTTTTTCAGTGCTTGCAAAACACTTACCAGCACAACAACCATCAAACCCAATGAAAAGTTTGTATTGGGTAATAATGAACATGGTAAAGCCAAAGTAAAACTGAAAAATATTTCTCCAAATGATATTGAGGTATATCATGCACCTATAAATGGAGGTAAGCATTCATCTCAATGGGTAAAGCCAAAAGAAACAGTTATTGTGTATATTGAAAAAAATACTGCTCTAGTTATAGCCAATGTCTCATCTGTACAAGCTTCTGTTGAGCTATTTGTAACAGGAGATTTAGGTTTATCTATGGGTTATAAATAGTACAATAAAAAAAATTCTTTATATAAAAACAAACAAAAATGAAATCAATCATCACAACAGTAGCCTTTTTAATTTGTATTATTAATTGCACTTCAGCACAAAAAATAGTTCCTGCTGATTTAAAAATTATTGAAGGCAATTGGGTAGGAAGCCTTACATATTTAGATTATACAACCAATAAGCCTTTTACCATGCCAAGCAATACCACTTATGAGCAAAGTAAGTCAAATGCCAACTTATACTTTCGATCTATTGGCTATAGTACAGAGCCTCATGCCAATCAAAAAGATACAATGGTTATTAGTGCAGATGGTAAGATGCTTGATGATTATTCAATAGTATCGGTTAAAAAAATAACGAATAATGGTATGGAAATTATTGTTCAAAAAAAGGGCTTGGATGGTAACGATAATCAACCAGCTCTTATAAAAAAGACAATTACTATCACAAAAACCAACCTTACTATTTCTAAAGAAGTTTTATTTGATAATACTAAGAAATGGACAGTGAGACATACTTATAGCTTTACTAAAAAGTAGACGATTATTTCTTATACGCCTAGCGATGTTGGTAATGGCACCCAGTCTTATTGTCTAATTAATGGCGGCACAAAAACGATATAATTTAAAGAAGTCCAAACTGCATGTGGCCAATCAAAAACAGGTAGGAATAGAAATGAGTGGAAAACGATTAGATGACGAACAACCATTTTTGGTTGTTAAGAAAAAGGAGAGTAATCAAATATTTAAGTTATAAATGCTAATTTGAATTAAAAAAAGCTAGTAGTTTTAGCTTAGCTAAAAATCAAGTTATTAAAATAAAGCAACACAGATTTACATGAGTAACATTTTAAATGAAAATAAATTTCCCAAGCGGGTTGCAATTTTTAAAGCTGTTTTGTTTTGGATTGTTTTTATTGTACTACTTATGTGTACAGGCATTGCATCCAATACTTTATTACCTGCAAAATGGAAAAATTTCTCTTATGGAATTTTAGGGACATTGGCAGCATTTACAGCAACATGGATATTTCTAAAAATCGATAAAAAATCGTTTGCTGATTATGGACTTATTTTGAAAGGAAATACTTTTTTTAGATTTTTCAAAGGCTTTGTAATTGGTGCAGTTTGTTTTGGTGTATTAGTGTTGTTATTAATTTCATTTACAACACTCACAATTGAGAGAACAAATACTGTTTTTAGTTTAGCTGCATCATTTTGGTATTTATCTATTATCCCAATGGCATTCATGGAAGAGCTTGGATTCAGGGCTTATCCATTTTTAAAATTGTATAAAATATTTGGGTTAAGAATTACACAAGTAATCGTTGCACTTGCATTTGCAGTGTACCATATTGTTCAAGGCTGGGATATTGAGATTTCATTTTTAGGTCCTGGTATTTGGGCTTTTGTATTTGGCTTGGGAGCTATTTGGTCTAAAGGAATTGCATTACCAACTGGCATTCATGTGGCATTAAATTTTTTACAGCAAGTGGTTGGTATGCATGGAAATATTGAGCAATCTTTTTGGGTGTTAAAGCAACAGGAAAATAGCACAGCACAATCAATTGTGCATATAGAAACTATGGGAATTGTAGTACAGGTTTTGGTTTTAGTAGTGGCTGTTGTTTTAACTGAATGGTATATAAAACAACAACAAGAAATTTAATCGAGTAAATCGGGTCTTCTTTCTTTGGTTCTTTGTAAAGATTGTTCCATACGCCAATCTTCAACTTTTTTAGGGTCGCCAGTTAGTAAGATATTTGGCACTTTCCATCCTTTAAAATCTGCTGGTCTGGTATAAACAGGAGGAGCCAATAAATTATCTTGAAAAGAATCGGTTAATGCAGAAGTTTCATCATTCAAAACTCCTGGAATTAATCGTCCAATAGCATCCACTACAACTGCTGCTGCCAATTCCCCACCACTTAATACATAATCGCCAATAGAAATTTCTTTGGTTATATAATGGTCTCTAATGCGTTGATCAATGCCTTTATAATGCCCACAAATAATGAGTATATTTTCTTTTAAAGATAGCTGATTGGCTGTTTGTTGATTGAATGTTGCACCATCTGGAGTCATATAAATTATCTCATCAAACTGGTTGGTTTCTTGCAATTCTTCAATCGCATTTATTAAAGGTTCACACATAATTACCATGCCTGCACCACCACCATATTGATAATCGTCTATTTGTCCATGCTTATTGATTGCCCATTTTCTGAGGTTGTGCATGTGCACATGCAAATGCCCTTTTTCTTTAGCACGTTTCATAATGCTATGGGCAAAAGGACTGTCTAATAATTCAGGAGCAACAGAAATAATGTGAATGTGCATGGTGCAAATGTAAAGCAAAGCTATTCTTCAGTTAAGCATATTGTGATTGACCAAGAAACTTTAGAAGTTACATTTCTACCATTCTTCTTAGCTGCTATCCAATTTGGTACTTCCCTTAACAATTTTACGTAAGCTGCTTCAATTTTACTTCTGCCTGGTTTGGCATTTTGAATAGTAATGTCAGAAAGCTTTACATCTTTATGTACAATAAAACTGGCAATTAATGTTGAACTAACTTGTGTTGAATCAAGTTCAACATTAAAGTTGCTTTGTTGATATTTATTCCATGCAGCATTTCCTCCAGGAAACTCGGCTGGTGAATCTACAGTTTTATAGACTGTATCTTTTGGTTGAAGAAATTGTTTTGATACTTCTTTTTGTGCTAAAAGACTTACATTATTCAAAATGAAACACATGATTAGAAAAGACTTAGTAAATGATTTCACTTGTATTTTTTTAATTTAAAAAAGCTGAACTAGAAAAAATCTAGTAAACTACATGAATATTAAATTGAAAAGCCCTTTTGCACCTACAATTAATTTTTTTGCCATTTAATTTAGCAGAAGCCCACTTTGGACTTTTTTTAAGAACTCTTATACTTTCCTCTACCATCCCATAACCTATGTTTTCACGAGCTTTTATATTGGAAATATTACCATTCTTATCCACATCAAAATATAATTGTACAATGTATTCACCATTTGGAGCATTTAGATCATAGGGAATACTTTCATTTAAATTTTTTGCTAAAAATAACTGCCATGCTTTACCACCTCCTACAAACATTGGTTCAGTTATAATATTTGTTACAATTACTCTTGTGTTATTTTCTATATACATGCTATCTCTATACTCAAGATTAGATTTTGGAATGTACAAAGTGTCTTTTATTTGAGAATAAATAGTGGTAGTCAATGAGACTAGAAATACTAACAGGAGAAGTTTGAACAAATATTTCATAAAATAAGGTTCAGTTTTAAATTTTATTCATCATCGCTGCTGGTAAAATTTTCAATATCTCTTCTATCTCTTTTGGTTGGTCGGCCAACCTTGCTTAAACGTTTACCTGTATTAAATGCCGATGGTTGAAATTTTACCACATCCAATTCTTCTGGTGGTGTTACATCTTCATAATGTTTAATTGCTTCAGGATAAGCCACACGTTTTTCTAGTAAACCAGTTACTTTAATTACCCATTTACGGGTCTCGGTTTTTACTTCATATTCTTCGCCAATATTTACTGCTTTAGATGCTTTTATATTATTGCCCTGCCATTTTATTTTGCCTTTGTCGCAAGCATCACCTGCCTGACTACGTGTTTTAAATAAACGTATTGCCCATAAGTATTTATCGATGCGTAATTTTTCTTTTACTTCTGCCATGTATCAAAAATACAATTTGCCAATGAGACACAGATACACTGAATTATATTTAAAATAATTGCAGAAAAAGTACAGTATTGTTTCAACTGTTGAAGTGTGCGACGCAACAGGTGTTCAATTGAAATACTATAGCTGGTAACATAAAAAAATCCCAACACATTATTGCGTTGGGATTTTTTAATTTCATAGCAAACGTGTCTGACACTTTAGAAGTGTCTTGACACATTTTACTTCTTCATTTCTTCATAATACTTATGAAAATAAGGAATGGTTTCGATGCCTTTATAGTAATTGAATAAACCATATTTTTCGTTCGGACTGTGCAAATTATCGCTGTCTAATCCAAAGCCCATAAACACTGTTTTAATGCCCAATACACTTTCGAATAAGGCAGTGATAGGAATGCTTCCACCACCACGAACCGGAATTGGAGCTTTGCCAAAACTTGTTTCAATGGCTTTAGCAGCAGCCTTGTATTCAATGCTGTCAACTGGTGTCATGTAAGGGTCGCCACCATGATGTACACTTGCTTTAAACTGCACATTTTTGGGAGCAATTTTTACCAAATGATTAATCAATAATTTTTCAATTTGGGCTGTAGTTTGATTAGGCACCAAACGACAACTGATTTTTGCAAAAGCCTTGCTAGGTAATACTGTTTTTGCACCTTCGCCAGTATAACCACCCCAAATACCATTCAATTCTAATGTTGGGCGAATGCCTGTGCGTTCATTAGTCGTATAGCCTTTTTCACCCCACAATTCAGTAACACCTAAATCGGTTTTATATTCATTTTCATCGTAAGGAGCTTTCGCCATTTCTGCTCTTTCAGCAGCACTGCTTTCTACCACATCATCATAAAAACCAGGAATGGTAATATGGTTATTTTCATCGTGCAATGTGGCAATCATTTGTGCCAGAATTGTAATTGGATTTGCCACTGCACCACCATATACACCACTGTGTAAATCACGGTTTGGTCCAGTCACTTCAACTTCTATATAAGTCAATCCACGAACGCCCACATCAATGCTTGGGTTTTCCATGCTTAACATAGCCGTATCGCTGATTAAAATAACATCGGCAGCCAATAACTCTTTTTGAGCAGCTAAGAAATCGCCTAAAAATTTGCTACCAATTTCTTCTTCACCTTCAATTAAAAATTTAATGTTTACCGGCAATGTGTTGGTTTTAACCATTGTTTCCAATGCTTTCACATGCATGTAAAATTGTCCCTTATCGTCACAAGCACCACGGGCATAAATTTTGCCATCTTTAATCACAGGTTCAAAAGGGCCACTATGCCACAATTCCAATGGATCTGGAGGTTGCACATCGTAGTGACCATATACCAAAACTGTTGGTTTGCTGGGATCAATTATTTTTTCTCCATATACAATTGGATGACCTTGTGTTGGGTAAATTTCAGCTTTATCTGCACCAGCGTCTAACATGCTTTGCTTAACAGCTTCAGCACATTTAATCATGTCGCCTTTATGCTCACTTCTGGCACTAATACTTGGTATGCGTAATAAGTCGAGTAATTCGTTTAAAAAACGGTCTTTATGTTGTTCCTGATAATCCTTCCATACTTGCATAGCAATAAATTTTATTGAGCCACGAAAGTAAGCATGTTTTATATTTTGTAAACTGACATTTGGGGGAAGTAATTTTTATGTTTCCAGCTGAAGAACAACTATGTGGCTGTTGACGGCGACGCTCCATTCAGGGCTTTGTACTTTGGGGAGCATTTATATAGAGTGGTCTGCTTTTTCAAAAGCAGACCACTCTTGGAGATCATCACTCACCCACCAACACAAACCCAGCCCACTTAGTCTGGTTTTTGTATTTGGCTTTTAAGATAAGTTGTGCTTTTCTAAAAGCAGTATAATAAGTGTCGCCTTTAAATACATTGTTGCAAAAAAGTTGCATCAATTCTGCTGTTTCAGCATCAGGAAATTCCATCAAAAGCCCTATTTCACCAATTGGGTTCAACAAATAACCAAATTCTTAAAAAATTAACTAGTACATCATTTCTTAAAAAAGCTTATTTTAGCTATATGAAAAAGAAAGCAACCACCAAGCAAGTTGTGGTACATAACAAAGCTTTTATTGCTGCAATGCAACAATCTATTACCGAAAGAACAATTAATCATAAGACTGTAGCAAAAGCAGCAGTAAACAAGGGTATTGTGCAAACCTTACAAAAAAAGACCAAGCCTGCTTTAGTTGCAGTTAAATAAGTAATATGGCTTGCTACAAATTTGCTAAAGGTACAGTTGCAAGCAGTTATGTGTTTCCTACAGATTGTGGTTGGTTATATTCGGTATTGTTTATTAATACGTCCACAGAATTTGTTTCCAACCCTTTACTCTACAATAACAGTCTTGTCTTTGATTTTCAATTTGATTGTACTGCTTTAGACGAAAAACCCAATAAGAGAAAAGATAAATTTGTTGCTGAATCAATCTCTCAAATTTTTCTAGAGCATACTTCTGAAAATGGAATTTTTTCTATTTACTTTTTTACTTGTTTGCCCGATGGTAAAGATGCTGCAAGAGCTAAATTATTTAATGATTGGTACGATGAATTTGATACTGAAAATTGGCAGTTAATCAATTATCAACTTATAGATCCGGATGATAATAATAGAATGTACTATGCAGGTTTATTAATACATAATAGCCATCCTTATTTTGAAGAAATTTTACTTGCTTTTGAAGATTATATTAATACAAGTTCTAGAAATAAAATTCCTAATAGAGATTAACAATATAAAGTGATCTGCTCTTTAAGAGCAGACCACTCTAATAGAAATATTTTTACAATACACCTGCCAACTCTAAACTTCTTTTTTGTACATCACGATAATCAATATTTTCAATAATTGGATCTGGTGATAGAATTAAAGAAACACCATGCTGTTTCCACCAATCGTCTTTCAATAATTTTTCAGCATGAATTACACCAACGAAATAACTTCTTTGTTGCCCACTATGAAATTCTTCAATCCATTCAAAAGCATCTTTTTTAATGCTTTTCAAATTGTCGTAACTCACATACACTTTTAAATAGTAGTCGTTGCTCAATTCATTTTCTGCAGATTGGTATTTCTTTTTGTACTCGTATTTATAATCGTAACGCAACGCTGAGATGTCACTTAATACAGCCGATGCAGTTGGAAAACTACCAGCCCCTTTGCCATAGAAAAATTGTTTATCCGAAAATCCACTTTCAATTACCACGCCATTGTACTCATTTTCTACATTGTACAATTGAGTATCGGCAGTTACAAACTGCGGCAATAAATAAGCTGCGATTTTTCCATTTTTTAGTTTAGCAGCTTTGGCTACCAATTTAATTTTATAGTCTTTTTCATTAGCCACTTTTGCATCTTGTAATTGAATATTTTGAATGCCATTAAACAGTAGTGATGTTGGTTTGGTAACAATACCATAAGCATGCGTTAGTAAGATAGTCAACTTATTTACTGCATCTATGCCTAATACATCAAGGCTAGGATTACTTTCTGCAAAACCCAATTGTTGGGCTTGTAACAAAGCTTCTACAAATTCTAATCCTTCATTAAATATTTTAGAGAGAATAAAATTCGTACTGCCATTTACAATACCACTAACGCTATGTAGTAAATCATTGTCATAATACTCTTCTAAATTTCTAATTACAGGAATAGATGCACAAGTTGATGCTTCATACAAAAAAGGCACATTGTATTTTTCTTGCAAATCCAATAGCTCTTCTAAATGTTCAGCAATTAATTTTTTATTTGCACTTACCACTGCCTTACCTTTTTTTAGGGCTTCTGTAACTATGTAATAAGCTGCATCGGCATCATCAATTAATTCTACTACAACGTTAATAGAATCATCATTCAAAACTTCATCTGCCAATTGTGTAAATATTTCTCCCGGTGCATTTCTTTTTTTATCAGGATGTTTGATTACAATTCTTTTAATACTTGCATTTAAAGATGGTGTTTGTTTTAAAATTTTATATAAGCCTTCGCCTACAACGCCAAAGCCAAATAATCCCAGTGTTAATTGTTTATGTGTTGACATTTTTATTTTGTTTTTATTTTACCACAGAGTGACTGAGTTAAAGAAGTTACACAGAATTTTTCTTTGTGAATCTTTGTGTCCTCTGTGTCTCTGTGGTTAATTAATTAATTAATTCGTCACGTTTTAAGAAGCCTCTTAACAGTAAAGTAATTTTTTCATGTTCTAATAAAAATCCATCATGGCCATAATGAGAATTGATGATGGTTAATTCAGCATTCGGAATATGTTCAGCCAAAAACTCCTGCTCTGGCAACGGAAATAAAATATCACTTTTGATACTTATTACCAAAGCCTTTGCCTGTATGCTTTTCAGAGCATCAATAACATTTTTTCTTCCTCTTCCAACATTGTGTGTATCCATCGATCTGCTTAAAAACCAATAACTAAATGCATTGAAACGATTGGCCAATTTTTCACCCTGATATTGCTGATAGGTTTCTGCTTTAAACACTTGTTCATCAACAGGTAAACTTTCATCCAAAACACCTGTTTGTGTTTCAGTGTATGCATGATAATGCCTGTAAGAAATCAATGCCAGTGATCTAGCAGTTTTCATCCCTTCAAGTCCGGCAGTTGCTTTTGCCTCTTTCCAAGTTGGATCGTTTTCAATGCACAAACGTTGTGATTTATTGAAAGCAATTCCCCAAGGAGAATGCTGTGCATTGGTTGCAATCGGAACAATATATTCAAACAGTTTAGGCTGTTCAATTGCCCATTCTAAAAGTTGTTGACCACCCATACTTCCACCAACACCCATGTATATTTTCTCAATGCCTAAACTCTGTTTTAGTAATTGATAAGACCTAACCATATCCCTTGTTGTAAACAATGGAAAATTATGATAGTAAGGTTCATTTGTAAGTGTGTTTACGTCAAGTGGGCCAATACTTCCATAACAACTGCCAGGCATATTTACACAAACAATAAAATGTTTTTGTGGGTTTATAATACAGTCATCACCAACTACACCAGGCCACCATTCAATTGGATTGCTGTTGGCTGTAAGTGCATGAAAAATCCAGACTACATTGCTTTTTGTGGCATTCAATTCCCCAAATGTGTGATACGCCAAATGCAGATTTGGTAATGATTTGCCACTTTCTAAATGAAAAATTTCCTTACTGATAAATGTTTGATAAGACATTTTGTTAATCGGCTTTAGTTGTATACAAAGTCACCGTAAATCGGGACTAATCGTAAATCGCAAGTGGTTAAGCATACTTGCGATTCACGATTTTCGTTGAACGTTTTTTCTAGCTCAGTACCAAATCTTCTTGAAATACTTTTATAAATGCCTGCTCAAAATCGGTTTTAATGTCTTCAATATGTTCAATTCCAACACTTACTCTAATTTGGTTAGGTGCAACGCCACTTGCCAATTGTTCAACTTCACTTAATTGCTCATGTGTGGTTGACGCAGGATGTATAACCAATGTTTTTGCATCGCCAACGTTTGCTAAATGGCTAGCCAATTTTAATGAATCGATAAACTTAGCAGCATTGGATTTGCCACCTTTAATACCAAATTGCAATACACCACCAAATCCGTTTTTCAAATATTTTTTTGCCAAAGTATGGTAAGCATTACTTTCTAAACCTGGATATAAAACATACTCAACACTTGGATGATTTTCTAACCATTGTGCCAATGCCAAAGCATTTTGTACATGGCGTTCCAGACGCAATGATAATGTTTCTAAACCTTGTAATAACAAGAATGAATTGAATGGTGATTGTGCAGCACCAAAATCTCTCAAACCTTCTACTCTTGCTCTAATGGCAAAAGCAATATTGGGTAAACCTAAAGGATTATTTACGCCAAATACTTCAGCAAATTTTAATCCATGATAACCTTCGCTTGGCTCAGTAAATTGTGCAAACTTGCCATTGCCCCAATCATACGTTCCACCATCAATGATAACACCACCGATGGTTGTGCCATGACCACCAATCCATTTAGTTGCACTTTCCACCACTACGTTTGCACCATGTTCCAAAGGCTTGAATAAAAATCCACCAGCACCAAAAGTATTGTCTACAATTAATGGCAGATCATATTCTTTTGCCAATGCTGCAAATTTTTCAAAGTCAGGAATATTTAATCGTGGATTACCAATTGTTTCCAAATAAATGGCTTTGGTATTTTTATCAATTAATGGAACAAAAGTTTCTACATCATCACCATTTGCAAAACGTACTTCAATGCCGATACGTTTAAATGCAACTTTAAATTGGTTATGTGTGCCGCCATATAAAAATGAAGTAGAAATAAAATTATCGCCAGCTTGTAAAATATTATTTAAAGCTAAGAATTGTGCTGCTTGTCCACTAGCAACTGATAAAGCTGCAACGCCACCTTCCAATGCTGCAATGCGTTGTTCAAATACATCAGTTGTTGGGTTCATGATTCGGGTATAAATATTCCCAAATGCTTTTAAGCCAAATAAATTGGCTGCATGTTCGGCATTATCAAAACCATAAGAAGTGGTTTGATAAATAGGTACTGCACGGCTTTTGGTGGTTGGGTCTATTTGCTGACCAGCATGTAATTGTAATGTTTCAAAACGTAAGTTGCTCATTGTTGTATAATTTGATACTGCAAAATAATTTCAGTATTGGTGATGTAAAATATTATTGAATAGTGAAAGGAAAGTCTGGGGAAGCCGTAACGCCTACAAAAAGTATGTATGCCTTACGGCATAATACAATAGAAACAAATATTGCAGATGATAGAAGGGTAGTATGAATGTATTGATTTCATTACTCTACAAATTTAATTGGTTAAAAATTTTGTAAGCTAATTTTTATTTACTAAATCAGAAATTAGTTTATACAGGTTGGTTTGATGCTACATTTTCTAAAACTGGGGAAGCTATTTTTTGCTTCAATTGATTTAAAGCGTTTTCTAGATCTTCAATTAAATCTTCAGCTTCTTCAAGACCAACGCTTAAACGAATTAAACTATCTGCTACACCTGCAGCTCTTCTTATTTCAGTAGGAATAGATTTATGTGTCATTTGTGCTGGATGGCATAACAAACTTTTAACGCCACCTAAACTTTCGGCTAGTTTAAAATATTTTGTAGATGTTACAAAAGCGGTAGCAGCATCTTCAGAATCTTGTTTAAGGGTAAAACTAACTATACCACCAAATCCTTTAGATTGTTCCTTTGCGATATTGTGGTTGTTATGATTTTTTAAACCTGGGTAGTAAACTTTATCAACAGAAGGATGCGTTTCTAAATATTCTGCAACAATTTGTGCATTGATGCTATGTTGTTTTATTCTTAAAGGCAAGGTTTCTAATCCACGAATAACCAACCAGCTATCAAATGGTGCAAGAATAGCTCCACTAGCGTTTTGGATAAATTTTATTTTAGCACCCAATTCAGCAGTTTTGGTAACTACTAATCCTGCAATTAAATCACTATGCCCACCCAAATATTTTGTAGCTGAGTGTACAACAATATCGGCACCAAGATTCAATGGTTGTTGTAATGCAGGTGACGCAAATGTATTGTCAACACAAAGTAATGCATTGTTGCTTTTTGCAACTTTAGCAATAGCCGCAATATCGGAAATTTTTAAAGTTGGATTGGTTGGCGTTTCAATCCAAATCAATCTTGTTTTTGGAGTAATTGCATTGAAAACATTAGTAACATCGGTTGTATCAACATAATTTACTGTAATGCCAAACTTTTGATAGATATGCGTAAACAAGCGAAAAGCACCACCATAAATATCATCAACTGCCAAAATTTCGTCTCCATTTTCTAACAATTTTACTACTGCATCAATTGCTGCTAAGCCACTGCCAAATGCTATTCCAGTTGTACCATTTTCAAATTTTGCAATAATATCTTCTAGTGTTGCACGTGTTGGGTTGTTGGTTCTTGAATAATCATAACCTTTGTTAACTCCTGGTGCTTCTTGCACATAAGTTGACGTTTGATAAATTGGAACAGAAATGCTTCCTGTTAATTCATCTACTGGAATGCCGTGAATTAGTTGTGTTGCGTTGCTCATCTTGATTTGTTTTTGAGTTTGATGAAATAATTAATTAAACAATGTTGCTCAATAACAAAAACTTTTCAAGTAGGAAAGAGAAAGACTTAACAAATGGGCATAAAAAAAGCTCATCTATTAAGTCAGATGAGCTTGATATGTTGTGGCGATGTAATCGCTGTAAATTTTCAAACTGTACTCTGACTTATCTCTTTCATTGGCATGTTGATCTTGTCGAAACATAACATTGAATTGAGTTTGCACCTTCTTTTAGCTGAGTAAACTAAAAGG
Organism: Chitinophagaceae bacterium; assembly: GCA_044348985.1. Lineage (GTDB taxonomy): Bacteria > Bacteroidota > Bacteroidia > Chitinophagales > Chitinophagaceae > UBA1930. The sequence goes on from JBIKRV010000002.1 coordinate 206,881, forward strand.
GTTGCAAAGGTTTCATTGGGCAAATCCCTCCACCTTTCTTGATAAGTAATTGTTTAAAGAACTGTTGCAAATGTATAAGCAGGATTATGAAATTGCAAAATTTATTTTCTAAAAATAAATTTTACGAGCTGTAAAGCCACGCCAGTATTATATTGTAGCGTAATCTAATTTCAGCAACAACAAACACTTGTTAGTGTAATTTTTCAATTGTGTACGAAGACGTTTGTTTTTTAAAAAAATATTAAAAGTCTAGTTTAGTTATAGAATAAACAATTACTTTTACCTACCTAATTTGTAAACAATGAACTTTTCAATGATATATACATATAAACATATTTGTTGTTTCTGTAGCTAATGCAAGCTTTATAACAACAATATTTACTTCACCTCTTATGTATCTTTATTTTGGAAATAGCACAAAAAAATATCGAAGCAGTTTCAAAACTGATTAACCCTTCTAACTTAGTTGAAAGCATTGCCAATATTGCATCAGCGTTTTATGGTAAAGTTGTTTTTTCTACTAGTTTTAGTTGGGAAGACCAGGTAATTGGTTATTCTATTTTTAAGAACAATATTCCTGTTGATGTTTTTACTTTGGATACAGGAAGATTGTTTCCAGAAACTTATACAACGTGGAGCAGAACGCTTGAATTATACAATTCTAAAATTACTGCTTACTATCCTGACGCAAGTGTGTTGCAAGAGTTTGTTACCACAAAAGGTCCTAATAGTTTTTATGAATCTGTTGACAACAGAAAGCAGTGTTGCTACATAAGAAAAGTAGAACCATTGCAACGTGCATTAAAAAGTAAAGCTGTTTGGATTACAGGTATTAGAGCAGCACATTCAAATGGCAGAAGTGATATGCCCTTAGTAGAATATGATGAAGTGAACGATATCATTAAATATCATCCTTTGTTACACTGGACAACAGAAGAAGTAACCAAATTTATTAACGTAAATGGAATTCCTTATAATCCTTTGCATGATGAAGGTTTTGTAAGCATTGGTTGCATGCAATGTACAAGAGCCATTCAACCAGAGGATTATTTCAGAGCTGGCCGTTGGTGGTGGGAAGACGTTGATAAAAAAGAATGTGGTTTACATATTCACTCACCTGTAAAATCGGAATAATTTTTTTTTGAAATAATACCCTATTAAAAAAGTAGGTTAATAGGACTGTAAAATATGAGTAAACATCGTTTGAATTACTTAGAACAACTGGAAGCAGAGAGTATTCATATTTTTTATGAAATAGCTGCACAGTTTGAAAAACCAGCATTATTGTTTAGTGGTGGCAAAGACTCTATTACTTTGGTACACTTGGCTCAAAAAGCGTTTGCACTGGGAAAAATTCCCTTTCCATTGGTGCATATTGATACTGGGCACAATTTTCAAGAAGCTTTAGATTACAGAGATGCTATGGCTGCAAGTGTTGGAGCAACTTTAATTGTTCGTAAAGTGGAAGATACCATTAAAGCAAAAAGTTTAACTGAACCTAAAGGAAAATTTCCGAGCAGGAACTGGTTGCAGACTTACACTTTATTAGATACCATCGAAGAATTTAAATTTGATGCATGTATTGGTGGTGCAAGACGTGATGAAGAAAAAGCAAGGGCTAAAGAAAGAATTTTTTCGGTGAGAGACGACTTTGGTCAGTGGAATCCAAAATTGCAAAGACCAGAATTATGGAATATCTATAATGGTAGAATTAGCAAAGGTGAAAACGTTCGTATTTTTCCTATAAGTAATTGGACTGAATTAGACATTTGGAATTATATTAAACATGAAAATATTCAATTGCCTTCTATCTATTTTGCCCATGAACGTGAAGTGATTCTACATGAAGGTCAGTTAGTAGCAAATTCTCCATTTGTAAGTTTAGAAGCAACTGATATAGTCATTAAAAAACAAGTTCGTTACAGAACAGTGGGTGATATGACTTGTACAGCTGCTGTAGAATCTTCAGCATCAACATTAGACGAAGTAATTAATGAAATTACTGCTGCTAGAATTAGTGAACGTGGTGAAACCAGAATCGATGATAAGGTTACGGAAGCAGCGATGGAAGACAGAAAAAAGAATGGATATTTTTAGGGCTAACAGCTAAAGGCCAATGGCTATTAGCCTTTAGCTGTTAGGTATTTTCAATTCGAATACAATATAAAAATTGCATACATGGATATTTTAAGATTTATAACAGCAGGAAGTGTAGATGATGGTAAAAGCACATTAATTGGTCGGTTGCTATATGACAGTAAAAATATTTTGATTGATCAATTAGAGCAACTGGAAAAACAAACCAAGAATATGACTAACAGCACTATTGATTTGGCTTTGTTGACAGATGGTTTACGTGCAGAACGTGAACAAGGCATAACCATTGATGTTGCTTACAGATATTTCAGCACGCCTAAACGCAAGTTTATTATTGCCGATGCCCCAGGGCATGTACAATACACTAGAAACATGATTACTGGTGCATCGAATGCAAATTTGATTATCGTATTGGTTGATGCGAGATTGGGTGTCATTGAACAAACCAGAAGACATTCTATCATTGCTTCTTTGCTGAAAATTCCGCATGTTGTTGTAGCAATCAATAAAATGGACTTGGTAAATTTTTCTGAAGATGTGTACAATAATATTATAATTGATTATGCCGCTGTTGCAAAACAATTGGGTTTACAAAACATAACGTATATTCCTATTAGTGCATTGCAGGGAGATAATATTGTTGACGCATCGACCAATATGAATTGGTATGATGGTAAATGTTTATTGGAATTGTTAGAAGATGTTTCTGTTGATAGTGATGTTAACCTGACAGATCCTAGATTTCAGGTTCAGTTTGTTATTCGACCACAAACAGAAGAGTTACATGACTATCGTGGTTATGCAGGAAAAGTAATCAGTGGTATTTATAAAACAGGAGATAAAGTAACAGTATTACCTTCAGGAATAGAGACAACCATTTCTAAACTTGAAATAGCAGGGAAAGAAGTGGAAGAAATTTTTGCACCACAAAGTGCAACCATTCTTTTAGCAGATGATATTGATATTAGTAGAGGTGATGCGATTGTTTTAAGTAATAGTCTTCCACAAACAAACAACGAAGTTGAAGTATTATTATGTTGGATGGATGAAAAACCATTGATAGCTGGCAACAAATATTATTTACAGCATAACAGCAGGTTGGTACGTTCTGTTGTAAAAGAAGTGTCATATAAATTAGATGTAAATTCTTTACAGCAACAAGATGTAGAGGGAAATGTTAAGCTGAATGAAGTAGTGAAAGCCACTATCAAAACTGCATCACCGCTTGTATTTGATAAATATGCAAATTTAAGAGCTAACGGTAGTGCCATTTTAATTGATGAAACCAGCAATAGCACAGTGGCAGCGGTTTTGTTTCAATAGCCAATATATACAATTATGAGTCAAGATTTTTATAAAAATGTAGTCAGTTTTAAAAAGCAGCAAGGCTGTGCATTACCAGATGCAACAATTGCAAGAAGGTTTGTACATCATTTATTTGAAACACTATTCATTTGTAAGAATGAAGCAGATAATAATGAGTTTGAAGTAAAAGCTCAACTGCATAAATCCGAATATCAATTAGGATTGGTATTGTATTCTTTATTTAAAAATGAGACAATAGCTAACCAACAAACAACAGTTTTTTTTGAAGCCATCCCTTCATTGCATAAATTGTTATTAGAAGATGCCAACGCAATTTTTAAGGCCGATCCTGCAGCAAAAGAATTAGATCAGGTATTGATTGCTTATCCAGGTTTTTTTGCAATTGCTGTGTATCGTCTTGCTCATCAGTTGTATAAACAAAGCATTCCTTTATTACCAAGAATATTTACAGAGTATGCACATAGTAGAACAGGAGTTGACATTCATCCAGCTGCACAAATTGGTAAAGGCTTAGCCATTGATCATGGAACGGGTATTGTAATTGGAGAAACTGCTGTAATTGGTAATGATGTGAAAATATATCAAGGTGTTACATTGGGTGCATTGAGTGTTTTAAAAGAACAAGCCTTAGAAAAAAGACATCCTACTATTCAGGATAACGTAGTTATTTATTCTGGAGCAACAATTTTGGGAGGTGAAACAATAATTGGTCATGATAGTATTATTGGGGGAAATGTTTGGCTGACGCACAGCGTTGATCCATTCTCAATTGTATATCACCAAGCAGAGATAAAAGTACAAGACAAAAAATCATTTATTGAACCAATCAATTTTTTCATTTAGTTCTCGTCATAAAGTACAAATTAATCTAAAAGAATAATATCATAAAAATGAAAGCAGCAAATATTTTACAAACCATAGGTAATACACCACATGTGAAAATTAATCGTCTTTTTGGTGATAAGCATAATGTGTACATTAAATTAGAACGTACCAATCCTGGAGCAAGTATTAAAGATCGTATTGCATTGGCTATGATTGAAGATGCAGAAGCAAAAGGATTGTTGAATAAAAATAGTGTAATCATAGAACCAACCTCTGGCAATACTGGTATTGGTTTAGCATTGGTGGCAGCAGTAAAAGGCTATAAAATTATTTTAGTAATGCCCGAAAGTATGAGCATTGAACGAAGAAGATTAATGAGTTTATATGGAGCAGAATTTGTTTTAACACCAAGAGAAAAAGGTATGAAAGGTGCAATAGAAAAAGCCAATGAATTAGCAGCTGTAACACCCGATGCTTGGGTGCCTCAACAATTTGATAATGCTGCAAATGTGGCTATACATAGAACTACCAGTGCTATTGAAATACTCAATGATTTTCCTGAAGGAATTGATTATTTAATTACTGGTGTTGGAACTGGTGGACATATTACTGGTGTTGCAGAAGTGTTGAAGGAAAAATTTCCTAATACAAAGGTATTTGCTGTGGAGCCAGAGTTGAGTCCTGTATTAAGTGGTGGTGCTCCTTCTCCACATCCTTTGCAAGGCATTGGTGCAGGCTTTGTTCCATCTATTTTAAATAAAAAAATTTTAGATGGCATTATACAAGTTAGTAAAGATGATTCGTTCACTTATGCTCAACGTTTGGCTAAGGAAGAAGGTATTTTAGCTGGTATTTCTACAGGGGCTTCTTTGGCAGCAGTTGCTAAAAAATTAGCTGATATTCCTGAAGGTGCTACAGTGCTAACTTATAACTACGATACTGGCGAAAGATATTTAAGTACAGAAGGGTTGTATTAACTATAAGTCTCAAGTTTAATTAGTTGAATAGTTCTGTTAAAGGAATAGTGTTTAATAAAACCACATTTCAATACTCTATAAAATAATAGAATAAAATGTAGTCTAAAAAAGGAAAAGTAATTCTTGTTGAGGCTAGTTCAGGCGATGCTAAATTAATTACAGTAAAGCTTCAAAGAAAATTGGCAGAAGCAGAATGTAATATTATCTGACCGATTAGTGAATCCTTCAATTAGCGAGCTTTTTTGCAAATAAAAATGCTGCAATCATTCTAACAGGCAAGCAAGGTTATAACAATGCTTCTTACACACAAGATGAAATAAGTGCTTTGATTGTTCAATATGCTCTAGAAGGTAAAACTGTACTGCGTTTAAAAGGTGGCGATGTTGCTTTTTTCAGCAATTATTAGACGAGTTAATTGCCATAGAGCAAAATAATATTAAATTTGAAATTATACCTGATATCACAACTGCGTCAGGAGCATCTGCTTATACAGAAATACCATTGACTGCTAGGGGTTATGCACAGGGGGTAGAGTTTTTAACGTATAACCCCAACAGCAGCTACTCTCCGGAAGCCTAGATGCAATTTGCTACCTGTAACGATACATTGGTATTTTATATGGTCGCTAAAAATGTAATCGGATTAGCTGGAATTTTATTGCATTTTACCAAGAGGTCAAACACTCCTTTAGCATTAATTGAGCAAGCTACAACCATACATCAGCAAACATGCTATTCAATTAGCTGTTGCTGGTACAGATCATATAGCTGCAAGTGATATGATAGATGGACGTATAGCAGCTGTCAGAAATAATTTAAATGCGTTTGGTTTTGGTGATGTAAGTATAAGGAGTTATTCAGCGAAGTTTTATTCTCAACTATATGGATCATTTAGAGATGCATGTAATTCAACACCCAATTCAAATGGTATTGAAAATAGAAAGAGTTACCAAATTTCACCTTTCAATGTTAATGATGCAATAACATCTAACCTTCGTGATGAAGAACAAGGTGCTGATATTTTAATGGCTAAACCAGCTGCTTTGTACCCAGATATTATTGCTGCTTTGAAACAACAAACATTAAAACCTATAGCAGCTTATCATGTAAGTGGAGAATATGCAAGTATTGAAGCAATGGTACAACAAGGTTTTATGCAATGTGATGCTGCTCATGCTTAAGTTTGGACTGCTTTAGTTCGAAGTGGAGCAAACATGATTATTTTTTATGCATCGAGAAATGCAAAGGAATGGATTGATAAAATAATTTATTAAATAGTCTTCTAAATTAATAGAGTAAAGTATATTTGCAGCCATGCCAAATTCAATAAAGGAAACAAATCACCTTTTTCCAATTTTTTTAAAACTTGAAAACCTGCAATTATTAATTGTAGGTGGTGGCTATGTTGGTATGGAAAAATTAAAGGCAGTAGTGAATAATTCTCCAGCCTCAAAAGTTAAATTGGTAGCAAAGGAAATTAGTAATGAGATTAAAGAATTGGCAAAGCAACATCCAACTATTCAGCTCATAGAGAAGTCTTACAGCATCGATGATTTAGAACATATAGAAATTGTTATAGTGGCAATTAATGAACAAGAGATAAGTACACAAATTGTTGTTGACGCAAAAAGTAAAAGCATTCTGGTAAATGCAGCTGATAAACCAGAACTCTGCGATTTTTATTTAAGTTCAGTGGTTCAAAAGGGCAATTTAAAAATAGCTATTTTTACCAACGGTAAATCTCCTACAGCAGCAAAACGAATTAAGGAAGTATTGCATGAGTCTTTACCCAATGAAATAGATGAAGTACTCAATAACTTGAATAAAATTCGAAATAAACTCACTGGAGATTTTGATAATAAAGTGAAAAAGCTGAATGCTATTACTAAAGTATTAGTAGAAAATGAAGCCACTACCAATGAAAAAAGGTGGAAAAAAATTACTACATATTCAATAGTAGTGTTTGCATCTATGTTAGTAGGACATTTCATTTTATCTTACTTACCATTAAAAGAAATTGGAATCGCTACAATTGATTTGTACAATTCGTTAGACAGCAAATTTCCCATCATGATTTTGGCAGGCTTTGTAGCTCAACTAGTAGATGGTGCATTGGGCATGGGGTATGGTGTGACTAGTGCAACTGTATTATTATCGGCTGGCATTAATCCTGCTGCAATTAGTGGCAGCATTCATACGGCGGAGATGTTTGCCAGTGGAGCAAGCGGTTATAGTCATTACAAGTTCGGCAACGTAAATAAAAAATTACTCAAAGCATTATTAATACCAGGAGTTATTGGAGCAATTACAGGTGCAATTTTATTGGTGTATTTAGGTGACAAACATTCAAATTATATCCGACCAATTTTGGCATGTTATACTTTGCTATTAGGAATAAGAATTTTAATTAATGCTTTCATTCAGCAAAAAAAACAACAAAAATTTAAGCGTTATAGTTTATTGGCTGGAGCAGGTGGATTCTTAGATTCTTTTGGTGGTGGTGGTTGGGGACCAATAGTTACAACAACTTTAATTACTAAAGGTCGCAGCCCTAAATATGTTATTGGAACAGTAAGTCTTACTGAGTTTTTTGTTACACTTGCCAGTGCATTTACTTTTTTTACATTGATTGGTGTAAGCCATTGGCAAACCATACTAGGCTTAATTATTGGAGGCTTAATAGCTGCACCAATAGCAGCAAAATTGGCTGGTAAACTGCCAAGAAAAACAGCTTTTACCTTATTGGGTTTACTGGTAATTTGGTGGAGTGTTAAGATTTTAGTAAAAATATTATAAGGTAAAAAAATATTTATTCTATAAATTTGATAGACTAATAAATAATCCTATTTTAGCATTCCAAATATTTTAAATGTACACTTAGCAAAAATTTTTTTTTAAATTATTAATCTACTGAATTAATAGACTAATGACAAAATTTACAAACATCAACTTTGATGGCATCTTTCAACGAAAACATTTTTGGTACATGTTTATGTTTAAAACCAATAGAACCTGCTGTTGATTTTATATTACTTCTTCCATTCAATTTTAAAACATAAATATTCTTAACTCAATGAAACATATAATTTTCAAAGTGTTTTTTTTTCTGGGATTGATTTTATTCAGCAATAGTGTATTCTCTCAAAAATTTATCGAAGGCATCATTAAAAGTACCGATGGCTTTCCTGTAGCATCGGCAACAGTAGCAATAAAAAATGCTAAGTCATTTGCTGTAGCAGATGTAATTGGTTATTTTAAAATAGCATCACCAGAAAAGTTTCCTGTTGTATTAATTATTTCATCTGTTGGATATACTGCAGTAGAGGTTAGCTTAGATACATTTCCAAAAGCTAAATTGAATATTTTATTGGTGGACGAAAATCAACTTACAGAATTGGTGATCACTTCTCGAAGAAGACAGGAAGCTGCACAAGATGTACCAATTGCCATTTCAGTAATTGGTGGAAAACAGGTAGATGAAGCAGGAGCATTTAATGTAAACAGATTAAAAGAGCTTGTACCAAGTTTACAATTGTATTCGTCTAATCCAAGAAATACAGGAATTAATATACGTGGATTGGGTTCTCCATTTGGGCTCACCAATGATGGCTTAGATCCAGGTGTTGGGTTTTATGTAGATGGTGTTTATTATGCCCGTCCGGCTGCTGCTACATTAGATTTTATCGATATTGAACAAATTGAAGTTTTACGTGGTCCACAAGGAACACTCTTTGGAAAGAATACCACATCTGGAGCTTTTAATATTACTACTCGAAAACCATCGTTTAAATCAGGAGCTAATTTTGAAGTGAGTTATGGTAACTATTCTTTTGTACAGGCAAAAGCTTCTATAACAGGAGCATTATCTAAAAAAATTGCTGGGCGTATTTCTTTTTCAGGTACCAATCGTAATGGATTGATTGAAAATGTTCGTACAAAAAAATTCACCAACGAGTTAAATAATATTGGCATTCGTGGTCAACTATTGTACAAACCTTATGCAAAAACTTCTGTTGTTTTAGTTGCTGATTTTTCTGGACAGGAACCTGATGGTTATGCACAAGTTGTGGCTGGTGTTGTAGAAACAAAAAGACCAGCTTACCGTCAGTTCAATGCAATTATTGCCGATTTAAATTATCAACTTCCAAGTTTAAATGCCTTCGATAGAAAAATAGATCATGATGTTTCTTGGAATTCTGGCAACGATTTAGGTGGGGTATCTCTTAACATTGATCAACAAATAGGTACAGGTAAACTTACCTCAACAACGGCATGGCGTTATTGGGATTGGAGACCATCCAACGATAGAGACTTTACTGGTTTAGAAGCATTGTCAAAATCACAAAACCCTGCAAAGCACCAAAACTGGACTCAGGAAATTAGATATGCAGGTGAGTTTGCATCTAAGCTAAGTGGTGTGGTAGGTTTATTTTATATAGATCAGGAAGTTAAAATAAATGGCTTAGAACAATCTGGTCGTCATCAATGGAGATTCTCACAAAGTTCAACCAGTGCTTTATGGCAAACACCAGGTTTATTTGAAGGATTTGGTATTAGCACAAATTCATCAATTAAATCTCAAAGTGCTGCAATATTTGCCAACTTAGATTGGGAAGTAGCCAAAGGCTTTCATATTTTACCAGGCTTAAGATACAACTACGATAACAAAGATGTTGTGTACAATCGTGTTGCGTCAGGTGGCTTAGATACTGCAACCTATGCTGGCACAACTGCTCAGAAAACTACATTACAAGGGTTTAAAAATGGAGTATATACCAGTCAGTTTTATACAGCAGCTGCCGACGAAAGAAATTTCACTTACCAGCTTACCCTTTCTTTTAGACCCAATAAGTTTTTGAACACCTTTGCTACGTATTCCACCAGTTATAAACCTGTTGGTGTAAATGTTGCTGGCTTGCCTACTGTAAATGGACAAACTGCAATTGACTTAGCAGTTATAAAACCCGAAACAGTCAATCATTTTGAGGTAGGCATTAAATCTAATCCAACGGATCATTTTATTTTCAATGCAATATATCATCACACCGATATTAAAGATTATCAGGCAAACGTACAATCAGCTGAACTTGGGGTAAACCGTGGTTACATTGCCAATGCAGAAGCTGTTAGCGTAAGTGGATTAGAACTTGATGCCAATTATAAATTCAACTCAACATTTTCATTTTTTGGTGCATTAGCATATACAGATGCTAAGTATGTAAAGTTTACAAACGCTCCATTGCCACTTGAAGAAATAGGTTTAACCGAAGGAGGAGTGCAGAAAGCATTTAAAGATATTTCTGGAAGTCGTCTTCCTGGTATTTCAAAATGGTCTGGTTCATTGGGTGGTGAGTTCTCAACAATGGCAAAGTTTTTATTGAAGGAAGGTAAATTTTTCACAGCTGTAGAAGGGTTTTATCGTTCAGAGTTTTCGTCAAGCCCTTCACCATCGGCATTTTTAAATATTCCTGCTTATTCAATTGTTAATGCAAGAATTGGTTTTCGTTTACCAGGTAATGGACTATCAGCTTTTGTTTGGGGAAGAAATATTTTCGATACAAATTATTACGAACAATTGCTTCCTGCAGGTGGTAATGCTGGTCATTATGCAGGTGTATTAGGCGATCAAAGAACCTATGGCGTTACTTTAAAAGTTACCATTCAATAATAAGTTTTTTTGTTTATTAGGTAGTCGCAGAGAGTCAAAAAAAGTCATTTCGGTTTTCCGGAATGACTTTACACAGCCGTGTGGCCGAGTGGTTTAGGTTAAGGTCTGCAAAACCTTTTACAGCGGTTCGAATCCGCTCACGGCGTCAAATGTTTGGACAAACTTAGAACTTAATTTAAAGGTAGTTACAAGTTGATTTTGATTGATAACCGAAAGGCACGGCCGATAGCTATCGGCTTGTACACTAAAGCATTATTGGACTTTTAACAAAGCGTAAATAAATATTTCGAATACACATTTAAGAAATAAGAATTTACTATGTATTTAAGCTATACTCAAATGAAAGATATGATACCCAATATTATTAAAGGTAAAATATTGGTACAAGAAACCAATCAAGCATTGGCTAATGCCCATATACAAATTATGTATGGGCAAGAAGAAGTAATTACCAACAGTAATGGAGAATTTGTGTTAAGAAGTTGGCAGGCATTTCCATTAACGTTGGTAGTAGAGCATAAACAATACGATACAAATTGTATCAGCATACAAAAACCATTAAGTAGCTACATTATTTTACTTAAACCAAAACCTGAACTATGAGTATAAACATATTGGGTTTTGCGGTGCCATTATTTGTTGGATTTATGTTACTAGAATATTGGGTTGCTAAAAAACGTAAACTACCATTTCATAATTTACACAATTCAATAGCCAATATAAGTATTGGTGTAGCTGAAAGATTATGTGATGTTTTTGCAGCTGGAACATTTTATTATGTGTATGATTTTCTACAAAAAAAATATGGATTGTTTCATATACAATCCAGTATATCAATTTGGATAATTCTATTTTTGTTAACCGATTTTATTTGGTATTGGTACCATCGTTGGGGACATGAAATTAATTTATTCTGGATGGCTCATATTGTGCATCATCAGAGTGAAGATTACAATTACACCACTTCTGCAAGAATAACTTTATTACAGGCAATTATACGCACCTCATTATGGTGTGCATTGCCTTTATTGGGCTTTCCTGCTGCAATGATTACAAGTTTGTTATTACTACATGGGCTATACCCATTTTTTATTCATACACAATTAATTGGCAAATTGGGCGTATTAGAGTATTTTCTAGTAACGCCTTCACACCATAGAGTACACCATGCCAGCAACGAAGAGTACTTAGATAAAAATTATGGAGATGTACTGATTATTTGGGATAAACTGTTTGGCACTTTTAAAAAAGAAGAGGATGCTATCGTAATACAATATGGCTTAACCAAACCTTTAAAAACACATAGTTTTTTATGGCAACATTTTCATTTTGCAATTGAGCTGTGGCTATCTATTCAGCAGCAAAAAGGGCTAAACAATAAAATTAAATTGGTTTTTTCAAAACCAGAAAAAATTGATGCAGGAATGCGTAATAGGGCTGAAACACTATTTAATATTAAACAAAATACCGAACAAATTAATGAACCACTAAACCAATATGTAATTTGGCAAATGATAGCTGCTTTGGTTTTGTTATTTGGCTTTTTACTTTTCGAACATCATTTGTTATTGCCAGTAAAAATTTCTTTTGCTATAGCACTATTACTAACCTTAATTAACAGCGGTGCAATTATGGAACAAAAACGTTGGATTTTTTTAGTTGAATTTTTGCGATTGATAGCTATTGCATTTTTCTCATTCTATTCTTTCGCATTTTGGAAATTAAAATTGCTGGCAATTTTCTTATTCCTCACCATTATACTTTTGTTTTATAAGTCGCTAAAAAACTTATACTTGAATTATGTGTACGAATCAAAGCTTAGTTTCAATTAGAGCAATAGCTGTAATTCGATTTTTGATTGTTTTAGTTGCAGCTTTTTTTGTGAGTGATGCATTGTATGCACAAAAACAAAGTACCAATATCAATCAGGTTTGGACAGGCTATTTTAATCAAACAAGACTTTCGAATAAATGGGGTTTTTGGGCAGAAGCACAACTAAGGACCAATGAAAATTTTGTTGACAATATTTCACAAGGAATACTAAGAGTTGGAGGAACATACTATTTGAATAATGATACCAAACTAACTGCTGGTTATGCGTATATCAATAATTTTTCTCCAGCAAATGGAGCCAATATTTCAACGCCCGAACACAGACCATGGCAACAAATACAATGGCATACCAAATACCAGAAGTTGCGTTTAATGCAATGGGTAAGATTGGAGGAACGCTATCGTCAGAAACTAAAAAATATAAATGAATTAGATAATAGTTTTGCATTCAATTTTAGGGTTCGATATAACTTTTTAATGCAGGTTTCATTGAGTAAAAAATTATTTCAGCCTAAAACATTTTCTTTTATTGCCAATGATGAAATACACGTAAATTTTGGAAAAGAAATTGTGTACAACACCTTCGATCAAAATCGTTTTTTCTTGGATTGGCTTATCAAACCAATAAAACAGATAATCTACAGTTTGGTTATATGAATCTTTTTCAGCAACAAGCTGCTGGTAATGTTTACAGAAGCTTACATACTGCTCGAATTTTTTACTTTCATAATTTGGACTTAAGAAAAAGCAAATAATATCTTCCCTTTTTCAATAACTTCATTTCGGCACATACAATTATCTTCGCAGGGCTAAAAAATACATTATGCCCATACTTACAGCAGAAAGAACTTTAGGCGATTTTGGAATGACCATTACCGATACCACTGGCAATACAATGCAAATTGATATTCCTGTAGATCAGGGTGGCAATGGCAAAGGCATGAGACCCATGCAAACAGTATTGGCTGCCTTATGTGGTTGTAGTGCAGTAGATGTGGTAAGTATTTTAAAAAAGCAAAAACAAGAACTCACCGGTTTTAAAATTCTGGTAGATGGCGAACGAGAACATGGTAAAGAACCATCGGTTTGGGAAACAGTTGATTTGGTGTTTGAACTTACAGGAAATGTAGAACCAAGTAAAGGTTTTAGAGCTGTGAAATTATCAGCAGATAAATATTGCAGTGTTGCTGAAACTGTGAGAAGAGCAGGAGCACAAATTAGTTATAAGGTAGTTGTTAATGGAACAGAGGTTAATGAGTAATTGATAATTATTGTAAAATAGTGTTATATCCATGAAGGGTGCGACGCCACAGAAGTTCAATTGAAAATATAAAGCTGGGTACATAAAAAATACAAAATGCAAGAGCAACATCCAATTACAAAAGCAATTCGTTTACAAACTGAAAGAACTGGAGAAAAAGAACATAGTACACCTTTGTTTTTAACCAGCAGTTTTGTGTATGATAGTGCCGAAGATATGGGAGCTGCTTTTAGTGATGATAGTCTTGACGTAAACATCTACTCACGTTTCAGCAACCCAACAGTGGATGAGTTTATTGCCAAAATTGCTGCATTGGAAAATGCTGAAGATGGTATTGCTACTGCAACTGGTATGGCTGCTGTATTTGGTGTGTTTATGACTTTTTTAAAACAAGGCGATCATATTATTTCTGCAAGTGCTGTGTTTGGTTCAACACATACTATCTTAACCAAGTATATGCCTAAATGGGGAATTGAGTATTCATATTTCGACATGAATAAACCTGAAAGTATTGAAGCTTTAATTAAGCCCAATACTAAAATGTTGTATGTTGAAACCCCTTCTAATCCTGGGCTTGACATAATTGATATTGAATATTTAGCCAGCCTTTGTAAGCCAAGAAATATTTTATTGGTGGTAGATAATTGTTTTGCTACACCTGCTGTTCAGCAACCTATTAATTTGGGAGCTGATTTAGTTTTACACTCTGCAACAAAATTTATTGATGGCCAAGGGAGAGTATTAGGGGGTGTAGTTGTTGGTAAAAAAGAATTGATTAAAGAATGTTATTTGTTTATTAGAAATACAGGACCATCGTTAAGTCCTTTTAATGCTTGGGTGCTTACCAAAAGTTTAGAAACATTGCATTTAAGAATGAATCAACATGCCAGTAATGCATTAGAATTGGGTAAACGTTTGCAGGGTCATGAAAAAATTAGTAAAGTGAAATATCCTTTTTTAGAAACGCATCCACAATATGAGATTGCCAAAAAGCAAATGAGTAATGGTGGTGGTATTTTAACTTTTGAATTAAAAGGTGGATTGGATAGTGGCCGTAAATTTTTAAATGCATTACAAATGTTATCGATGACCAATAACTTGGGCGATAGCAGAAGTATTGCATCGCATCCTGCAAGTACAACGCATTCTAAATTAACCGAAGAGGAGAGAAGTTTAGTAGGTATTACACCAGGATTAATTCGTATTTCAGTTGGGTTAGAATATATTGATGATATAGCCAACGACATTTTGCAGGCATTGGATAAGTGTTAATCTATAGCTTTACGCCTCTATGGAGTTTCGTTCTATTATAACCAATCGATTATTGCTTAGAAAAGTAGAGCAAACAGATGCTCCTTTTATATTGAAAGGTTTAAGCAATGATGTACTTACCAAATACATGCTTGTTCATTATTATTCATTAGATGAAGTACAAGAGCAAATGGATTATTATGCCAGTCACTATGAAAATGAAACAGGGTATTACTGGCTAATGCAGTGTTTAAAAACAGGTGATGCAATTGGTGTAATTGGAATCAATAATCTGTCGCAAATACATAAAAAAGCAGAGATTGGTTTTTGGAGTTTACCTGAATTTTGGGGTAAAGGATACACAACTGAAGCTGGTAAAGCTATACTGCAGTTTTGCTTTCAGTGTTTACAACTAAATAGAGTTGAAGCAACTGTAGAAACACAAAATCCAGCTTCTATTGCAGCCATTCAAAAGTTAGGTTTACAACATGAAGGTACTTTTAAGGAATATGAAATGAACAATGGTAAACTTATTGATTTAATGATGTTTGCTATTTTAAAAAGCAGCACAAATTATTAAGTCAGTTTTTTCACAATACATTTTTTTCCATTAATATCTTGTTCAATAAAGCCCATCACCTTAAGAAAGTGTAGATGCTCTTTATTAAAAATCATTTCGTAAACAATTTGCTGTACACCAATTTTAATTAAATGGTTGTTATTCGATTTAAAAAGAAAAGTACCCACTTTAAAATCTCTGTAATTAGGCGTAGTATAATTAATTTCAATAATTGCATTGCCATTAACTTCTAATTGAGCAACAAATAAGTTAGCAATAGCTAAATCTCTTAACACCACAAAACAAACTTTGTTGGTTGATTTTGTAAAGCTAAAATTAGGAAAATAGTTATTAATATCTGTTTGGTAAAATTGTAAAAACTGTTGTACAATATTGTTCTCTTCAGTTACTTCAACCAGCTTAAATTGTTCGTTGTATTTATATAATTTAATTAATTGGTAAACATTGATACATAATAAAATTGTATTGGCTAATAAAACTGGAAAAGCCGAAATCACTAATCCATAAATAATAAAAAATATACAACCAAAAATATTTAACCACCTAAACTTAATAGCATTGGTAGCAATTAACGAATAGGCCAAAAATGCCGATGCAATATATCCAATAGCAACAATCATAGTTAATGTTTTAAGTTTAGAGCATTTGTAAAGATGCAATTATTTCATGTTCTTGAATAACCAATCGGTCTGATTGTTAGCAGCGTTTTCAATCGATACTTTTCCAGCAACCTTTTCCTGTGTTCTATTAATTGAACTGTTAATTATATCATGTTCAATCATTTCATTGGGTTGCATACCCAACTTTTCTAATAAAGGAATCAGGTTTTCGCTGCTAAATTGTTTGAATAGAGGTTCGTCTAAACTATTCAAAATAGTTACCTCGGTTAGTTCCAGCTGTTTAAATAAATCAACCTCTTTACTGTGTAGTGGGTAATGCTCTGCAAAAGTATAGTTCAGTTTTTGGCTACTAATTGCCTGTCTGTAAAGAATTACTTTATGTTGATGATTGTGTTGTTCTAATAATTCGTTTAACTTTTTTCGGGTATCTTCAAACCAAGCTACAAATTGTACATTGGAATTTTCTGCCAATAGTTGTAAACAAGCGTTCCATTTGGCGTTTTCCGTCATCCAAACTTTGTTAATAATGTGAATTGACGGTTCTTTCTTTTTAAATAGTCCAAACATTTTCTGCCAGTTTTGGTTAATGTAAAGTTGTACATTTTAATATCGCCAAGCAAATTGCTTTTGTAATACATTTGGCATTCGCACACATTATGGCAAAGAAAAAAAATAGTGAAACCAATATAGCTGAAACCAGTACCAATTCTATGAATGAGTTTGGTACTATCGAGGTGTTTGGTGCCAGAGAGCACAACTTGAAAAATCTAGATATTTCTATTCCTAAAAATAAATTGGTGGTATTTACTGGTGTAAGCGGAAGCGGAAAAAGTTCATTGGCTTTTGATACCATTTACAATGAAGGGCAACGCAGGTACATGGAAAGCTTCAGTGCTTATGCCCGTCAATTTTTAGGCGATATGGAACGCCCAGATGTAGATAAAATAACTGGACTTTCTCCTGTAATTTCTATTGAACAAAAAACTACCAACAAAAACCCAAGAAGTACCGTTGGAACGGTTACAGAAGTATATGATTTTTTGCGTTTGTTGTATGCACGTATAGGTGAAGCTTATAGCTACAATACTGGGAAGAAAATGGTGAAGTTTAGTGAAGAAGAAATTGTAGAAAATATTTATCAGAAATTTAAAGGGAAGAAAATTTCATTGCTTGCTCCTTTGGTGAGAGGACGTAAAGGTCATTACAGAGAATTATTTGAAGAAATCAGGAAGAAAGGTTTTTTAAAAGTTAGGGTTGATGGAGAAGTAATGGACTTAACACCTAAGTTACAAGTAGATAGATATAAGATACATGATATCGAAGTGGTAGTGGATCGTTTGGCAATAACGGATGATATGAAAGTGAGAGTAAGCCAAAGTGTGCAACAAACAATTAAAATGGGTAAAGACTTAATGTTTCTACTCATCAATGATAGCAATACAGTTGTTCAATATAGCAAACAATTGATGTGTATTGAAACTGGTATAAGTTACGAAGAGCCAAGCCCCAATGCATTTTCATTCAATTCTCCTTATGGAGCTTGTCCTGTGTGTAAAGGATTAGGCAATGTATATGCCATTGATTTGAGTACAATTATTCCTGATATAACTAAGTCAGTAAATGAAGGTGGTATTGTACCATTGGGAGAAGAAAGAGATGCCAGTGTTTTTCAGCAGGTGAAAGTGTTTAGCAAAAAAAATAAAATCAGCTTAGAAAAACCATTGAATCAATTGCCAAAAGAACAGTTGGATTTATTGTTATTTGGCGACCAGCAAATTAGCAGCACTTTAGATTTGGATATGAACGATGAAAACATTCCCAATGAATATACTGGTAGTTACGAAGGTATTATTCCAATGTTGAAACGTTGGTTTACGTCAACCCAAAGCAATGAGGGTTTAAAAGCTTGGGTAGAAAAGTTTATGGAACTTTCTACCTGTACTAGTTGCAATGGAGCAAGGCTAAAGAAAGAGAGTTTATGGTTTAAAGTAAATGAAAAAAATATCAGCGAACTAGGGGAATTGAATTTAGATAAACTGATGATATGGTTTACTGATATTGAGAAAAGATTGAGCAATAAACAAAACGCCATTGCAAAAGATATTTTAAAAGAAATAAGAGAACGTGTTCAGTTCTTATTGAATGTTGGTTTAACATATTTATCACTCAATCGCCCAAGCAAAACATTGAGTGGTGGTGAAAGTCAGCGTATTCGTTTGGCAACACAAATTGGTAGCCAATTACAAGGCATTACTTACATTTTAGATGAGCCAAGTATTGGCTTACATCAGAGAGACAATCATCGGTTAATCGAAGCACTCAAAAACTTACGTGATATTGGAAATAGTGTTTTGGTGGTGGAGCATGATAAAGATATTATGCTAGCAAGCGATTTTTTGGTAGATATTGGTCCCAAAGCTGGTAAGCATGGTGGACAAATTGTTGCACAGGGCACACCACAACAGGTATTGGCAAGTAATAGCGATACTGCACAATATTTATCAGGACAAAAAAAGATTGAAATTCCTAAAGAACGACGTAAAGGCAATGGCAAGTTTATAGAACTAAAAGGTGTTCAGGGAAATAACTTAAAAGATGTGTCTGTAAAACTTCCCTTAGGTAAATTGATAGTAGTAAGCGGAGTTAGTGGTAGTGGAAAAAGTACGTTGATTAATGAAACTTTATATCCGCTTTTAAGCAAGCATTGTTACAATAGCAAAATGCCCATTCAGGACTATAAAAGTATTAAGGGACTGGAAAATATTGATAAAGTAATAGAGATAGACCAGAGTCCTATTGGTCGTACTCCAAGAAGTAATCCAGCGACTTATTGTGGATTTTTTACTGATATTCGAACTTTATTTGCAAGTGTTCCAGAAGCAAAAATTCGTGGTTACAATGCAGGTCGTTTTTCTTTCAACGTAAAAACCGGCAGATGTGAAGTGTGTGAAGGTGGTGGCATGAAAGTAATTGAAATGAACTTTTTACCTGATGTATATGTGCATTGTGAAAAATGCAATGGCAAACGCTATAACCGAGAAACTTTAGAAATCAGATATAAAGGAAAATCTATCAGCGATGTGTTGGATATGACTGTTGATGAAGCCTGTGAGTTTTTTAATGCAGTACCCTGGATGTACCGAAAAATTAAGGTTTTGCAAGATGTTGGTTTAGGTTATATTACATTGGGTCAATCTGCTGTAACCCTTAGTGGTGGAGAAGCCCAACGTGTTAAACTAAGTACTGAGTTGGGTAAAAAAGATACCGGAAAAACATTTTATATTTTAGATGAACCCACTACAGGTTTGCATTTTCAGGATATAAAACTGTTGGTAGATGTTGTAAATAAATTAGTTGACAGAGGCAACAGCGTTTTAATTATTGAACACAACCTTGACGTAATCAAAATGGCAGATTATATAATTGATTTGGGACCTGAAGGTGGCGATGGTGGTGGACAAATTTTATTTGAAGGCACACCCGACGAAATGATAAAAATTAAGAACAGTCATACTGCAAAGTTTTTAAAAATGGAGATGCAATAAGTTTAGAGAGGTCTGCTTTTCAAAAGCAGACCTCTCTTTTTATAGCCACTATTTTTTAGGCTTTAACTTGTACAGCAAATCTAAACAGCGGTTAGGGCTTTTTGTTATAAGCTCTCGTAAACTCGAGGCTTTTAATTCTAAGTGTTGCTGAAGGACAATCCCCCAGCTCATCATCGATACAATATGATTCAACTGTTCAAAAGCAGCAGGATTGCAGCCAACTACCACGCTGATGCTTTTGTGTGCTGGCTTTGTGGCGTAGTAGTGACGAAAAGCCTGAACTGTTGTTGATTAATATACCAACAGCTGATTGCCCCAATTTTTATTTAGCAAGGTTTTATGAATTGATTTGTTACAGTATTGTTGAATAGCTTTATTTTCATTGCAATTAACTAAGCTTAAAACTTAAAAGATATGTCTTTAGCAAAAATTATTTGGGTAGATGATGAAATGGAAAGCTTGCAAAGTCAAAAAATGTTTTTAGAAAATAAAGGCTATGATGTTACAACGTTTAGCAATGGATTTGATGCATTGGAATATGCCAAAGAAAATATTATTGATGTGGTGTTGTTAGATGAAAGTATGCCAGGCATTAATGGTTTAGAAACCTTGGCTAAAATGAAAGAAATTAATCAGCAATTACCCATTGTAATGATTACCAAAAATGAAACTGAGAGTTTAATGGATGAAGCAATCGGCAGTCAAATTGCCGATTATTTGTTGAAGCCTGTTAACCCCAATCAGGTTTGGTTGAGCTTGAAGAAAATCATTGATAATAAAAGATTGGTGGCTGAGAAAACAACCACCAATTATCAGCAACATTTCAGAGATTTATTCATGGCATTAAATGATAATCCTGATTACAATCAATGGATGGATATTTATAAAAAACTGGTGTATTGGGAATTGGAAATGGAGAAAAGTGATAGCCCGGAAATGCAGGAAATACTTGCCTCACAAAAGGCAGAGGCCAATACAGAATTTTTTAAATTTGTGAGTAAGAATTATGCCAAATGGATGAATCCTAAAACTGCTGAAGCACCCATTATGAGTCATAATTTATTTCAGTTTAAGGTGTTACCTCATGTAGAAAAAGGAGTGCCTACATTTTTCTTTTTAATTGATAATTTAAGGTACGATCAGTGGAAAGCGATTCAGCCCATTTTTGCTGAAAGTTTCAGAATTTTAGAAGAAGATACTTTTTATTCAATTTTGCCAACAGCCACACAATACAGTCGTAATGCCATTTTCAGCGGATTATTGCCTATAGATATTGAAAAGCAATTTCCTGTTGAATGGAAGAATGACGATGAAGAAGGAGGCAAAAATTTGTTTGAAGAAAAATTCTTTAGAGCACAATTAAAGCGATTGAAAAAAGACGATTTAAAAGTTTCTTACACAAAAGTTTTGCATCACCACGATGGTCAGCACCTGTTGAATAATATTCATAATTTATTGAACAACGACTTAAACATTATTGTGTACAATTTTGTAGATATGCTTAGCCATGCTAGAACTGAGATGGAAGTATTGAAAGAATTGGCTGGTGATGAAAAAAGTTATAGAAGTGTTACCAAAAGTTGGTTTGAACATAGTGCATTGCACCAAGCATTAAAGAAAATAGCGGATAAAAAAATTAATGTAATTGTGGCAACAGATCATGGCACAGTTAGGGTAAAAACTCCTTGCAAAGTAATTGGCGATAAGCAAACCACCACCAATTTGCGTTATAAGCATGGTCGCAACTTAAATTTTGAGTTAAAAGAAGTTTTAGCATTTAGAGATCCACGAGAAGCAGGCTTGCCAGTGCCAACTGTCAACTCATCGTTTATCTTTGCTAAGGAAGATGGCTTTTTATGTTACCCCAATAATTACAATCATTATGTCAACTATTACAAGAACACTTTTCAGCATGGAGGAGTTAGTTTAGAGGAAATGATTGTTCCTGTAATAAAAATGGTTAGTAAATAGTAATTCGAGTTAGTATGGCAAATGTGGATACCTATAAAAATCCTGTTATTTTATTTGATGGTGTTTGTAATTATTGCAATACCATGGTAAATTTTGCCATAAAATGGAATAAAAAAAACAATTTAAGATTTGCTCCGCTGCAGAGTGCAATTGGAGCAGAATTAATAAATAAAATGGGTATTACCAAGGGAGTAGATTCTGTTATATTTATTGAAGCTGATAAGTTTTCGATTTATTCAGGAGCTGCACTAAAAATTTGCTGGCATCTAAGTTTTCCCTTTAATATTTTATACTTATTAATTGTGATACCTTCATTTGCAAGAAACCTGGTTTACAAATGGATAGCAGCCAATCGTTACAAATGGTTTGGCAAAAAAGAAACCTGTATGATACCCTCAAAAGAGGTTAAAATGAAGTTTTTAAATTAATATTTTTCTGTAAGCAATCTTCTTATTGTATTACTAATCTATCTTAATGATCTTTATCTTTTGGAATTTCCAATTCAAATTCATTTGAACACGCTGTTATTCATTCCCTCAACCCGAACAAATTGAGCTGTAAAAGCGATACAAAGAGCAGAAAGCTGTTTGAAAATTTGATAGTTATAACAGAATAACGGAAATTTTTTTATACATGTGTGGATAAAACTATAGTGCAGCAGCTTCTTAATAAGTTATTTTTGAAGATGTTCATAACCCCCCATTAGGGGATGAATTTGGAATGAAGTACACAGCGGCAACACTAAAAAAGTTAGAAGATATACTTGGCGAAAGTGATTTTACACTTAGATATGAACGTGGAACTTTTCAAAGTGGCTGGTGTTTATTAGAAGCTAAAAAGATTGTAGTTTTAAATCGGTTTTTACATACCGAAGGTCGTATCAATACACTATTAGAATTGATTCCACAATTAAACATCAGTTTCGATAAATTAACACATGAAAGCCAAAAATTGTATGAACAAATTTTGTCAACTTCTACTGTTATAACCGCATAAGAGCTTAACATAAATTACCTGAATTTTCCTTTTTACCTGTAGCTTTGAGCAGTGGGCAATCAATCTCTTAAAATAATATTTCTTGGTACGGGAACCAGTAGTGGTGTGCCTATGATTGGTTGCAATTGTAATGTTTGTACTTCTACCAATTCTAAAGATAAACGATTACGTAGCAGTATTTTAATACAGTCAGAAACAACCACTTTAGTTATTGATACCACACCCGATTTTAGGTATCAAATGTTACGCACACATACGAAGCATATTGATGCTATTTTATTTACACATCCGCATAAAGATCATATTGCTGGGCTCGATGATATACGGGCCTTTAATTATTTTAGCAATAAACCAATGCAGCTATATGCTAACCTGTTAACTGAGGAAGCTTTAAGACGAGATTTTTATTACGCATTTTCCGAAAATAAATATCCTGGCGTTCCTAGTATAGAAATTAATACAATTGATACAAGTCCTTTTCAAGTTGGTGATATTACGATACAACCAATTTTAGTTTGGCATTTAAAAATGCCTGTTCTGGCATTTCGATTAAATAATTTCACTTATATTACAGACGCAAATAAAATTGATTCAACTGAACTTGAAAAAATCAAGGACTCCGAAGTAATTGTGTTAAATGCTTTACGAAAAGAACAGCATATTTCACATTTTAATTTGGCAGAAGCTATTGAAGTTATTCAAAGCCTTAACCCTACGAAGGCTTATTTCACGCATATCAGCCATCAGTTAGGTTTGCACGAAGAAGTTAGTAAGCTCTTGCCTGATGGCATACGACTGGCCTACGATGGTCTTCAAATTATAGTATAAAATCCCCCACTTTTAGAATTGCGATATTATTAATTAAAAATAAACGTAATGAAAAAAGTAATTAAGCATTACTTCAGTTTTTCAAAAAGAGATACCATTGCAGCAGTTATTGTTGTGTTGCTATTCGTCTCATTTATTGTACTTCCCAATTTTTTTTCTGCTAAAAAAAAGAAAGCAAATGTTGATGCCAGTGTCGTAAATCAAATAACTGCATTGCAAAAGCAAAAAGAAGAAAAAAGTTATTATAAAAAGAATAGTAACAAAGCAGATGATTGGGAACAAACTTCTTTCGCTGCTTCTGATAACAAAACAGTAAGTGGTTTACTCTTTCAATTCGACCCCAATACTTTGGATGCAACTGGCTGGCAAAAATTAGGTTTAAGAGATAAAACCATTCGTACAATTTTAAATTACCGTAGCAAAGGAGGTAAATTTAAACAGCCAGAGGATTTGTATAAAATCTGGGGTCTTCGGAAGGACGAAGCGGATAGAATTATTCCCTATGCAAGAATTGATAATAGTGGAGTTCCGTCTGGTCGTAGTAATTATAGTCAAAATGGAGTTGTAAGTAGTCAAAATCCAGTTCTATTTGACGCAAATACAGTAACTCCAGAACAACTAAAGTTAATACCAGGTATTGGTAGCTCTTTGCCTTACAAAATCATTAATTTCAGAGAAAAACTGGGTGGTTTTTTATATATGCTTCAGTTAAAGGAAACTTATGGTATGACTGATTCTATTTTCAATTCACTACTTCCCTATTTACATGTTTTGCCAACAGAGATTAGAAAACTAAATATTAATACTGCCTCTGAATATGAGTTAAATGCCCATCCTTATATCGATAAAACATTGGCAAAAGCCATCACTATTTATCGTAATCAGCATGGTGGTTACAAGTCAGTTAATGATATTCGAAAAATTGTATTTATTACGGAAGATGTGTTTAATAAAATAGCTCCTTATTTAGCAGTAAATCTAGAGTAAAAGAAACATTTGGTTTGAATAAAAATTCTCTTACTTTTGCCATACTAACGAATGTTAGTATGGCCTTTAATGATTGCAATTATTTTATAGTCCTGCAGCAATGCAGGACTTATCTATTCAAAAATGACTATGAATTTTTTATCATCCGAATTAACGCAACAAGTAGCACAAATAGCTAAAAATTTTGCACTGCAATACATAAAACCTCATGTAATGGAGTGGGATGAAACCCAAGAATTTCCTATACCTATTTTTAAGGAATTGGGAAAGTTGGGTATGATGGGGGTTTTAGTACCACATGCTTATGGCGGTGCTGGATTAAGTTATTTTGAATACAATGCCATTATTCAAGAAATAGCAAAAGTGTGCGGCTCAATTGGGTTAAGCGTAGCTGCACATAACTCACTTTGCACCAACCATATTTTAACTTTTGGTAATGAGTTACAAAAGCAAAAATATTTACCAAAACTAGCTACTGCTGAGCATATTGGGGCTTGGGGTTTAACAGAACCCAACACAGGTAGCGATGCTGGTAATATGAAAACCACAGCAGTAAAAGAGGGCAACAATTGGGTATTAAATGGAACTAAAAGTTGGATAACACATGGCAAAAGTGGAGATATTGCTGTAGTTATTTGTCGAACAGGCGAACCAAGAACAAGTGGCAACTCAACTGCTTTTATTGTAGAAAGAGGAACCAACGGTTTTAGTGCTGGAAAGAAAGAAAATAAATTAGGAATGAGGGCTAGTGAAACTGCTGAAATGATTTTCGATAATTGTATAATCAGTGATGAGCAACGTTTGGGTAAAGTGGGAGATGGTTTCCGTCAGGCATTAAAGATATTAGATGGTGGACGAATATCTATTGCAGCATTATCAATTGGTATTGCAAAAGGTGCTTACGAAGCTGCATTGCAATATTCGAAAGAACGTCATCAATTCAATCAGCCTATTTGTAATTTTCAGGGCATTAGTTTTAAATTGGCCGATATGGCTACTGAAATAATGGCTAGTGATTTGCTGGTTTGGCAAAGTTGTGACTTAAAAGAAAGGGGAGAAAAATTAACTAAAAATGGAGCTATGGCAAAGTATTATAGCAGTGAAATTGCAGTAAAAGTTGCCAACGATGCGGTGCAAATTTTTGGAGGGTACGGTTATACCAAAGATTTTCCTGTAGAAAAATATTATCGGGATGCAAAGCTTTGTACAATTGGAGAAGGTACTTCTGAAGTTCAAAAAATGGTTATTGCAAGAGAAGTTCTGCAATAAATATATTATAGCACTTTATTTGAAAATTAAGAAATAACTTTTGTTGGTATCAGCCTTCCTCCTTCGTTGGCAGATCGTTCGCCACTTTCGTGGTATTCGGCATCTTGGTTTACGTTCCAAACATCAAATATTTTATTGCCAGCAATAATGTTTTTTGCTGCAAGCATAGCTGTCATCATGCTATGGTCTTGGTTGTTGTATTTGTGCATGCCATTTCTGCCAATTAAATACAAACCATCATAAGTTTCTAAAGCCTCTCTTATGGTATTCACATGTTCTTTATAAAACTGATCGTACACTGGATAAGCTTTGGGTTGCCTTACCACATATCCATCTGAAACCAGCTTTGCGTCAATTAATCCAATTTGCTGCATTTCTTTTTTGGCCAGATCAATCAAATTTGCATCACTGCTTTCCCACATACCATCTCCTTCAAAACAAAAATATTCAAGTCCGTAACAAGCCATACTTGTATCTGGCACCATAAAAGGACTCCAGCTTTTAAAGTTTTGAATACGCCCAACTTTTACCAATGGATCATGTATATAAATCCAGTTATCGTTAAAAGAATCTTTATCTTTTGTAATTAAAACAACGGTTAAAAAATCTCTATAATGTAAATTATTAGCAGCAACAATAGCTTCATTGGGTAATGCAGGAAAAATATTTGGCACTAATTGTTTCATTGGAGCCGATGACAAAACATAATCAAAACCTGAAATAGGAGTTGCGTCATTCAATAAGACATTCCATTTTTCATTTGTAAATTCCAATCCTTTTACATCACTGTTCATGTGTATGTTTACACCCATTTGTAAACATTTGTCTCTGCAGGTTTCCCACATTTGTCCTGGACCTTTTGCTGGATATCTAAAAGAATCAATTAGGGTTTTAATAACTGCATCTTTATTGGTGCTCTTAGGCTTAAATAAAGCATTTTTTACAGCACTGCTTAGTGATAAACCCTTAATGCGTTGGGCAGCCCAATCGGCTGAAATTTCTTTACAACTAATACCCCAAACTTTTTCAGTATAGGTTTTGAAAAAAATATTGAATAACCTTTTACCAAATTGATTGCTTACCCAATCTTCAAAATTTACAGGATTTTTTACAGGATTAATTTTAGCCTGTACATAACTAAACATGCACAAAGCACTTTCTACAACACCCAGCTTTTGCAAGGCTTCAAATGCAGCTAAGGGGTAAGAAAAAAAATGTTGGTTATAATAAATTCGGCTACTTCTTGGACGTTCTAACAGTTCATCACCCAATATTTCTGTCCAAAAATCTTCCACATCATTACTCTTGCTAAAAAATCGATGCCCACCAATATCAAAATGAAAGCCTTTGTAATTTTCAGTTCTCGAAATACCACCAACATAAGTAGCATCTTTCTCAAAAATAGTAGTTGCAATACCGGCTTTACCCAATACGTAAGCTGCTGTTAAACCAGCAGGACCAGCACCAATAATGGCAACCCGTTTTGTCATTAATTCATCCATGTTGAGCTGTGAAAATATTACTTCGGCATCAATTAAAGAAAAAGAAAATAATAGGGTACATAAATGAAATATTTATTTTCGTTTATCAATAGCACACTATGCAAGTACAGTGGGTTTGTAAATCATTCAACGAACTAAATTCAGCAGAATTGTATGCCATACTTCGTTTAAGAAACGAAGTATTTGTGGTAGAACAAAATTGTGTTTTTCAAGATCTAGATAATAAAGACCAGCAAAGCATGCATTTAATGGGCTGGGTTAATAATGAATTGGCAGCCTACACCCGTTTATTAAATGTTGGTGTAACTTATGATAAGGTTTCTATTGGTCGTGTTGTTACAAGCCCTGCATATAGAAACTCAGGAATAGGTAAAGCATTAATGGCTCAATCCATCGAAAAATGCACTACTTTATTTGGAGTGCAGGATATTAAAATTGGAGCACAACTTTACCTAAAAAAATTCTACGAAAGTTTTGGATTTGTACAAACCAGTGAAGTGTATGATGAAGATGGAATTGACCATATTGAAATGATAAAACCTGCCCATGCTTAAAAAACGCATTATTTATGCATTGCTTTTTATAATTACCATTCCTATTGGTTTGGCAACACGTAAAAAACCACACTGGTTTTATGAATCTATTGCCACTTATGGTGGAGATATTTTATGGGCAACCTTGTTCTTCTTCTTTTTTAGGTTCTTTTTTCCAACAAAAAAATTATGGGTAATTGCAGCCTATACGTATGCATTTGCAGTAGCTATAGAGATTTCTCAATTATAACATACACCTTGGTTAGATGCAATACGGGTAACTTTTTTAGGAAAAATGATTTTAGGTTTTGGTTTTCTGTGGAGTGATTGGTTGTGTTATGCAATTGGGGTTTTAATTGGTTGGGGCATTGCAACCTTTGCAGAAAAAGCTGCGTCTAATTAGTACCTAAACTTTTCAAAAAATGAAAAAAGATATTACCGCTTCCGACGATGCAACTGAAATTGCATATGTAGTGGTGGGTATAGTAATACTGGCTGTTGTTACCATTTTTGTGCATTAATGCTTATACAAACAAGCCCCACTCATCTTCATAATCATCTTTCTCAAAAGTAGCAACCCATTGTTTAAACAATGCTCTAAACTTGTTTAACGACTCCTCAATTACTTCTTTGTGTTGTTCATCAGCATCGCCAATCATGGCAGCAAAACTAATTTGCACCATCATTTCACGGCAGTTGTTTCTGATGATAGAAGCGTTTTCCATACGCAACACATAATCGTTTACTTGGATAGCACTAATTATTTTAGGGGCAACAATGGTAAGGTTTTGAAAAATCAAATTTTTGGTACTTGCAGGGTGGCTTTTTTCATCTTCTGCTTCACGTAAACTATCGGTAAAGGCAAATACCAAACCAAATACTTCACGCCATTGATTGTATAATGCTTTACCAATTTCTAAATTATTTTTTGTTTTCCACTCATCGCCTTCATCATCTCTAAAACTATGCAACATTGCATCATTCCATTCGGGCAATAAATTCAGTCTGTCTAAGTCCATAAAAAGCAGTTCATTAAGGTTCAGCAAATTAACGAAAACCCATGTTGTACAATTAAAAACAATAAATATTTTGTAGCGAGCTGTAGAATATCTATGATACTGTTGACGTCGACGCCCAGCCGATAGCTATCGGCTCAAGGTTCGGCACTTTGGTGAGGCTTTTTAAACAAATGTCTTTACCTAATTGGTTATAAATTTAGAAAAAAATAAATTCAGATTGTAATCGATTACGTTCTAATTCCCCTCCTTTGGAGGGGCTAGGGGTGGTCAAATAATACAAATAAAAATGGAAATCCTTACAACCATAAACGGCATTTCTATAAAACGAAATTTTGTAGAATCGCTACCGTATAACCCAAACTTAAAACAGCTTTCAAAAGACAAACGTAAAGCTGGTATTTATAGTGAAGTATTATTTTGGCAACAAGTAAGAAACAAGCAGTTTCACCGTATCGATTTTGACAGACAAAGAATCATTGGTAATTACATTGTAGATTTTTATGTAAAGGCTTTGGGGCTTGTAGTAGAAATTGATGGCATTAGTGACGAAGGAAAAATTGAATACGATGAATCAAGACAATTGTTTTTGGAAAGTTTAGGTTTAAAGGTATTTAGAGTAACTGATGGAGCAGTATTACAAAGGACAATAGATGTTCTCGAAGCTTTTGTTACTTTACTAAACGAGAAAGGTATTCCAACACCATTGGTACACACCATACTTTGCCCACCAAGTAGTAGAATGGATGTATTGAATGAAACAGAGATTGATACGTTAATAGCTAAAAGTAAATTGGTAGATAAATATGATGAGGTGGTAGATACTGAAAGTGCTTACGAAATACTTACTGCTAAGTTGGAAGAAGCTGCTAAAAAAACCGAAGCAGAAAAAGTAGAAGCCAAAAAAGAAAAAGAGGAGTCTAGTTTTTTTGATAATCCTGTTGTAAAACAAATTGGTCGTACTGCTGCCAATGTAATAACCAGAAGTTTATTGGGTGCATTGGGCTTGGGTGGTAGAAGTAGTAAACGAAAAAGTTTATTTTAAAATATACTTTGATCATGCTTTCTTAACAATACCCAATTCATTTACAATTATCAATTTTTCACTTTGCAAAAACTCCATCACTTTATGGAGTTTTTCTTTTTTAATGTATTTAAGTCGTTGCATGAGCAGTTGAATGGCAATACCATTAGTTAATATTTGAGCATAAATTATTGCTTCAATTTTTTTGAATTCTTCAGTGGTGATTTCATTTGATTTTTTAGCCAAACAATTGTCGCAAATGCCACAATCTTTTACAGTGGCATCCCCAAAATATGCTGAAATGTGTTTGCTTCTACAATCAGTTTTTAATTCAATATAATTGAGCATTGCAGCAACACGTTGCTCATACAATTGTTTCCTTTGGTTATATACTTCTCCATTGAATTGTAAATGCCGTGTTGAAGCTCTGTTAAGCAGAAAATAAATTTGTGGTGTTTCTTTTTGTGGCAAATAATCTATAATACCATAACCATGTAACACTTTTAAATCGGCATAAATTTTTTCGTAAGGCAACTTAGCAATTTTAGCCAATAATTTTTCATTGATAGAAACACGATGTTCAAATACACCTTCATATGTACGCAATAAAGTTTTCATTACTGCATCTAAGTGTGGGTACACATTTTCTACATTGTTGATGGTGTATTTATCAGTGGTAAATTCTACTTGCGATGGTAAAAAAATGTTTTCTGTAAATGCCAAATGGCCTTGTTGTTCCAGTATTTTTAAAACATTAATTACTGTGAAATAGTCAAGTTTAAAGTTATTGCAAAATGTTATTAAGTCAAAATCGTAGTAATTGCCTTCACCAATGCCAACAGGTATTTGCAGGTAATCAGCAACTGCTTGATATACTTGTTTAATGGTTTCGAATGTTGGGAATTTTTCTTGTGGTAATAATTGTAATGCAGCAATATCAGTTGGTTGATACAACAATACTGCATAAGCTCTTTTACCATCTCTGCCAGCACGACCAGCTTCTTGGTAATAATTTTCTAAACAGTCGGGCAGGTTTAAATGAATCACAGTTCTTACATCTGGCTTATCAATGCCCATACCAAATGCATTGGTACAAACAATAATTCTGATTTTGTTATTAACCCATGCTGTTTGTTTGTCAGCACGTTCGGCTTGAGTTATTCCAGCATGATAAAAATCAGCAGAAAATTCATGTTGCTGCAACAACAATGCAATACGTTTGGTCTCTTTACGATTGCTGCAATAAATAATACTGCTACCAGCTACATTGTTTAAAATTTCGATAGCCTTATTAATCTTACTATCCACTTTAAAAACAGAATATGATAAATTGGGTTTTTCGAATGATTGCTGAAAAATATTGGGCTGCTTTAAGTGCAATTTCTCTACAATATCTTTTTGCACCAATGGTGTTGCTGATGCTGTTAAAGCAACAAATGTTGTATTGGGTAATGCATTGCGTAAATCAGCAATTCTTAAATAAGGTGGACGGAAGTCGTAACCCCACTGACTGATGCAATGGGCTTCGTCAATAGCAATCATGCTCACATCGATGCCTGCTAAATATTCTTTGAATAAACTGGTTTCTAATCTTTCGGGTGAGAGGTACAAAAATTTATATTCACCCTGAACAACTTTTTTGAGTGTTTTGGTTAGGTCGTAATAACTCATGCCGCTCACCAACGCCACAGCAGGAATATTTCTTTTCTGTAAATTTTCTACCTGATCTTTCATTAAAGCAATCAATGGAGAAATTACCAAACAAACACCGTTTAACATAAGTGCTGGTACTTGAAAACAAATAGATTTTCCACCGCCTGTTGGTAATAATGCAACAGTATCCTTTCCATCTAAAATAGATTGAATGATTTGGGCTTGCTCTCCTTTAAAAGTATTGTAATCCCAATATTGTTGCAATATTTGTTCTTTGCTTAGCATCAGTTATTCAAATATATTTCTGTTTAGTGTTGTTTGTTCATAAAAAAATGGGATACTTACTTTTATTAGTAGCACAACTCAGGTAACTCGCAAATATTGTACTATTGCTCCTTTTTAAAAGAAAGTATAAGAACAAGCTTAAAAGATATGTCTAAGCAAACGAATAAAGTTGCATTGGTGTTGTTGCCTGATGAAATGATTCAATCTTACTTCATTGTGCAATCAATTCACATTATTAAAATAGAAAAGTCTATTGATACAGCTACTTACGATTTAGATAAAAAAGAATTGGCTAATTATTTTTCTGCGTTACCCAAAGTCATTCAGGACACCCTCATTTTATTTAGTGAAAAAGCAATTGTACACGAATGGCAAGATATACAACAACGTTATGCCAAACAAAGAGCTGGCAAAAGCATTGAAGCATTTACACAAAATGCTATGCTGCGATATTTACATGATGTGTTGAATAAGCTGAAGCCATTTTTTCCTGCATTATCTTTTTATCACAAAACTTTATCTACCAACAAAAAAAGTTATCGTACATCGTTGTGTAGCTTTAGTGTATTTAAGCCCAATTTATCTTTTGAAGTTATCAAACACAGTACAGCATTTAGTTTGTTAATTAATGTTGAGTTGAATGGTACAGCCTATCTACTTTCTTCATTTAACAGAACACATTTTCTATTGGAAAGTAACAATGAATACTTTTTATTGTCGTTTAAAGATTATCAAACAATAGAATGGATTAACAGCAATATCCATTTGTATCAAAACGATGAAATCAGTTTTACAGAATATATTTTAACTAAGTTGGAAGCCGATTATACAGTAAACAGAAATAGTCTATTTGCTAAGAATAAAATTGAGGTTGTACCTGTAAACCGGATTTTATTAAGTGAGTTGAACAATGCTTTTTTAATGCTTACGCCACAATGGTTGTACGATGGGTTTATTGTAGATGGTGCATATACCAACACTTTTGAAACCAAGCAAAATGGTATTGCATATAGTATTAAACGAAATCAAACAGCTGAGCAAAACTTCATTCAACTGATTGAAGCATTACACCCCAATTTTCCCAAACAAAAAAATGGATATTACTATGTAAGCTTTGCCGATGCTACCAAGAAACAATGGTTTTTAAAAGCCTATCATAATTTATTAGAAATGAATATTGATTTGATAGGCATGGACATGCTGAAGCATTTTAAATATTCATCTTTTAAAGCAACTACTGATTTTACCATTAAAGACCAAACTGAAAGTAAAATATTGCTTCAAATGAAAACTGCTTTTGGTAAGGAAGAAATACCATTAAAGGAATTACAGAAAATATTATTTGCAGGACAAAAAGCAGTACTACTGAAAGATGGAAGTTTGGGTGTGTTTGACGATGCTTGGCTGCAACAATATGCAGCCATTATTAAGCATGGCAAAATTGATGGTTCAACTATTGAAGTTGCACGTTGGATGGCTATTGCAGAAGATATTAGTGAAAACAAGAGGACTATTTTGCAAACGACTATTAAAAAAGATTGGTGGCAAAAGTGGGTTGATTGGCAAACACAGGAAAAACCTGTTTACACAGTTCCGTCAATTGTACAGGCAACATTAAGACCTTACCAACAAAAGGGTTTTGAGTGGCTGGCTTTATTAGCAGATGTTGGTGCAGGTGCTTGCTTGGCAGATGATATGGGGCTTGGTAAAACCTTGCAAACGATTTGTTTTTTGGCTCATTATATACAACAGCATCTTGGTATAAAGAATATCATTGTTTGTCCCTCTTCTTTAATGTATAACTGGCAAAAAGAATTGGAAAAATTTGCTCCATCTATTGAAGTGTTGGTATATCACGGAGCCAATAGAAAAGAAGAAGATTTGCTGAAAGAAAATATTCAAATTATTATCACTAGTTATGGAACAGTAAGAGCTGATAACGGCATATTATTTTCTACAGCCTATGGTGTTGCTGTGGTAGATGAAAGCCATAATATTAAAAATCCATCAGCACAAATTACCAAAGCTATTAGTGCTTTGCAATCTAATGTAAGCATTGCTTTGAGTGGTACACCTGTGGTGAACAATACATTCGATTTATATGCTCAGTTAAACTTTGCATTGCCTGGCATGTTTGGCAGCAGAGAATTTTTTAAACGTGAATATGCTGATGCAATTGATAAGTATCACGATGAAGACAAGATTCAACAACTGCAAAAAATGACTGCACCTTTTATTTTGCGTAGAACAAAAGAGCAGGTAGCCAAAGATTTACCCGAAAAAACCGAAAGTATTTTATGGTGCAGCATGCATGCTCATCAAAAAATGGTGTATGATGAAATTAGTGAGCAAATACGCAGCAATATTTTATCTGACATAAAAGATAAAGGACTAGGAAAAAGTAAATTGGCTGTATTACAAGGAATCATGAAGTTGCGTCAGGTATGCAATACGCCTTTATTATTACCAATAGATGAACAGCAAAATTGTAAAGAGTCTATTAAAACAGAAATGCTGTTGAACGAACTGCAAAATATTTTAGGAGAGCATAAGGCCATTGTATTTTCTCAGTTCAGCTCTATGTTGGATTTATTAGCAGATGAATGTGATAAAAAAGGCATTCAATATTTTCATTTCGATGGACAAACACCGCCAGCCAAACGTGCTGAAATGGTTGCTGCTTTTCAGGATGAAGCCAGCGATACACATTTGTTTTTAATCAGCTTAAAAGCAGGTAATACTGGTTTAACCTTAACTGCTGCAGATTATGTTTTTCTGTTCGATCCCTGGTGGAATACTGCTATTGAACAACAAGCGATTGATAGAACACATAGGATTGGGCAAACTAAAAATGTATTTGCCTATAAGCTCATTTGTAAGGATACGATTGAAGAAAAAATTATTCAACTGCAATTGAGAAAGAAAAAGTTAGCCGAAGAATTGGTAACTGAAGATGATGGTTTTGTAAAATCATTAACTGAGGAAGATGTGGCTTATTTGTTTGGATAGTGTTTACCACTTAAGCTCTGAATTTTATTATTTTTGAAATAAATAGTCTTTATATGAAGCACATCTTTTTGGTAATAGTTGCAATATTATATTGCACAATGTCAATAGCAAATGATGGAGCTTTTTATGCAAGAGGAAATCAGTTGATTCCAATAAATGATAAAGATATTTCTTTAACCAAAGAGATTTTGACAATAAACAGGTTGAATTCAAGGCAAGTAATCATTAATGTATATTATGAGTTAATGAACAGTGCTGGTTCAAAAGACGTGATTGTAGGGTTTGAAGCAGCTTCACCAAGTGGAGATGTAAATGGAATTCCGATAGATGGAGAGCATCCCTATATGTACCATTTTACAGCTCAAATAAATGATCAAATTTTGCCTTACAAAGTGGCTATTGTAAAGGATAGCACGTATTATAAGAATGGCAAGTTTGATGAGGTTAGCAAAACCTTAATAAGCAAAGAAAATGAAAACGAGGTATCTTTTTTTTACGTGTATTATTTTAAAGCACATTTCATAAAAGGAAAAAATATAGTCAGACATTCTTATATACTCAACATTTCTAATGGTATCGCTTATTTATCTCAGGTTTACTATGTTTTAACTACTGCTAAGCGTTGGGCAAATAAAAAAATTGATGATTTTACTTTGGAAGTAAACATGGGTGATTTTAGTGATCTTAAAATTTGCAATAACTTCTTTGATTCATATAAAGATTGGACAATTGTAGGAATAGGTAAATCGATGCCTGCTAAAGAGGCTGTTGAAGGGAAAACAAGCAGTCAATTTTATTTGCAACAGGGAAGTCTATATTTTCATAAAAACAACTTTATTCCAAATGGGAATATTGAGATATTGACTGTAAACCAATCCGCTAATATTGCAGAAAATGAAGCAACATTAAATTTCAAACTTCCATTCTCTGATAAAAATACTATTGTTACTGATGAAGTAAAGAATCCAGTTGCAGTAAAAATTTTGAGAAATCTTCCTTATGCAAGAAGAGGTTATGTTTTTCAATCTGCTGATTTGAAAGCTTATTATGAAAAACAGGATTGGTATAATCCAAATCCAGGTTATATACCTTCAACTATAGATTTTACAAAAGAAGAAAAAGAGTTTTTAAAAGGCTTAGATAAGTAAACTAGATTACTTTCTTCCATTTTAATCTGATACTATTAATAGCTAAAACAACATCACTCAATCCCATAAACAATGCACCCAATGTAGGGCTTAAAAAACCAGCAGCTGCAACAGGTATTGCCACTACATTATAGGCAAATGCCCAAAATAAATTTTCTTTAATGGTAATGTAAGTGTGTTTGCCTAAACCCAATGCCAATGGTAAATTTTTCAATCCATGATTCATTAAAACCACCTGTGCACTTTGCATGGCTATTTGGCTTGCATCGCTTAAAGAAATACCAACTGTTGCTTTAGCCAATGCTGGTCCATCGTTAATGCCATCACCAACCATTGCAGTTGGTTGTTGTGTTGTTAATGCTCCAATATAATGCAGCTTTTGTTCTGGTGTTTGTTCAGCTATTAATTCATCCAAACCTAACTGCTGTTTTACCTGCTCACATTTTTCTTGTTTGTCGCCACTTAATAGAATGGTTCTAATGCCATTTTTTTTGAGTTGCTGAATTACATTGGCTGCTTCAGGACGTAATTCATCTGCCACATCAATCCATCCAATTAAATCTCCATTTTTAAGAACGTACACATTGTGATTGGTTTCATTGGTTAAATGAGCAGCGATTTTAAAAGAACCAACAAAATATTTATTGCCTTCTTTGTCGGTTGCTTTCATGCCCAGGCCTTTTTCTTCTTCAACCTTAGCCCAACGAATATCATTTTTTGTTTTCCAGACTGTTGCAATGCAGTTACCAATTGGATGGTTGGAATATTTTTCTAAAGAAAATACAATGCGTTTAAAATCTTCTTCTTCAATTTCAAATTTGTACTCTGAAATCTGAAACTTGCCTGTAGTCAATGTTCCTGTTTTATCGAAAACAACTTGCTTAATTGATTTGAAAATTTCTAAGCTTTTGGCATTTTTAAATAAGATGCCATTTTTTGCACCACGACCTAATCCCACTGCCACAGCAGCAGGTGTTGCCAATCCCATGGCACAAGGACAACTGATTACCAAAACAGCAATACTGCGTAAAAGACTATCACCAAAACTTTTATCAATGAAAAAGTAATTAACCAATAAAGTAATAACTGCAATGCTTACTACCGCTGGAACAAATATGGCACTGATTTTATCTGCCAGTAATTGTACTGGAGGCTTTTCAGTTTCTGCGTTTTTAATCAACTTTAAAATATTGGCTAATACAGTGTCTTCTCCTACAGCGGTAATTTGTGCTTTCACAGTTCCGTTTTCTACAATACTTCCACCAATTAATTTATCCTTCAACGTTTTTCTTACAGGTATACTTTCACCTGTAATGATGGCTTCATTCACATCGGCTTCGCCCCAAAGAATTTTACTATCCATGGGCACATGTTCACCATTTTTAATGAGTATCAAATCTCCAACATGTAAGTCTTTACTTTCTACCTGAAAAATTTGCTCATGGTGCTGGTCATCAAAAGCAATCATATTGGCCATTGATTTTTGCGTAACGGCTAACTTTTTTAATGCTGCCTGTGTTTGTTCAACACTTTTATCTTCCATATAATTGCCTAAGAAAACAAGTGTAATGGTAGTAGCCGCAGTTTCAAAAAATAAGTAATCTTGTGCTTTGCCAATCAGCAGACCATATAAGCTGTACACCAATGCTGCTGTGCTTCCTAGGGCAATTAAAACATTCATGTTGGGAATGCCTTTTAATAAGCTGCGTATTGCACTACGTCCAAAAAAATCCATACCTACTAAAAAAACAGGTATCGTTAAACCCAATTGTACCAAGGGGTTCATGAGAAAATGAATGTGCACAAATGGAATCATGTGCAGCATCAATGGAGCGGTAAACACAAAGCAAAACCAAAAACGTTGTAAGTGACTTGTAAAAGGGAAAATGCCATAATACGTTACGGTATTGTTGCCTTCTTTTTTTACTTGATAGCCTAATTTGCCAATACCTTTTTCTATTTCTTCATTGGTGATGGTTTCTGTTTTGTCATAGCTTACTTCACCTCCAATAAAATTTACTTTTACATTTTGAAGTCCTTTTTCATTTAGGTATTTGTCAATTGTGAGTGCACAGTTGGTGCAGCTCATACCAGTTACTTTAATCTCTACTTTTTCCATAAAATCCAATTACAAAGCAAAACTACTTGTTTACAGTTGTGGTTGGTTTCGGACAATGGAATTATATGGCATGTTGCTATAATTTTAGTAAATAAATTCAGAAAGAAATATAGCTTTGTAATAGTCCTATAATTTAAAAAATAACCCAATCCCACATGTCCGACTTTTTTTATACGCTTAAGCATATTAATCAGGTAGCGGCAGCTTTTTGGAAGTCTAATAAGACCAAAAAAGTATGGGCATTTCATGCTACGATGGGGGCAGGTAAAACCACTTTTATCCATGCGTTATGTAGTGAAATTTTAAAAGTAGAAAATAATATCAGCAGCCCAACATTTGCAATCATTAATGAATATGCAAGCTCTTTAGCAGGAACAGTATTTCATATGGATTGGTACAGGCTGAAAGATGAAGAAGAAGCCATTCATACAGGTGTTGAAGATGCTTTATATAGTGGTAATTTATGTTTGGTAGAATGGCCTGAAAAAGC
This sequence comes from Chitinophagaceae bacterium, assembly GCA_044348985.1. Taxonomy (GTDB): domain Bacteria; phylum Bacteroidota; class Bacteroidia; order Chitinophagales; family Chitinophagaceae; genus UBA1930. Next base: position 245,693 of record JBIKRV010000002.1, read on the forward strand.
TCTAGGTTTATTACCCAACGATACGTTGCATATTTATATTGAAGTTGTAGATGTAACTACTAGGCGTATTTACGTGCCTAAACCTGAAATTGAAGACATTTAATAAAGTGTTACAAAATTATAAACTCAAGTAAGCTTAAAACCCGGTTGCATTGTTTAACTTTATTGTAAAAATTCATTTTTAAAATTCTTGCATGGCCACTTCTAAACCAGTTATTTCTACTTCTTTCAGTTACGAAACCTTGGAAGAGACCCTAGACATTAAACCACAGGGTACAAAGTTGGAAATAGGTATTCCAAAGGAAACTGCCTTTCAGGAAAATCGAATTGCTCTAACACCTGATGCTGTTGGTGTTTTAGTAAGCAATGGCCACAATGTAGTTGTAGAGCATAATGCTGGTGATGGCAGCCATTATAAGGATAAAGATTATAGTGAAGCAGGTGCAAGCATTGTGTACAATAGAGAAGATGTTTTTAAAGCACCTATTTTAGTTAAGAGTGCACCTGTGGTAGAAGAAGATTTACCTTTGTTACAGTTGAATCAAACCATTATTTCTCCTATACATTATTCGGCTTTAAAAAGTTCTATTATTCAAAAAATGATGGAACGAAAAATAACTGGACTCAGTTTCGAAAATTTAAAAGACGATAGTGGCACTTATCCAATTGTACGAAGCATGAGTGAAATTGCTGGTGGTGCATTAATGTTAATTGCAGGACAATATTTAAGCAGTTTTAATAAAGGGAAAGGAGTTTTATTGGGAAGTATTAGTGGTATTCCACCAACAAAAGTAGTAGTGGTTGGTGCAGGTATTGTTGGTGAAGTTGCAACACGTAATGCACTGGCTTTGGGTGCGAGTGTTAAAGTGTTTGACAACAATGTGTATCGTTTAAAACAGTTACAAAATAATTTAGGTCAGCGTGTGTGGACCAGTGTTTTAGAACCTAAAATTTTGGCCAAACAATTAAAAACTTGTGAAGTAGCCATTGGTGCATTAAGCAACGAATATGGTAGAGCTCCAGTTGTTGTAACAGAACAAATGGTAGCTGCCATGCGTCCAGGTAGTATTATAATTGATGTTGCAATAGACCGAGGAGGTTGTTTTGAAACCAGCGAATTAACCAGCCACGAAAACCCTGTTTTCTTAAAACATGATGTAATACACTATTGTGTACCCAATATTCCTAGTGGGTTTGCACGAACAGCAAGTCAGGCAATTAGTAATGTGTTGATGCCATTGCTCATTCAAATAAGCGACGAAGGTGGAATGGACGAAATTGTTTGGCATAACTTAAATATGAGAGAAGGTATTTATTTATTTAAAGGTGCTTTAACCGATTTTTATATCAGCCAAAAATTCGATCTAAAGTTTACCGATTTGAGTTTGTTGATAGCAAGTAGAAGATAATTTCTTATTTAGAATACCTAATTTTATTAAATGGAAACGGCAATTGAAAAAAGAAAATATACTTATGCAGAATACCTTCAATTAGAGAAGGAAACCAACATACGCCATGAATTTTGGAATGGTGAGGTATTTGCAATGGCTGGTGGAACTGCAAATCACAATAGAATTGGTTTAAAAATAGCATCGGCTTTATCTAGTAAATTCGAGCCTAATGGATGTAGAGTTTTTTTTAATGATGTTAAGCTGCAGCTTCAGGAAAAAAATTATTATGTTTATCCAGATGTGATTTTAGCTTGTGACAAAGCCGATAATGATGCATATTTAATTAAGCAACCATCTTTAATTGTAGAAGTATTATCAAAATCTACAGAAGCATACGACCGTTCAGAAAAGCTTGCTCAATATCGAAAAATTAAATCTTTACGCTATTATTTATTGGTTGCACAAACTGCACCTATTGTGGAAGTGTATGGAAGAACCAATGAAGGCTCAGTATTTACCTATGAGGTTTATGAAACCATGGATACCATTATTAAATTACCTGCATTAGATTTTGAAATGCCTATAAGTGAAGTGTATAAATATATTGAGTTTTCAAAAGAGGGTTAAACCTCTTTTCATTTCAATGATTTTTTTTGTAACCAACTGTAGTATTTCAATTTAGCTGTAGTTGCGTCGCACCCTTCAACTGTAGAAATTTATTGAGCGACGTATTTCCAATCCATAATATTTAATCTTTCTGTACAAAAGTCTATTTCGTTTTCATCGTTGCTGCATACAATAACCAATTTATTGCTGCAATAATTTTGTATAAGTTGGTGGTATAAAGCATAGCCTGTTTTGTCTAAATTGGTACAAGGCTCATCGAGTAAAACAATTTGGGTATTGGAAAAAATTGCCTGAGCCAATTTTATTCTTTGCTTCATACCACTTGAATAATAACGTATTTGTTTAGTAGCAGCTTTTTCTAAATTAATGATGCCAATAATTTCTGCTACAGGTAACATCAATGGTTTGAATGTGGAATGAAATTGCAAAAATTCAGTTGCAGTCATTTCTTCAATTACTTCTAAATAAGGGGCTGCAATAGAAATGTGGCTATAAATATCTTCGGAAGAAATTTGTAATTTGTAATTGGGAATTTGAAATTTTACAAAGCCTTCACTTGGATTAGTACTGCCTGCAATAACTTGTAATAATGTACTTTTTCCACTACCGTTTGCACCTGTAATTGCATAGGCATTACCTGATTGAAAAGTATAATTGAGTTTACGAAATATCCAATCTCGGTTAAAGCGTTTACCAGCTTGTTCTAATTGTATTTCCATGCACATCAAAGATATGCAGTTGAAGGGTGCGACGCAACTGGTGTTTAATAGCGTACTGCAGCTGGTAACATAATTTATATTTCCAACTCCCTTTAGGGTTGGGGCTTTTATTTCTCCCCTTTAGGGGGTTGGGGGCTAGTCTTCGTCGTTGGCTCCTTTGGTAAAACGTTTAATAATACCACGACCGCTTTCCCGTATAAAAGTTACAATATCGTCTCTTTCGTCACTGGCACTCAATTCTTCTTCAATAAAATCTACTGCCTGCGAAGTGTTTAAACCTTTGTTGTAAATAACCCTATAGATGTCTAAAATATGGTTGATTTTATCTAAACTAAACCCCCTGCGTTTTAAGCCAACACTGTTTACGCCACCATAGCTGAGTGGATTACGAACAGCCTTAATAAATGGTGGTACATCTTTACTTACTAGGCTACCACCTGCAATAAATGTGTGCTGGCCAATGTTTACAAATTGGTGCACAGCACTTACACCACCAATTATGGCATAATCGCCAACTGTAACATGCCCGGCAACCTGAACACTATTGCTTAAAATGCAATTACTTCCAATAATACAATCGTGTGCAATATGGCTGTAGGCCATAATTAAACAATTGCTGCCTACAACTGTTTTTCCCCTGTCTTCGGTACCACGGTTTACTGTTACAAATTCACGAATAGTGGTATTATCACCAATTTCAACGGTACTTTTTTCGCCACCAAATTTTAAATCTTGTGGTATTGCACCAATTACTGCACCAGGAAATATTCGGCAATTTTTGCCAATTCTGGTACCATCCATAATGGTAACATTGCTGCCAATCCAGGTGCCTTCTCCAATTTTAACATCACCATGTATAACGGTAAATGGGTCTATTTTAACATTGGAAGCAACCTTGGCGTTAGGGTCTATGTAGGTAAAGGGATGTGTCATTCTTTAAATTACTGTAAAATAAATGTACGGGTTTAGACGGTATTTTAGGATTTTTCGCTGCATGTTAAGTCGTACGCTTTACCACTTGAGCCACTAAAATAGCTTCGGTAGCCACTTTTCCGCCAACATAAACCGTTCCTTTCATTTCACAAATACCTCTGCGAATGGGTGCTGCTATTTCCATTTTAAGCAACATGGTATCACCCGGACGAACCATTTGTTTAAACTTACAATTGTCTATTTTTAAGAAATAGGTATCATATTGTCCTTCGGGCATTGAGTTAATACATAAAATACCACCCGTTTGTGCCAAAGCTTCAATTTGTAAAACACCCGGCATAACCGGATTTCCAGGAAAATGACCAGGGAAAAACCACTCGTTAAAAGTTACATTTTTAACGCCCACAATTTGTTTATCGGTTAATTCAACAATTTTATCAACCAATAAAAACGGATGGCGGTGTGGTAAAACCTTTTCTATTTGCTGTAAAGTAAATACTGGCGGTAAACTTGGGTCGTAAACAGGTACATCTTTTACATGCTTATTCTTACGGATATACTGTTTAATTTTTTTAGCAAACTCAACATTGGTGCTATGACCCGGACGGTTGGCAATAATTCTTGCTTTAATAGGATAACCAATTAAAGCCAAATCACCCACCACATCTAATAATTTATGACGTGCAGGTTCGTTAGGGAAACGCAATTCTAAATTGTTTAAATAGCCTTCGCTTTTAACTTCAATTTTTTCACGTTTAAAAGCTTTAGCCAAACGATTCATTTCTTCATTGGTCACTGGCTTATCTACCACAACAATGGCATTGTTAATGTCGCCACCTTTAACCAAATCGTTATCCAGCAACATTTCCAGCTCATGTAAAAAGCAAAATGTACGGCATGGAGCAATTTCGGCTTTAAAATCTTTAATGGTTTTTAAACCGGCATGCTGTGTGCCTAAAACAGGACTATTAAAATCGATTAAAGTAGTTATCTGATAATCTACAGCAGGCATAGCTACCATTTCTACACGTTTGGCATCATCGTACAGGTAAATATTCTCATCTAAACTGTACCATGCTTTAGCTGCATCCTGCTCTAAAACACCCACTTCAGCAATCAATTCAACAAATGGTTCACTGCTGCCGTCTATTATAGGAATTTCAGGTCCATTAATTTCAATTAACGTATTATCTACGCCCATACCCACCAAGGCTGCCAAAACGTGTTCAACAGTACTTACTTTGGCATCTCCAACCTGTAAAGTAGTTCCACGGCTGGTATCTGTAACCAATTCACAGTCGGCTTTAATAATTGGCTGATTGGGTAAATCGATTCTTTGAAACTGAATACCAAAACCAGGATTGGCAGGCTTTAAAGTCATATCAACCAAAACACCAGTATGTAAGCCTGTTCCACTTATACTAACTGCACTGCATAGTGTATGTTGCTTATCGGGGTTAAAATTTGCGTCCATGCTTGTTATTTTTTTGATTACTGACTGTTGAAAAAGCATATAGTTTTTGGGATCAAGTTTATCCTTATGGTATTGCAAAACACCCTTCAACAATTTATCGGTAGCCCGACAAAAATAAGCTTTCAGCGTAAAGGAACAATCTTCATTAAAGAACAGTATTGCCGTTGAAGTAGAAATTGATAATTTTTTGACAAGATTTTAATCTATAGCCTGATTTTTGAGTATGAAGATTACCTTGTGTAACAGATTATAACTTGTATTTCTGAAAACAATTGCTCAAACTCGTTTTAATAGATTCTTATGTTAAAGAAAATTCTAAAATTTATCGGCATCAGTTTACTGGTATTATTGGTTTTGGCGTTTACCTTACCCATGGTTTTTAAAGGAACGATACTGAAAAAAGTAAAAGCTGAGGTTAATAAAAAACTGAATGCTAAAGTAGATTTTGCCGATGTTGATATTTCTATTTTCAGGCATTTTCCTAAACTGGCAGTTGGATTAAACAATTTACAAATTGTAGGCTTGGGAGAATTTGCAGAAGACACACTTTTACAAACCACACAAATAGATGTTGCATTAAACTTAATGAGTGCCATTAAGGGTAAAGACATAAAAATTTACAGCATTGCTTTAAAAGCACCTAAGGTACATGCCATTGTTCACAGCAATGGTGTTGCTAATTGGGATATTGTGAAACCTGATAGTGTTGCCTCTAAAGACACAGCTGCTAATAATATGCAGTTGAGCCTTGAAAAATACAGCATAGAAAATGGGAAAATATTTTATAGAGATGACGCAAGTGTAATGAATGCGACTATAACTAATTTAAACCACGAAGGGAAAGGAAATTTTATAGCCGATGTTTTTACACTGGCCACAAAAACCACTGCCGATGCTGTAGATTTTAGTTATGGCGGTATTCCGTATTTGAACAAAGTAAAAACTAATATTGATGCTGTTATTGAAGTGAATACAAAAAACAGCAAATACAGTTTTAATACCGATAAAATTAAGTTGAACGAATTGCAATTAACCACTCAGGGATTTTTTCAGTTTTTGAATGATACCACTTACGCAATGGACATCAACTTTAAAGCTCCTTCAACAGAGTTTAAAAATATTCTATCTTTTATTCCTGCAATTTATCAAAACAATTTTGCCAATATAAAAACCAGCGGACAAGCCATTTTTAATGGTTTTGTAAAAGGTAATTACAATAGCAGCACTATTCCTGCTTATAATATTAATCTGGATGTAAAGAATGGGTATTTTAAATATCCTGATTTACCTAAAGCCGTTCAAAATATTAATTTGGCTGTAAAGGTGGATAATCCTGATGGCATAGCAGATCATACAGTAGTAAATATCCCACAAGCCCATATTGAATTTGGAGCAGATCCATTTGATTTTAAATTACTGGTAAAAAACCCGATGAGTAATATGTTTGTAGATGCTGCTACAAAAGGCAAATTAGATTTATCATCGATTACCCAATTTGTAAAATTGGAAACTGGTACAACGCTCAAAGGAATTTTAAATGCCAACGCAACCATGAATGGTTTTATGACTGCTGTGACTAACAAACAGTATAGCCAAATTAATGCTTCTGGTACTATTGTATTAAATCAGTTTTTATATACTTCAAAAGATTACCCAACAGGTGTAGTGTTAGATAATTTATTGATGACGTTTACACCTAAAAATGTAACGTTGAATAATATGGCTGGTAAGTTTATGAATACCCATTTTAGTGGCAATGGTTATGTAAACAATTTATTGGCTTATGCTTTACAAAACAAAGCTTTAGATGGTGCAATGAATGTAACTGCCGATAAAATTAATTTGAATGAATGGATGGGAATCAGTACAGATACTACTAAAAAAACAGCTCAGAGCAAACCATTTATTGTACCTGCTAATTTAAATTTTTTAGTGAGTGCAAAAGCCGATGAAGTAATTTATGATAAGCTAAATATTCAAAAATTATCGGGTAATTTATTAATAGCTAATGAAACAGTTAAACTAAACGATGTAAAAGGCAATGCATTAGATGGGACGATTGCTGTTACAGGGTTTTATTCAACCAAAGTAAGTAAAACCAAACCCGATATCGCATTAAACTACAACGTTGTCAACGTTGATATTCAGAAAACATTCATGGCGTTTAATACAGTACAAAAGCTGATGCCTATTGGTAAATTTTTGGCTGGAAAATTAAGTTCTCAGTTAAACCTTACAGGTAAATTGGGAGATTATATGATGCCAGATTTGAATACACTTTCAGGCTTGGGAAATGTATTAATGCAGGAAGGTGTATTAAGCAGTTTTCAACCATTGGATAAAATTTCTCAAACACTCAATATTAATACATTGCAAAATGTTTCGGCAAAAAATGTTAAAGCCTTTTTTGAGTTTACAAATGGAAAAGTATTGGTTAAACCATTTACCGTAAAGGTGAAAGATATTGAAATGGAAATTGGCGGCTTACACGGTTTAACACAGGCAATGGATTATACTGTTAATATGAAAGTACCAAGGGCAATGATGGGCGAAAAAGGCAATGCTTTGGTAAACAATTTGGCACAACAAGTAAACAATAAAGGTATTGCTGTAAAGGTGGGAGATATTGTGTCTATTCAGATGAAGGTTGGAGGCAGCATTACGTCGCCTACTATTAAAACCGATTTAAAACAAACCACCAATAGTTTGGTGCAAGATATGAAGCAGCAGGCAACTGATTTTGCAAAAGCAAAAGCCGATAGTGCCAAAGCTGCAATAAGAGATACCCTGAAATCTGCTAAAAATCAGGTAATACAAACAGCCAAAGATGAATTGACTAAAAAGATTATTGGTGGTAAAACTGACAGCAATACCAATAGGAATGATACTAAAAAACAGTTGGAAGAAAAAGGAAAAGGTTTGTTAAAGGGCTTGTTTAAAAAGAAAGAGAATTAATATTTACTAAGTAACAGATTGAATTACAATTTATCTTTCCAAAAGTCTTCATCGTTTTTAGATGCCAATGATAATGCTGTAAACTTTTTAGGTAAGCCTTCAGTGTAAATAAGTACAGCCATAATAATGCTGTATAACATCAATAATAATACAGCAGGAGAGAAAGTAAGTAATAACCATAATAGTAACTCATTAATAAATAGTAATGCTGCATTAACGATTATACACACAGGTGAAAATCGATGTTTACGAACCATCAGTATAAAAGCAATTATGCTAAAAACATAAACGCCGGCAATGAGCCACGTAATCCATAATGAATACATGAAATACAAATGCTGAATTAAACACGTAACACTTAATGCAACGCCTGCAATTCCAGCAACTGCACAAAATTCTTCTTCTTTTTTGGTGAGTTTTAAATTGGATGCTGCCATTATTTTTTATTGGCTAAAAGTTGTTCAATTGTTTTTTCCAGTGCCTTTATACGTTTTTCCATATCTGGCAAATTTCTTGCTAATGCCTGACTTCTCAAAGCAGCAGTAAATTCGTATGCAGGTGTGCCTGTTACTGTTGTGTTAGGTCTTTCAATACTTTTATTTACACCACTTTGACCATTAATTTTTGTCCCATCGGCAATGGTTATATGTCCTGCAATACCTGCCTGTCCACCAATCATTAAATTTTTACCCAATTTACTGCTGCCACTAATACCTGTTTGTGCTGCAATTACCGAATCTCCACCAACTTCGGCATTGTGGCCAACCTGAATAAGGTTATCCAGTTTTGCTCCAGCTCTGATAATGGTGCTGCCCATGGTTGCTCTGTCTATTGTACTATTGGCTCCTATTTCTACAAAATCTTCAATAATTACATTGCCAATTTGGGGTATTTTTTTAAAACTTCCATCGGATAATGGTGCAAAGCCAAAACCATCGCTGCCAATTACAGTTCCTGCATGTATAATTACATTTTTACCCAACATACAATCAGCATAAATTTTCACTCCAGGGTGTAAAATACTGTTATCATCTATCTTCACATTATTGCCAACATAAACACCAGCAAATAGTTTTACATTATTACCAATGATTACATTTTCTCCAATATAGGAGAAGGCTGCAACAAAAACATTGTTACCCAATTTTGCTGTAGCTGCAATAAACGCAGGCTCTTGAATGCCTTGCAATTGTTGGGTTTGTAACTCCTGATATTTGGTTAATAAAACTGCAAATGCACTATAGGCATCTGGTACACGAAGTAAGGTTGTTTGTACTGCTTGTTTTAACTCTAAACTGTCATTAATAATTACAACCGAAGCTTGGGTAGTGTATAAATGTTCTTCGTATTTAGGGTTTGCTAAAAAAGCCAATTGTCCTGCTTGGGCTTCTTCTATTTTTCCAAAAGAATGAGCCGATGCAGCAGCATCGCCTTCAACTTTTCCACCAATTATTATGGCAATTTGGGCAGCAGTAAACGTCATATCGGGTCTAAGGTTTAATTGGTTTATGGTTTAAAGTTTGTTACTGGGAACGCAAAAACCGATGTACTAAACATTAAACGATAATGAACAAATGTAGAATTTTTTTACAGGAGCAGAAATAGTTTGATGAATTAGTGGATTATCGATGGCAGAAATATCTTTTACGGTTCCATCTTTATACAAAATATTAATTCGTTCGTCACTGGTTTTGTACATGGTATTATTTGCAGTGCCGGTTTGTACAAAATACTCCACCAATTCAGGGTTAACCTTCCAATCGTCAATAGCCTTTTGTTGTTGCTGTTGTATGGCTTCGTTGGTAAATGGTTCAGCTTGTAAGTAAATTTTATACAATTGTCTATTAAGCAATTTTGTACATAGCAATTGTAAAATAGGGTCGTCGTGATGGCTCCAACGTTTAATTGCAAACGAGAAGTCAATATCATCAAGTTGACAAAATTTTTCCAATAAATCTCTAGTCATATTGCCATCAAACTGGTACAAGAAAAAATCAGTAGCACCACCAGTTGTTAAATTTTCAGTTCCTTGCTTGCTTAATTCTTTTACTCGTTTTAAAATATTTACCAGCATGGTTTCGGCAGCAACGACAGTTTTATGCAGGTACACCTGCCAGTACATTTGTCGTCTTGCAACTAAAAATTTTTCAATACTGTAAATCCCTTTTTCTTCAACCATCAACTCACCATCATGTATGGTAAGCATTTTAATAATTCTGTCGTAGCCAATAACACCTTCACTAACACCTGTAAAAAAACTATCTCTGGTTAAATAATCCATTCTGTCAACATCTAGTTGCCCACTTACCAGTTGATGTAAAAATTTTTTAGGGTAATTGCCTTTGAAAATTTCTATAGCCATATCCAAAGTCCCATGTAAATCTTCATTCATGGCTTCCATAATTTGAAGACTCAATGTTTCATGATGAATACCGGGCAATATTTTATTTTCTAAAGCATGAGAAAATGGGCCATGACCCACGTCATGTAGCAGTATCGCAGCTTTGGTAGCCATTTCTTCTGCTTCAGTAATTTCAGTCCCTTTTTCCCTTAATTCGGTTATTGCTAAACACATTAAATGGTAAGCCCCCAATGAATGGTGTAATCTGGTATGTACTGCACCGGGATACACCAAATATGCCAATGCCATTTGATGAATACGACGTAATCTTTGGTAATACGGGTGTGCTATTACACTAAATAACAAAGGGTGATTGATGGTAATAAAACCATAAACAGGGTCATTAATTATTTTACGTTTTACAGGCATAATTTTATTTCAATATTGTGAAAGTAAGCATTACAGGAAAACAAAAAACAGTACTTATTTTTGCAGCATGAAAAAGCTGAGGCTTCTTTTTTTATTGAGTATACTCTTTGCTGCTGCAATTATTTCATTTAAGCCCAATAATGCCATTAATTCCAAAGCTGCTTTAGGTAAAAAATTATTTTTCGATACTATTCTTTCCAAAGATTATTCTGTGAGTTGTGCCAGTTGTCATAACCCCAATTTTGGTTTTGCTGATACAGCTGCATTTAGCAAAGGCATTTATGGTAGATTAACCAAACGAAATACTCCATCTGTTTTAAATATGAGCAATCGTCCGTATTTTTTTTGGGATGGAAGAGCAGCCAGTTTGGAAGAACAAGCTTTAATGCCCATTGCCAATCCAGACGAAATGGGCTTGCCAATTAATGAAGCAGTTGTAAGGCTGAATAAAAATGCAGCCTATAAAAATTTATTTATTAAAATTTTCGGGCAAAGCCCCAATGCAAAAAATCTTGGTTTAGCATTAGCGGCGTTTGAAAAAACTTTAGAAACCGGTCAAAGCAAATTCGATTTATCGTTCGATGATAAAGCAACTTTAACTGAACAAGAAGAACGTGGTAGGCAATTATTTGTAAGCGATAAGGCCAAATGTTTCGACTGCCATAGAGGCGATGATTTTACCAACGATGATTTTAAAAATATTGGTTTATACAATGGTGAAGATTTAAACGATAAAGGCAGGTACACAATTAGTAAAGACACCAATGATGTAGGTAAATTTAAAACACCAGGACTTAGAAACATTGCCATAACTGCACCTTACATGCATGATGGAAGATTTAAAACTTTAGAAGAAGTGGTACAGTATTACAATAATCCAACAGCATTTGTAAGTAATTCGGTTAATATTGATAGTACTTTAACAGCACCTTTAAATTTAAGTATTCAGGAAAAAGCCGATATGGTTGCCTTTCTTAAAACATTAACCGATAGGCGTTATACGAAAGCTTCAAAAAAGTAATGGTTGAAATTTATTTTTAGTTTTAACTATTCTTTTCAAAAAGGCTTTTATTTACCCTTTTCAATTACTTTTTTACCGAAATAGCCACAAAAAAAATTTCTTTAACAAAAAGTTGTATCAAATAGATACCATTTTTACATTTCAGTTATACCTTTAATACAAATCATTAAAACTATGGAAGGAAGAAAATACAGAATACTGCTTTGTGAAGACGATACCAACTTAGGTATGGTTTTAAAAAATTATTTAGAATTAAGCGATTATGAAGTAGTATTAGAAAGAGATGGCAGATTAGGATTAGCAGCATTTCAGCGTGAAAAATTCGACTTATGTTTATTAGATGTAATGATGCCTAATATGGATGGATTTACAGCTGGTGAAGAAATCAGGGATATTGATCCCGATGTGCCTTTGTTCTTTTTAAGTGCTAAAACCATGAAAGAAGATATCATTCAAGGTTATAAATTAGGAGCCGATGACTACATTACAAAACCATTCGACAGCGAAGTATTGTTACTTAAAATTAAAGCCATTTTAAAACGCAACGAAGAAGAAAATAAAATCAACGAAAACATAGAGTTTGATTTAGGTATCTACCATTTCAATCCTAAACTACGTGAATTGATACACGATGGTAAAACACAAACATTATCGCCAAAAGAAAATGATTTGCTTAAAATGTTGGCCGAACATAAAAATGATTTATTACCACGTGAACGAGCACTAAAAAAAATATGGGGCAGTGATACTTATTTTAATGGAAGAAGTATGGATGTTTACATTGCCAAATTACGTAAGTATTTAAAAGACGATGAAAAAATTGAAATTGTAAATATTCATGGCAACGGATTTAGATTGGTAGCACCTTAATCGAAAACAATTTAATGTAAACATAAAAAGATAACCCTGCAGTAATGCAGGGTTTCTTTGTTATTAGAGAGGATAATAAACACTAAAAGTTTTTTGTTCCGTTTGGTTGATGGGTATAACGGAAAGTGAAATAGCGTTGTTCAGTTAACTTAATATTATCGCTTGCAGTTGCTGCTGGTGTTACGCCGCCTTTATAATAGTTGTTAATTTCTAGCTTAGCATATTTACCAGTTGCAGTACGAATAATTAATACTCTTCCGGGAATTGGAGTAACTAAGTTATTAGGGCCATCGTAAACATACCAACCTCTGTTGCTGCCTGTAGTAATTGCGTAAGAGGGAGGAGCTGCGTCTGTTCTAAAAGTTGAGTCGTTAGATACTGATGCTACATTTGTAAATAAACCAACCTGTACAAAAGCTCCACCAACACCAGGACCACTAGTGCCTCCATTTGTTATAATTGTTGTACCACGAAAACCAATATCCCATTTAGAAGTAGCACTATCACTATTGGCGACCAATACACCATCGGCTAAGCTAAATAATGTGTACTTACCAGAACCATAAGGCTGACCAATTGGTGAAAGCCCAATAATAGTATCGGCTTGCAGGTTTTGTACTGTTGTTACATTACCTTGTGCAAATACTTTAAAAGTACCATTGTTGGTTGTGTCGATTGTTGGTGTATCGTCTTTTGTACAAGCAGTAAAATATGTAATTGCAAATACTACTGCTACTAATTTGTTCCTAAAGTTTTTCATTTGTATTCTATTTTTTATATTTTGAAAAGTTATAAGCAATACTTGTATAAAAAGTACGACCCGGTAAATTGGGTAGATTATTTATATCAGTATAGTTGCTCAAATTATCTGTTCCTACCTGTATCCGTATTCCATTTTTAAACTGCTTTCCTACGGAAATATTCAATTGAGTATAACCACTTGCAAATTCATCGTTACTGTTATAAAGCCCATTTCCATCTTTGTCAGATACGGCCCATTTACTGCGATATAATGCCCTCATATTAATGAAGCAATTATTTTTTTCGTATAGCAATTTTATATTCCCCATGTGGCAGCTTCTGTTCGGCAAGCCAAAGTATTCACTGCGTTGCATTAAACGTGGAAATCCATTTGCATCTTTAGTGTAAACATGATTGTCATTTATTTCTTTTAATTGGTCTTTATCTGCAGTTAACAAAAACTGATAACCCCCTGTTACAGAAATATAGGTATTTATTTTATAGGCTAGCTCAGTTTCTAATCCTTGGGTATATGCATCTTTTACATTTAAGTAGCTGAAAATTTGTGCTCCATTGTTATATACTGCAACCAATCTGGTATCAATCAAATTCTCAATATCATTTCTAAAAGCATTGATACTTGCATTCAATTTTTTATTGAAACTATATTGAGCCGAGAAATTTATGCCTGTAGAAAATTCAGGTTTTAAATCTTTCAATCTGTAATAATCCGATTCGAAAGATTGAATTTGACCAAGTTGCTTTAACTTTTCAATTTGCGTTTGTGCTTCTAAAGTGCCAAACACACTATAGCTGCCAGCGGCTGTATTGGTAAAACTTAAGTATAGCTGACGAAAGTCGGGTGCTTTAAATCCTCTTCCAATACTTGCATTTAATTTTAGCTTTTTACCTGCTTTATACATAACAGCCAGCTTAGGTGAAAATGCAGCAGCAAACAATTGATTATTGTCGTAACGAAATCCTGTAATTAAAGTGAAACGCTCATTAGGCTTGATTTCTGCTTGTGCAAATAAATAAGAAATAGTATTTAATTTTCGATCACTGCTTACTTCATAACGAGTACTTTTAACGCCCTCATTTATAACACCAGCACCAGCTGTAATGTTTAGTTTATTATTGAAAATATAATCTGTTTGATTTTCGGCACGTAAAAATTGGTGATCTAATTTGTCATCATACAAACTACTTGCAGAAGTATTTAGTTTTTGCTCTGATTGAAACCGAGTTGCATACAAACGAAGTGCTGATTTTAATTTACTGTTGAAATTGTGTGTTATAACTGGATTGATATTAAAATCGTGGTGTATTTCTTTTCCATCTGAATAAGTGATAACACCATTATTGGTAACTGCAATGGTGTTTTTTATGTGTTCGTAACTGTAACGAGCCGATACTTCGATTTTAGTTTTTGGAGAAAATGGATAAATCAATTGTAATTGATTACTCAATCTCCAAATTGGAGCAACAGTTCTTTCTACAGAGAAAGGTCTAATACTATAACCATTGCTGTTATAACTATTAACGAAAGCATTGATACCTAGTTTTCCAATACTTGTGCTTCCGCCAATATTTGCATCTATTGTGTTGTAGGTACCATAACGAATTGAGGTGTTGAACTTTTTCGAAGGAGACTTATCTGTGATAATGTTAATTACACCAGCCATTGCTTCACTGCCATATAAACTGGATGATGGTCCTTTTACAATTTCAATTTTTTGAATATTACCAACCGTTAATCTGTTTAAATCTAATACACCCGATGTTCTACCAACCAAAGGTTCTCCATTAATCATAATCATGGTGTAATCGGGATTTAATCCCTGCATTTGAACACCAACACCAAAACCCGATGTAAGAAATAAACCAGCTTGTTCTTGTAAAATATCACTCAATCTTAGCGAACCAGCTTGTTGAATGATTTTTTGAGAAATAATTTTTGTAGGTACAGCAACATTACTAAGTTTTCTTTCAGTTCTTGTTCCTGTAACTACAATTTCATCTCCATTGCCTGTAAGTGTATCTTTTTGAGCACTTACTGAAGTAACTAAAGAAATACCTATAAGCACATAAAATATATAGTTACGTTGCATCATATCTTTTATACAGCAAAAGTTGCTTAGTAAATGCTGAGAATTGCCATAGAATTGTAAAACGCTAAGAGCTGAAATTAGTATGACGAACAAATGACACAACAAAATTGAAAATCCTGACGCAAGTCATTTTTAGTTTAATCAGCTATCTGATTTTTAGAAAAAATCTTAAAACTAGATAGTCAATTAAACTTTCTATACGGATGAAAATGTATTACAAAAGAAAAACACTCTCGGCTGATATTGAAATTTGTTTTTGCACAACAAAACCTAATATTCCGAGAGTCTTACATGAAGATAAAACAGTAAAATTAATACTATCATATTTAAGTAAAGACAAAAGTAGATTTAGCTCAAAAGGAGATTCAATAAAAGAGGTTAGTTTACAGACCTCCTCCATAAATTAATTTTTTAATTCAGGTTTATAGATAGCTGCAATTTTGAATATTTTGATTTCTCTGATAATGTGTTCAATTATTACCCTTTGTGAGCCAATGGTATGGTTGTGCTTTTCAGCTTCTGCT
>JBIKRV010000017.1:0-72271 GCA_044348985.1 Chitinophagaceae bacterium
CCAATTATTTGGGCAAACAAAGTTATTTTTGACATGGGAGAAAGAGATTTTGTTTTGCAACCTCAAAGCTAATTTGAGTTACAAATAACTTTCTCTCTTTTTTAAACGTTTAGGACGCTATTGATTTACTATTAGAAACTAGTGTGTAAACTTTTTCTACTACCGAATTGTTGAATTTTTTGCAAATACTACTATCAATTATTTGAGCTTGCAAATTTGTTAGCAAAGCAAATAGAAAACCAAGAATAATTGTTGTTTTTTTAAAATTTTTCATTTTTTCATTTTTAAGTTTAAAGTAATTTAGAACCAAATTCTTCTATTATCATCTGTTATTATAAAGGGTCTTTCTTTTTGTTTAGTGTATTCTGGAAGTAAAAGTAAAAGAGCATTTTTAGGAACCCCATCAAAGATTAAAGTCTTTTCTTTTTCTTTTGGAATTTTTGTTCCAAGAAAATGCCATTTACTATCCCAATAAAATAATTTGTATCGTTTTCCTGTTTGATAAATCAAGTAATTCTCTTGTTGTGATAAAGTGATTGTTCTTTTATTTAGTGTATCTGGTTTCAGTTCAAGAATATGATTGTAACCAACTGCTATTGGATAACCAGCACTAATCATTTTACGATTGACATAATATTGAGGCAGGTAAACGACACCCATACTCATATTTCCGAATTCAACAGAATTATTATTAATTTGGTTACTCCACCATATAGGTTGCCAATTCAAATGATTCAATACACTGGCATATACGATTTTTGTCTTCGGCTGTAGATTAAAAAGATTCACTTTAAAACTTGTTGTCTTCCAGTATTCATGTGTTACATCAATCATGTTTTTAGTTCGTAAAATATTAGCAGGTATCTCTGTACTATCCACAAGCATTGCTAAAGAACTTGCTTGTTTAGAATAAGTAATTCTTAAAACCTTTCCAGGTTCTCTTTGTAAACGAAATAAACTCGGTTCTTTAAACAAAACGTCAAATTTAATTCCACTGTTATAGTTACCTATTGCATAGTTTAATGTATGACCTCCTGTTGATGTAGCCCAAAGTGGTATAATATCTGTTGAAGCACCAATGCCCTGTGATCGTAATGCAAATACAGATAAATTTGCTATATCCTCACAAAATCCTTTCTGTCTTAACATCAATTGCAATGCACCTAGTCTTGGCAAAGGTTCATTTCGTTTCTCAAAGTCATACATGCAAGTAAACCATCTATTAATATCTTTAATTAAAAAATTAACCATATTAGTAACCTTGTAATTAAGCACACTATCATACATCCATTTATAATAGCTTTCGTACTTTTCTCTCCAGTTTTGTAATGGCTCAACAGAAATTCTATACGGCAATATATATTCACAAAAATTAGTGAAAGTTATGCTATCACAAATAGGGCTATTCCAAATTTTAAATGCTCTATCAATATTATCAATTAAAAATGAAGCCTTTATAGTGTCTATGTCCTTGTATTTAAAAACAACTGGATGTAACTTACCATGAGTTTTCTTTAATGAATCAAATGCTAGTATTGATTTATTAAATGAGTTGTAAGAAAGTTCTTGAAAATTAATTCTAGTTCCAAAACTATCGACCCAATAATAATCTGCTGAATAATGTATGTCCATATTTGATATCAAAAAACAAGCAGCCTTATACTTCATTGAATCCTCTTTCTTATTTTGATAGTGCTTTAGCACTGTTAATAATTCGTTCTTATTTTTTTCGGTTAAATCTATAACTTTTAAAACATTATCTGGTAACTGATCTTGAGAATATCCAAATACAAATAGTGTGCTTAACAATAAAGTTAGTATTTTCTTGTGCATATGTTTACTAATTATATTTTATATACTTTGCTAAAGTTATCTCTGCATACCTTTTAAATTCTTTTGATTTTTCATTTTCAATTTTTATAGGCATCTTTATTATTTCGGTTGATTTTAAAATTATTTTTTGAGTATCTTTTTGAATTTGAAAAACTTTGAGTAAAGCTATTTTTGGAGCTAGTTTATAAGGCTCCATGTTCTGTGCTAGTGTGCAATAATAAATACTACTATCATAATTATTGATCTTTAAGTAACATAGAGCCAACTTAGAAATAATTGAAGGTCTACTAGATTTCTCAAAAGCTAATAAATATTCATTTTTAGCTAGAGTGTAGTTTTTAACTTTCTGATAAGCATCTCCAAAATTTTCATGAAAGCCAAATGAAGAATTTAAGTCTTGTCTAAGATTTTTATACTCCTCAATTGCCTCAGTAGGTTTATAGTTGTTTGTTATTTTAGTTTTTGTGTAAAATGCATTTGCTAAACCAATTTGTTTTACACATAAAATTAATGTAGCAAACATAAAGCAAACTACTATTATTTTTCTTGTTCCCCCCCTTATTTGAATAGAGAAAGAAGTTGATTTTCGACAGTAATTACAAGATAAACTATACAATGTAATGAATAAACAACAAACCGTAAATGCTGGAATAGCTTGAAACCCGAAGTTAGTTAATTGCATAATAATTAAGCCTATAATAGGAAGAACAGAACATCCTCTTTTAATGCAATAAAAAAATGAAGTAGTAATAAAACAAATCCAAAGTAGCAAGCTAATGATTCCACCCTCAACCATCAATTCGAGAAAATCATTATAAGGCATATTAATATGGTGTGCGTTTTGAACTCCTTTCTTAGCAATGTATAAATTATAACTCTTTTCAAACATACCCACACCAACACCATAGATTGGTTTATCTAAAATTAATTCCATTGTGTTTTTCCATATGCCAATTCGACCGTTTGTAGACTTTTCTTTGAACTGAAAAGCAAAAAGAAAAATAACTAAAAATGTAAAAGATATAAATATTAATACTAAACTTCGTTTTGAAATGGTTAAAAATACTGGTATGATTTTAACTACTTTATCCCAATAATTAAAAAGTAAAAAAATTATTGTTATAATATATGCACTTCTGCATTTTAGTAGCCCTATTGCAATAACCACTAGCAATAATAAAGTTATTAACAGCGATTTACTAAAAAAATGAGTTGCTTCGTTTAATAATTTGAAAGTTGGAATTAAAGAAAAAGACAAAAAGAGTGCAATTACATTAGGGTTATCCCACGTACCAGAACAATTAAAAAATTCATTATAGCTTTTAAGAAAACTCAAATACTGTAAAATAACAATGGAACTTTCTATAAATGAAAGAATACAAAAACCAATCATCAAAATCTTCATAAAATATTCATTTTGTGAACCTTGTGGGTGATAAGAGTCGTCCATTTGTTGTAAGTAAAAAAAAACTGAAAGATTAAATACAAAGCTTATGGATAGATAAAAATGGGTAAGCGTAAGGCCTTCCAATATAACCCCATGCAAAATAATATAAGATACAAGCCCTAAAATAAATAGAAAAGGAATAGGAACTCTAGTGGAATGAATTTTACTAAAAAAAAGTTTATTGAAAATTAAGAAAGAAGTGAAACCAGCAAATATTGAATACAAAAAGCAAGAGCTTAAAGAAGCTGCCCCGAACATACTGCTATTTGTTAATGTTAGAGAAATTGAGAAAACAATGAGTAAGGGTATCATTAATTTCATAAAAATCTATTTTTAAAAGCAATAGTATCTAAGAATACATGCAACAAAAAAGGTGCATTCCTTAAAACTGATATTAGCTTACTGAGGCCCGACGAAGAGCCTTGAAACACTAATACAGCAAAAGGAACACACCGTTTCCGGTGCATTCGCAGTGCCATACTTTGTGTTTCTTGAATTTTCGTCGGTTTCAGTAAACAAAGTATTGTTACGAACGCTTTATTAAAAAGCTGTGTTTAAAATTTCATGATAAATATATAACATTAATTATATTTTTACAAAATATTTTTAGACTTTTTCTAAAATGATTTTTTATTACGCCCCTAGGGTTTCCATAACACCTAGGTGTGTGCATCGAAAAATTAGATAAAACTACTAATTGGTTTGACAACTATTGTCGGGGTTTGGTAAAACTTAAACCCATCAACTTATAGCATAGCCCAAATCATTATTTCATCATCATATCCAATTACTATAAAACTTATCTTGCAGTAATTTATATCAAGATCATGAAAAAAATTGTTTGCGTAATACTTCTATTTAGTTTAGCAAAACTCAATGCACAAGTAATTACTGGCCCAATGTTAGGCCATACAGATTTTAGAACTAGTACCATTTGGTTTCAAGTAAAAAATACAAACACTAAATATCAATTGTTATATTGGCAAGAAAATGCAACTCCTACAACCAATAGCCAAGTTGTAGAAGGTGTAACCAACTCTAGCAGCAATGTACATACACTGTTGTTTACCATTACCAATCTTCAACCAAATACAACGTATTTATACAAACTTGTAGTTACTGGCAATACAAAGCAAATTAGTACTGGTAAGTTTAAAACACAAGAACTTTGGCAATGGAGAAAAGACCCTCCCACTTTTTCTTTTTTAACAGGCAGTTGCACTTACATAAATCAACCAGAATACGACAGACCAGGCAAACCCTATGGTAACGATACCAGCATTTTTGAAACAATGGCAAAAGAAAAAGCTGATTTTATGCTTTGGTTAGGCGATAATTGGTACACCAGAGAAGTAGATTATTACAGCAGTTGGGGTTTGCATGCAAGACCCTCTTTTGAAAGGCAAAAATCATTCTATAAAAACTTTCTTAAAGCAATGCCTCATTACGCCATTTGGGATGATCATGACTATGGCTGGAACGATGCAGATAAAAGTTATCCGCTAAAAGAAACCAGTAGAAATGTTTTTAAACAATTTTGGGCCAACCCAAGCTATGGAGAAAACAACCAAGGTATATATACTAAATTTACTTGGAACGATTTAGATATTTTTCTATTAGATGATCGTTGGTTTAGAAGTAACGACGAAATGCCAGATAGTATTAATGGACAAGTAAACCAACACAAAGAAATGTATGGTAAACAGCAATTAGAATGGCTTAAAAATGCTTTACTACAAAGCAAAACCAACAAAAACATTAACTTCAGAATTATTGCTACTGGTAGCCAAGTACTCAACCCTATGAGCCCTTTTGATTGCTTAAAACACTTTACAAAAGAATACAACGAACTCTTGAGTTTTATACAAGACAATGAAATTAAAGGACTTTTATTTTTTACTGGCGATAGGCACCATAGTGAAGTTATAAAACAAGAAAGAAAAGGAGCTTATACTTTGTACGATATTACATCATCGCCACTTACCTCTGGCTCTCATAAATTTGGTGGCACAGAAAAAAATAATCCATATAGGGTAGCTGGTATAGACGATATTCAAAATTATTCTAGAGTAACTTTAACTGGTACTTTAAAAGATAGAATCCTAAAAGTAGAGTTTATTGATAGCAAAGGCAATGTATTAAGCAACTGGAGTATTAATGCAAATGAATTGAAGTAAAACCAAAAATAAAATGTACAAGAAAATACTATTTGCTTTTTTGCTATTCATTGGTTTGCAAACCCATGCTCAATCTACTAACCCAAATGAAATTTTAATTGAAAAAGTAAAAAATTTTTATAGCTGGTATAAAACAAATTACACCAAACTAGACAATTTTATTTTATACAAAGGCAATGGTGAATACGATGATCCACCTTATAAAATTAACTGGAAAGCAGTTGAACAATATTTTGCTTATATAAGAAAAAATGTGCCTGCACTTGGCGAAGCATTTATTACTTGGCATAGAAATGATTTTAAACGAATTGATGAAGACTTTAAACTATACCCTACCGAAGAAATACCCATTGGGTTTGATTACGAAAGAATTGTTGGTGGCCAAGTTGGTGTAGAAGAAGTAGTTGATTATGCTTTTCCTAAAAATGGGAAATGGAAGTTGACCATAAACGGTAATACTGCAATGGTTATTTGTACATTTGAAACCCTAGATTACGAAACCAATAAAATGGTTGAAGCAACATCTAAAACAGAATTAAAAAAAGAAAATGGCATTTGGAAAATAGCCAGAACCATCGGCATGGTTGAAGCTGATAATTTTTTTGAAGAAGAGAAAAAATATAGCAGTACAACCATTTAAAGCATATAGGCAGTTACATTTGCAGCTACAATTTTACTATGCAATTCAGTTTTAGTTACGATAAGAAAAAAACCATTCAGGCATTGCGGTATCATTTTATTTCCAAAAATGACATACGCATTTTAATGATTGTAGTTAATGTATTTGCAGTAGTGGCAGCTATTCTTTTTTATACCAAAAAAGTTAGACCAGAACCATTTTTGTTAGGCTCTTGTGTTTGGATTTTTATGATGGTAGGTATTTGGTACATTTTACCTTACAGTATTTATAAAAAAACAGAAACCTTTCAGCAGCAGTTTATAGCTCATATCAACGAACAATATTTAGTATTTGAAAACGAAAATGGCCAAGCAAGTTGGCAGTGGAATCAATTCGAAAAATTTATTGAAACACCTTATTTCTTTCACTTTTATTTTAACAATAAATCGTTTTTACTCTTGCCAAAAGATGAAATTGGCGACGAAATGCGTCATGAAATACGAGGAATACTAAATAGAAATATCAAAAAGTAAATGGGTTATAAGTCTTTTTCCATTGCAAAGTGTGGTAATGTAACTTCAATAAATTCATCTCCCACCACTTTATAACCCAACTTTTCATAAAATCCTAACGCATTTTTACGAGCATGCATGGTCATTTTTCTGTAGCCTTTATCACGGGCAACATTTTCTGCAAAATTTAATAAAACCCTGCCAATGCCTTTGCCTTGTAAGCCACTGGTTACAGCCATTTGACGAAGTTTTACGGTTTGAGGAGCCGTTTTAGTAAGCATACAACATCCTTCTAACTTCTCTTCTTCGAAGCAGCCAATTAAAATATCGTCTTTTTCACGAGCCAATTCTTCAGCCGAAAAATCTAAGCCCAATGGTTTGCGTAAAATAGCTAAACGCATCTCTACCATTTTTTGATAGTCTTTAGAACCGTGGTCGATAATTTTTAGTGCCATAAGCTAAATTAGTGTGTACAAGATAATAATCATTTTGAAAATAAAAAATCTAATTGTGATGTAGTAAGCACAATTATGTAGTTTCATACATTTCGGGTTTAAGAAATTGTGCACTATTTTTACTTCACCCTTTATGCAAATCACTTCAGGCATCATAATTATTAGTACGCCAGCTTTACATGAAACCATTTTCGAGCAATCGATTATTGTAATAACAGAAAGTAATGCCGATGGAGCTATTGGATTTGTAATAAATCAATTGTTTCCAAGAACACTTAACCAGCTGGAAGAATTTAAGCAAGGTTTGACTTTTCCATTATACAGTGGTGGACCAGTAGAACCAGAAGGATTGTACTTTATTCATCGTTCAAACAACTTAATTGAAGGAGGAACTTTGGTAAAAGATGACTTGTTTTTTGGAGGTAATTTCAAACAAGTTGTTTCCTTACTAAACAATCAAAGTATTGATGAGAAAGATATTAAAATATTCATTGGTTATTGCGGTTGGAATGCAGGTGATTTAGAAGCGGAAATTGCCGAAGGCAGTTGGTTAATAACAGAGGAAAATATTGAACAAATTTTTACCCCTACAAATACGTTTAACTGGAATTTACTTTATCAAAAGTTGGTTTCAAAATCATAAAACTCAAATTCAGATAGATTATCCAACATTTATTTTATTCCTGATAACTATCCTGTTTTTAAAGTGTTTATTTCTACTGATGCAAACCTACCTTTGCAAAAAATTTTAAAACATGGAATATCGTATAGAAAAAGACACCATGGGTGAGGTGAAAGTACCTGCCAATGTGTATTGGGGAGCTCAAACTCAACGCAGTATTGATAATTTTAAAATTGCTCAGGACATTAATAAAATGCCCAAAGAAATTATTGCAGCATTTGCTTATTTAAAGAAAGCAGCAGCCTTGGCAAACTTTGAATTGGGTGTTTTACCAGAAGAAAAGAAAACTGCTATTGCAACTGTGTGCGATGAAATTTTAGAAGGCAAATTGAATGACCAATTCCCTTTAGTTGTTTGGCAAACAGGTAGTGGTACACAAAGCAACATGAATGTGAATGAAGTGGTTGCCTACAAAGCCCATGTAAATGGTGGTGGAAGTTTATTGGATGAAAAAAAATCAATTCATCCAAATGACGATGTAAATAAATCTCAATCCAGCAACGATACTTTCCCAACTGCCATGCATATTGCAGCTTATAAAATGTTGATGGAAACCACTATTCCAGGTGTTACCAAACTACGTGATACATTGGCTGCAAAGAGTAGAGAATTTATGCAAGTGGTTAAAATTGGTCGTACCCATTTTATGGATGCAACGCCTTTAACCGTAGGGCAAGAATTTAGTGGTTATGTTGCTCAGTTAACACATGGATTAAAAGCCATCAACAATTCTTTATCACATTTAAGTGAATTGGCTTTAGGTGGAACTGCAGTTGGTACAGGTATTAATACACCCAAAGGTTACGATGTAGTGGTAGCAAAACATATTGCTGCTTTAACAGGCTTACCATTTGTAACTGCTGAAAATAAATTTGAAGCATTGGCTGCACACGATGCAATTGTAGAAGCTCATGGGGCATTAAAAACAGTTGCTGTTAGCTTAATGAAAATTGCCAATGATGTAAGGATGTTGTCAAGTGGCCCAAGAAGTGGTATTGGTGAAATTTTTATTCCTGATAACGAACCAGGAAGCAGCATTATGCCGGGTAAGGTAAACCCAACACAATGTGAAGCATTAACCATGATTGCAGCTCAAGTAATGGGTAACGATGTTGCAATTGGTATTGGAGGTAGTTTAGGACATTTTGAATTGAACGTGTTTAAGCCTGTAATGATTTATAACTTCTTACACAGTGCAAGACTAATTGGAGAAGGTTGTGTAAGCTTTAACGATAAGTGTGCAATAGGATTGAAACCAATTGAAGAAAATATTAAAAAGCATGTTGACAATAGCTTAATGCTGGTGACAGCTTTAAATACCAAGATTGGATATTACAATGCTGCTGCTATTGCTCAGGATGCACACCATCGTGGCATTACATTAAAACAAGCTGCGTTGGAATATAAATTGAAAGGGTTGAATTTTGAACACATGACAGCCGAACAATTTGATGCTTGGGTAGTGCCTGCAGAAATGTGCGGAGAGATAAAGTAAGTAGTTTATAGCGTTTTTAAGTAAGCCTCTTTGATTTTGAAGAGGCTTTTTAATGTCATTAATTTTTGACAATTGGAAGCTTCAGTTATTTTTCTAGTCTAATGCTTAAACTTTTTGTATCCAATTTCGTCAATTGTACTCTGAATATAGAAAAATGAAATCGACTAACTTACTTGTCAGCTTCTTTATCATGTTTATTTGTTGCTGTTCATTTAAAGCTATTGCCCATGAAGTTGGACATTATCATCAAAAAAATGAACTCAATACTTGGACTTTAGCATCAGGTAAAACTGTAAAAGGCAACTTCTTTATGGCAAAAGGTAATGCCATTGTACTTGAACAAACTGAAGGTAAACTGATCGTTATCCCTGTAAAAGAATTAGCAAAACAAGACATGATTTTAGCAAACTTTAAGATAAAAAAATTTAAAGCACTAAACAATGAAGTAACGAATTTGGATGAAACAAAATCAATCAGATTTATTACCAATAAAGATTATTCTTTATTGGGTATTTCGGTAGTTCTTGTTTTTCTATTAAGCTTTCTTTTCTATTATAAAAAATCAATGCACAAAAGTTTTGTAATACCAATGGCTTGCATTTCTTTCCTTGTATTGATAGTTTCGTTCATAGGTCGGTCTAATTACATTCCCAAAACCAATACAGCTTTTATAGATTCTGCATTTGCATCTTATAAACCTGCAGTGCAAACAAGTTTCAATGAAAACTATTTTTTAGTAGCATCTAATGGTATTCCTAACCATAACATGATGGTGGGCATTACCAGTTGGCAACAACAAGTACCATTACCACAAAACTATACCGGTAGCAATCAATGGTCTATTCCCTTGCAGCCAGAATATGCAAGTAGTCCAATAAGTACTAAAAACAATTTTATGCGTGGTGCAGTTGCATTGGCTGTAAATGGCATACCAATTTTTAATGCTTTAAATAACAGAGGAGAAGATGCCTATTTAATTGGGGAACTGGACCAATGGGGTGGACATTGTGGCAAAGGAGATGATTATCATTATCATGCTGCTCCATTGCATTTGGCTGCTACTTCAGGCTTAAAACCCATTGCTTTTGCATTGGATGGTTTTGCTGTTTATGCAAGCAAAGAGCCAGATGGAACAGCTATGAAAACTTTAGATGAATGTCATGGACATAATGGAACCAATGGTGTTTATCATTATCATGGCACCAACACTTATCCCTATGTAATTGGAGCTATGAAAGGTAAAGTGCAAATAGATGCGTCAAAACCAGCACCTGAAAACCAAATTATTCCACAAGCTTTTGCAAAACCTGTTCGTCCACCTTTAAGACCATTAAGAGGAGCGGTGATTAAGGATTTAAAAGCTATTGGACTAAATGATTATACTCTAACTTATGAGCTAAATAATCAAACTGGTTATGTAAATTATACTTGGGATAACAATAGCTATTATTTCACTTTTACCGATGTAAATGGTGTAAGTACTAAGGAAACCTATCAACGGAGGAAAGAAAGATAAAGCCAGTTGTTGTTTATTGAAATTTTAAAAGTGTCTAAATGAAAAAAACGGTTTTCTTGCTGATTGTTGCTTTGCCATTATTGTGTTTTGCCGTAATAAAAGATACCACAAAGCCTTTCACTGCTTACAGTTCAGCTTTCATAAATAATGGTCTTTATCCAAAATTATATACTTGCGATAGCCTTAGTTTATCTCCACCCATTGCATGGAAAAATATCCCTGAAGGAACAAAATCATTTGCCATAACGATGCATCATTTTCCCAAAGATGGCGACAAGCATGTGTATATGGTTGTGTACAATATTCCTTCAACAGTCACTAGCATTCCTCAAGCAGCTACCAATATTGGTTCATGGGGAAGTAATACACAAAACAAAAATTTAAGCTACTCACCGCCATGTTCTAAAGGACCTGGAACCAAGTCTTATATCATCACAGTGTATGCCTTATCCAAAACATTGAGTTTTAAAAGTAGTGCTGTAACAATGGATGAATTGTTGGAAGCTTGTAAAGGAAATGTTTTGTCAACATCTGCTTTAACTGTTCAGTATTCGAGGTAGTAAATCTTATTCATCAATCAATTAACGAGCCATGCAAAACAGAAGAAAATTTATTCAACATGCTACAACAGCTAGTTTGGGTGTTTTATTCTCCTCCTTTAAAAATTGGGGAGTACTAGCCAATAGTAATAATGGGTATAATGTTTTGTTGGGGCGACCAACAGCCAATTCTATTGTGTTGAATGTATTTTGTAAGCAGGATGCTGAATTGTTTGTAGAATATGGAAAGGAAAAAAATAAACTCACCAACAAAACTCCTGTACAAAAGTTAAGTAAGCTTCAACCAATAGAAATTCAGCTCAATAATTTACCACCTAATCAACGCAATTATTATTGCATCAATTATAAAACAAGTGGCAATGGCAGCTTTGTAAAAGGTGAAGTTTGCAGCTTTCAAACACAAAGAAAAAAGGGAACTGATTTTGTTTTTACAATAACTGCTGATTCTCATTTAGGTACATGGAAACATTGCGACCCTGCATTGTATCAACTTACCTTAAATAATGTAGCTAAAGATAATGCTGATTTACATTTTGCTTTAGGAGATGATTTTAGAGCATCTAAAGTGCAATCCCCTACTTATGAAAAAATTGAGCAGCTATACTTCGATCAGCGAGAACATTTGAATATACTATGTAACCAAGTTCCTTATTTTTTTGTTTTGGGAAATCATGAAATGGAAGCCAAAGCCTTTCATAATGGTACTGATAATTGCCTTGCTGCATGGAGTGAAAAAGCAAGAAAAAAATTTGTACCCAACCCTATACCGGATAATTTTTATTCTGGAAACATACAAGAAGGCAAACGCCAAAATTATTATGCTTTTGAATGGGGCGATGTGCTGTTTGTAACCATGGATGTGTTTTGGTACTCCAACATTTCAGCAGAAGATGAAGAAATGAGAGAGCAGAATAAAAATAAAGAAGAACGTTTAAGCAAAGAAGAAAAAATGAAACTCCATGAAGAAGAAAGGGTAAAAAACAAAGCTGCTGGCAATAAGAAAAAAGATCAATGGAATTTTACTATCGGTAATGAACAATACAATTGGCTAAAGCAAACTTTGCTGCAAAGCAAAGCCAAATACAAATTTGTAATGGGGCATCATGTTATGGGCAGTAGTAGAGGTGCAGTAGAATGGGCAACTACATTTGAATGGGGAGGAAAAAATAGAAAAGGAGTTAATGAGTTTAAATCCAATCGTCCTAATTGGGAAATGCCCATACATGATTTGTTTGTAAAAAGCAAAGTCACAGCATTTATTCAAGGGCATGATCATCTTTTTGCAAGGCAAGATTTAGATGGTATTGCTTATATCACCTGCCCTATGTGTGGAGACCCAGGCTACAATACTTACAATAGTGATGGTTATTTGTCAGGTGATAAATTGAGCAATACAGGCCATTTAAAAATGATTGTAACGAGTAACGATGTGCAGATGCATTATATAAAGGCTGTGCTTCCAAAAGATGAAGCAGCACAAGGCAAGAATGGTCATTTGGCTTATGCTTGGTCTTTTGCTAGTAAGAAAAATATTACCAACGCATAAATTCATAGTATGACAAAATATGCGATAGCGATAGTTGTTTTGCTTAGCCAATCTTTCATCAATCAACTATTGGCACAAGGCAAAAACAATAAAGAAGGGCATCAAGAAACAGGTATTTTTTATACTGATGTACCAGCACATGATTATGATATTATTTTAGGAAGACCAACCAATCATTCCATAACCATTAGCATAACTGTTGCACAAGAAACGGGAGGTATAATTAAGTTTGGAACTAATAAGAATAAACTTGTGCAAGAAACAAAACCATTCAAATTGGTAACGAACAAAGCCAATTTTATTGAACTGGAAAACTTGGAGGCGGACAAACAATATTTTTATCAATTGGTTTATACTAGCAATCAAGATAATAGTGCCAATCGTCAATCAGCTGTTAATTCATTTCACACAGCAAGAAAAGCAGGAAGCAGTTTTACATTCACTATTCAAGCAGATTCTCATTTAGATGAAAATACCAGCACTGCAATGTATTTGCAAACATTGCAAAACATGGCAACTGATTCAACAGATTTTTTGGTTGACTTAGGCGATACTTGGATGACAGATAAATACAGAGCCAATTATAAAGATTCGTACAAGCAATATTTGGCCCAGCGATATTATTTTGGTTCGTTGTGCAAGTCTGCTGCACTCTTTGCCACTTTGGGCAATCATGATGGAGAGTCGGGACAACAACTAAAAAAAGGCGGTACAGATAATATGACTTATTGGTCTACCACTACAAGAAAAGATTTATACCCCAATCCATTTCCCAACCAATTTTATAGTGGCAATACCAAAACCGAAAATGGCATTGGCACACCAGAAAACTATTATGCATGGGAATGGGGCAATGCATTGTTTATAGTGCTAGATCCTTTTCGTTTTACAGTGAATAATAGAAACCCTTGGGATAGGACTTTGGGTCTAGATCAATACCATTGGTTAAAGAATACGTTGGAGAAAAGTAAAGCCACTTTCAAGTTTGTTTTTATTCACAACTTAGTTGGTGGTGCAGATAATAAAGGCATTGCTCGTGGTGGTGCAGAAGCTGCAAAATATTTTGAATGGGGTGGGTTGGATACCAGTGGTGTTAATGCTTTTGACAATTATAGAAAAGGTTGGGAGAAACCCATTCATGATTTATTAGTAGCCAATAAGGTGAATGTATTATTTCATGGACATGATCATTTTTTTGCAAAACAAGATTTCGATGGGTTGGTTTATCAACTGTTACCACAACCAGGAGCCATGAGATATGGTAACATTAATTCTGCAAAAGACTATGGATACAATAGTGGTAAAATATTAAATAGTCCAGGTTATATAAGGGTAAAAATTGAAGACTATAATGCAACAATTGATTATGTACAAACAAGTATAACAAGCTCACATAAGAATAAGGAAATTCTTTATTCTTACTCTTTTAAAGTAAAAAAGTGAGTTAAACAAAAGCAAAGAGGCTGCTTACATTTTTTATTATGTAGGTATTTTATTTTTTTTGACCCCTAGTAATTGGCTTGCCATATTTCTTCATCATTTGATCTTTTCGGCTAACTTTTTTTGTAGTTTTTCTGCTATTCTTGGCCGATTTTTCATGAAAAGCACCACCACCTTCATATTTTTTTTGCTTCAGCTGAACTTCAGCTATTACAGGCTTTTTAGGCTTTTCATCTTCCGTTAGTTCATCTGAAATAAACAAGTCTTCTGGCAAATCGGTAAAAGGAACAATATAATTCATTAAGGTTTCTATCTTGGTTAAAAACTTCTGTTCTTTCTCCGTAACAAAACTTATAGCAATACCTTTTTTATCAGCTCTACCAGTACGTCCAATTCTATGAATATAATTTTCTGGCACATCGGGTAAGTCGAAATTAATTACATGGGTAACCTCAGCAATGTCTAATCCTCTTGCAACAATATCTGTTGCTATGATAAAACGATAAGTTCCATCTTTAAATTTATTGACTGTATTAAAACGATGGTTCTGTTCTTTATTAGAGTGAATAACACCCATTTTGTTTTCAAATGATTTTTGAAGTTCGTCAAAAACATCATCGGCTAATTTTTTCGAATCCACAAATACCAACACTTTACTCATGCTTTCATCGGCATCCAATAAATAATTCAACAAATTAACCTTAGTATAAAAATTGGGAACATGGTAACCCTGTTGAACAATATTGGTGAGTGGAGTGCCTGTTGGTGCAGCTTCTATACGAACGGGGTCGTTAAAATAAACATCAATTATATGTTCAACTTCTTCTGTAATTGTAGCTGAGAATAATAAGTTTTGCCTTTTTGGAGGCAATAAATCTAAGATGTTTTTTAGTTGTGTTCTAAAACCCAAATTCAGCATTTCATCCATTTCATCAATCACCAGTTTTTTAATATTTTTTGTTTTAATTGCTCCAGCAAAAATTAAGTCTATCAATCTTCCTGGAGTTGCAACCAAAACATCCATTCCATTTTCAACAGCAATTTTTTGAGTATTTATGTTTACGCCACCATATACGCCCATTGCAGTTACGCTCATGTAAGCAGCTAATTTTTTTACTTCTTCCACTACCTGTGTAACCAACTCTCTTGTTGGAACGAGTACCAAAATTTGCGGATGTTTTTCTTTCGAAAATTTCCATTCTCTCAAACAGGTTAATAAATACGCATACGTTTTGCCTGTACCCGTTTGTGCAATACCACAAACATCTTTACCACTCATGGCAATAGGAAACACTTTTTGCTGAATGGTGGTTGGGTGTGTAAGACCCATATCGGCCAAGGCATTTAATAACGGAGTATTCAAATTCAACGCTTCAAACCTCATATAAAACAATTAGTTGGTGATAAAGGTATTTGTATTTTGCTGCGGAGAACAATCATATCATTTAAATTAAATCCTGCATCTGCACATCCTCTTTACATTTGCTATATGAAAATTACATTTTTCTCTGCCCAACCTTATGATAAAATTTTCTTTAATCAACAAAATGAACAACTTGGTTTTGAGTTGGAATTTTTTGAAACGCATTTGGGACCACATGTAGTGCATGCAATTACCAGTACCGATGTGGTTTGTGTTTTTGTAAACGATAAAGTAAATGAAGAAGTAATTGAGGTGTTGGCTACTAAAGGAGTTAAAATTATCGCTTTGCGTTGTGCAGGGTTTAACAATGTTAATACAGAAGCAGCAAAAGCAAAAGGCATTAAAGTATGTCGTGTGCCTGCATACTCTCCAGAAGCAGTTGCTGAGCATGCGGTAGCGATGATGCTTACGTTGAATAGAAAAACCAATAAAGCCTATAACAGAGTTCGTGAACAAAATTTTTCTTTAAATGGATTATTGGGTTTTGATGTGCATGGAAAAACTGTTGGTGTAATTGGCACAGGAAACATTGGAAAGGCTTTTTGTAAAATAATGTTGGGTTTTGGTTGCAAAGTATTGGCCTTTGATATGTTTGCAGATAAAGAAATGGAAGCATTAGGTGTTGTATATAAACCTTTAATAGAGGTTTTTGCAGCTGCAGATATTATTTCTTTGCATTGCCCATTGAATGAACAAACCAAGCATTTAATAAGTAAAGAAACCATTGCTTTAATGAGGCCTGGTGTGATGTTAATTAATACCAGCCGTGGTGGTTTAATCAATACAAAAGATGCGATTGCTGCATTAAAATTGCACCAAATTGGTTATTTAGGTATCGATGTTTATGAACAGGAAGATAAATTATTTTTCAAAGATTTGTCAGCCACAATTATTGAAGATGATACCATTCAACGGTTAATGAGTTTTCCAAATGTACTGATTACCGCACATCAGGCATTTTTTACCAATGAAGCACTCACACAAATTGCCACAGCAACGTTAAATAATGTACAGGAATTAATGCAAACAGGCAATTTAACCAACAAGGCAGCGTTAATTGTTTAATATTTATCTGATATTCGTATTGTTTGAAAATTTAAAGAATGAAGTATTTCAGTTTTAAAAATGTAATTCTGGCATCATTACTGATAATTGTTGGTGCTTGTACCAAAGAAACCAGCTATGAAAGTGGCGTCTATTTGTATAGCCCATCTATTGGCACACTAAAAGATAGTGTAGGCAACTGTCAGGGAATAATTGTAAATGGTACTTACAGGGCAGATACAGTTTTAAACAGTACCAATTTCATATTGGTAAGAGTAAATATTACTTCGCCTGGTCAGTTTAAAATAGAATCCGATACCGCCAATGGTTTTTGGTTCAGAGATAGTGGTTATGTAACTACAGGCTTACAGACAATTAAAATAAGGGGCTATGGCAAACCCATTTTACCATTGAATACAAATTTTGTGTTAACCTATAACAATTCTGCCTGTTTGTTTACTGTTTTTTTTATAGTTCCACCACCTCCGATGCCCATTATCAGAGACTATTTTCCTACAACCATTGGTAGCAATTGGGCGTATAATGTTGCTGGTTTTACAGATAGTTTACATGTAGATGCATCGCCTAAGGATACTATTATTGGCGGTAATACATACAGGGTTTTTTATGGATTTAGAGGTTTGGTAAAAGATACTGGCTTTTATAGAAAAACGGGTGGCGACTATTATCGTTTTGATGCATTGGATATAAATACAGGCAGATTGCCTTTATTATTTATAAAGGAAAATCAACCGATATTGACGCAATGGGATAGTCAGCTTGCCAATACCACTTTTAATGGTTTGCCAACACAAGTAAGAATGCATTACACATTAATGGGGGTAAACACCACCAGAACTGTAAATGGAAATGTTTTTGACAGTGTAATACAGGTAAAAAATGAGTTGCAATATCAAATTGTCGGAACTTTTCAAACCATACAAACCATTAATACTTACTTTGCTAAAAATATAGGACTAATTGAGTTTGAAATTCCTGGTTTATACAGCCAAACCATTACTAGATGGAGAGTGTATTAAAATTAATTTTTATTGGACATTCTTTATTACCATTTAACTACTAACTTCAAATTTACCATACGAGGTGTAAGCCTGTTGGGCATTGCAAAAGTGTTGTTCTGAAAATCTTTAACTAGTAAATAGCTAATGGTGTTGGCTCTGTCAATTAAATTAAAAATCTCTAAACTCACCCAAATACTTTCGAAGTTTCTAAAAGGAGAATGGCTTCTTCTATTGCTTTTTTCAGGGTCTAATAACAAGGCACTTAAACCCAAATCTACTCGTACATAAGGTTCAATTACCAAAGCATTTCTATAACGAACACTATTGGGAATATTGTAAGGCAAATTGCTACCATACAAAGTATTTAAATACAGTTTCACATTTTTGTTGGTACTTAAATAATCTTGAAAAAACATACCAAAAGTAAACATCCGATCTGTTGGTCTTCTCAACCATCCAACATCTACAGTGCTGCTGTCAATAGGTTTATTTTGGGCATCTAAAGTGTATTGCTGATAGCTATCGTTGTTTAGGTTTTCTTTGGTTTTCATAATGCCAAAACTTATCCAGCTTTCCGCATCTTTTACCAATTCTCCATACAATCTTGTTTCAATTCCATATGCATAAGCTTTGGCTGAGTTTTCACCAAAGTACCTAACTCTAACATTGTCTATATCATAAGGCACAACATCCCACATGTTTTTGTAATAGATCTCTGTTGTAAAACGGGCAGGGCGTTCTAGCATTTTAAAATTATAATCCAATCCAAAACTGGTTTGCCAGCTTTTTTGTGCTTTCAAATTTTTATTAATCGTTCCATCATAACGTCTTAATTCTCTATAAAATGGAGGTTGATTGTATATGCCAATTGCACCTTTTACAACCACATCTTTTTTCCATTTTTTCGGAATATAAGAGAAACTAATTCTTGGTGAAATCAAAAATTCTTTATTCAGCGAATTGTAGTTATATCTTATGCCAGCTTGTAAGGTAAAATCAGATGAATCTTTGAATTGAATATTGTCTTGTATATAGCCATTAATTCTAGTAATACTAAAATCGGCAGTTCCTTTTAAAACTTTATTTAACTGTAAACTGCTCCCAGTATAAGGTAAAGAGTAGCCTGCACTATCATTGTATTCCCATTCGTTCAACCTATCATTCACCAATTGTTGCTGTATGGTATTGCCCCATTGATAAAAATGTTTGCCTTTGTCTAAACTACCTTTGTGGCTTGCATCCCAAACAGTAATATCTAAAGTATTACGGGCATAGTTTTGAAAAACACCTGCTCCAAGTGGATTGCTGATTAAACCATAGGTGCTGCTGCTTTTATCGAAATCTCTATCGCCAAAAAGATATGCTCCGATAATATCAATATTTTCTTTTTCGTTGTTGTTAAAACGGCTGAGCATCCACTTTAAACGCAGGTTTTTCTTGGGTTGATGTGTGGCAGATAGTCCTAAAAAGTTGGTGTTGTATTGGTCTTTTTCCTGTCCTTCAAAATAAATGTCTAATCCAAAATTAGCTGTATAAAAAGGGGAGAAGACGGAACTCGACAGTTTGCTTTCTTCTGGAAATAAGGTGAATTTTGTAGCCGATGTGTTGGCAAAAATTTCATATTGCCATTTGGTATTGGGAGCATACGTAATTAGTGCCTGAATATCGCTGGAAGATGGAATGTAATTGCCTTTTGTAGCCTGACTACTTAGCAAATTTCTATTGCTTCTATTGCGTACACCCAGTAAATAACTTACTTTATTTTTTTTATCGGTTCCTTCTACATGAAAACCTTGTTCTAATAAGCCTATATAAGCACTGCCGCCAAAGGCTTTTGGCTTTTTATAAGTAATATCCAGCACACTGCTCATTTTATCGCCATACTTGCTTTGAAAACCGCCATTGTAAAATTTGAGTCCACCTGTTAATTCTGGATTGATAAAACTCAAACCTTCCTGTTGTCCGTTTCTTACTAAATACGGACGAAATACTTCGAAGTCGTTCACATACATCAAATTTTCATCGTAGCTGCCTCCACGAACAGAATATTGAGAAGTTAATTCATTGTTGCTTCCAACGAATATTTTAATCAATTGCTCAATACCTGAAATAGGAGATGGATTTACATTGGCTTTTGATGGATCGATGCTCACTCTGCCGGTTTCTCTGCGTTCACGTTTATCTTTTACCACCACTTCCGCTAAATCTTTGGTACTTCTTTTTAAAATGATGGTGATATTTTCAGTTTCACCCACATTCAGGGTAATATTTTTTTGAACAGGAATATAGCCCACGTAAGAAAAAACAATACCAGCAATTTTATTGGGTGTAACTGAAAGTTTAAAAAATCCAGAATCGTTGGTTACGGTTCCTTTTTGCTTACCCAAAATTTCTACAGAAACACCAATTAATGGCTTTGCACTTTCATCGATTACTCTACCCGTTAAAACAGCTGTTTTTTGAGCATTCAGTAAACCAATACAGATGAAAGAAAAAAATATGAATAAAAAACCCCTCATTGAATACAAATTATAAGGCATGAAGATAAACATACACTGCTGAAAAGCAGCTGTGTATTAAAAAATTGTGACTTTGATTGCACAAGGCACATTTTTTGCTTACTTTGCAATTCAAACTTATATTTATGAAGAGAATTTTTACATTGTTGGTATTTGGATTAATTGCTAATATCGCATTTGGTCAACTTTGGATGACAAGATGGACATTTGATGGCGTTACTACTACAAATACAGGTGTTTCTCCAACTTTTTCCGTAGGCACAGCTGTTGCAGATGTTGGTATTAGAACAACTGGTTCTTTATGTTCCGCGTTACATGCTTCAGCAACTACTGTTTGGTCTAACCCAAGTGGAAACGGTTCAGCAAAGGCCCTTAGTGCAAATGGATGGGCTGCAGGTGACTATTTTCAGTTTCAAACAACGGCAACAGGTTGCTCTGGCATAAGCTTTACTTGGGACCAAATTGGCAGTAATACGGGACCTAAAAGCTGGAAAGTACAATACAGTACCGATGGGTCTGCATTTACAGATGTACCAAATACTGTAACTAATTCAACTTATGATATAGCCAATGATACCTGGTCAGCTAGTGGTGCTGTAAATACAGCTTCAACAAGAACCATTGACCTTAGTTCAATTACTGCGTTAAACAATGCACCAAACATTTATGTAAGACTTGTTGTAGCTGCTGGCAGTACAGCTATTAATGGCACTGCTATCGCAAGTGCTGGTACAGGTAGAGTAGACAATGTTACATTTTTGGGTTCTGTGGTTGCTCCAGTTTCTCTTAAATCCTTCAACGCATCTCTAATCAACAATAAAGTTGCTTTAAACTGGAATACATCTAATGAAATTAACGTTGATGGTTTCTCTATCGAGAAAAGTAATGATGGCAGAACATTCAGCAATATTGGCTTTGTAGCTGCTAGAAATGCTGCATCTGCAAATTATACTTTTAACGACGTGTTGGCTGCTGGTGTAAATTACTATCGTTTGAAAATTACTGATAAAGATGGTAGTTTCAAATACAGTTCGGTAGTTGCTGTAAGTGCTAAGCAAGCAACCAAGCTGGACATTTTCCCTAATCCAGTAGTAAATACAGCTACATTGTCTCATACAAAAGCTGGCGATAATGCAACAGTTAAATTAATTACTATCGATGGAAAAACTGTATTAACGCAAAACCTTCAGGCTGGTGCAACACAAAGCAGCATTGATGTAAGTAAGTTAATTAAGGGTAATTATTTAGTAGTGTTTGAGAACGATGGTAATAGAACTTCTCTTCAGTTTGTAAAACAGTAATTAAAGATCTTCATACATAAAAAAGCCGCTTCAATTGAGGCGGTTTTTTTACTTTGTTTAATTGATTTGTATGATTATTTGATAGAAGCTAAATCAATAACAAAACGATATTTCACATCGCCTTTCAGCATCTTTTCATAAGCTTCATTGATGTTTTGCATATCAATCAATTCAATATCACTTACGATATTGTGTTCAGCACAGTAATCCAACATTTCCTGTGTTTCTTTCATGCCACCAATCATAGAGCCAATAATACTCCTGCGATTACTAATTAGAGAAAATGGAGAAACTTTTGGTTGTTCTGAGGGTAATCCCACCACCATTAATTTACCATTCAAATCCAATAAATCCAAATAAGGCGTAAAATCATGATTGGCTGAAATGGCATCGAGTATTACATCAAAATAACTGGCATATTCTTTCATAGCTGCAGCATCGGTCGTTAATAAAAAATTGGTTGCACCCAATCTTTTGGCATCTGCTTCTTTTGAAGGTGAAGTACTTAAAACAGTTACTTCTGCACCAAACGATGCTGCAAATTTTACACCCATGTGTCCTAGTCCACCTAAGCCAACAACACCCACTTTCATGCCCTTGGTTACACCAGCATACATCAAGGGAGAATACGTGGTAATACCTGCACAAAGCAATGGTGCAACTGCTTTTAAATCGAGATTAGGAGACACTTTTAGTGTGTATTTTTCATCTACTACAATTTGTGTTGAGTAGCCACCCTGTGCAATAGTTTTTCCATCTCGTTCTATTGCATTGTATGTGCCAGTCATGCCTTCTACACAATACTGTTCCAAATCTTTCTGGCAGTTTTTACAGGTTCTACAGCTGTCTATCATTACACCCACACCTGCAATATCACCAACTGTAAACTTGGTTACAGCAGTTCCAACGGCAATTACTTTGCCTACAATTTCATGGCCTGGCACCATTGGATAAATAGAGCCTCCGCCCCACTCATTTCTTGCTTGGTGTAAATCGCTGTGGCAAACACCACAGTATAAAATTTCTATTTGTACATCATTGGCTCCAACAGATCTTCTGTTAAATTCAAATGGAGCTAGTGGTGGTGTTGCAGTATAAGCTGCATAAGCTTTAGTATGTATCATAAGTTACTTATAACGTGTTAGAGAGCTTTTAGTTGGCGAATCATTTCTTTTTGGTCAGCAGCTTTAAAAACGGTATTGCCAGCAACCAAAACATCGGCACCAGCATCTACAATTGTTTTGGCATTTTCTAAGGTTACGCCACCGTCTATTTCAATATGTGTTTGCAAACCTTTTGCATTGCACATGCCTCTTAATTGCTTAATTTTTTCTAATGTTTGAGGTATAAATTTTTGTCCGCCAAATCCCGGATTTACACTCATTAAACAAACCAAGTCAACATCGGCAATGATGTCTTCTAATAAAGCTATTGACGTATGTGGGTTTACAGCAACACCAGCCTTCATACCCAGGCTTTTTATTTGTTGAATATTTCTATGTAAATGTTTACAAGCTTCAATATGTACAGTCAAAATATCGGCACCAGCATTTTTAAATTGTTCCGTATATTTTTCGGGTTCTTCAATCATTAAATGCACATCACAAACCTTTGTAGTAGCTTTTCTAATAAACTCAATAATCATTGGTCCAAAGGTAATATTGGGCACAAATCGACCATCCATTACATCTAAGTGAAACCAATCTGCTTCACTTTCGTTCAACATGGTACAATCGGCTTGCAGATTAATGAAATTTGCACTCAATAAGGAAGGAGCTATAATAGGCATGAGTATAGTTTTTAATGTTGGCAGCAAAACTACTGTCCATAAAGTTTGCAAACCAATAAACTTTATAAGCAATTATTGCAGTCGTTTTACTGCTGCTGCAGCTTCTGTTAAATTCTTGTCCAATGCCAAAGCTTTGTTGTAATTGGTTAACGCTTCAGTTCTATTATTCATGGCTTCAAAACATTTAGCCTGCCAGTAATAGGCATCGGCATAAGCATTGCTAACCGAAGCTGCCAGTTGAAATATCTTTAAAGCTTCTGCATATTGATTTTTATCGTAATAAATAAATCCCTTTTCTAAATATGCTACAACATAAGTGTACCTTGCATTAATACAGGCATCAAAGCTGGTTAAAGCTTGTTGTATATTCCCTTTTCTGGCATAATAAACACCTTCAATAAATCGGCAGTCGGCTTCATATTTTTTATCAGCACTCAATCCATTTACTTCCTTGCAAAGTACTAAAGCAGTATCATTTTTGGTTTCTGCAAATAAATTGGCTAGCGTTAACATTGCATCTGGCGATGGATAAACACGGAATGCCCTTTTATAAGAAACAATTGCACCAGCGGTATCTTTTGCATTTTCCTGTAAATGGCCCTTGGCATTCCAAAAAGCAAAATTTAAACTGTCTTTTGCAATCAGCAAATCCATTTGCTGTAAAGCTTCTTTATGTAAACCACTACTGTCTAATGCATTAATTAAATTAATTCTGAGGTTTACACTATCCGGGTACTGTTTGGTTTGCTTGAACAACTCTTTTAAATAAGGTGATAAGTTTAGCGATGAATCTTGTTTTGACCCTGTAGTATCACAGGCAACAAAAAATACGAATACAAATAGGATAACTGCAAAATACTTCAACTTCATATCGCAAAAATAGCTTTGCTTTTGGGTTCTTTAATTTTTTGTGACATATAAATGATACCAACATTCAATTTTCACTTTTACTTTGCAGCATGAAAAAAATAGTACTTGTTTTTTTACTGGCATGCAGTAATTTTTTATTTGCTCAGCAAATGCCAGCCGATTCTACCCAATATTCAGGTGAAAAACATTTTAAAAATGTTCAACAATTAACTTTCGGAGGTGATAATGCCGAAGCCTATTTTAGCTTCGATGGCAAGTACATCATTTTTCAAAAAACCAATCCAAAAGAAGGGTTAGATTGTGACCAAATGTTTATTGGCAAAGTACCAAAATTTGGAGAGAAATTTATGTACAAAAGAGTTAGTTCAGGAAAAGGAAGAACAACTTGCGGAGCGTTTTTAAAAGACGGAAAACACATTATTTATGCATCTACACATTTGGGTGCTGATACCTGCCCACCAGTGCCAGATAGAAAGAAGTATGGCAATAAATACATTTGGCCCATCTACAATAGTTTCGACATTTTCATGGCCGATACCAATGGCAAAATTGTAAAGCAATTAACCAAAGAAAAAGGGTATGATGCCGAAGGAACGATTGCTCCTGATGGAAAAACAATGGTATTTACCAGTACTCGAGATGGCGATTTAGATTTGTATTTAATGGATTTAAAAACCCTGAAAGTAAAACGTATTACCAGCACTTTGGGTTACGATGGTGGAGCATGGTTTAGCCCTGATGGAAAAAAAATTATCTGGAGAGCCAGTCGTCCAAAAACCGATGCAGAAGTTAAAGAGTATAAAGATTTTTTAGCACAAGATTTAGTAGCACCTACCAATATGGAAGTATGGATAGCTAATTCTGATGGAAGTAATGCACACCAAGTTACCAGTTATGGTCAGGCCAACTGGGCACCAGCCTATATGCCAGATAGCAAACGCATCGTTTTTGCAAGTAATCACGAATATAAAAGAGGGTTTCCTTTTAACTTATATACCATTAATGAAGATGGTAGCAACTTGTCGAAAATTAGCAGAGATAAGGGTTTCGATGCCTTTCCCATGTTTAGCCCCAATGGAAAAAAAATTATTTTCTGTAGCAACAGAAATAATGGTGGCACAAGAGATACCAATATTTTTATTGCCGATTGGGTAAAATAATTACAACAATTGATTAGGCTCAGGGGTTAAATTTGTATAAAAATAATTTTATGTTTACAGGATTACTACATTTACACAGTTTATTGCGTTGGATTATACTTATTCTTTTATTAGTATCCATTTATCAAGCATTTAATAAAAGTAAAGGGCTGCAAAAAGTGAGTTTGTTGTTACTCATTTCGGCTCATATTACCTTGTTATTGGGTTTATATCAATGGATATTTAGCAAAACAGTTGGCTTAAAGGTATTGATTGAAAATATGGGCGGTATGGGTAATGTTATGAAAAACCCATTCTCTCGTTTCTGGGTTGTTGAACATTTTGCTGGCATGTTAATAGCAATTGTTCTAATAACAATAGCTAGAGGAAAAGCAAAGAAAGACAATTACGATGCTGCAAAATGGTTGTATTTAATCGCATTTTTCCTCATTTTGGCTTCTGTTCCTTGGCCATTTAGAGAGGTAGGTGCAGGAAGAACATGGTTTCCGGGTATGTAGTTCAAAATAATTATAGTTTACAAAAAGGCTTCATTTATGAGGCTTTTTTATTTTCTTTATACGATGAAGTTGCTAAAATTATGTGTTGGAATATATGTGCAATGATTTTTTTAGTACTTGGTTGTAATACAGATATCACAATCACCAAAGCATACATTGAAGAACGAGCAGTATTGAATGATTCAACTTTAAAAATATGTTATTGCTATCAGGTGCAGGATAAATTATTTAGGGATAGCATTGAAGTAAAGAATAAAATTGTTGTTTCGAATAGGTTGAATGTATCTTTTTCAAAAAAAATCCACAAACCCACATCATTCAAATACCCTGAAATAGGGCATTTCCCATTTTTTTAAAAGTTGTTGCAGAAAAGATAAAAAAAAATCTTTTCAAGAATTTTGTTGATATAAGTTTTCCATTACCTTTGCCATCCCGAAAAATAGGGCAAGTTCATTAAAATTAGATTTTTAAGCCGAGGTAGCTCAGTTGGTAGAGCAGCTGATTTGTAATCAGCAGGTCGTGGGTTCGACTCCCTTCCTCGGCTCTGAATCTTGGGTAGTTGGCCGAGTGGTTAAAGGCGACAGACTGTAAATCTGTTCTCGCAAGGGTACGGAGGTTCGAATCCTTCACTGCCCACTGTTCTTTGAATCCCAAATATAAGTTTGGGATTATTGGCGGAAGTAGCTCATTTGGTAGAGCGGTAGCCTTCCAAGCTTCAGGTGGCCAGTTCGAGCCTGGTCTTCCGCTCAGAATAGTTTGGGTTTGTGGTTTTGAAAATTACCACAAACCTAAGCTTTACTACTTTCTGAGTAAGCCGTTGTAGCTCAGGGGTAGAGCACTTCCTTGGTAGGGAAGAGGTCGTGAGTTCGATTCTCACTAACGGCTCATTAATTTTAAATGAAAGTTTGAAATTTTTGAGGCGATAGAATAAAAAAAGTTGAAGTGTGCGACGCAACTGGTGCCCATTAAAGTACTACTGCTAAGTACACAAAACATTAAATAACCATGGCCAATATGGCTGGTAAATTTTAAAAACAACAAAAACCGATAAAAATGTCTAAAGAGACCTTTAAGAGGGATAAACCCCACGTAAACATTGGTACCATAGGCCACGTTGACCATGGTAAAACAACATTAACTGCTGCTATTACTATGACTCTTGCCAAAAAAGGTATGGGTAATGTAATTAAGAAGTACGACGAAATTGATGGTGCTCCCGAAGAAAGAGAGCGTGGTATTACCATTAATACTGCTCACGTAGAATATCAAACTGATGCTCGTCACTATGCTCACGTTGACTGTCCAGGTCACGCCGACTATGTGAAGAATATGATCACTGGTGCTGCCCAAATGGATGGTGCTATCTTGGTTGTTGCTGCGACTGATGGTCCTATGCCACAAACTAAAGAACATATCTTATTGGCTCGTCAGGTAGGTGTACCTCGTATCGTTGTTTTCATGAACAAAGTTGACTTGGTAGAAGATCCTGAGTTATTAGAGTTAGTTGAAATGGAAATCCGTGAAGAATTAACTAAACGTGGTTTCGATGGTGATAATACGCCAATCATACAAGGTTCTGCAACTGGTGCAATCGCTGAAGAACCACAATGGACGGCTAAAATTGAAGAATTAATGGCTGCTGTTGATGAGTATATTCCATTACCTCCAAGACCTATTGATTTACCTTTCTTGATGAGTGTTGAGGATGTATTCTCTATCACTGGTCGCGGTACTGTTGCTACTGGTCGTATCGAAAGAGGTATCATTAAAGTAGGTGAAGGTGTTGAAATCGTTGGTTTAATGGATGCTCCTTTAAACTCAACTGTTACAGGTGTTGAGATGTTTAAAAAATTATTGGATAGAGGTGAAGCTGGTGATAACGCAGGTTTATTATTACGTGGTATTGAGAAATCTCAAATCCGTCGTGGTATGGTAATTTGTGCTCCTAAATCAATTACGCCACATACAGATTTCAAAGGTGAAGTTTACGTATTGAGCAAAGATGAAGGTGGTCGTCATACTCCATTCTTTAACAAATATCGTCCACAATTCTATTTCCGTACTACCGACGTAACTGGTGAAGTTATGTTGCCAGAAGGAACTGAAATGGTAATGCCTGGTGATAATGTAAGTATCGCAGTTAAATTAATCCAACCTATCGCAATGGAGAAAGGTTTGAAATTCGCTATCCGTGAGGGTGGTAGAACTGTAGGTGCTGGTCAGGTTACTGAAATTGTAAAATAAAGTAGGCTGTTAGCTTTTGGCAATTAGCTATAAGCATTTGCTGAGGCTAACATTAAAAAGTCTATCTTTGAAATATGCTGAAAGCTATTGGCAATACGCTAATAGCTTTTAGCTTTCTTACGGGCATGGTGCAACGGTAGCATACGGGTCTCCAAAACCTTTGATCTGGGTTCGAATCCTAGTGCCCGTGCAATGAAAATTGTACATTTTCAAATTTTTAATTTCTAATTTAGCATAGCATGAATAAGGTTTCAGCTTACTTTAAAGACAGCTACAGAGAACTTTTAGAAAAAGTAACCTGGCCAACTTGGATGCAGTTACAACAAAGTACCATTATTGTATTAGTGGCAACGGTTATTATTACTGTTTTGGTAGGCGTAATGGATTTTAGTAGCAACCAATTATTGAAATTGATTTATTCGTTATTTAAGTAATTCTCAAATACAATGGAAGA
Organism: Chitinophagaceae bacterium; assembly: GCA_044348985.1. Taxonomy (GTDB): domain Bacteria; phylum Bacteroidota; class Bacteroidia; order Chitinophagales; family Chitinophagaceae; genus UBA1930. The sequence continues at coordinate 28,606 of JBIKRV010000017.1, forward strand.
AATAATAGCTCAAGAAACAGCACCACAAGTTGCCGACAATACCAAATGGTATGTGTTACGTGTGGTTAGTGGTAAAGAGCGTAGCGTAAAAGAGTATTTAGATAAAGATATTGCTCGTAGTGGTTGGACAGAAATTATTAAGCAAGTGTTCTTACCAATGGAAAAGGTTTATAAGGTGCAGAATGGTAAGAAGGTAATGAGAGAAAAGAACTACTTTCCTGGTTATGTGATGTTAGAAGTATTGGATGGTAAGTTGAATGATGATATTGTACAGCACATTAGCAATATTTCAAACATCATGCATTTCTTAACCGATGGTAAAGGCTCTAAAGGCAATATTATTTCTTTGCGTAAAAGTGAAGTAAATAAAATGTTGGGTAAGGTAGATGAGATGAATGACCAAGGTGTTAGTATCAGCGAACCATTTATTATTGGTGAAACTATTAAGATTATCGAAGGTCCGTTTAACGATTTCAATGGTGTTATTGAAGAAGTAAACGATGAGAAGAAGAAACTAAAAGTGGTGGTGAAAATTTTTGGTAGAAGCACACCAGTTGAATTAAACTATATGCAGGTTGAAAAATTAGCTTAACCTGCTTTTGAAATAAGTAAAAAATCCCAACTATTTTTAGTTGGGATTTTTTGTTTTATTGGTTTAAAAATAAGCTAGGATTCGAACCGACAATCCTACTGCCGTACAGCAGTAGGATTTACTTTATAAGTGTGTAATAAATACAACACGTTTAATTATACGGTAAGAAGAAATGCAGTTTCTAAACATTCGTTTTATCTTTCATATAAGGCAGCCAAACTGCCAACCCTCTAATTAAAGTGATTGATTTGCCTACTGAAAAATTTACATAGCCACCCAACCTCATCGAGGAGGCTTTAAATAATTTAGGGTTAAATACAATGTCTATGGTATTCAAGCTAACTTCATTTTTGTTGTAATTGGCTGCAATTAAACTATTTGGGAAAACTGCACGAAGAGGTGCTACTGATCCATCCTTTTGTAAAATGAAAAAAAAGTATTCAGCACCATAAATAACCGAATCCATTTTAATATCGGTACTACTACCAAAAGCAGTGGACACCATGTAGGCTAAGACCTTAATGAGTATAAAGTTTTTAGGTTTACCAATGATTTGGTAGTGTACACATTAGAATAAACTCAATTGATTACTTCTTTTTTCAAAGCAATGTCTCCTTTATAGCCATGTGTGCAGCTAGGGACATTGTGTTTCAATTAACCGCATCTTCCCTAAACCAACACACAAAGCCAAACAAGGAGAAGATGCTTGAGACTTCTTTTAATTTGGCTTTATACTGAAAGAAGATGCTAGGAAAAAAGTTGCCTCGAATAGGTTAGTATTTAAGAGATGAATTGAAACTGGTATCTTACTTTTTTCTGACATACTAGATATTTCTTTTAAGCAATGTCTCCTTTATAGACATGTTTGCAGCTAAGGACACTGCGTTTTGGTTAATTGCATCTTCACAAACCAACACACAAAGCTAACAAGGAGAAGATGCTAGAAACTAAGTTTTTGTAACACTTAAATCTTTATTGCCTAATCCGCCGAAAGTGCTAATTTATTGAAGATATCATCCAATGTATCTGGTTGTAAAGCCCATCTATAAGCAGGATGAATTTCCCAGTCATATCCAAAATTTGTGTATGGTGTTGATAAATACCTATTCTCTTCAAAATACTTTCTATCAATTTCCCCATTTTCAAGAGTCTTTCTTGCTGTCAAAAAGTTGATTTTAAATAAAAAATGTTGCAGTTCTTTTGCAGTACCAACCTTTCCATTAGAAAAGACAAATCTATTCTGTTGTATAATGTTGTTTAATTTAGTTTGCAATTGAGTGTCTGTAAACACAAAGCTATCTGCTAGTATTTTCTCCTTTTTGGTTGGTTTCATACCAAAAATTAAATTTTCAATATTAGGCAACTCTGTCCGATATTCATTAATAGTATCTTGAATTCTTCCCTGTGAGTATTCTTCAAAAACATTTTGAAAATGCTTGGTTTTTATAACGTTAGACTTATCACGATAAGCTTCTCTTGCTGCTAACGTACAAAGTTTAACAAGATCTCTTGGCCTTTTCCGAGTAAGTGACATTATTATCTTATACATGGAACATTTCTCCCATTTCCCATATCCTTGAAAATGTTTTTCCATTATCATATCCAAATAGGGTGCTAATCTATATTGAGGTGAATTTATCAGCGATGAAACATTTGTAGGCTCTCCTAAAAATGTTAAAATTCTAATTACCAACATTACTAATATTTCATGGTTAGTCCAGCTATACCAAACCACCGAACCCTCAATTTTGTCAGTTGATTCATCAGATGTTCGTACTAAGAAATAAACATCTGACCTAAGTGAAACTTTAAATACCAATCCATTATTTTCATTTGCTAAATCACGAACTGAGTTCAGCAATGCTGATAATCGAATAATATCATCTTTCTTACCTTCCCATCCCCTATCTAAGTCATCAATATAAATTATTATTTTTTTATACTTCAGAAAATTGTCAAGAGTTAATTGTTTAGCTGGGTCTAGAATTACTATATCTTTTAATGACTTCACTGAATCAGTAATAAAGGATACTAATTTAATACCGAATTGAGTTAATTTCCCAACTATTGTTTCATCGGTTATACCAAATTCGCTAAAAACTTTCGACCCTATAATTCTAATTAAACCGACTTTCCATTGCCTTACTTTTAGTAAAAAGTTCTCGTCACTTTTGCCTAATTCAGCTATATCATCAGGTTTAATAAGAATTGGCAAGTTTCCCTTTGCTCTTTCTTCTGCCATAGAAATTTTAAATAAGGCTGACTTACCTATCCCTTTGTGACCAACAAGAATTCGTAATGGCAAATCACTAACAACTCTTGAATAAGATTCGTTTTTAAAATAATACTCTTTAAGCCTATCAATTTGCTCACTTTCTGCATCTTCAAAACCAAATAATTTTTGGATATTTTCGTCAGTAAACTCGACTATTTGACTATGATTCATTTTGATTATTTTAAAGTTTTCGAATAAATTTATGAAAAAATATATTTAAAAGTAAAAATAGTACATAACTACCTCATGCTTAACTTTTACGCATTCTTCCAGAATCTATTTGTACAAGTAAGGATATTTTTTTACTCAATAAAGTACTTCAGTACAAGTGTGCCCTGCTATCTTTTTCTACAATGTCTCTTCCATTGCCATGTGGTAGTTAGGGACATTGGGTTTGAGTTAACCGCATCTTCACTAAACCAACACACAAAGCCAGCAAGGAGAAGATCCCAAAAAAATCTTCGGCTTGAAGATTTGTAATGGAATACATTGCTAGGAAAAAAATGAATTAAATGTTTAAAATATGCTCACCAACGTCAATCCTTATTCTTGAAAATAATTTTTTTTCAAAATCCCCCACCGCTGAATCAACAACTCAACACGGTAGGGGAAATTTGTTAGCAAGAGAATTTTCAATTCATAAACATCACTTGCCTTTAAGGAATGCAACGGCTATTTTTTGGTAACCCAATATGGTGTTGTATCGTTGATAATGGCTGTTTGTATGGACCATGCAAAATCTAAAGACACTTGATTTTTGAAGTAGTTGCCTTTTAAATCGATGGTTTGGTCTGTGCTATACAATCCTGCATTAGATGGTAAGGCCAAGGCATGACAACTCATACAATTGCTTTGTGTGCCATAAGTGTAGGTTTGATTATACGTGTTTGGATATTTAAAAACGGAAGGACCAAAACCACCTTCTAAGTAAGGATTATATCCAAACATGCTTCCCTGAGCAAGATTGTTAGGAGCATTATTGGGCGTAAGCATTACATAAGCTGCCACACAAGCATAATTTGCAGCAGCTCCTTGAATTTGTGTGGGTCTTAAGCTTGCAGCCAAATTAGAACTTGGGGCACCAGGATTATTTCTATTGGGTGTCCAATAATAGCTCTGCCAAGTCCAATTGGTAATTTCTTTGGTGGTTACATGCATGCCTACCAATAATGCAATTTGCCCTTTTTTTGCTTTGCCATATCCATTTTTAGAATTGTTCATGCCTTGTGCACTATCCTGTTGGTTCATATAAGTAGCCATTTTTTTATCCACTTTTAAATAAATAAAATTATTGAGGTTAATGGTTGCTGCAGCAATTTTTGCAGGATTGGTTTCTGTGTTACTTACAGGAACAGCTACTTTATTGGCTGGTTGTTGATTGTTTTTATCTACAAACACATAATCATAGGTGTTTGGATTAACTAAGAAATTTGAATCAGCGGGATTGGGGGCATCTTTCCAAACTGGCATTTTGTACAAAGTTGCGGTGTCATCATATACCAAATAAGTTGGTTTTATGGTTAGCGATTTATTGGGAAACTGAGGAATTGCCCCTAAGCCGCCAGCACTATAATATTTGTTGATGACGGATTGTTTAAAAATTTGATTGGTAGTTGCATAGCAAGCTGCGTCAGGGCTATATGAAACAGTAACCCACTGAGTAGCGTTGGTTTCAGGCGTTGCTCCATTGAGGTCTGCTAAGCTTTTTCCAGCAAATCTTGCAGCATGTTCAAATTGTTTTGGTCGTGTAAAAACAGCTCTACCATTTCTTTTAAAATTGGTTGTTGCACAGCCACCGTCAGTTTTGTTATCAATCACCAATTGTCTTATTTCACTCAGGCCAAGCCAAGTTTCATATACCAATAAACTATCTCCAGCAAATTGTTGACCAGATGGTGCAGTTAAGCCAGCCCATATACCCCAAGCATGTTTATAAATACTGGCTGAATCATATCCGTTTGCAAACTTGCTATTATTTGTCCATCCTAATATTACGGATGAATCTTCTGGAAAATTAAAGCCAGGTACAATGTTCGTAGGCAATGGCACAGGCGTTACACTATATTCAATTTCTTCTTCAGTTGCTTTGTTTTTGTCAGTGCATTGAATGAGAATGAACACAAATGCTAAAAGTCCGCAGGTGATTAGAATGGTCTTCTTTTTCATAATTTTTTTTTTTGAGTTTAAGGTTTAATGTTTAGGGTGCAACTTGTTATTGAATTTTAATGCCACCATTTAGGAGTCATCTTTTTTCTAGCAATGTCTCTTCCATAGGCATGTGTGTAAGTAGGGAAATTGCGTTTGAGTTAATCGAATCGTCTCTAAACCAACACACAAAGCCTGCAAGGAGAAGATGCTTGAAATTAAAGTACAGTTTTTCATTTAGCTGCCCGCAAAAATGATATAATTAACAGCATAATATGGCTGCATATTATTGTGTGGTAGATTATCTCCAACTGCTGCAGTAGCGGATGTGTTTGAATTATTACCATAACTATTATAGCTATTGCTTTGACAATCACCTCCACCCCAAAAACCAGATTCAACATATTCATGTGCATGTTCAGGTAATTCATTAATGGTTAATTCATGTACAAATTCGCCACCTGTGTAGCCAACAGGCCAATTATTAGATGGATTAAAATTGGGTGCGGTTCCATCTGATTGAACTTGGTTGCTGGGTTGTCCTGTACCTATTAAGGTTCTGCCACATAAATTGGGCGTATTGGCACCAATAGCACCAATTAATGCTGCATATTGTGTGGGTATGGCAGTTCCATTGCACATCAGCCAATTGTTGGGTAAATAGCTGGCATCTAAAATAAATGGTACAATAGTACCCATGGGTACTTGACCTAAAGTAATAGCTTGTTGATTGCTCATTGTTGTGTTGTTTATATTTTAATGTATTGCTTGATTACCTGCATCTTCCCTTAGCCAGCATACAAGCCAGTATGGAGAAGATGGGAAACTAGAAATTTTTTTAATTTTTTTTCTCGCCTACTCTATAACCTTCTTTTCGGTCACAAAGATTTTTTTTACTAATAAAAATGTATTTATTCAGGTTTGCAAAATGGCAAAATGGTAAGTATAGGCAGGCTGGATTTTTGCCATTTAGCAGCATCTTGGTTATTAATGATTAATGATTGTATGCCTCCACCGATAGTATGGTATATGATGGTTGAATCATTCTTTTTATATTGATCTGTAGCAGCTATTTTGCTGTTGAAGAAGATATTGTCGTTTATCAATGAGCGAATGGTAAACACATCATATTGCACACTCATGCTACCAATGGGTAAGCCTAATTGCTGCTCCAGCAAACAAGGATGCGTAAGCACGGCCTTGAACATAGAATCTGAAAGATAGTAAGGAGAAGGAGAACCAATGTTTTTGCCACGGCTCACAATTTTATAAAACAATTGTCCAACTTTAGCTTTATGCATAGTAGGGTAACTGCTGCCCGATACAATAACACTCGGTAAGTACTGAGCAGCAACCGCATCGGAGCCATACAACTTACGCATGTAGATATTTACCACAGGCTCTTTACTTGCAAATGTGGCATAGTTTACACCCATAGTAATAAATACTGTACTATCCCAATTGCTGCCAGGGAAACAAGTACTCGTCCAATAATTAATAAAATTGTTTCTTACCTGATTAACAGAATCATTGCGATCAGTAAAAGCAGTGCTTTGTGCTTGGGTGGGTAAGTAAGCACCTGTAACAGATAATGTGAGTAACACAATAATTACAAATGTCTTAGGCAGTTGTAATAGATGTTTTTTTTTCATTTTTAAGGGATTTTGTTTATTGATTTTTAGTATGTAGAAAAAAGGATTATAAAACAGTTGTTACAATTTTTTGGAGTAAGTTTTGGTTATAAGGTAATGTAGCATATTCAGTTTGCTTTTTGGGTATTCTATTATCCTGTTTTTGGCTGCTCAATTTTTGTTTTGCCTGCTGCTTCAAATTTCTAAAAAGGTGTTTAAAAAAGCAAGCGTATATCTACGCTTTTTTATAGGTATTTATTGGTAGTGTTTATGCGTAGCTCTACGTATTTTCTACCTTTTACATAATGCTGGCTACAGCTTGTAATTTCTTCAGTTTGTAAATAATAAATGCTATTGAGTAGTACAGTATCTATTGTTATCATTAAGTAAATATTATTTGTTTTAGATGTTCAATTCTATTTTACTGTTTATTGACTGTCCAATTATAAATGGTGTTTTATAGCTTTGTTATTCGTGCATGTTCATTTGTAAAGCAAATACTTTTGTGCATGTATTCCGACAATTCGATAGTTATTGGCTGCCAATGACAGATATTGTAAACCATTGTAAATCATTTGTAAATAAATGATTTTTTTGTTTCCACGAATGCACAGATTAACACCAAAATCATTTTAGTTATTAGAACCTTTTCATGGGGTTTGGTGCATTTTTGGCAAGCCTATCACTTTTAAAATGCGTTTCTACAATGGAGAAATTGGTTAGTAAGCATAATAAGCAAAAACAGTACAATCAAATGCAGGAACAGATGCTGAGGAGTGTGATATTGGTGAAAGCCAGTTATCGAATTGTATTTTTTATTGCGTATTTTTACGTATTTTTTTGCGTAGTTTAACGTATTTGTATTAGGAGTAAATAGTCTATTTTTAGTTTTTGTAATTCCAAAAACCCCATAAAATTTATGAGCTTAGATTATTTAACTCCGTCAAAAGAGTCGCACCCAATTTCTTTAGAGAAAGCTGTAGAAATGACAAAAATTTACAGAGAGAATAGGAGTGCAATTTTGAAAGAAGAATATCAGTTTAAAAATATTCTTGCATTGAGCGAAACATTTAATAGAGATGCAGTTCTTGCATTGTTGCAACAAAAAAACTGTAATGCTTTTCGAATATATTATGGTATGTCGGACGATTTCAATGTACATGCTATTTTAGTGGGTGTAAATGAAAAAGGGGAAGATATTTTACCAGCAACCTCGACTATAGGAATGGCTGAAGGTTATGGAGATATTTTGGAGGATGCGTTAAGATGCCCAACTGCATGCCCTCCGGAATCGCCTTTAAATTCGTAATTTTTATGTATAACTATACGTTAAACCTTATCTCATCTATGAGTGTGGGCGTTTCTGCATTTATAGCCTTGTTAAGGTTTAAAAATATTGATATTAGTTTCAAACCATATACTTTTTTACTTTTTATTGGCTTTGGTTTTGAAGTTTTAGGAGTTTTGCTTATTCATTTTTTTAAAAATAATCTTCTAATTGGAAACATATATGTTTTATTTGAGTCAATAATATTACTATGGCAATTTATTCTTTGGAGCATTAGCAACAATACTAAGAGGAGATATTTATTTTTCTGTTTTCTGTTTTTATCGGTATGGATTTTTGATAACCTGATATTAAATAATATTACAACAGTAAATTCTTTGTTCAGGGTGTTTTATTCTTTGGTAATTGTGTTCCTGAGTATAGAGCAAATCAATTTTGTTTTTGTTACCGAGCGAAACAACGTATTACTAAATGCAAGGTTTTTAATTACTAGTGCATTTATAATATTTTATACATACAAAGCAGTTTTTGAAGTATTTTATATGATTAATATAAAAATGAGTGACCGCTTTTATAACTCACTTTTTCAAGTATTGATATTAATCAATTTATTCACGAATTTAATTTTTGCATTCGCTGTATTATGTATACCGAAGAAACAAAAGTTTATGCTGCCATTTTAATTATTGCAGGTATCCTGGCAGTAATAATCATTTTTTTTCTGATAACGCTTATCCGTTATCAGAAGCGGAGTATTCGGTTGCATAAAGAAAAAATAATTGCAGAAATTACCACACTTGAAAATGAAAGAAAAAGAGTATCTGCCGATTTACACGATGGGTTAGGACCCGTATTATCTACAGTTAAATTCCAAATAAAATCCATTGATGTTCATGATAGTGAAAGTAAAGCAATGATACATACAGCTGCCAATCATATTGACGATATGCTCACCAAAATAAGAGAAATAGCCAATGATTTACGCCCAACAGTTTTGGTAAGAGCTGGATTAGTAAAAGCTGTACAAGATTTTATCGATTCAATAAAAGTAGCTGCCCATATTTCAATTGAAAGTGATTTTTCCAATGTTGAAATAGCATTGGAAAAAGATAAAGAAACACACTTGTATCGAATCATTCAGGAAGTAATAAACAATGCATTAAAACATGCAAATACCAAAAAAATGTTTGTACAACTTAAGAATGAAAAGCAAAATTTAATTCTTGAAGTCAAGGACTTTGGTAAAGGATTTAACATACAGGAAGTGGAGCAAAAAAGTGGTGGTTTGGGTTTAAGAAACATAATGAGCAGAGTAGATGTACTAAATGGTAATATATATATCAATTCATCAACAAACAATGGAACTACTTATACCATTGAAATACCCAATAATTAAGATTTTAAACATATGATTAAAATTGTAATTGCCGACGATCATGAAATTTACCGTGATGGCCTGAAAATGGTTTTAAAAAAAGAAAAAAGTTTCTCAGTAATAGGTGAGGCAAAAAATGGCAAACAATTACTTGATGTAGTTTTTAAAGAGAATCCAGATGTTATTATTACCGATATTGTAATGCCTGAGATGGATGGAATTGCTGCAATGAAAGAAATAGTTACACGTAAGCCCAATGCCTGTTGTATAGCATTATCAATGTTTAATGAGGAAACAATGATTGTAGAAATGCTAGAAGCAGGAGCTTTAGGATATTTGCTTAAAAACGCAGAAAAGGAAGAAATAGTAGAAGCCGTAAAATCTGTTTCTAAAAATCAACCTTATTATTGCCGTACAACATCTGCAAAATTAATTAACCTTATTTCTAAGAGTAGGTTTAACCCTTATAAAAACAGATTACAACTGCAGTTTTCCGAAAAAGAAATGAATTTAATCAGGTTAATCTGCCAGGAAAAATCAACAACTGAAATCAGTAAAGAAATTTTTTTAAGTGGGCGTACAATTGAAGGTTACAGACGAAAAATTATGAATAAAATGGGTGTTAAGGGTACCGCTGGTATAGCAGTATATGCAATTAAAACCGGTATTTTTAAAATTACAGATACCTAGTAGAAACTCCCTTTTTGGAGATACGTATTTCTACGCATTTTTTCACCAAAAATTGACCTTATTCTATTATTTAAACATTAATAGAATAGGTAGTTTTACGGTTTTTTTAAAATAAATGATATAGGTATTTATTTTTTAAAAAATATTGAATATTTTGTTATTAAATAAAAATATAATCATGCAAAATTCTTCTTTAATCTTATGGGTTGCAACAGTACTTCTATTATTATTAATCATTTTATTAGATAAAAAATATTATCTCTTACGAGATGTTAGCATTGCCAAACAAAAACCTTATAGCTATTCAAGAGTGCAACTGAGTTGGTGGACGGTAATAATTATCGCTTCATTTATTTCTATTTTTATTACAAAAGGAAATTTGCCAATACTAGATTCTTCACTTATTATTCTTTTAGGTATTTCATCTGGAACGACTGGTGTGGCAAGTATTATAGATGTTTCTGATCGAAGTACAGAAAATGCTGTATTAATTCAAAACTCAGAATCGGAGAATTTTTTTCTTGATATTTTATCTGATGCAAATGGTATTAGCATTCATCGGTTACAGGCTTTTTTGTTTAACTTAATTATTGGCATTTGGTTGTTGGTAATGGTTGCAAACGGGTTGTGCTCTTGTACAAACAAAACTTGTATCAATACAATTTTACCTATTGTAGATTCCAATAAATTATTACTGTTAGGCGTAAGTACAGCTACTTATGTAGGGCTGAAAACAAATGAGAATAAAAAATAAAAAACTTATGAAAGCTATACTATTTGCTATTTTACTGTTATTAATAACAACAATTAACGGGCAAACCAACTCTAATTTACTTTCTACCAACTTTGTTTCATTAGCGATACCCCAGGATTATCAAGGTTTAATCAGTTATCTTGATTCTGATAACTTAATTGTACAGCGGAAGGTAACAGATGTAAAGCATGACAACTCAATACTATCTTCATTTCCTAACTTGGTTTCTTCTGTAACACTTTATCAGGTTGATACCAATGGAACACTCAGTTTATTGGGTAATTCTTTAACCGCTAAAAATTCTTCCTATGTTGTAATTTATGATTATACACAAACTCAAACCATTCATTTAATTGACTCGGCTGATAAAGTAAATTACTATGCTTTGGTAGGAATTAGTGTTAGAATGGTGGCTCGTGTAAACTCAAAATCAGCAGGTATAAATTTAGCCAACTTATTTGGATTAGGCGTTGCAGCAAATGCAAATAAAATAACAGGCAGCTTAGAGGTAAGGGCAAATGGAATTAATTCTTCGCAAATTAATGGAGTAATACCTGTAACAACAGATTTATCACCCTCTTCTATTGCAAATGCCTTACAAGCTGTAGCAACAATTAAATCACATATTTATGATGATTCTACTAAAATTACACCTCAATTTTTAGCCTTTAGTGTTGTTGGTAATAGTACAGATGGTGAATCTAAAATTGATTTCAAAAAGTTATCAAAAAAAGTAAATGAATTAAAATGAAAAGTGCTTAATCTGCAATGAAAAATTTAATATGATGCATTTCAGATTCAGTATTAAAAAAGGTTCTTTCAATTGAAAGAACCTTTTTACACTGAATATAACAACCCCCATTGTTAATTATTTCTTAGCTATTGGAACTATTTTAACTGCAAATATTCTATTACTAGCTATAGAATAATGTGCAGCGTTGGTTCCAAAAACGTTTAGTAAAACTGATTGTATGCCACCATGTAAATATCCAAGTGCTCCGCCAGATGGATTCGCTTTAATGAAAGCATCATAATCGATTACGCCATTCGGATATAAGCTTGTATTCAACGTCCAGTGCATTTCAGATTCGGCACCATTAAAAGTTACTGAACCCGCAGGTAAAGTTTGAGCTGGTACTGGAGCAATTTTTTTTGCAGGGTTTCCTGGCACAAAAGGCAACGTGTAAGGAACCATTGTTTTAGGAAAAGAGTCTGGCAATAAATATTGTGCAAACTGGTGTTGTGCATTAACTGTTACAGTTGTTAACTGGTTAGAGAAGGGTATATGACTAAAAGGATTTTTACTGTCGGTTGATATTAGTGGTGCATTTTTATCTGTTAATTGAACAGGTAGTTTTGATGTATCACCTGTAAAATCAGCATTCTTCATTCCACCTAACATCGAAGCATAAAACACTTTGTTTGATTTGCTGTACAAAGGAATTACCTGACAGGTATATACATTTGACCGCATCACAAAATTTTGTTCAGCGGCAGAATCAGTGCCTATCCAAATTGGGGAATCAAAATTTGTTACTCCATTTTTAAAAACACCGGAATAATAGATAAGTGATTGGCTTTCATTGGCAGGATCAATAAATGCACTCATGCTTCCATCACGTCTTCTGAAATTACCAGAATCGTTTGCATTGCTTGCATAATTATCGGTACAACTGTTACAAACATTAATTCCACTTATAGTTAACGTTTTTCCATCATCGTTAAAAGTAAAACTTCTGATTTGGTGGGTGTACAAATCTTGAGGTGTAGGCGGTGTTGTAAAATAAAAATTCCATCCAAAAGCCAAATAAACTTTTTTATTAATTACACTAACTTCACCTCCGGTAACAGCCAAGCTTGTGTCGTGTACCTGACGTATATCGTTTGTTGCTAAAGCAGAATTGTACATAACCTTATTAATTAGACTAGGGAGATTAATAGCAGTCATGTAAGCAAGTGTTTTTGGACCTACAGGTGTAGCACCATCATTAGATTTAGCACCAGCAACTAAACTTACTCCAGCTTTAATATTTTGTGAATCTTTTAGTTCAGTAGGTACATTTGCATTCAGCATTCCACCTATAACATATAATACACTGTCTTGTGTAAAAAACTCAGCATTGTTGGCTCTGAATTGTTCGAGGTTAACAGATGGAACAATTAATTTAGTATCGGGCATGCTATAAACATCCCATGCTGTTGGATCACTCCATTTTTTTGTATCTACCACATAAATGTTCTTATTTGAAAACGTTTGTATAAAATTATACTGCCCACCATGTAACCCATTTGTTCTGCCTCCAATCATTACAATTTTGTCATTATAAATTGCATGTGTGTAAGAATGCAAGTCGGGTAATTTTGGGTTTACATATTCTTGTAATTGAACCGTGTAAGGAACTGCACCTGCTTGCTGTTCCTGCTTTTCTGTTGTTTTACAACTGAAGCATAGTATTGCAATACTTATAACCGATAAAGAAACAATTTTGTTTTGACTCATAATTAGCTGTTTTGGGTTGATTAATAGTTGAAAATTTTATTTAACATATTCAAATGTTGGTCCTGCAGTTTCTCCATTGCCAATTGGAATATTCATTAATTCAAGGGCTTTATATTTTAAATCATACATTAGTGCAACGCCTTTCATTAATAATTCAGGTTGTCCATTACAGGCATTGTGTATGTTGGTTAATAGCTGCATGTATAATTTATTGAAATCGTAATTCTTTTGCCAAATTTCAGAGCCTTTTTCATAATCCGACATTTTTGAATTTTTTTTCATATTGTGTACCTGATTCCAATCAACTGGCATTGGGATTCCTGTTGGAGGTTTTTGAGGCGAATCATTTTTCTGATACATACGCTCATAATATATTTCCATATATTTAAAATAATGAGCATACTCAATTTCTTCACCAAATAAAACATGATCAGAATCTTCAATGGTGCCATCTATACCCTCACCTTGCCCAACAATTTCATCTATGGCTAATTTTGCTTCGGTAATTGAATAAACAGGAACCAGTTTGCCACCACTTCCATAATAATGTTCTCCTGTAATTTGTTTTGATTGATCACCTGTGAAAATGCCTCCTTTTGTTTCAGCATTCAGTCTTTCAATTCCATCCATAATTGCAGCATAAAATTGACCAATCGAATGATATTTATTTGCTTCCGGTGGAGCACAATCGGGTGCAGGCTTTTCGATTTTCAAGAAAACTTCAATAGAATCTTTTGAAAATTTTTCAAGTGAAACAATAAAGCTTTCATCGCTAAATGGTAAATAGGTTGGATAGGCAGGCACAAATTTTTTGCTATTAATTGACGGTTTACCTCCAATTGCATTTAACAGATTAGCAGCCATAACCATATGCAGCATTTCCTCTATTACAACACTGCGTATTATTTTGGAGGCTTCAACATTTGTACCCTCTTTAATTGAGTATAAGGCACATAAATAAGGTGGTATTGTTGAATGTTCTAATTCAATGGCAACCTGTAGATGTTTCTTTAAACTTTCTATGGTTCTTATACCCCCTCCTTTGCCTTTTGCCAGCAGCAAATTTTTAGGGCTTGATGAAATGAGCTTTTGGCGTTTGGGATTGTTTGGCTGAAAAAGTGAATGCATATATTTAGTTTTCTAAGTGTTTAAGAATTGCTTCTGCTGCCTTTAGTGTAAGTGCTGTCATTGTTAATGTAGGATTTGAAGTACCCAAGGTTGGCATGTTTCCACAGCCTACTAAAAAAAGATTTTCGTGATCCCATGTTTGCTGATTAGGATTAACCACAGAATCTTTGGCATTATTACCCATTCGATGGGTTCCTACAATATGACCTGCACCCCAAAAATTATAGCCTTTTCCGTTATAGGTAACATAATCTGGATCATTCGATACACTATAGCTGGTAAAATCTTCAATTTTATTAGCTGTAAAAATTTGGTCTGAAACTTTCTTGGCTGCTTCAAAAGATTTCAGCAAATACTCAGAAACATTGTATTGTATTACTGGTCGATAGTTTCCAATTACATCTTTGTATTGAGGGTCGATGGTTACTCTATTTTCTGCTTCGGGCAATTGTTCACACTCAAAATGGAAAAGTAATTGGCGGGTAAGTATATCATTTAGATGATTTCTCAATGCTTTTCCAAATAAACCATTTGATAATGCAGTTGCTAAATCAGAACCAGGAGAAAATACAGGCCAGCTCCACCCCCAATTATCAATTGGCGATATCCATGCAGAATGTTCTTTTCTAAAAGCACCATCTCTAAATGTTGGAACATTTGTTGTGGATCCTGGCCCTCGGTAAGGATATGCTTTCTCAGGTAACAATCCCCATGTAAGCATTACCAAATGATCCATTAGGTTTCTGCCCACTTGATCACTGGAGTTTGCTGCATTCGACGCTAGCAGTAATTTTGCATTTTCAATACCACTGGCAGCCAATACATAAATGGTTCCTTTTGCTTCTAAAGTATCATAAACAGTTGCATCTCCGTACAAATATTTTTTGTATTCAATACCTGTTACTTTTTTAGTAATTGGATCAATTAAAATTTTTGAAGCTACAGCTTGTGTGATGATGGTTAAATTTTCTTGCTTAGCCTGTTTTAAAGTTTTTAGTGCATTGTACTTTGCTTGTACAGGACAAATGGGAACACAACTTGCATTTCCTTCGCATCTTTCTCCAGTATTGGGATCCCATAAAGAGCCAACAGGCTGATATGCGGCATTTGTTTTTCGAATCCTTAATTTTTGTTTAACACTATCCCATTCAATACAATCAAAGGCATACTTTAAGTTGGGGATAGAATTACGTCCTTGTGGAGTACTGATACAGGTAATTACGTATTCCTTATTGTTTAATTCAACTTTAAGGTTCTGCGTATGCTTCATCATTTGCTTGTCAAGAAAGCTTTGTGGTATTTTTTCCATCGGAAAAACGTAATCTTTTCCATAATCCTTTTCCGGATTCATTCCAGGTCCTTTTAAATCTGTAGTATCGCCAGATACACCAATTTCATTTTCTGCCATTTCATAATAAGGCTTCAAATCGTTATACGAGATTGGCCAATCAACACCTTTGCCATATAATGTTTTCATTTTAAAATCATTGGGCAACATTCTTGGTGTGGATCCCAACCAGTGAAGGGTTGTTCCGCCTGGTCCTCTGAAACAATCAGAACCAAAAGGTACTGGACCTTTCTGAACTAAATAACCCTTTGTTGATGGAGTGTTGGTTGGTGTAATAGCTTCTATATCCAATACATTTATAGATGGTGCATCGGGTAAATTTGGATAAGGCGAATTGGGTACTTTGGCCGATGCTTTATAAAACGTATTTAAATAATATTGATAATTTTGGTAAGCTCCCTCTTTGTCTAAAGCAATACCTGCCTTTAACCCAGCCTCAAGTAATAATACCTTTTTTCCAGCTCTTGTAAGCGTTTTGGCCATTATTGCACCTGCTATTCCTGAGCCAACTATTACAACATCATATTTATTATTTTCCATAATTAATTTTCGTGTTTTGTAGGTGTTTTTAAAGGTGGAATACTCCATGATCCATAACCAGGTTGTTTTGCTCCCGGAGGATGGGCTTCTGCTACATCCCAAATTAAACCCTGTACATATGATTGAGGACTTATAACATTATTGTTCCAGTTTCCTGTGTACCACATGGTAATAATATTTTGAGCAAGATTATTGTAACAAGAACTGGGCATTAACCTTGTAGCTATTGCGTTATTTAATTTTTGGTCATTTCCCTTTGCTTCTGTAATAATTGTTGCAGCGGTTTCAATGAACAATTGTACATCTAAAGAACTATTGTTTTCTTTTACAGTTTTAAAATAAGTATTAAGCATGCCTGTACCTAAAAGCTCTGCTTCGTTAAAACCTGTTAGGTAAGATGAAATTTGTAAAAAAGTTTGTGCATAAGCAATCATGGCAGATAGTTTTGAAATTACGAATTAAACAATCGGTTGAAAGATGTTTTAAAAAGCAGAAACCTATATTTCGGGTTTCTGCTTTTACTGCTTTAGTTTCAAAAAACAGAATGCATTAAGCATCTACTTTTCTCATAGTGTTTATGGTTACATGCGGCCAAATAACAGGTTGCGTAGTTCCTGTTGCAGGAAATACAAGATTAATGGTTTGGGTATATTGTAATTGTAAAATATCGGGTTCTCCTGCTACAGGATTTTCGAGTGATTCAATCCAAAAAATTGAATCCATTTGTGTAGCATTTACATTTTGTTGAATAAATGGAATATTTAGAATACCGCCATCCTTATTATTTGTAGATAATATTAATG
The DNA here is from genome assembly GCA_044348985.1 of Chitinophagaceae bacterium. GTDB lineage: Bacteria > Bacteroidota > Bacteroidia > Chitinophagales > Chitinophagaceae > UBA1930. The sequence continues at coordinate 45,675 of JBIKRV010000017.1, forward strand.
TGGTCATATCATTTATTTTTTCAGTTCCTAAGGTTTCAGTTAAAAAACTGTTTGGATCAGTTTGCGGAAAGTTGGGAAACTGCTTATTGATTAAGTATTGAGCTTCTCCATAGCCAAATGGTAATGAAGGTCCTCCTGGTACAGGTTTGGGTGTAGTAGGTGATGGGTCAATAAAATTATTATTTGCTGGGGCACCTTCTACAGAATTGCCAAGTGCCAGCACAGAATTACCATGAGGTATTGTAGATAATCTTGCAATATTAAAACCGGAATTAAAATCGGTAATGTTTAAAAAAATACCTGTTTCGGCATGTATAATATTACCTGATCCAAACCCCATATTTATACACTGTGGAGTGTCGCAAACGCTCGTTACTGTTTGCTCATACATTAAGCCTACAAGATGCTGTTCTTCTTGTACGCCATTTATAAAAGGCCCTCTGTTACCAGCTACAACAACTGGTGTAAAAGTGAGTGTTTCTTCATACGGAATAACTTCCAATACAAACCCACCAGCAGATACAGCTCCGGGAACGGCTATAACATTCCACCCATCAAAAGGTTGACCTTTCCAAGTGCCTTCGAGTTTAGCCAGCGGTCCTAAATCAATATTTTGTGCTTCAGATTGTGTAAGTACTCTGGCACCCATGCCAAATGCAGATAATTTGTTTTCCATTGTTTATGCTTTTAGATTTAAAAAATAATACGAATTCAATTGAGTGATTGCAAATAATATACTTGTAGTTCTTATTTTTAACTGCACAATATTCAAAAAAAAATATTGCATTACATATAGTGGTTATACGCTTTTTTTTGCGTAGAAATACCTAATAAAAAGTATATATTCGGAAAGCTTTTTTATTAATGTTAAATAAATTACTAAGCTGATTTTATAAGAATTATAATTAGTCTTTATTTATTTCATAACTTCTAATTGAGATATTACCATTACTTTTTTTTAATTAATTAAACGAGCAGATTTTTTGCTGTACTACTTGGTCTAGGCGTTGTATAAAGATGTTGAATCAATGGTATTTAGAAGGCTTATCTTATAAATAAGTACTTCAATATGGGAGTGTGTTTAAATAAGCTGCTTATATTTTTGCAGCCTTTTAATTTTTTTTGTATAGGGAATTTTTGAATATTTTTCTTACGTAGAACTACGTAATTTTTTGCGTTGTATTACGCAATTTCAATAATCTTTTTTTTTATTTTCAATTTTTCATAATAAAGTTTTACCTATGCAACTTGTCACAAAACAGGAAACATTTGCTGTATGTAATCGATTTTTTCTTTGTTAATTTATTTGTATTTTTTATGTTTGCTTTTGTAGTTTTTGGTAACATAGGTTCACAACAAATAAAATTAGATAACAATGCCTGTATGAGTGTTTTGTGTATAATATTTTTATTGCTATCAACAAGAAGCTATATAAATTAGTGATATTATAATTTGGAAGTTTAATTAATCATAATATTTTAGCTGAACCATTATAACAATTCTGAACATGAAAAAAGTTTTTTTGAGGTTTATTTACACCCCTTTTTTACTTATTATAATTAGCTCAAAGTCCCACTCACAAAACATTGCCAGAGATATTGTTTGCTCATCCGGAGAAACAATAATTAAAACTGAAATATCATTAACATATACTTTGGGCGAAGTCTTTGGAGATTTATTAACCAATACACCTGCAAGCCGTTATTTAACTATTGGGTTCATACAGCCTGATATAGAATTAAAAGAAATTCTGGATAGAGATAAAAGTAAATTTTTAACTGTTTTTCCCAATCCAACAACAAATGGTTCTATAAAACTTGCATTAAATAATGTTCCCGATGGCTCTTATTCTGTTACTGTTGTAAATGTGTTGGGGCAGGTGATGTATCGTCAAGGCGTAACAATTAGTAATAATAATTTATTGTATATTGATATGAAATTAGGCTTTTTGGTTTCAGGAACTTATTTCTTGAGGGCAACAAGTAATAATGGATTTAAAGGACAAGTTAAATTAGTAAAACTTTAAGATTAATTAATAAAAGAATTATGAAAAAAATTCTATTCCTTCTTGTAGTTGCATTTCTTGCAATAACTACTACTGCACTCGCTCAGCCAAAGGCATTTAAATACCAGGCTGTTGCTCGTGGTTCTAATGGTGCCTTGCTGGTAAATACCAGTGTAACTGTTAGAATTTCTATAAGAACAGGTTCTGCTACAGGAACTATTGAATATCAAGAAACACAAAGTGTAACTACCAATCAATATGGTCTTTTTGCTATTGATTTTGGATCAGGAACTCCAACAATAAACACTTTTGCAGCCATCAATTGGTCAAGTGCTGCTCAAAAATATATGCAAACTGAAGTAAATCTTGGTGCTGGTTTTATAGATTTAGGAGCGTCTAAATTGTTAAGTGTGCCTTATGCATTGTTTGCTGCAAATGGTGGTTTGACAGGAGCAACAGGAGCAACAGGTTTACAAGGAATACAAGGTGTAACAGGAGCTACGGGAGCTGCAGGTCCAGCAGGGGCGAATGGTATTAATGGAGCAACAGGAGCCACAGGAGCAACAGGTTTACAAGGAATACAGGGTTTAACAGGTGCTACAGGAGTCGCAGGTGCTACGGGAGCTGCAGGTCCAGCAGGAGCGAATGGTGCCAATGGTGCTACAGGAGTAACAGGTGCTACTGGGCCTATTGGACCTACTGGAAATACTGGTGCTGCTGGAACAACAGGTGCTGCTGGAACAAATGGTGCCAATGGTGCTACAGGAGTAACAGGTGCTACTGGACCTACTGGAAATACTGGTGTCGCTGGAACGAACGGAACAAACGGTGCTAATGGAGCTACGGGAGCTGCAGGTCCAGCAGGAGCGAATGGTGCCAATGGTGCTACAGGAGTAACAGGTGCTACTGGACCTATTGGACCTACTGGAAATACAGGTGCTGCTGGAACTAACGGTGCTAATGGAGCTACGGGTGCTATTGGGCCTATGGGACCTACTGGAAATACGGGTGCTGCTGGAACAAACGGTGCTAATGGAGCTACGGGTGCTACTGGAGCAACAGGTGCTGCTGGAACGAATGGTGCCAATGGTGCTACAGGCGTAACAGGTGCTACTGGAAATACAGGTGCTGCTGGAACTAACGGTGTCAATGGTGCAACAGGGGCTACGGGTGCTACTGGGGCTGCTGGAACAAATGGTGCTAATGGAGCAACAGGCGTAACTGGGCCTATTGGGCCTACTGGAAATACAGGTGCTGCTGGAACTAACGGTGTCAATGGTGCAACAGGTGCTGCTGGAACGAACGGTGTCAATGGTGCAACTGGGGCTACGGGTGCAACAGGGGCTGCTGGAACTAACGGTGCCAATGGAGCTACTGGGGCTGCTGGACAAGGGGTACCAGCTGGTGGAACAACTGGGCAAATACTAGCAAAAATTGATGGTACTAATTATAATACACAATGGATTACATCATCTGGGGGTGCAACTGGTCCAACTGGTGCTGCTGGAACTAATGGAACTAACGGTGCCAATGGAGCAACTGGGGCTGCTGGCCCAACTGGAAGTACTGGTGCTACAGGGGTTACTGGTCCTACGGGGGCTGCCGGAACTAACGGAACTAACGGTGCCAATGGAGCAACTGGGGCTGCTGGCCCAACTGGAAGTACTGGTGCTACAGGGGTTACTGGTCCTACGGGGGCTGCCGGAACTAACGGAACGAATGGTGCTAATGGAGCTACTGGTGCTACTGGTGCTACAGGGGTTACTGGTCCTACGGGGGCTGCCGGAACTAACGGAACGAATGGTGCCAATGGAGCTACTGGTGCTACTGGTACTACTGGAGCTACTGGTGCTACTGGTGCAAGCTTACCTTCTCAAACGGGTAATAGCGGCAAGTATTTAACTACTGATGGCACTAATGCTAGCTGGGCAACGCCAAGCAGTAGTGGTGGTGGTACTCTAATGTTACTTGCCAAAACAAGCACTGTATCTGGAGCAATAGGTCAAAGTGGAGGAACCGGAACAATGCAATTCGATACCGAATTAGTAGACATTGGTAATGCGTATAATACATCTACCTACTCATATACTGTTGCAGCAACTGGTAATTATTGGATTAATATTACAGGTTATTATACATGTACCACAACACCTGTACCAGCTTTACGCTTGTTAATAGACAATGTAGTTTCAGAATATGGTGTAAGTTTTGGTAATACACAACTTGCCAATACCGCTGGCGGTGTTTTTGATGCTCACAATGGTCGTTCTAATATTTCGGTAATCAGGCAACTAACGGCTGGTCAGGTATTAAGGGTTACAACGGCCAATGGAAATACAGCAAATACTCTAACAATCAATGCTGGTAGTACTATCAGCATAGTTAAGTTTTAATTTAATCAATAATATAAAAAAAGAGGCAGTTTCTTACTTTTAAGACTGTCTCTTTTTTATATATAAATAGACGATAATTTTTTTCGCTAACAATCCTTTATCTTCTTTATTTAATTGAAGCCTTATTTAATATAATTCTTTGGGGAAAGAGTGCTGTAATTTATATTCAGTGTATAGATGGATGCTTTTATCAACCATATTTATTTTTACATATATTGAAGGTGCTGTATGGAACATGCTTAAATGACAAAATGGATTACTAATGTTCAATCACTTTACACCACTATCCATTTTTAAACACTTTCCGTAAAAGAAATCTTATTATCGCTACTTAATTTAAATAGGATTTTAACAATCTCACAGATCCTACCCTACTTACAAAAGAGGCTGTCCCGAATAATCGAGACAGCCTCTTTTGTAAGAATCATACCAATATTAATCTCTGGTAGGAAAGATGCCCTCAAGAGCAATTGAATAGTTAATTGTTAAATAAGGGTTTAGTATGTTCAATGGCTGGCTGCCTCCGTTATTACCCACAGTACCGCCACCACCACCTGAACCACCACCAGTATTTAGTGTAATGTCTGGTGTAGCGTTATTGTACAAGCCAATATTTACACCACCAACATCAAAAGCGGCACCCAATGTAGGGTTTGTTACTGAAGGTTCCGGTGCTGCACCCGCAGCACTAGATGCTTTTACTGCACCTCCAGCACCCCCGCCAGGAGTGAATGGATGATTGTGAATAGGCATTTGGCTAAGGTCAATTGTTACGTTTTCTACACCAGCTTTTTGGCCAATTGAATAGTTCTGTAACCCTGGTCCTTGTGCTCCTATATTTTGTCCAATAGGAGTTCTTCCCCTTAGGTCTGGCAAGCCAAAAGTGGTTTGGCCATCTCCACCATAAGTGGTGCCCAATAGTGCAAATAAGGCTGTGTTCTGTGCAATAGATAATAGCTGCCCTTGGCATAGCATCTAACCACGTGGTGCAAAGCCGAATCCAAAGGTCGAAATCTGCCCAATAAATGGTTCTAACATAAAACTAAAGTTTAAGTGGTTAAAATAAATTACCCTTTTAAGGTATTTTTTATGAAATGTTGATAGGCCCTCAAATAACATAAGCAAGAAAGAAGGCTGTTGCTTTTAGAGCACCCACCTTTACTTTTCTTAGCCTGCTCATGGCATGCCTAATCTCTTGAAGGGAAGATACCCAGAAGAGCAATGGAATAGTTAATTGTTAAATAAGGGTTCAATATGCCCAATGGCTGGCTGGCTCCATTAATACCCACCGTACCGCCACCACCTCCAGAACCACCACCAGTATTTAGTGTAATGTCTGGAGTATTGTTATTGTACAAGTTAATACTTACACCACCTCCGGCATCAGTAGCTGCACCCAATGTAGGGTTTGTTGCTGAAGGTTCCGGTGCTGCACCTGGAGCACTAGAAGCTTTCACTACACCACCAGCACCACCGCTAGGGATGAATGGGTGATTGTGAGTTGGCATTTGTGCAACAGTAAGGGTTACGTTTTCCACACCTGCTTTTTGACCAATTGGATAGATCTGTAAGCCTGGTCCCTGTCCTTGACCAAGGGCTGCTCTTCCCCTTAGGTCTGGTAAGCCAAAAGTGGTTTGCCCGTTTCCACCATAAGTGGTACCCAGTAGGGAAAATAAGGCTGTGTTCTGTGCAATAGGCAATATCTGCCCTTGGCATAGTGCCCATCCTCTTGGGGCAAAGCTGAATCCGAAGGCCTGAATTTGGCCAATAAATGGTTCTGTCATGTTTCTACAATTTAAATGGTTAAAAAAAATGAATAAAAATTTTATGGTTATTTTCCAAATATTTCTCCTGTTCTAAAGCCCATACTAAATAGTTTACTACCTGTTAGGTAGCCTTCTTGCATACACACAATATTTATTTTTAAAAACTGGTTATCCTTACAAGCAACTACTAATCCGTACAGCACATCAGCATAAACAATTGTTCCTGGCTGTATTTTCTCTGGTCCATTGTTTAAGTCTGCTGGTGATACCTCCAAAATGGCCAATTCGATACCCCTAAAAATGGTATAAGCTCCATTGTACTTAGGATTTGAGGCATTTATCAAAGCCTCTATTTCTGTTGCAGATTGATTGTTCCAATCAATCTGCAACTGTTCTTTTGTTGGTCTTTTTTCATAAATCGCTTTAAAAGCTACATCTTGAGTTTTGAAATTTCCTTCCGCAATGTATTCAGTGGCTTTTAAAATAGTTTCACTTATCTGCAATGCAATTCGCTGAATAAGGATGCCATAGGTTTCACCAGGTATTAGCATGAGTTCTTGAGTCATTACAATTGGACCTGCATCTATTTCAGGTGTCATTACATGTAGCGTAAGCCCAACGTTTTTTTCCATGTTCTTTATTTGCCAAAATATAGGGTCGGCACCTTTGTATTTTGGAAGTAACCCTGGATGATAGTTAAAGCATCCATTTAAAGGAATTGACAGAACAACTTTCGACAGCTTCCAAGGAAAAGTAATCACTATAATAGTATCTGCTTCATAGTTTTTCAACAAACTAATAATTTCATCATTTAATGTTTCCTTATTTAAAAAGTGAATGGTTTCTTGCCCAAAACCTACTTGTATAAATGAGGGCAATAATCTTTCTTTATGCTTTGCAGGAATGGCAATAGCAGCTAACAAACCTGCAGCTTTTAATTGCAAGGCTGCGGGAATGGCCATTATATCAGAACTGCATATCAATAATATTTTCATCATACACACAAATAAGGATTGTTCCAACCAATTTTGGTTTCCAAAGTCAACTCTGTCAACTGGCTTAAAGGAAATGTTTCTACTTCTGCAAGGTTCTCTGTTTTGATATTTTCAGACATTGCTTCTATCTCATTTTTTACAATAGTGATGTTGCTTATGCCATTTTCATTTTGTGTAAGGAAAGTTGTTTCACCCACTCCTATTGCTTTACCCAATTGCTTCAAATGGGCTTGGATTCTATCTAGTCCTACCAAGCTTGCTTCATGTATAAAATCGGCAGTTTGGTAACCTAGTTGATAAAACATGTTGTTTGCTTGTAAGAAGGGTTTTGAAATAGATGTATAAATGGTGATATCGTCTTTCAGTGGCAAAAACGGTTCCAGTAAGAATGGCAGGCCAAGTAGTTTTATTTTTTTATGTAAGCCACGGCTAATGAACTCATTAATGAATAGAGTGGTTTCTGCACCACAGAAAGTTGCGAAAATAAAATCCGGCTCATATTTGTCAATAAATGGGAATACAACACTTATATCAGATAGTTGACCAACAGATGGCATAGGTGTAACAGAAAAACTCCAGTCGCTTTCTGCATCTGCTGCCTTCATTCCATCATGGAACATGTGTGAAAAGCTATAGCCAGCGTCGTAGATAGAACTTACATACATCCCTTTCTTGCCAAATGTTTTCACACCCCAATAGCCCATAGACCAAGCATGCTGCCAAAGACCAACGGAGTTGGTAAAAACAAAAGGGTTCAACTCGTTAAGATCTGGAATATTTTCACCAAGATTATTGATAAGGAATGTTTTTTTTGTGCTTAGAAATTTGGACGAAAAATTTTCTGCCGACTTATTAGAGATAATACCCGTTATCAAATCAACATCATCGTATGTACAAAGTTTCACAATAGCGTTTTCCGTTTGCTTTAATCCGCCTTGTCCAATAAACTCCTCTGTTATTTCACCCGAAAATTTGGAAGGGACGTAATTTGCTAAGCCCTCTTTAAGACCCTTTTCAAAGTATTTGCTCATGGGCAATATACCTGAAGATGGCAGTAGCAAACCAATGTGAAGATTGTTCATCTAAAAATACTTTTAATTGCTGCAACTATTAAATCTTGCAAGGCAACTAGGGTTAAGGATTGATAAATGGGCAACTGCTTTAATCTCTCAACTCCTCAATATCATCCAAATCAATGGCCTATTTATCGGTTGTTATATGAATCTAAAAGTAAAGCCATTCATTGAAAAAAATATACGTAGCCCTACGCAAAAAATGGGTATTTCTACGGATTGATTTTTGCCCAAAAAACAAGTAAAAACACGCTCTCGTAAATGGTTTCTTTGTTTAATTTTATAGGCAATGAAACCCAACCCAATTTATATTTTAGGAACTGGCTTGTCGCATGATGGTTCCACTTGTTTACTGAAAGATGGAAAAATAGTAGTGGCTATAGAGAAAGAAAGGCTCAGTAAAATAAAGCATGATGGTGGCAATGATGCTCTCACAGTTCAATACTGTTTAGACTACGCAGGTATTACAATTGATGATCTGACCTTGGTGGTGCAGGTGGCCAATTTTGAAAAGGAGGGCATTATGAAATCAAGGTTCAATGGTAAGCGTTTATTTAATGAAAACTGCACAGTTCCTTTTGTTACCATATCACATCATCTGGCACATGCTTACAGTGCAGTGGGTACTTGCCCTTATGAAACATGCAATGTGCTGGTGATAGATGGCTGCGGAAGCCCATGGCAACATTGTGAAGATTTAGCTGGTGCATTTATTCCAAAAGATGTAAACCAACAGTCGGAACTTTACGGAGAAAAGGATAGCTACTATTATTTTGATGGATATAAGCTGAACCCTGTTTACAAGGATTTCTCGATTATTAAACTGAACGGAAACAAGTATCCGGTTTTCCTGCCTACTTCCAACCACTCCATTGGTGGCTTTTACAGCATGGTAAGCGGTTACTGCTTTGGCAACATGGATGATGCCGGAAAGTTGATGGGGCTTGCACCCTATGGAAGGCAAGGTGTTTTTTCAGAACCCATATTCAAGTTAGAAGAGGGGCGTGTTCATGTACTTGAAGAAGTACTTGCTTTGTTTAACAAACCCATGCACTTTCTTAATCGTTCCTTGAAAGACAACTTTCAATACTATGCAGATATTGCTATTTGGGTGCAGAAGGAAGTAGAGAAAGCCATTCTTTACATCGTTAGATCAAGGCTTGATTTTAAGCAACATGAAAATATTTGCTATGCAGGTGGTGTAGCTTTAAATGCAGTAGCCAATACCTGTGTTTTGAAAAATACTAGGCTTCAAAATTTTTATATAGAACCAGCAGCAGGTGATAATGGTCTTGCCCTTGGCTGTGCTTTTTATGGATGGATTGAAGTGATGAAAAAGCAAAAGCAGTTGCACAATGGTTCCACTTTATTAGGCAGGCCTTATACGAATGAAGAAGTGTTAGAAGCAATAAAAAAATACCAGATTGAACACCCCGAAACGGTGGTTGACTATAAAAAATTTGATAATTATATTGAACAAACTGCAACCTTTTTAGTGGGTGGCAAATTGATTGGCTGGTTTCAAGGAGGAGCTGAATTTGGACCAAGGGCTTTGGGCAGCAGAAGTATTTTGGCAGACCCAAGAAAGCAGGATGTCAAAAATATCATCAACAGTCAAGTTAAGTTCAGGGAAGATTTTAGACCCTTTGCACCGGCAGTGTTGAAGGAAGATGTTGCCACCTATTTTGAATATGCACACGAAAGCCCTTATATGATTTTGATAGACAAGATAAAGCAAATATGGAAGGAGGAACTTGCTGGCATTGTACATGAAGATGGCACCTGCAGGGTGCAAACAGTAACCAAGGATTGGAATAGTCCGTTTTATGAACTTCTGAAATCATTTAAGGAGCAATCTGGTATTGCTGTGTTGTTAAATACATCATTCAATAGAAAAGGAATGCCGATAGTGGAAACACCCAGCGATGCATTGAATTTTTTCTTCTCCTGCAAATTGGATGTACTGGTAATGAACAATATCATCATTTCAAAATCATAAACATGATTAAATATCTACAGCTTCCATTTACTTTCAATAGCAGCAGGATGCAGGAAGAAGTTAACCATCTTTTGCTACAGAATTGGAAGCTGCATTACAACACAAAAGATTATGAAGGCAGTTGGGAGGCATTGCCCCTTCGTTCAATAAATGGTGATACCAAAAACATTTTGGCATTAGATGGAAGCAACCATTTTGAAGATACTTTTTTAATGGGTATGGCACCTTATATTAAGCAAGTAGCAGACAGTCTATTATGCCCAAAGATGAGCATACGTTTATTGAACCTGAAAGCTGGTGCCATTGTTCATGCCCATAGCGACCAAGATTTGTATTTTGAAGAAGGTGAAGTAAGGCTACATGTGCCTATTGTTACCAACTCAAAAGCGGAGTTTTATCTCGAGGAGGAAAGGATTGTTATGGAAGAGGGTGAATGCTGGTACATGAACCTTGCACTGAAGCACAGGCTGCACAATAAAAGTACCGAGGATCGTATTCATTTAGTAATTGATTGTAAGGTAAATGATTGGATGGCTGAACAGTTTAGAAACCCTGCAATAATAATTAAAAAAGAAATATCCAATACACTAAAAAACGAACAGGATGAGAACACAAAAAGGCAAGTGATAGCACATTTGCGTTTGCAGAACACTGCTACTTCTAACAGAATGGCCAATGAAATGGAAGCTGCATTAAAATAAACCAATATGAAAAACATTATTGAAAGTACAGCCACACAACAAATGATAGATTTTGTTAAGCAGATAGGTATTGAAGTAAACTTTGGCAAAGTGCCTACAAAAAAAGAATTTGTGCCAGGCATTTGTATATGTAATGGAGGACTTCTAATAGATTTAGAAAACCTCAAATATCCAGGCGACATTTTGCATGAAGCTGGTCATTTAGCAGTGGCAACTCCTGCTAGTAGAATACAAATGGATGGCATCTTAGATGGAAGCATGAATGATGCTCCAGCAGAAGAAATGATGGCCATTGCATGGAGTTATGCAGCAGCCCTTTACATTGGTATAGACCCATTTATTGTGTTTCATGAAAATGGCTACAAAGGCGGTGGTGGCTATATTGCAGATAGCTTTTCAAGAGGTGAATATTTTGGTGTGCCCATGCTTGAATGGATAGGGCTATGTGCCAATAAACAAAGAGCTATTGAAAAGAATATAGAACTCTACCCTACTATGATAAAATGGGTTAGGGAATAAATGATTTTACAACTATGAAGAAGTCTGCATTTGCTGCTGAAAACTAATTACAATAAATTCTGCTGGATGAACAAGAGCTACTTTCACAGTTACATTCATGAAGCCATTTAGTATATCATCACTGGTCATGGTTGAGCCAAGACCACAGTCCACTGTAAAGGCATCTGATGAAGTTGCACCCATCAGGCCACCTTCTTTCCAGATGGAATTGAGGAAATCACCAATCATTGCTTTTACTGCTTCCCAGGTATTCCTGTTATTTGGCTGAAACACATACGTGTGTGCTGCCAGTTTGCAGCTTTGCTCTAGAAAAATCATCGTTCTTCTGACTGATAAATATCTCCACTCTTGGCTGTTGCCATCCAGGGTTCTTGCACCCCAAACCAATATCCCCAAATTATTGAAGAACCTAATGGCATTAATGGATTTGCCAGTCAGAGCATTAACATCCAAATTGCCCTGTTGGCTTTCAGATAGTCTAATTGGCAGGTATGTTACACTTGCAATAGAGGTATTGGCAGGAGGCTGCCATACGCCATTCATGTTATCAGTAGTGGTAATAACACCAGCTATGCCGCCACTGGCAGGTAAAATGTTTACACCACTCAAAACATGTTCTATAATGCTGCTATAAATTATACTGGCATTTAAGAGGGCATTGTTATTTTGGTTAACGCTTAGTGGTGTGCCAGATGGATGAAGTATATTCTGTATAATGCTTTCAACTGTTGGATCAGGATTTTCAGCAGGGCTTAAAATGGGTAGTAACTGATTTACATCCCCACCAAATAAATTTGTATAATCTATATCACTGCTCTGCAATATAGTGGTACCAATAAATGGATAATAGGCAGTACCAAAACTCAATCCATTTATACCAGTACTTTCTCTAAATGTAGCTATATCATTGGTATAAAGAATTGGGTCTGGATTTCTGCCACCAATAATATCAAAAATACTGATAGCTGTTTGCATAGCACTGTTCTGCAACAGCATTGCCTGCATGAGTGTAGCATTATTTTCTACAGAAAGTAAGGTGGCTTCCGGGCAGATATACATGGTTGGTTCCTGCTCGTTTTTCAGTAACGATAAACCATTAAGTAGATCGTTCAAATGAACATTTGGATTGATTATTTGGTCACCTGCATGTATTGGAATTCCAGATGGTACTCCATAAGTTCCAACAGAAACAATATAAGCATCGCCACCTCCATTTTCATAAAAAAGCTGTATACTGTTGTACAAATAATAAATGGTATTGGGGTCAGGTACAATAGAATAATAGCTTCCATCTATTAATAAATAATCACCTTTTACAGGTTGCACATTTTCTTTAACTAAATAATAGTGTGGGCTGTACTGCTTGCTGGTACTGGCTGGTGGTGCAGCATTCGGATAGCAGAAGAAGGCTTGAAACTCAGCAAACGAACTTATTTTTACAGGCATGTTTAAATAAGACATGCCTTCATACATGGCCTGTGGTGTATAACCAATAAATGCAGGAACTGCAGTGGCCACAGATACCACACTATTTGAGAAACCGTTTATTTCATTGATATGTACACCGGGAGATTTTATGCTTAATTCGTTCATGGTAACTTTTATTGGAAAGGTGATTTAAAAAACAGTTGTAGCTCGGTTTACAAAGCAATTGATAACCTGTTCAGCTTTGGCAAAGTAAATGTATTTACACAAATCGTTTCTTGCGGAAACTACGCAATTATTTTCGTGATTCTACGCCTTAATTGCATCATTTATTTCCTTTTTATTGCATCTGAAAACTAATTCGAATAATGTACCTTATCCAAACAAAAAAAATTATCAGTAACCTCACCACATCATACGTTGTGATTTGCTTTCAAACTTTAGATTTACGTTCTTTGATAACAACGTATATCTGTTAATGCTCCACGGTGTAGGTGTTGTGATTTGCTTTCAAACTTTAGATTTACGTTCTTTGATAACAACTACGAAGCCTATACCAATGATTACAGTAATGTTGTGATTTGCTTTCAAACTTTAGATTTACGTTCTTTGATAACAACATGAAGATAAAGATACAAAAACATTAATCAGTTGTGATTTGCTTTCAAACTTTAGATTTACGTTCTTTGATAACAACGGCATCTCTATCATATAGCTCTTCAAGTGCGTTGTGATTTGCTTTCAAACTTTAGATTTACGTTCTTTGATAACAACCTATATTATAGGTATAGTTAGCTTAACTCCGTTGTGATTTGCTTTCAAACTTTAGATTTACGTTCTTTGATAACAACAGGTGTTAAGTAAGCAACCCTTTTGCCGTTGTTGTGATTTGCTTTCAAACTTTAGATTTACGTTCTTTGATAACAACAATGTTCGCCAGTTGTAATCTCAGGGACTTGTTGTGATTTGCTTTCAAACTTTAGATTTACGTTCTTTGATAACAACGGGATGGGAGAGAAGAACCGCCACTTATCTGTTGTGATTTGCTTTCAAACTTTAGATTTACGTTCTTTGATAACAACTGTTAAGCCGCGATATGTCATCTTTTGTCCAGTTGTGATTTGCTTTCAAACTTTAGATTTACGTTCTTTGATAACAACCCTGAAAATTTATCAGCAAAACTTACTTGTGTTGTGATTTGCTTTCAAACTTTAGATTTACGTTCTTTGATAACAACAAGCTGCGTTCAAATTCTTGAAGCTCTCTAGTTGTGATTTGCTTTCAAACTTTAGATTTACGTTCTTTGATAACAACTGTGCTTCTACCATCTTTTACCACCACATTGTTGTGATTTGCTTTCAAACTTTAGATTTACGTTCTTTGATAACAACTGAAACTGCTTTATTACAGCTTCAGTTTCAGTTGTGATTTGCTTTCAAACTTTAGATTTACGTTCTTTGATAACAACAACAAACTTGACAACTGTATTAAATACTTTGTTGTGATTTGCTTTCAAACTTTAGATTTACGTTCTTTGATAACAACGCCTTTGCTCGTGGAGCTGATATTTTTGTAGTTGTGATTTGCTTTCAAACTTTAGATTTACGTTCTTTGATAACAACTTTGCATCCAATAGGCTGCACTTGTTTTCTGTTGTGATTTGCTTTCAAACTTTAGATTTACGTTCTTTGATAACAACCAATCGCTATGTGCCATTAGCGATAAACCAGTTGTGATTTGCTTTCAAACTTTAGATTTACGTTCTTTGATAACAACTTCAACGCATAAATGTAGCATTGCTGGTAAGTTGTGATTTGCTTTCAAACTTTAGATTTACGTTCTTTGATAACAACCAATCGCTATGTGCCATTAGCGATAAACCAGTTGTGATTTGCTTTCAAACTTTAGATTTACGTTCTTTGATAACAACTTCAACGCATAAATGTAGCATTGCTGGTAAGTTGTGATTTGCTTTCAAACTTTAGATTTACGTTCTTTGATAACAACTCCTGGATAATGCTTTTACTGTGCAACTTAGTTGTGATTTGCTTTCAAACTTTAGATTTACGTTCTTTGATAACAACCTGACAGCCTGAAAGCAGGCATTAGTTCTTGTTGTGATTTGCTTTCAAACTTTAGATTTACGTTCTTTGATAACAACTCTAATGTATTATTTCATTGAGTACGATTAGTTGTGATTTGCTTTCAAACTTTAGATTTACGTTCTTTGATAACAACCTTCATCCTTGTGCATTTTCATCATTTGCAGTTGTGATTTGCTTTCAAACTTTAGATTTACGTTCTTTGATAACAACCAAATGATAATAAGATGCAGAAACTTTCAAGTTGTGATTTGCTTTCAAACTTTAGATTTACGTTCTTTGATAACAACTTATGTTTCTCCACTTTCTCCAGGTGGTGGGTTGTGATTTGCTTTCAAACTTTAGATTTACGTTCTTTGATAACAACTCCTGGATAATGCTTTTACTGTGCAACTTAGTTGTGATTTGCTTTCAAACTTTAGATTTACGTTCTTTGATAACAACGTAAACCAGTAATTATAGAGCAGGCATATAGTTGTGATTTGCTTTCAAACTTTAGATTTACGTTCTTTGATAACAACTCTAATGTATTATTTCATTGAGTACGATTAGTTGTGATTTGCTTTCAAACTTTAGATTTACGTTCTTTGATAACAACTTAAAATAAAAGAACTAGCTGGGCTTAGTTGTTGTGATTTGCTTTCAAACTTTAGATTTACGTTCTTTGATAACAACTTTACCACCTTGGTACATACTACTGTACAAGTTGTGATTTGCTTTCAAACTTTAGATTTACGTTCTTTGATAACAACTCTAATGTATTATTTCATTGAGTACGATTAGTTGTGATTTGCTTTCAAACTTTAGATTTACGTTCTTTGATAACAACCTTAGGAATAGACGCAGGAAGGGGCTATAAGTTGTGATTTGCTTTCAAACTTTAGATTTACGTTCTTTGATAACAACTTACCATAAGGAATGATGTCAGGAATTTCGGTTGTGATTTGCTTTCAAACTTTAGATTTACGTTCTTTGATAACAACGCTGTCATGTTGTGGATTTTGCCCTTTCTAGTTGTGATTTGCTTTCAAACTTTAGATTTACGTTCTTTGATAACAACTTACAGTAACCCATCCTGGTTAACAGGTTTGTTGTGATTTGCTTTCAAACTTTAGATTTACGTTCTTTGATAACAACTATAGCACTAAACTTTCTACGAAGCGATGAGTTGTGATTTGCTTTCAAACTTTAGATTTACGTTCTTTGATAACAACAGCAACAAGCACAAGTTTAACAATGGTATAGTTGTGATTTGCTTTCAAACTTTAGATTTACGTTCTTTGATAACAACTTGCTGTTGTAGATATATTTTTTGTAGGTAGTTGTGATTTGCTTTCAAACTTTAGATTTACGTTCTTTGATAACAACAAGGCTATCATAGTTAATTGCTGTAGTGCTGTTGTGATTTGCTTTCAAACTTTAGATTTACGTTCTTTGATAACAACCCGTTCAAAACAAGCAAAAGCTAAAGAATAGTTGTGATTTGCTTTCAAACTTTAGATTTACGTTCTTTGATAACAACAGAGAATAATTACACCATCTAAGTGTAACGGTTGTGATTTGCTTTCAAACTTTAGATTTACGTTCTTTGATAACAACTGCAAAAGCTTTTAAACGTGTAGATGGTGTGTTGTGATTTGCTTTCAAACTTTAGATTTACGTTCTTTGATAACAACATAGATACAAAAGTTTATAGAAAGCACGAAGTTGTGATTTGCTTTCAAACTTTAGATTTACGTTCTTTGATAACAACTGACAGCCTGAAAGCAGGCATTAGTTCTTGTTGTGATTTGCTTTCAAACTTTAGATTTACGTTCTTTGATAACAACATTGTACCAAGTATTTACAGCAACACCATTGTTGTGATTTGCTTTCAAACTTTAGATTTACGTTCTTTGATAACAACCAAGGGCAAGTACACAAATACAGCTACGAAGTTGTGATTTGCTTTCAAACTTTAGATTTACGTTCTTTGATAACAACGCTTTAGCCATTGCCCCTCCTACAGCAACGTTGTGATTTGCTTTCAAACTTTAGATTTACGTTCTTTGATAACAACCTGACAGCCTGAAAGCAGGCATTAGTTCTTGTTGTGATTTGCTTTCAAACTTTAGATTTACGTTCTTTGATAACAACATCTTGTCCGTTGCAATGAAGGACGTTAAGTTGTGATTTGCTTTCAAACTTTAGATTTACGTTCTTTGATAACAACGGACACATTCAAAGCTATGGAAGCCGAGAAGTTGTGATTTGCTTTCAAACTTTAGATTTACGTTCTTTGATAACAACTGTGCAACAGGTAATCGCCAATCATCGTCTGTTGTGATTTGCTTTCAAACTTTAGATTTACGTTCTTTGATAACAACCTGGGTATATGATAAAAGAACACAGTATAAGTTGTGATTTGCTTTCAAACTTTAGATTTACGTTCTTTGATAACAACCAAAACAAATAAAGCTGGCGGCAACAGGGTGTTGTGATTTGCTTTCAAACTTTAGATTTACGTTCTTTGATAACAACCAATGCCATCAACTAAACGACCAGTCGAAGGTTGTGATTTGCTTTCAAACTTTAGATTTACGTTCTTTGATAACAACGCACTTGCTGAAAAAGGTATTGCAGCAGCAGTTGTGATTTGCTTTCAAACTTTAGATTTACGTTCTTTGATAACAACAGGTCAGGCTTAGAGCCTGATACCTCCACGGTTGTGATTTGCTTTCAAACTTTAGATTTACGTTCTTTGATAACAACTCAGTTATTCAACATCAATGCGACTCAGGCGTTGTGATTTGCTTTCAAACTTTAGATTTACGTTCTTTGATAACAACGCATTGATGGTATTGATGAACATCTGCAATGTTGTGATTTGCTTTCAAACTTTAGATTTACGTTCTTTGATAACAACAAAACATTTTTCTTTGCCCAATCTACGACTGTTGTGATTTGCTTTCAAACTTTAGATTTACGTTCTTTGATAACAACAAGTTATTGCTATCTTTGAACTCTCCAACTGTTGTGATTTGCTTTCAAACTTTAGATTTACGTTCTTTGATAACAACTACGAAAGTTAAAACAACCACCAAATAAATGTTGTGATTTGCTTTCAAACTTTAGATTTACGTTCTTTGATAACAACTGCCCATTCTAATTGCTGAAATGTTTTGCCGTTGTGATTTGCTTTCAAACTTTAGATTTACGTTCTTTGATAACAACCTATTCACCGAAAACTATCGCATTGCACAGGTTGTGATTTGCTTTCAAACTTTAGATTTACGTTCTTTGATAACAACTGAAGTATCTCAATTTATTACAATAGCCTTGTTGTGATTTGCTTTCAAACTTTAGATTTACGTTCTTTGATAACAACCAAAAAGATTTTTTAGTATTCAACGAACAAGTTGTGTTGTGATTTGCTTTCAAACTTTAGATTTACGTTCTTTGATAACAACATAACGTCTAAAAATTCGCTATGGTTGCCGTTGTGATTTGCTTTCAAACTTTAGATTTACGTTCTTTGATAACAACTGCAAGAAGTGGTTTGGCAAAGGTTATCAGGTTGTGATTTGCTTTCAAACTTTAGATTTACGTTCTTTGATAACAACTCCAACCAAAACTTTTTAAAAAGTTGGCTGGTTGTGATTTGCTTTCAAACTTTAGATTTACGTTCTTTGATAACAACGATTATAAATATAATCAATGTATTTGCATCGTTGTGATTTGCTTTCAAACTTTAGATTTACGTTCTTTGATAACAACTGCATCATCGGCTAAATCTTTTTGTATTCTGTTGTGATTTGCTTTCAAACTTTAGATTTACGTTCTTTGATAACAACGAATGTATGCCACAATGCATCTTGTACAGTGTTGTGATTTGCTTTCAAACTTTAGATTTACGTTCTTTGATAACAACGCGTTTTGTTTTAGCTTCCACAAACGAAGGGTTGTGATTTGCTTTCAAACTTTAGATTTACGTTCTTTGATAACAACTATTAATATAAAAATTAAAACCATCGCCCTGTTGTGATTTGCTTTCAAACTTTAGATTTACGTTCTTTGATAACAACTAATTTTAGAAACGAAATAATCTGGTGCTAGTTGTGATTTGCTTTCAAACTTTAGATTTACGTTCTTTGATAACAACAAGTTAATTAAAAGTACAAAAGATGAATATGTTGTGATTTGCTTTCAAACTTTAGATTTACGTTCTTTGATAACAACACCAACTCCCCACTATTGATAAGCATATCATGTTGTGATTTGCTTTCAAACTTTAGATTTACGTTCTTTGATAACAACAAAAATTGAATTACAGGTAAATCATAAACTGTTGTGATTTGCTTTCAAACTTTAGATTTACGTTCTTTGATAACAACAACCAACTGACGTGAATAACGCCGTTGGCGGTTGTGATTTGCTTTCAAACTTTAGATTTACGTTCTTTGATAACAACAAATGCAATATACGAACTTTTTAAATTATCGTTGTGATTTGCTTTCAAACTTTAGATTTACGTTCTTTGATAACAACAATAAATTAGCTTGGGAAATATTACCTTAGTTGTGATTTGCTTTCAAACTTTAGATTTACGTTCTTTGATAACAACTTGTAGGCATCGTATTTAGGGTTGCATTTTGTTGTGATTTGCTTTCAAACTTTAGATTTACGTTCTTTGATAACAACTAAATCACTACTGTCAACATAGTTATTGATGTTGTGATTTGCTTTCAAACTTTAGATTTACGTTCTTTGATAACAACTTATTTTAAATTGTTTATCCAATTATTTGAGTTGTGATTTGCTTTCAAACTTTAGATTTACGTTCTTTGATAACAACTAGTTCAAAACGAAAGTCATGCACTCCTGGGTTGTGATTTGCTTTCAAACTTTAGATTTACGTTCTTTGATAACAACTGCTGTTTGAGTTTCTAAAATACCCTTGTTGTTGTGATTTGCTTTCAAACTTTAGATTTACGTTCTTTGATAACAACTAGCTGCACCACCATAAGTAAATTGGTTGTGTTGTGATTTGCTTTCAAACTTTAGATTTACGTTCTTTGATAACAACACACAAGCACAAATTATAAGTGATAACATGTTGTGATTTGCTTTCAAACTTTAGATTTACGTTCTTTGATAACAACTGTGCCATATAGCCAATAGCAACAAAAGCGTTGTGATTTGCTTTCAAACTTTAGATTTACGTTCTTTGATAACAACGAAAGATAAACCATATAAGAGTAAACAGCTGTTGTGATTTGCTTTCAAACTTTAGATTTACGTTCTTTGATAACAACTGCAGTTGTTTTAATCATTACTGAAAGCCGGTTGTGATTTGCTTTCAAACTTTAGATTTACGTTCTTTGATAACAACAACAATGCAACCACTATACCAACAAGCCCTGTTGTGATTTGCTTTCAAACTTTAGATTTACGTTCTTTGATAACAACCAATAAAAACAAATTACACTTTGTCGGTTGGTTGTGATTTGCTTTCAAACTTTAGATTTACGTTCTTTGATAACAACTGCAGTTGTTTTAATCATTACTGAAAGCCGGTTGTGATTTGCTTTCAAACTTTAGATTTACGTTCTTTGATAACAACTTATGAAATTTCAGATGGGGGACTAAAGCGGTTGTGATTTGCTTTCAAACTTTAGATTTACGTTCTTTGATAACAACAGTGGCTATTGTTACCCTTTAATTGATTATGTTGTGATTTGCTTTCAAACTTTAGATTTACGTTCTTTGATAACAACTAATTTTAGAAACGAAATAATCTGGTGCTAGTTGTGATTTGCTTTCAAACTTTAGATTTACGTTCTTTGATAACAACGGAGGGTCAGGTACAAAAAAGTATGACTTTGTTGTGATTTGCTTTCAAACTTTAGATTTACGTTCTTTGATAACAACGGATTTATGCCTGATAGTTATTGCCATGTTGTTGTGATTTGCTTTCAAACTTTAGATTTACGTTCTTTGATAACAACTAGTGGCTATTGTTACCCTTTAATTGATTATGTTGTGATTTGCTTTCAAACTTTAGATTTACGTTCTTTGATAACAACGGTTGTTGATAATTGTAATGCTGAGTATTTGTTGTGATTTGCTTTCAAACTTTAGATTTACGTTCTTTGATAACAACAACACCGTCTAAAGGTTACCACATACTTTAGTTGTGATTTGCTTTCAAACTTTAGATTTACGTTCTTTGATAACAACCAAACTTCTTACTTGTAACGATTACCGGTAGTTGTGATTTGCTTTCAAACTTTAGATTTACGTTCTTTGATAACAACAGAGAAAAAAATTGAACAGTACCTTCGAGGTTGTGATTTGCTTTCAAACTTTAGATTTACGTTCTTTGATAACAACATGGAGGTTAGACGTATTCAAAACTCATGGGTTGTGATTTGCTTTCAAACTTTAGATTTACGTTCTTTGATAACAACATCGTAAAGAAATGGCGGGCAGCAAATCGGTTGTGATTTGCTTTCAAACTTTAGATTTACGTTCTTTGATAACAACATATAATTCTTTCACAATTAAAAACGATTCGTTGTGATTTGCTTTCAAACTTTAGATTTACGTTCTTTGATAACAACCTTATTATTTGTTGTATCGGATGGCTGAATGTTGTGATTTGCTTTCAAACTTTAGATTTACGTTCTTTGATAACAACGGCAATAGCCTTACTAAGTATTGATTGCGGGTTGTGATTTGCTTTCAAACTTTAGATTTACGTTCTTTGATAACAACTGATGGAGAGCTGGCTTGGACTTCATTTGAGTTGTGATTTGCTTTCAAACTTTAGATTTACGTTCTTTGATAACAACAATAAAATGTAAACATAGGATGAACTGTGTGTTGTGATTTGCTTTCAAACTTTAGATTTACGTTCTTTGATAACAACCTTACTGTATTATTGGTGCACCTGCTGAATGTTGTGATTTGCTTTCAAACTTTAGATTTACGTTCTTTGATAACAACAAATGGGTTAGAGATTTTCAAAAAATTCTTGTTGTGATTTGCTTTCAAACTTTAGATTTACGTTCTTTGATAACAACCAAAACTCGCCAAGCTATGCTACTACAAAAGTTGTGATTTGCTTTCAAACTTTAGATTTACGTTCTTTGATAACAACAAAGGATTATTTGGAGATAGTGATGGAGAAGTTGTGATTTGCTTTCAAACTTTAGATTTACGTTCTTTGATAACAACTAATTACTGCAATTGTACCTGTTGCACCTGGTTGTGATTTGCTTTCAAACTTTAGATTTACGTTCTTTGATAACAACGGTTGTTGATAATTGTAATGCTGAGTATTTGTTGTGATTTGCTTTCAAACTTTAGATTTACGTTCTTTGATAACAACGACCTTTTTGAGCGAAAGGTAAGGCGGCTGGTTGTGATTTGCTTTCAAACTTTAGATTTACGTTCTTTGATAACAACACGATAACGTGCCATAATTTTTAAGTTTGGGTTGTGATTTGCTTTCAAACTTTAGATTTACGTTCTTTGATAACAACATGCACTATTTGGAATAGCTGTGTTAATATGTTGTGATTTGCTTTCAAACTTTAGATTTACGTTCTTTGATAACAACAGCTAAAAAAAGAAAAGTTCATTGCCAAGTGTTGTGATTTGCTTTCAAACTTTAGATTTACGTTCTTTGATAACAACTGATAAAAAAAATATAAAGATTAATGAAATGTTGTGATTTGCTTTCAAACTTTAGATTTACGTTCTTTGATAACAACTTGTAGCACTTTCATTGGGGATATGAAAGAGTTGTGATTTGCTTTCAAACTTTAGATTTACGTTCTTTGATAACAACGTTTGCGTATTCATTTGCAATATTGCCAGTGTTGTGATTTGCTTTCAAACTTTAGATTTACGTTCTTTGATAACAACCTTCTTTCCACTTTCGATAATAGTCTTTGTGTTGTGATTTGCTTTCAAACTTTAGATTTACGTTCTTTGATAACAACAGTTATAGCAAGCGGATTAAGCTCGGTTAGGTTGTGATTTGCTTTCAAACTTTAGATTTACGTTCTTTGATAACAACATAAATTCCTCATAAGCATTTGCAATTTTAGTTGTGATTTGCTTTCAAACTTTAGATTTACGTTCTTTGATAACAACGGCAATAGCCTTACTAAGTATTGATTGCGGGTTGTGATTTGCTTTCAAACTTTAGATTTACGTTCTTTGATAACAACGGCACTCTAATTAAATGAGAATATTAGGATGTTGTGATTTGCTTTCAAACTTTAGATTTACGTTCTTTGATAACAACTTGTTTGCACAAAGCTAAGGGAAAGGGTGTGTTGTGATTTGCTTTCAAACTTTAGATTTACGTTCTTTGATAACAACTAATTACTAACTTCCCAATCGTTCTTTACAGTTGTGATTTGCTTTCAAACTTTAGATTTACGTTCTTTGATAACAACCAAAACTAATTACATTGTTGTTACTACTCGGTTGTGATTTGCTTTCAAACTTTAGATTTACGTTCTTTGATAACAACTTTATGCAGATAGTAGTGAACCAAAATCTAGTTGTGATTTGCTTTCAAACTTTAGATTTACGTTCTTTGATAACAACAGGTGCATTGAGAGATGCATTGAATATTGTGTTGTGATTTGCTTTCAAACTTTAGATTTACGTTCTTTGATAACAACATTTTTAGCTGTGGCATTATCGGCCATGCTGTTGTGATTTGCTTTCAAACTTTAGATTTACGTTCTTTGATAACAACATGCCAATTTTTTTGAGATACAAAATAATGTTGTGATTTGCTTTCAAACTTTAGATTTACGTTCTTTGATAACAACTATTTGGAAGAAATTATTTAAAGATGAAGTGTTGTGATTTGCTTTCAAACTTTAGATTTACGTTCTTTGATAACAACTCATTGTATTTTTTACGATAATCTTCATTAGTTGTGATTTGCTTTCAAACTTTAGATTTACGTTCTTTGATAACAACAAATGGTTACAACATTACGTTAACAGGAATGTTGTGATTTGCTTTCAAACTTTAGATTTACGTTCTTTGATAACAACTTTTGTTTTAGATAGCTGCATCATCTTTGCGTTGTGATTTGCTTTCAAACTTTAGATTTACGTTCTTTGATAACAACCGTCCGCCCCAACTGTTTTATAACGTGTTTGTTGTGATTTGCTTTCAAACTTTAGATTTACGTTCTTTGATAACAACCATTCACGAAAAATCATTAAAGCTATTGCGGTTGTGATTTGCTTTCAAACTTTAGATTTACGTTCTTTGATAACAACGTTGCCATGCTTGCGGATTCTCTACATAGAGTTGTGATTTGCTTTCAAACTTTAGATTTACGTTCTTTGATAACAACAATAGCAGGTTTATCTACCAATGCCACAAAGTTGTGATTTGCTTTCAAACTTTAGATTTACGTTCTTTGATAACAACAGGAGGTAGAAGTGAGATAAGAGATGCGTAGTTGTGATTTGCTTTCAAACTTTAGATTTACGTTCTTTGATAACAACATGTAAAGATAAAACGTATTTTTCTATTTAGTTGTGATTTGCTTTCAAACTTTAGATTTACGTTCTTTGATAACAACAAAAAAAAACCAACGCATGATACCCATGTTGTTGTGATTTGCTTTCAAACTTTAGATTTACGTTCTTTGATAACAACATACCATGGCGTAAATTAATACCAGTAAGGGTTTTGGTTAAAAACAGAACGTAAAAAATGAAACTAAAAGCCTGCTTTTACCAAAAAAAGCAGGCTTTTTAATGTTTCTCTTTTGTACCCACCCCGCTTTTTAGGCATCCCTTCAAAGGAGGAGGGAAGGTTAAAACATTTCCAGTTGTTGGGGTACATTCATAACAGTGGCTGGTTTGGTTCCCTGAAAAATTTTCATCATGCCAAACTGTTTATCGGTAATACACATAATGCCTACATGCCCATGTTCGGGTAATATTTTTTGTACCCTTTTTATATGTACATCGGCATTTTCCATACTGGGGCAATGCCTTAAATAAATGCTGAATTGAAACATACTGAAACCATCGGCCAGTATTTTTTTACGAAAGTTGCTGGCTGCTTTGCGTTCTTTTTTGGTTTCGGTTGGTAAATCGAAAAATACAAGTACCCACATAATTCGGTATGCATTTAATCGTTCGTGTTTCATGGTGTAGCTTAATATTAGCATGTCATCCCGAAGAACGAGGGATCTGTTCATCAGTAGTACAACAGCTTATCAGATTCCTCCTTTGTCGGAATGACAATGATTATTCAGCAGTTGAATATTGCATGTCATCCCGTGGAACGAGGGATCAGTTCATCCGTAGTACAACAGCTCATCAGATTCCTCCTTTGTCGGAATGACAATGATTATTCAGCAGTTGAATAATAGCATGTCATCCCAAGGAATGAGGGATCTGTTTATCATTAGTACAACAGCTCATCAGATTCCTCCTTTGTCGGAATGACAATGATTATTCAGCAGTTGAATAATAGCATGTCATCCCGAGGAATTAGGGATCTGTTCATCCGTAGTACAACAGCTCATCAGATTCCTCCTTTGTCGGAATGACAATGATTATTCAGCAGTTGAATAATAGCATGTCATCCCGAGGAATTAGGGATCTGTTCATCCGTAGTACAACAGCTCATCAGATTCCTCCTTTGTCGGAATGACAATGATTGTTCAGCAGTTGAATATTGCATGTCATCCCAAGGAATGAGGGATCTGTTCATCAGTAGTACAACAGCTTATCAGATTCCTCCTTTGTCGGAATGACAATGATTATTCAGCAGTTGAATAATAGCATGTCATCCCAAGGAATGAGGGATCAGTTCATCCGTAGTACAACAGCTCATCAGATTCCTCCTGCGTCGGAATGACAATGATTATTCAGCAGTTGAATAATAGCATGTCATCCCGAGGAACGAGGGATCAGTTCATCCGTAGTACAACAGCTCGTCAGATTCCTCCTTTGTCGGAATGACAATGATTATTCAGCAGTTGAATATTGCATGTCATCCCAAGGAATGAGGGATCAGTTCATCATTAGTACAACAGCTAGTCAGATTCCTCCTTTGTCGGAATGACAATGATTATTCAGCAGTTGAATATTGTATTTCATCCCGAGGAATGAGGGATCTGTTTATCATTAGTACAACAGCTCATCAGATTCCTCCTTTGTCGGAATGACAATGATTATTCAGCAGTTGAATAATAGCATGTCATCCCGAGGAACGAGGGATCTGTTCATCATTAGTACAACAGCTAGTCAGATTCCTCCTTTGTCGGAATGACAATGATTATTCAGCAGTTGAATATTAGCATGTCATCCCGAGGAACGAGGGATCTGTTCATCATTAGTACAACAGCTTATCAGATTCCTCCTTTGTCGGAATGACAATGATTATTCAGCAGTTGAATATTGCATGT
Source organism: Chitinophagaceae bacterium (assembly GCA_044348985.1). Lineage (GTDB taxonomy): Bacteria > Bacteroidota > Bacteroidia > Chitinophagales > Chitinophagaceae > UBA1930. The sequence continues at coordinate 72,099 of JBIKRV010000017.1, forward strand.
CATCCCGAGGAACGAGGGATCTGTTCATCATTAGTACAACAGCTAGTCAGATTCCTCCTTTGTCGGAATGACAATGATTATTCAGCAGTTGAATATTGCATGTCATCCCGAGGAACGAGGGATCTGTTCATCATTAGTACAACAGCTAGTCAGATTCCTCCTTTGTCGGAATG
>JBIKRV010000056.1:0-15041 GCA_044348985.1 Chitinophagaceae bacterium
TGTCATCCCGAGGAACGAGGGATCTGTTCATCATTAGTACAACAGCTAGTCAGATTCCTCCTTTGTCGGAATGACAATGATTATTCAGCAGTTGAATATTGCATGTCATCCCGAGGAACGAGGGATCAGTTCATCCGTAGTACAACAGTTCATCAGATTCCTCCTTTGTCGGAATGACAATGATTATTCAGCAGTTGAATATTAGCATGTCATCCCGAGGAACGAGGGATCTGTTCATCATTAGTACAACAGCTTATCAGATTCCTCCTTTGTCGGAATGACAATGATTATTCAGCAGTTGAATAATAGCATGTCATCCCGTGGAACGAGGGATCAGTTCATCCGTAGTACAACAGCTCATCAGATTCCTCCTTTGTCGGAATGACAATGATTATTCAGCAGTTGAATATTGCATGTCATCCCAAGGAATGAGGGATCTGTTCATCAGTAGTACAACAGCTTATTAGATTCCTCCTGCGTCGGAATGACATTATTCTAAACTATCATTCAAAAATTTCCATTCAGCATTAACCTTATTTATCAACTCTTCTTTTTTACTTCTTCTCCATCCCTTCAATTCTTTTTCTCTTGCAATTGCTTGTTCTATCCATTCAAAATGTTCATAGTATAAAAGAAAGTATGCATTGTATTTACCTGCAAAAGATTTATGCGTAAAAAGTTTTGCATTTTCCTCGTGTTGTTGCATTCTAGCTTTTAAATCGTTTGTAACACCTATATATAAAACGGTTTTGTTTTTATTGGTAGTTATGTAAACGTAATAATTATGTGTACCAATTGGTTGCATAATGATAATAATTTTATGTCATCCCAATTTCTTAATGTCATCCCAATTCTTTAATGTCATCCCAATTCTTTAATGTCATCCCAATTCTTTAATGTCATCCCGAGGAACGAGGGATCTGCTCATCAGTAATACAACAGCCCAGCAGATTCCTCCATTGTCGGAATGACATAAATTTCAGCAGATGTCTCCTGCGTTGACATGACATACATGTGAGCAGATGTCTCCTGCATCGACATGACAAGTACTAAGGAACTACCGGATACAATATTTTCCTTTGTTCTCCTGCATAACATTTTGCTAAAGAACTTGCTGTTCGACTCATTGCAACCATTAACGGACTTTTTTCTCCATTCATCAACACATCCACGGTAGGTATTTTTAATAACCTGTTTTTAAACTCAGGTGTTAAACTTTCTACATGGCTTGTTTCGTCTATAATACCTCTAACAATAATATCTACAAATGGACGGTAAGGTTCCATAATATCATCTGCCAAACAATAAGCATTGTAACGGTTTCTATGAAAAATACCCAAGGTGGGTAATAAGCCTGCACCAACAATAGCTCTTGCCATACAAGCTCTTACAATGGCATAACCATAGTTAAGTAAATTATTGGGTGGTGGGCCTTCTCTTCGTCTAAAAAATTGCCAGGCAATGGGCATTATATTTTGCCAGTAAAAAGAAGCAGCAGTGGCTTCACAATTACCTGTATCGCCACTTTTTACATCATCTGCTAAATTGATTAAAAGTTTATGTTTAATATTCCACTTATTTAAAACCGCTGCCTGATTGGTAATTTTTGCTTTTACTGTTTGCTGCCATAATTGTTTTTTCAAAGGCTCAGTAGCATCTATCTGTGCCCTAAAACGTTCACTCTGTAAAGTGTTACTTTCTAATGGCATTAATAAACCTGTAGGGTGGTGGGTATCGTTACAAGTAATAACAGCTACATTATTGGCTACCAATTTATCCAGTAAATAATGCGTAATACTTATTTGCTGATGCTCCAATACCAACATGCCAATATCTTCTATGGGTACCGTTCTATCGGCTCTATCTTCTAAACCCTTTACATGGCTATAACTAACCACCAATTGCTCATTGGAACATTTAAGGTGGCAGGGAGATTCTATGCAAAGGGTGCGTTTAATCATAAAATAGGTTTTATGTTGCCTAGGCGGTCTATATGTAGTTTAATACAGTGTTCCTTGATTGAAATACCGTCTATTATCTCATAACAATTTTGGCTGCCAAATTCAACTTTATTAACGAGTGCATTAGCAATATCATGTTTTAAGAAATAAATCTGTTTTCCACTAAATTTCACAATAGTGTAAACGTTTTTGGAACGACTTTTTTTATCATTCCAAAATGCTGTAAAATCGGCATGATTATTATCTGTTATAACATTTTCGTTCTTTTGAGGTAAATACACCATTTCGTTTTGTTTTAAAGTAAACAGGATTTTTGAACCTGTATGCTTTCCCTCAAAGTGATTTGTAATTATTTTTTGTACATCCTTGAATCCTTTTTTGAAAGCGTTATTCACTAACCTTGTTGCATCAAAAAAACTTATTTCATCGTAATGCCTTTTACCTTCTTTCTCTAAAACCACAAAAGCATAATTGCTACCAGTGGCTACCATTAGCTTGTTATTATAACTGCTTTTTCTTTCAAGTGGTAATAATGACAAATCAATTTCTTCTTCTTCACCATCTGATTTTAAAGGTTTTAATTTTATTGATGTGATTGCCTTAAAGGATTTATTTTGATTTTTAAGTTTATAATCTTCTTCCAACTTTTGATTTAGCTCTTTAATACCAGTTTCAGAAAATGCTTCCTTAAAATCACCTCCTTTTGTGTCTATGTGGGAAATGAGTTTGTTTTTCAAATCCTCATCAATCATTCTGTTGAGAATATCATTGAATGAATCTTGTGTAGATTTTTTACCTGCTATTTTCTTTAGGCCATATTTTTCAGATTGCTCTTTATAATAAATTTTGAATCCATAAACAGGAACTGCTCTATTTTTGTTGAGTTCACTAATTCCCTCTGCTGAAAATGCTTCTGCTTTATTGCCCTTGTAATTTTCTAAGTGGTTCTTAATACTTTCTTTAATTAAGGGGTCAATAATTTTTTCAATTGTTTTTTCAGTTGCGAATTGTTTACCTGCAAGTTTTGTAAGCTTAATTCTGTAAGACTCTTTGCCTTCGCTTAAACCATACAATGTAGCATCATGAAGTTTTCCTCTAATTCTTAAAGCATCTTTTTTCCCAGCATCTTCCCCTTTTTCAACTTTTTGTATTAACAGTTTTTCTTTTGGTTTGTGAGAGACAATAATTGTTTCTAATTTGTTTTTTGCATCATCAGAAAAGGTTGCCCATGGATGTGTAAATGTTCTGAAGCTTGGCAACTTCTCTAATATTTCCTTTCGTTCTTTTTCACCCAAGTTTACAAATTCAGCTAATAATTCTTCATCTGTTCCTTCAAACCCCTTCTTAATAAGTTCTTTATTTTTTGCTAATTCGGTTTGAAGTTCTTTATTTAAATTGTTCAACCTTTGTATATGAGCTTGTTCGGTGCAGGCAATTATTAAAGCATCCATTGCATGATGCCTGTGGTCTAATCGTTTCGTCCAGCCTTTTATTTTCAGTTTGTTGTCTTCCTTTTTAATAAATTCTTTATTAAATTCACTTATAAAATTCGATTTTTCAATAAATGGTTCGTCAAATGGCATTTCATTCCTTTCATACTCTTTCTTTTTCGCCTCGTATTCTTTCTCATATTTTTTGAATTCAATTTCAGCAAAAAAAGGTCTTGCCTTTTTATACCTATCTAAAACAATTTCTTTGAATTTTTCATTTACGCCCCAATGATTTCGCAAGTAATCTGTTATACCGCCAGTTGTGGTTTTTACATTGTCACTACCAACAATTTTTGATATTTCTTCTCTTACTCTTGTAGCAATGTATTGTGTGTCTTTCAACTGCCTTGCAACGGGGTCTTGAGGGATTTTAGTTGCTAATAAATTTTTACGTTTTTTTCCAAAAAAATTTTCGTTTACATATTCCGTAAATTGATCTTTGGATAAAAGATTTGTAATGGTTGTAGAACCACTTTCAAAATATTCTAAAGCGGTTCTATTTCCCTTGTCCCTATTTACCCTTGTTTCTGCAACCACCTTATTTGAAAGAGAATCATCAAAATATCTTGATTTTGGGATTATATGGTCTCTGTCGTATAGACCTTTATCAAATAATTTACTTAATGGTATAGGTTGCTTTGTATAAGGCGACAAACATTTTTGTTCTTCCCATAAACGCATAGTTTCAATTTCTGATTTTGTTGGTTCAGATGGTTTTATTGGTACAGGAAAAGGTTCGCTAGCTTGAGAACTCCAAAGCCTATAGCGTTCAATGTTTCCTAATGAAGTTTCTTTATTTAACTCTCTCAATCTTTGTTTTACTCGTTCATTTACTTTTCTATTAGCATCATTGGCTTTATAAATTTTGTTTCTTTCATCGGCACTGTTTTTTAATTCTCTTGCCAATTCTACTCTTACTTCATCAGGTTTTTCTCCATTGGCTGACCATATTTCTGCAACCATTTTAATAGCCTCGTTTATCAATTGTTCGGCTAATGGATTTCTTAGTTCTCCTTGAGGAATTGGCTTTATATCTTTGGGTGATTGAATATTTTCACCAGAAAAACTTTCAGCAGTATGTTTTCCATAAACCAGAATTGCTGCATAGCTTGGCTTCATGCCTCCTTCTGTCAACAAAATCTCTTTGTAGTCTTCTAGCTCTTGTTCTACGGCTTTTAAAAATGGGTCTTCTTGATTCTCGTTTAATATCTTGAGTAAGTTGTCATTAATATTTTGTGGAAGTTCTTCATTAAAATACTTACCTGCTCTCATCAATGGCAGCATATTTTCAATAGCTTTTAGTGATAATGAACCGTAGTTTCTAGCAAATTTTATTTTAGCAAAACGAACCGTTAGCTTATCAATATCTCCTACTTCAGCACTTTTGCTTACAATAAATTTTTTGATTGCTTTACAACGCTCACTATCTAAATCGTATTCATTTCCTTTGGTATTGTATAAAATATCCCAAAAGCTAACTAAAACGTTTGTATCGTTAAGCCCCAATTTGTCAAACCATTCTTTGAGTTGTGATTTCAAGAAGAGATATGTTTCATTACCTTTAAATTTTACATCTCTGTGAATGCCATTTAAAAAACTTTCATTTTTTATAATTGCTCCTTCCTTTTCAAGCTTAGCATAAAAGCCTTTACCTGATACTTCTTTTTTCTTTTGTAGTTCATCAAATAACCACTGTTTATAATTAGCTGATAGTGGCACATCATTGTACTCATATTTTGGTTCACCTTTTTTGGTAAAACCATTTTGCGTTTTGGTATTAATGCTAAGTTTATTTATTTGCTCCCAAACTTTAAACTCCTGAAAAATTGGGTGGCTTTTGGCGACCACTCTTTGGTCTTTTTCATATCTACAGAACCCTATTAAATCAGATTGGTCTTTTAAATCACGTTGATAGTAGATAATTTGATCTTTTATCAAGTATTTTAATCCCTTTTCAATGGCTGTGTTTCTGTAATCGGCTTGTTTCTTTTCTGCGTTATTACCTGGAAAAACGAAATCTGTAATTGAACGTAATGTTTCCTTGTTCTCTACTATTGATTTGAATATAGGATTGTGTTTTAGCTGAGCATTCCATATTGCATCAAATTCAGCTTGGTATCTTTTTCTCAGAATTACCTTGTTTCGTAGTTTATAATTTTTATCTGCAGATAATTTACTTAAAAAGTATTCACATAAATAGGCTTCTTCTCCTTTTTGTTCAGTTAGTTTATTCAATTCTTCTTCCAATTCTTCCATTGACTTACGCCAGTTAGTTTTTATCGGCATTGTCAAGTTAATAGAACTAACATTTCCCTTTTTATCCCTTCTAATGATTATCTGCAATTCAACTTCTTCATTTTTCTTCAAAGTATTTAACACGGTTTCACCTTTCAAAACTTCTCCATCATACTCAATTTCAATATCAAAAACTTCTTTGCCTTTTTTCTTTGCTTGCTGCTTTAGAGGTTCATTAATTATTTTAACTATTGCAACAATCTTCTCGTATTTAAGAAAGTCAGTTTCTTCATTTTCATTTGCTGATTCGTCTTTTACATCTTCCTCATCATTACCAGCTCCAGCATATCCCCTTAATTGATTGTAGGTAAAAATTATTTTACCCAATTCTTGTAGTTCGATAGGCCCTTTTAGTGCTTTTACTTTAAGCTGTAACAATTCTAAAGCAGTTAATTGCGACGTCCCTCTCTTAATAGGAAGCAGATTTACCTTTTGGATTTTCAAGGGATTATCAAATGGAGTTGAAAATTTAAATTGCTCTGGTAATATTGACATTTTGCTAAGGATATATAGTAATTTATTTCTCCTTGCTTTATATCTTTTACCCATTCTCCTAATACCTCTTGCAGTTCTACGGTCTGCATTTTTTGTTTGTGGATTTCCTTGTTCAAAGTTTGAAACTTCTGCACCCATTGGTATTATTCGACTACCAATATTGATTATTCGACCTTGATTATTTTCTGTGTCCTTTTCAATCAATGCCCATCCGATAGAATTAGTCCCTAAATCAAGTCCAAGAATTTTCTTCATAATTTATTTTGTTTTATCGTTTTAAACATTATTTTTACCTCATTGAAAGCAAATCACAATAAGGATTATTCCGTTGTGAAAACATTTAAAGCGGCGGAAGTCGCTTTTTTTATTTCCCTCTTCGAATATAAGAATTAACCCTAATTACTTATTACGTAGTTCTACGTAATTTAAAACGTATATCCACTCATTTTATATGCAAAAGTTTTAGTTTAAATGCTGCAACAGCAGTTGTGTGAAACTTTATTAAATAATGGGAGTATTATGATTAAAAAGAGGCTGTCTCAAAAGTTCGAGACAGCCTCTTTTTTTGCCGAGAGTACATAATTCGAACCTAGGCATTTACTGCTGCCCTGCATGCATAGGTCTTATATGGGTAGTTTGTGGTGCTGTTTTTATTTGCTCAAGCCCGCTATCTTGGCAAGGTTTGCCAAGCTTGGTAGCAGGCAATAGGCTGTACCCCTTGTTGTTAAAAATTGTGGCATTGCTGGAATGGTAATGCTAGCTTTTGGTGTTCCGTTATCCAAAGGAATAGTGAAGCTTTTAACTGCCCCGGGAAAGGCATTTGAATTGGCCGCATTTCTATTGCCCAATAAAGCATCCTGTGGTGGATGCTTAATGTTGAAAATGGTCTTGTCACTAAAATTGTTGTAGTTCATCCAGCTATACAATTTCTCAAATTGACCAGCAATGCTGCCACATAGAAACAGACCTACCAATCCTCTGTCAACCCCATCATCTGTGGTGCTGCTGTTGGGCAATGCTTCACCATAAGGTACACCTCTTCTGAGAATGCGTGGAGGAGTGGTGACCCCTTCAGAAGGAAGCAATGGCTGGTCTCTTGGGTTGGCCGCTCTGGTATGTGCAGAAAATGGGCAACGCAAACTGCTACTGGTGTATTCTGTTTTGCCACTATCATCGGTTGAGCCATACTTAAAGTCTTCACCATGGCTGGTGGCTGGGTCGGGCTTTTCTGGACTTAGCATTAATGGCGACCCATTACGCCATCTTCCACAAAGCTTGGCGGCAACCCATTCTTCTGTTTCTTGTTCCGTAAGATTAAGATAAGCCAGCTCTTTTTTTATTTCGGGCGACTGTGCACTTTGTTGCAGGAAACTATTAAAGGCTGCTACATCTTGATAGATAACTCTAAAGGCATTATAACAACCATCTTTTGCAAAGCTGCTTGCGGTAACAGTACACGTATTGGTATCCGTATCCGTTGGGCCGGGATTGCTTAATGAGTTGGGATAACCAATTAAAAAATTATTGTTGGTTTCTGCACTGTTGGTTTCTGTAATTGGGTTCCATGGTAAAGGAGGGTCCTGCATAGATGGTTCTGAAATGCCATCTGTATAACCAAAATGTATTTTTTCCGGGTCGTTTTCAACAACGCATTGGTACAAACGACCACCATTGGTGGTAGTGGTTAGGGGTATTATTTCAGTTAAGCCATTGGTTGATGCGGAGGAAAGTACTGCATTAACAAGTGTTTCAAGGGCTTCCTGCGTTAGTGCATAAATATGCACCACACAGTGCAGGTTGGTGTTCTGCTCTCCATTGGTACTGTTCCACCATTTTGAAGGGTCGCTGGCTGTATCATAAATATCGCCCAAAGAAGCTTGTGAGCCACCAGACCAAGGACCATTTTTAAAGCTGCTGGGGAAATTGGCTAATTCATTTGCAGCCAAAAAATTCAGTTGCTGAATGCCCAAATAAGTTAGTCCAATGTTCAGCATAGAGACGGGTTTATTATTGCCCCATTCTGTAGCTGACTGAACCTTTGGATACAGGTCAGCGAAAAATGTTTTTGTATTTACTGTTGCTTTATTGTCGTTCAGAAAACTGAATAAAAGATGGCAGGAGAAGGGATGTGTGTATCCACGAAGGATGAGACCTTGAATATTTGTCCTATCGGGGGCATTGGAAGTATTAATCATTGTTGGCAGTTTAAAAAGAGGCTGTCTTAAAAGTAATCCAGTTTGTCACATCCGATAGTTATCGGATGCGTTAACCGAAATGTTTGCAAATTGGATGCTCACTGATTGTTATATTGCAACAAGCTGCCAATGAAATGTTAGTTAAATCATTGAAAACAAATGATTTTAATTTGACCACAAAGTACACAAAGAGAAAACTTCGTTTTTTATTTTTGAATGTTCTTAAATCCTTCGTGATTAATATGTCATTTTCAAAGTGCTTTTCTGCAAAGCAGAAGTTGGTTACTCAATAAGACAATCAATGAAATATTTAAGGCAGCCTCCTGAATGAAAAAATGCAGGTAGTTCTTGTTTGTTGACTATCGTTGCTACGAGTTTATTTGTGCAACAGTAAAGCTGTAAGCCTGATAAAAGTTAAGCCAGTTGCCATCTTCTGGGGCTGGGCTGAGGTTTGCAGAATTGATGAAGTTTTCAAAGTCGGTCAATGTTTCAATTGATGGAACTGGGTTGTAAGCAATTTCTGCAATACCCTGCAAAGCCGCTTTGATACCACCGCCCGGTGCATTCCAGAATGTTTCTAGGTAAGGATTCATGGCCAGATCAAAATCGGTCATCAATAAAATGCCTGCATAGCCAACAGGTGCTTCACCAGGTGAGGCAGGCATATTGGGTATCAATACTAGAGTGGCATAATGTACAATACCTGCTGCATCTAAACCTGCTTTTACGCCTGCTGCAAAGTTGTTTACAGCAGCTACTGCTGCTTCTTGAGAAAGTGAATCCTGCTTAATTTGAACATACATTGTTAGTGGACTTGCCATGGTGATTTTGTTTTAGTTTTTTATGCCTACTCTATTGAAGGTTTTTCGGCTTGCACCTTTAATTATTTTTACAGCTTACTCTGTAGCCAGTCTTTTTATTTGTGGTGGCAAATCGGTGGTCGGTATCACCACATCAATAAAAGAAACCACATTCTTGTTTTTCTTTAATTCCGGAAGCAAGGCAATGATCTGCTCAATACTTTCCACACGGTAAGGCTTTGCTCCAAACGTATTGGCAAGTGCAGCATAGTTCCAAACAGGGAACAAATTATAGGGCATGAACTCACTTGGGTTTTCAAATGCTTCCCAATTAATCAATGCTTGTTCAATACCAAAAATGGCATTGTTCATTAGGAATACGACGCTGCCCGGATTATACTGTACCAAGGTTTCCAAGCTTTGTGCAATCATATGGAAGCCACCATCACCAGCAAAAACCACTGGTCTGTATTTTGTGGCCAGACCTACGCCTGCTGCTGCACCAGCAGCATAACCAATAGAACCCCAAGCAGCTTCTGAAACAAAAGCACCTGCACGGTTGCTGGCAATGTTTGATGCCACATACATGGAATCACTTTCATCAATAATGATGGTCATGCTATCATCTATCCATGGCCTTACTACATCAAAAAAAGTATTGAAGGTTAATGCTCCTTTTGTTGGTGTTTTTGGTGTGGCAGCTTTCTTGGCAAGAAGGGGAACAGTTTTATTTTGCTTCAATGTTTTCATGAATAATAGTGCTTTGAGAATATCCTGCACATACACATTGTTGTACTCTTCATAGCCTATGCGTAGCTTGCCATCATAAGCCACTACCATATTGGCATATTTGGTATTGATGAGTCCTAAATAATCATCTGTTACAATTGTTCCCAAACCAATAATCAAATCACTTTTACTTACGGTTGTCCTGATGGGCAATTCACAAGCAGCACCCGTATAAACTCCTTTGAACCATTCATTATTTTCCGCAATAACAGACTTTGCCAACAAGGTGGTGATGTAAGGAATATTTGTTTTGCTCAGCAATTTTTTAAAGCTGCTCTGTAAGCCATAACGCTGCAATTCAATACCAGCCCAAAAAAGTGGGTTCTTAGCATTGTTTATTTTTTGCGTAAGGCTGGCAACTGCCGCTTTCAATGTGTCTGGGTCGCTGACAGGCATTTCCAGTTTTAACTTGGATGTAGGTTTGGTGCAGGGCATTTGCCAAACATCTTTCCATACTTCTATATAGCATGGCCTTCTGAACTTGAAAGCTGCAACAATGGCTTGATCAATTAGTTCAGGGGCTTTTGCAGGGTCGCCAATGGAAACTGCTGCTACTGTAACATTTTTGTAGGCATCTAAATTGGCTGAAAAATTTCCTGTGCTGTGATGTATCAAAACGCCTTTCTGGTTTTCATAAACCCTGTCTGTTGTTGAGGGGCAGCCATTTAAAACAATTAATGGATTTCTTTCCACATAAGCACCAGCCACAGCATTGATTAAACTAAAAGCACCTACACCATAAGTAACAGCCACAGCACCTGCACCATTTAATCTGGTGTAGGCATCGGCAGAGTATCCTGCAATTAATTCGTTGGGTGTTGTAATGAATTTTATATTGGGATACCTTGCCACCACCACATTCATGAAATTGGTTACAAAATCACCGGGCACATCAAAAATATGGTTGATGTTCAGTTCTACTAAACGGTCTGCTATATAATCAGACACTGTGTAAACGGGGGGTGCTGGCGAAGCAAGTTTGTTGTTTAACATGACTATGGTAAAAATTTAAGTTTAAAGTAACGTTCCATCATATCTGCGGCAGTTTCAAATGAGCCTTCCACCCAACCCTGGTTGTTGGAGTAGGCCTCACCAATGATGAACACCTCATCACTGTCCACCGGCTTAATCATTTTCTTGATGATTTCATCGTAACGGTAGCCTGCTTTCCATTCATGCCATCCGCCACCATAGGGATCACCACTCCAATCATGGAAAATGGCAGAGTAAGGCTTGTCCATTCTTTCCAAATTATGCAATTCCATTACTTGTCTATGGGCTTCTTCTACCATGCTTTTAGTGGCTTTATATTCTGATGGAGGAGCTGGGTCAATCTTTTCTTTTATAGTGGTATCGTTGCCTGTATAATGCACATCGTTTTCCAATCCTTTCCAAAAAGGAACATTGGAAATATCGTTATAGGAAGCCATCAATAAAGCCTTGGTGCTTTTTTTGTTCTTAGCATCGGGCTGTTCTCCTTCTACACCAAAATAATAAGTTTGTCGTATAGGCAAATCTGTAATGGAACGACCAAACCAAAGGTTCAATGAACGCCACCAGGGGTAGTCGTAAGCCATGAACAACTTGAAAGCACTTTGAATCAAAACGCTGTCAATATTTTCCTTCAAGAATTTATTGTCTTGAAACTGGTTCCATTCAATCAGTTCTAATGAACGCCTAGGCATAGCTAGAATAACTTTCTTGGCATATACAACCACTTCTTTTGCATTGTTTCTTGCAATGGTAGTGTATTCAACAGTATCAGTAGCAGCAAACGTTAACTGGTAGCTACCATCTTTTTGTTTAACAATACTTTTTAAACGCTGGTTCATGTAAACACCACCACCATCTTTTTCAAATTCTTCAGCCAAGGTGATGGGCAACGATTGGTAGCCTTTTACCAATGTTCTAAACTCAGTTGTAGGTCCAAAATCGCTTACTGGCAATTGGGCAATGGTGCTGGCATTGGCCACATTGGCATCGTAGCCACCTGCATCACGCATGTAACTGTAAGCTTCATTGGTAAGTACTTGACTAAGGAAATTCCAGTAGCCCAGTTGGTACATAAACTTTCCAAATACTTTTACATTGAACCATTCTTTTAAGGACAATTTGGATGCATTGGATACATATAGGTTCATAACATGAGCCTGCAGTTGATCAGGATTCATGCCTTCTTCCTGCCAGGAAACATTGTAAGGAATTTTTCCTTTTTCACTTAACTCATATAGCTTTAAATGCTTTCCTCTTAGGTAATAGTAGTTGAGTTTTGCATCAATGGTTTTATCTGGATTGCCCATAGGAAAATCTGTTGAAGCAAGGTTCAGGTGGTTGATCAATCCTGTTACCAAAGGTTGTGTAGAAGGTATATACCTCATGCCACCCAGCTCTGCTACAACGTTTGGCATCTCAGGCATTGTTCTAGAATACAATCTGCCGCCAATACGATTGCTGTACTCAAATAATCCGATGGCCAGTTTTTTCTTATCGCCACTTTTTTGTAAACGCCAGGCACTGTATGTACCGGCAACGCCACCACCAATTACGGCAATGTCCAGCTTCAATCCGTTTGTTATTTTTTTCATGAAAACGAGTTTATGGTTTAATTAATAGAAGTTGATTAAAATAGGTTCAGGTTCACTTGGTACAATGATGGGTTACTGTTGGTGCTTGTTCCTTCGGCATCTGTAGAAATGATGCCACCAAATAGGAAACCTATGTTGATTGTTTTGGTTCTGTTTTTTACAGCATACAATACCACTTTACCATAATCAATAATTTCTTCGCTTCCATCCTTTAAAAACTGCTTGTAAGGAATGAACCTTGCCTCTGCACCGATATAAGCTGGCAGGCAATTGTTGTCTGATGCATACTCTTTAAACTTGCCCCTTGCATTTCTGGTGATTGTAGAAATTATACGAGCCCATGGCATAGTTGTATCAGACGGGCTGATGCCTGAATTGTTGTTTACCAATTTGGCACTGTCGTACAGGCTAATGCCACCAAGCAATGTAGAGAACATCCTGTTGCCAATGCCATCATACAAAAGAATATGTGCAGCAGCGTATTGGTTGAAGTATTGTATGAACGTAGTATCAGTTGCAGTGAATGGTTCACCCAAAGGGTTCATTCTTATTTTTACAGGATTCAAATAAGGTCCTCCATTTACAGTTGGTGTAAAAACACCTCCGTAAACATCGATTCCCTGTTTGCCATTGGTGGCAATAACAGGAACTACATTCAAATCCCTTCTGTGGAAGTCCAACGATGTACCAACAATGTTTTGAACCACTGTGTAGGCAATGCTTGCACCGAGAGTATATTTAAAATTAAGTTGTGTAATGGTGTTTGTATAACGTTGGTAGTGGATTTTGCCTGAACCATATTGACCCTGAAAATCCTGCCCCATTACCAAGTAGTAACTGCTGCCCATTTTTGCCAGTTCGCCGCCTGTAACAGCCATGGTGGAATCTGATGAATTGGGTTGCGTGGAGAAGGTAAAATAGTTAGCGAGTTTGTTGTTCAGTGTATCGCCTGTGACAATAGCGTTGATAAGGGAGGAAACCTGTACGGCAAAAATGCTGTTGAATGTTCCATAGCAACTATCACCTGCAACTATCCCATTAAAACCATAACCTCCGATGCTGTACAAGGTATCTGCATCCTGACAAAACTGCATATTTGTAGAAGCAAGTTGTAATTGGTTTTGAAGGGATAAGTTAGAAGGGATGCCTGCAGAGAAAAGTTGGCTTTTGGTGCTGCCGCCATTACCCGGAACGTACACCATCAATCTATTGTTGGATGTACTGAAAGGGAATGCTGTTCCGGAAAAATTATGCAGCCCCTTTGTTCTTCCACCAATCAACAAAATGCTGTCGCCTTTTCTCGCACTGATGAATGACTGCAATGGCACGCCACCTTTTTTATCAATATTGGTTACATTAATCTTGTAATAAGGGTTGGGTGAAATACCGGGCAGTTTCTGTGCTTGAAGCATGGTTGATGCCAGCAATAAAATAAACGATAGAAGGAAAAAATGCTGTCTCATAAAAAATGGGGTTTAAAGTTGATTGTTTATTTAAGTTATTGGGTTTTGGTAACAGCAATTGTATGTTAAGAATTGTTTCTACTTTTCTGAAAGGTTAAAAGTAGAAGCCTATATTGGGTTATACAATAGAGGTTTTACTGAAAATTTTAAGTACTTTCTCCTATTTTTTTACGTAGAACTACTTAAAAAAAGGGCAATAATTGCAGGATACTGCAATTGTTGCCCTCAGTTTTACTAACAGCAGTAAGAAAAGTTATTGGTTTAAGGATGGTGTTGATGACTTGAAACATAAGCCATTAAAGTGTTTCCTTAATTTTATATTTATAAAATTTCCATATACAATCAACCTGTATTTAAGAAATTTCTATTTTAGCAAACCATCGATTTTTTACCAAGAAGCTTTCGCCAATATGTTTAGTAGTTTCGTTAAAAAAAGCTTCATAGAGGATTGTCTTTAGAGAATTAGTGCTTGGAGGACAGGGTTCGAACCTGCGACCCTCCTGCTGTCCAGCAGGATATTCTACTGGCCTGAACTACTTAGATGATTGTTAGTTGTGGCATTCCATATTCCAGCCATCGTTTAATACCTCTGGCTTTTATTTGTTTTTCTTTTTTTATAGCTTCAGCTCTTGAGCTAAATTGTAAATATCCAATTAGCTTCCATGGGCAACCATGTTTAATACTTTTGGTTTCGCCAGCATTATGCTCGGCAAGTCGATTGTGTAAGTTTTGTGTACTTCCACAATAATATTGATTGATGGATTCGCTGAATATGATATAGGTGTAGTACATAAAAAAAGTTCACTAAAAATAGTGAACTTTTTTCGTCGGGAGGACAGGATTCGAACCTGCGACCCTCCTGCTGTCCAGCAGGATATTCTACTGGCCTGAACTACTTAGATGATTGTTAGTTGTGGCATTCCATATTCCAGCCATCGTTTAATACCTCTGGCTTTTATTTGTTTTTC
>JBIKRV010000037.1:0-28237 GCA_044348985.1 Chitinophagaceae bacterium
TGAAAACGTTCATCAGGCAAATTTTGTATGGTTATCCAATGCATATTTGTTATACGAAATTGCAACAAACTTTAGTATCTGATATTTATCAACATATCTGAATTTGGATTTATGAAAGAGGTCTATTTGATAACTATGTAACCAAAGAAAATGTGTTGGCACTAAAACAAAAATTGTTGCAATTAAAAGAAGATGATAAAGTAATTGTTTCTTATAGTGGTCATGGAGTGCTGAGTAAAGATTTTGATTATTATCTATCTACCTATTCCATCAACTTCAACAATCCAGCAGAAAAAGGTTTGGCTTATGACGATTTAGAAAGTTTGTTAGACAATATCAAGCCTAGAAAAAAATTAATGCTCATAGATGCTTGCCACAGTGGCGAAGTTGATAAAGATGAGATTGCTAAAATTGAAGCATCCACAAAAGAATTAAACAACAATGGCGTTACAACGAAAAGTACTATTAAAGTAGTAAAAAAAGAAAAGCAATTGGGTATGGCCAATAGTTTTGAACTCATGCAAAGCCTTTTTGTAAATGTGGGCAAGGGTACTGGAGCAACAATTATCTCAGCAGCAGGAGGTATGCAATATGCACAAGAACGTGGCGATTTAAAGAATGGTGTTTTTACCTATAGTTTAATAGAAGCGTTCGATAAAAACTCAACTCTAAAAGTATCGGAATTAAAAAAGAAAGTCGGAGAAAGGGTAACCCAATTAACCAATGGTTTGCAAAAACCTACCAGCCGTAACGAAACTAATAATTACGATTGGGTAATTTGGTAATTATTGTAATAACTACATTATCATTAATATATTTCTAAAAAAGAGCCACAATTTAAAATGTGGCTCTTTTGAATTTTATTTAACAGCAGTTTTATCGAGTGGTATATCTCTTTTCATCATTTCCTCTCTGTTTGCCATTACCCAGGCAGTATTAAAAATTAAACGAACTCGTTTTTCCATAACGTCGAAATTAATTTTATCAACTGTATCACTTGGGCGATGATAGTCTTTATGTACACCGTTAAAGTAAAAAATAATTGGTACGCCTTTTCTTGCAAAGTTGTAGTGATCGCTTCTGTAATAAAAACGATTCGGATCTTTAGGATCATTGTATCTTCTATCTAATTCCATCTTAGCATGCGTGTTAATGCTGTCTGTAATTTTTTGTAAATCGCTGCTTAGTTTATCTTCTCCAATAATAAACATATAGTTTAAGCTATCGCCTTTATACGATGGGTCAATTCTACCAACCATATCTGTATTCAAATCAACACTGGTTTTTTCCAAAGGATAAATGGGATGTTCTGAATAATATTCACTACCCCACAACCCCTTTTCTTCTCCACTTACTGTCATAAATACAATACTTCTGCGTGGTCCTTTACCATTTTTTTTTGCTTCGGCAAAAGCTTCTGCCATTTCAATTATACTTACAGTACCACTTCCGTCATCATCGGCTCCATAATAAATTACATCCCCACGTTTTCCCAAATGATCGTAGTGTGCAGTAAGTATTACATACTCATCTTTTTTGTCTGTACCTTCTAACAATGCAACAACATTAGAGCTTTCTAATGTATTGGTAATTTTATCAATAGCAATTTTTGCATTGGTTGGGTACACACCTGTTGCAACATCTTTTAAAGCTGTGTATGATGTTAAAACTTTAGACAATATCGATGCAGCTGCCTGATAAGAAACACTTAATACTGGTATTGTGTTAGCAACAGCTTGCTTGTTCAAATACATATTCCCGATATTGTTTACTGGCATTTTATTTTCGGCTAAAAAGCTTTTAGATACAGCCAATACACCAATAGCACCTTTTTGCATGGCGGTTTTTGCTTTATTAGAAAGCCCAAAACGATTACTGGCAGGAATATTATTTTCGCCTTTATCCATATCGGCAGGGGTAATATCTAATAACAAAACCCACTTACCTTTTACATCAATGTCTTTGTAATCATCTCTATCTTTATCGCTTATTCCATAAGCTACATAAGCAATATTGCTTAATGTCCAGCTACCATTTACCGAGTTATTTAAATTGGCAGAAAAATGTTTCCCATATTCAAAAGGAAAATTGTACAAATTCAAAGAAGCCGACTTTAACTCGTCTTGATAAACCGAATACGTTTGTTGATAACTATTGCCATTACCAGGCTTTAATCCAAATTTTTTAAACTGCTCTTCAATATATGCAGCAGCTTTTTTTTGCCCCGGTGTGGCTGTTTCACGGCCTTCCATTTCGTCGCTGGCAATAATGGTTAATTGGTCTCTTAAATCTTTTTGGGTAATGGTAGATGCAAACTTACCTGCATCTTTATTTTTTTGTGCACCTACAGCTAAAGTTGCAAAACACATAGATAACAGCAATACTCTTTTCATTGATTTGGTTTTTATAAAGAAAAATTATGGGTTTATAATTCGTTAAAACTAAATATTAACTGCAGGCAATTTTGTCAACTCTGGTTGCATGACGACCACCTTCAAATTCAGTTTGTATAAAATTATCAATCATTTCAAATGCCAAAGGCAATGCAACAAAACGTGCAGGAATGCAAATGATATTGGCATTGTTGTGCCTGCGAATCAATTTGGCTACATCATTTTCCCAGCTTAAGCCTGCTCTTACTCCTTGATGTTTATTAGCTGTTATACAAACACCATTGGCACTGCCACAAAATAAAATGCCAAATGCGGTTTCGCCAGTTTCTACACTTGTGGCGACTGCATGGGCAAAATCAGGATAATCGACAGATGTTGATCCATTGGTACCAAAATCTTTAAGGGTATATCCTTTTTTTTCTAAAAATTTCTTCGTTGCGTCTTTATATTCAACGCCAGCATGATCGCAACCTATTGCAATAGGTTTGTTTAAATCGAAAGTTGTTTGCATGGTTTATAGTAATTATTACTAAAGTTGCTGCAATGTATTGTTGAAACAGCAATAAAAGAAACCGACTATGTAAAACTGTACTTCTGTTTAAGAAAATAGAAGCAACATTCAATTGGTTTAACTCCACTCTTCAATACCATGCTCTTCTTTAGCCATTTTTTTATAGGCTCTCTTAGAAACCAAAATACCCAACCAGTATAAAGTCATTAATGGAATGAAAACGATTAACTGGCTATACCAATCGGGGCTGGGCGTTATAAATGCTGCTACAATTAAAATGACTACAGCTGCATATTTGGTAGATGCTTTTAAAAACATAGGAGTTATTAAGCCAATTTTAGTAAGCACAAATGCAAGTACTGGTAGTTCAAAGGCTATGCCGCAGCCCAAAATGATATTGGTAAGGTTATCGAAATAATCGGATAATGTTGGGCGTGTATCAATTAAATGTTTGGTACCCAACTGAAAGCCAGCTAAAAAGTTAAAGGTAAATGGTCCCAATAATAGAAATCCAAAAGCTGCTCCACTAAAAAAGAAAAATGAAACCCAAAAAATAACGGAACGGGTATTTTTTCTTTCATTTTCTTTTAGAGCTGGTTTCACAAAACGCCAGAACTCCCAGAAAATATAAGGAAAAGCCACAATAATACCACCTATAAATGCAAGTGTTATACTGCTTAAAAACTGACCCCCGAAAGTGTTGCTTTGCATTTGTATGGCAACAGGTGGCATACACAATGAATTGCCTAAGTGCAGTTTATGGCTTAAGTTACACAAAGCTCGGTAGGTAATAAAATCAGGATTTAATGGCCCACTGATAATGTTGTCAAAAATCCAATCTCTAAAAATGAAAATTATAATGGCCACCACCAAAATAGCAATCACACTTCTTACAATGTGGCTACGCAATTCTTCTAAATGGTCTATAAAACTCATTTCTGCTTTATTGCTATTGCCACCACGATTAAAAATTCCTGCCATAGTATTTTACTTAGAAAGTGGCAAAGGTAATGAGTTGAAGTTTGAAAAGAATAAAGCCAGTAACATTAGATTACTGGCTTTACAATACGTTTTAAATGTGTTATCCATAAGCCATATAATTCTAACTAGCATTAGGTTATAGTATTGAAAATCAATAAAATTATTTTTTATGAAAATTCATTGATTTTCAATTTTTTTTTCTCTATGTTAGTAAGCTTTTGCAACTCGACCTACTTTGGCAGGGAATTACGATTAAAGGTTTTCTGAATTGGTGAGATGCAGCAGATACAAACTATGTATGCAATTCATTCAGTTCTATTTCTCTTTCTTTTTCTAATGGTTATTTTAAATTTTTTATTAATTCTTCACGTTCTGTAATATCACATGTACTGCAAACAATAGAACTGTTTCGGTTTTTAGCAGATGCACCGATTAAAACAAATTTCAACACAATATTGGTTATCAGATTTTAACGATATTCTTTAATATACTGCCGATACAGTTTTTCGAACATGCTTTTACCAAAACATCTTTATTAAATTCAGGAAAACCATTTGCATGAATAACAAAAAAACTCTTCTCCAATTAGTTCATTGGGGTTATAACCAATTGCTTTTTGGGCAAATGGAGAAATGTATAAGAAACGACCACCATTGTGATGATAGAAATAAAGTTGGTAATATTCCAGAATACAAAACAAAATTTTCTTTCACTCTCAATCAAATTCTGTTCTGCATTTTCGGCGTCCGATGTATTAGTAAACTATGTATAACAAGCTGCTGACAATAACCTGTTATTGTTCTTTATGGCAGCTGTATCATACAATTATTATAGAGATGGTTTTATAGAATAAAGGGGTGTTCTGGGCGTTACAGCAATTTTAGTTTTACAGTTTCAATTCGGGTATCACTAACGCTTAGAATATCGAATTGATAATTACCAATAATGATGGTTTCTTTTTGTTTTGGAATGGTTTCGTAACGATTGATAATGTAACCCGAAAGTGTTTCCGATTCGGTAACATCAAAGTTTAAATCGTATTTTTCATTCAACATATCCAACTCCAATCTTCCGCTAAAAATAAATTCGTGTTCGGCCAATTGTTTTTCTACAAATTCTTCGGTATCAAATTCATCTTTTATTTCACCAAAAATTTCTTCTAAAACATCTTCCATTGTTACAATGCCCGCTGTACCACCAAACTCATCTACAACCCATGCAATACTTTTTCTTTCTTTGGTAAATTTACTGATTAAATCAGTTGCACTCATACTTTCAGGAATAGCAGGTATGGGCAATAAAATGGCTTTTAAATCGGCAGGTTTTTGAAATAAATCCAACTGATGAATATAGCCCAATATATTATCAATGCTATCTTCATATACCACCAATTTGGTTAATTGGGTATGAATAAAATGTTGTTTTACTTCTTCTACCGTTGCAGTACTTTCTACCGCTTCTATCTCGGTTCTTGGAACAAGGCACTGACGCACCTTAACTGTTGGCAAGCTTAAAGCATTTTCGAACAATTCTTTATTCAGCTCTTCATTGTCATCATCCTGTTCTTTGGTTTGCTGAAAAAAATGTTCTAAATCTACATGAGAAAAAGCTTCTTCTTTTTCATCGACCCGTAAATTAAAAATGTATTTTAAAATCCATTGAGAAATGCTTACAAATAAGCTGGCTATCGATTTAAATAAACCATGAAACATATTGGCAATCGGAGCAAAAAAGCCTAACAACGCATCACTTTTTGCCCTGAAAATTGCTTTGGGAATAAACTCTCCAAATATTAATACAATAATGGTAGACAAACAGGTATCTATAATAAGCTTAATATATTCATTCTCTATATGAAAAGGATTCCACAAAGATTTCTTGAGTAGCAAACTGAACAATAAACCATAGATTACCAAAAAAACATTCAACCCAATTAAGCAGGTACCGATAAATTTTGCAGGTTCTTCTAAAAATTTAGATACAATAATGCCACTGCTTTTGCCTTGTTTTTTTTTTAATTCAATACTCAATCTGTTAGCACTTACAAATGCAATTTCATACCCTGCAAAAAAGCCTATGAAAATGATGGTAATAATGATGCCAGAAATGATAAATAACTCTCCCATAGCCCGAATATAAAACAAAACAAGGATTTCTGAAACAAGCGTTATTAAGTAACGGGACATTGTTTAGGTTTTAACCAATTAGAATTACAGTTGGCTGATAAACATCATGTTGTTATTGATTGGGCAACAGATAACTTTACACCCTAAAAAACAATTATGAGCACTTTAATAACCGATATACGTAAAGATTACATGCTGCAATCATTTAGCGAAAAAGATGCTGCTGCAAATCCAATAGAGCAATTTACCAGTTGGTGGAACGAGGCTTTAAAAAGCAATATTGATGAAGTAAATGCCATGACCTTAGCCACAGCAACTAAAGAAGGTATGCCCAAAGCAAGAATTGTTTTGCTGAAAGGGTATGACGAAAAAGGATTTGTTTTTTTTACCAATTATTTAAGTGATAAAGGTAAAGAATTGGCTCAAAACCCCAGTGCCTGTTTGGTATTTTTTTGGAAAGAATTAGAAAGACAAATTCGTATTGAAGGAACTGTTGAAAAAGTGAGTACAGAAGAAAGTGATAAATATTTTAACAGTCGGCCACTGGGTAGTAAAATAGGAGCCTGGGCATCACATCAAAGTGCTATTATTGAATACAGAGAAGTAATTGAACAAAATGTTACCCGCTACAGTGAAATTTTTGGAGAAGAGGTACCAAGGCCTGATCATTGGGGTGGTTATCGTGTAAAACCCAATGTAATTGAGTTTTGGCAAGGCAGAAGTAGCCGTTTACACGACAGATTACAATATACTTTAGAAAGTGAAATTTGGAAGATGAAAAGATTGGCTCCTTAGTTTTTACAATTGATAAACACGAAGGGTTTATTGCCTTTTAATTGAATGGCTTCTAAAACAAGTAAAGACTTTGTAATTATTTTGCCTCTGTTAACGTCGATTACTTCGTTGGCTTTACAAAAGTTTAAAGTACTTTCTGCATCGTGTAAAATTTTATGTAAACAGCTTATTTCGTACTGTATAGTTGCTTCATTGGCCAAAGCAATGCTTTTAGATATAACTACTAAATCTCTGTTTAAATTATCCATAATTACTAACCAACAACTTTTCTAGATGGGCACATGCAGGATTTATTTTTTCTGCTTTTACCAAAAATACTGCATGAAGATGTTGTTATAGTTATCAATAACAACAAAAGAATAATTTGGTTTAACCGTTTCATATATCAGTCTAAATTAGTAGTTCTGTTGTAATAATTTACTTTTAGCAAATATTGAATACAAATTTTAACATACCAACCGTTTTAATCGCTCCACTCGATTGGGGTTTGGGTCATGCAACACGCTGTATTCCTCTTATTAAAGCATTCCTAGCTAATGATTACAAAGTAATTATTGCTACCAATGGAAAGCCCGAGAAAATTTTACAGCAAGAGTTTCCTGAATTGGTTTTTGTTAAACTGAAAGGTTATACCATAAGCTATTCTGCAAACCAATTTTGGCTTCCATTTAAAATGGCAGCACAAATTCCTAAAATCCTAAGTTTAGTTAAATACGAACACCAATGGTTGCAAACAATTATTGAGCAGTATAAAATAGATGTTGTAATTAGTGATAACCGATATGGTTTATACAGCAACTTAATTCCTTCTGTTTTTATTACACACCAATTAACTATACAAACACCATTTGGCTGGTTAACAAAATTGTTGCAACGAATAAATTACAGATACATCAATAAATTTTCTGCATGCTGGATACCAGATATTGAAGACAATCAAAACATTGCAGGTGTATTATCGCATCCAAAAAAAATGCCTGCAATTCCAGTACATTATTTGGGCATATTGTCAAGATTTAAAAAGAGCAATGAAACAATATACCAATATAAATTTTGTTTTTTATTATCTGGCCCCGAGCCACAAAGAACAATACTTGAAAATTTGATAATGAAAGATGTTGATCAGCTAAATTGTACCTGTATTTTATTAAGAGGTTTACCCGATAGCGATAATGCTGTTTCTATAAACAACAACCTTGTAATACACAATCATTTATTAGGAAATGAATTAAATACATTGTTGTTGAACAGTGAATACATTATTTGTAGAAGTGGCTACACCAGCATAATGGAGCTATTAGCCTTAGAAAAAAAAGCCATTTTAATTGCTACGCCAGGGCAAACTGAGCAAGTGTTTTTAGCCAATCATTTAATGCAGCAAAACATTTGTTATTCAGTTGAACAAAGCCAGTTTAACTTGTTACATGTTATAGAACAAGCACTACAGTTTAAATACGAATTACCAAAATTATACAGTAATAATTTAGAGCAATTAATTCCGCAATTGGTAGAAAGCATTCGTAAATAGTATTGTTATTTTGCATGACAATGAACGAAAAAATAAAAGCACACATACTTGTTTTATTAGGAAACTTTTTCTTTGGTACAGCTGTGGTTGCTGTAAAACATATTACGCCTGCTTTAATGCCAGCTTTGGCTGTTAATGTAATTAGAGTGGGTGTTGCACTTAGTTTATTTTGGTTGTTGTATTTTATTAAGCCATCTTCTGAGGCTTTAATTAAACGAAAAGATGTTCCACTATTTTTTATTTGTGCTTTAACTGGTGTTGCAATTAATCAAATATTATTTATTAAAGGTGCTGCACTTACAAGCCCAATTCATACTTCATTATTAGCTTTGAGTACACCTATTGCAATTACAGTAATTGCTGCTTGGTTATTAAAAGAAAAAATTACTAGTTATAAAATTATTGGATTGATATTGGGCATTAGTGGTGCTGTTATTTTAATCTTGTTGAAAAGTACAGTTGATAAAGAGAGTAATACTTTTGGAGATGTTTTGATTATTTTAAATGCTGTTTCCTATGCTTTTTATTTAGTGCTGGCAAAACCATTAATGGAAAACTATAAACCATTGCATGTAATACGTTGGGTGTTTTTAATGGGAGCGTTGTTTATAATACCCATTGGCTACAACGATTTCACACAAGTGCAATGGCATTTGTTTTTGTGGCATCATTGGTTTGCATTGGGATTTGTGGTATTTGGAGCAACCTTTTTTTCTTACATGTTTATTGTATATGGTATTGCTAAATTGGGCTCTTCTATAACAGGAACATACATTTATACGCAACCTGTTTTTGCAACCATTACTTCGATGATTTTGTTTGGAGAGCAATTAACGCTTGTAAAAGTTGTTGCTGCTTTATTGATTTTTGGAGGTGTTTTTTTAGTGAACAGGAAGAAGAAATGATACACTTTAATTAGTCTTCAATACGCACCCCTAACTTACTATTGATTTAATTGATGTTTTTAGTATGCCTCTCAAAAGGATGAGAAGGTGTAGATTTTGCTCAATTCATGTAATTGGTGTAATTAGATTAATTCGTGTTTAGGCTTTCGGGTAATCAAAAAACCAAAACTCTTTTTCTGCATTCGCAAAATTTTTCCATTTTTCGATTTTGATTGTAACAGCAAATACACCACAGGTTGGCATATCGTCGATTTTTGTATTGGTGAGTTGGTTTACAAAATCGGTAATGCCCGGATTGTGAGAAAAAACAGCAATAGTATTTAATGAATCGTTTGTGTTTTCAATTACATCATAAAAAACACTTGCAGCTGCATGATACAATTCGGGTACTTTAATAATTTGTTTTTCTTTTACTGCATATGCTTCAGCAAAATAAGCAGCAGTTGTAAATGCTCTTTTTGCAGTGCTGCTAATAAATGCGTCGATGGTAATTTTTTTATCCAATAATCTCTTCGAAATCATTGGAGCGTCTTTACGACCACGTTCGTTAAGTGGTCTATCAAAATCGTTGAGTATAGAAAAGTCCCAACTACTTTTTGCATGACGAATGATGATTAGCTGTTTCAAGTATTAATTCAAATTTTAAATATGTTGCAAAAAAGATTTTGCTTGCACAATTGGTAAATAAGGTTGTTCCAGTTTTTTAAAATCTTTTAAATCGTTGGTTATAAAAAAATCAAGCTTATGTTTTAAAGCAGCAGCGTAAATAACTGCATCTTCGATATCATTAACTGCTTTTTGTAAACCCGCTGAATATGTTATTGTATCTACAGGAATTACTTGCGTAAAAGATAATAAATGATTGAAGAGGGCAATCAACTTAGCTGGTGGATAATCTTTTCGTATTAGGTATGCAGTTGTATTTAAAACACTTTCAGTTACATGTGCAAGACAAATATTATTTTCAGCTTTATGAATTAATTCTACTGCACTTGAATGATGCAATCTTTGTTCGTCAAGCAAATCAATTAGAATATTAATGTCAAGAAATATTTTATATGCCATACTTCTCTTTTAAATATTCATCTTTTGCTGCATCAATATTGGGTATATGATGTTTTAGTGTGCCTGCATATTTTTCTACAAAACTTTTAGTAGTAGTTTTTAGTGTTTTGGGTGCAGTCAATTTTTCTAAATACTCATCAACAAGTTTAGAAACCGATGTTTTATTTTTAGCTGCATAAATTTTTGCCTTACGTGCTGTAGTATCTTTTATAGTAAGGTTTAATTTAGTTGTCATAACAAAAAGCTTTTACCAAATATACGCATAAACTAAAATTATACGTATAATAAATCAATCTTACTTCTTGTATTAATACCCTCTCACATTCTTCCCTTCCATATAATTCAAAAAGGCAGTGTTACAAACCCTGTTACCACCTGGCGTTGGATAGTTTCCTGTAAAATACCAATCACCAGTATTGGTTGGGCAACTATCGTGTAAATCTTCAATGGTTTGATAAATTACTTCAACTGGAATAGCAATATTTTCTGGTGTTATTAACTGAGCTATTTTCAGCGAAATTTCTTCTGGAGTAAATGGCTTATAAATTTGTCTTACAACAT
This sequence comes from Chitinophagaceae bacterium, assembly GCA_044348985.1. Taxonomy (GTDB): domain Bacteria; phylum Bacteroidota; class Bacteroidia; order Chitinophagales; family Chitinophagaceae; genus UBA1930. The sequence continues at coordinate 10,866 of JBIKRV010000037.1, forward strand.
TTTCAGTATGCAATGCATTGTGGCTTTGCAGTTCTTTTATTCTTTCTACAGCTTCTGTTAAAATATTTTCAATACCCCTATCTTTCAGCAAAGCTATAGCTGCTTTAAATGCAATAAAGTCACCCATTTTACTCATATCAATTCCATAACAATCGGGATAACGAATTTGTGGTGCCGACGAAACAACAATAATTTTCTTAGGCTTTAAACGAGCCAGCATGGTAATAATACTTTGCTTCAAAGTAGTACCACGTACAATGCTATCATCAATTACTACCAATGTGTCTTCATGGTCTTTTACTGTACCATAGGTAATATCGTACACGTGTTGTACCATTTCATCTCTGTTAGCATCTTCGGTAATAAATGTTCTAAGCTTTACGTCCTTAATAGCAATCTTTTCCTGACGAATTTTTCTGTTAATCATTTCTTCCAGCTTTTCGGCAGGCACTTTTTCTTTCCAGCTTAAAATTCTTTCAACTTTAATATTATTTAAGTATTGCTCCATGCCTTTTACCAAACCATAAAAAGCCACTTCTGCAGTATTAGGTATATAGGAGAAAATGGTGTTTTTTAAATCGTAATTAATCCTTTCTAAAACCGTTTTACTTAAATGATGACCAAGAGCAATTCTTTCTCTATAAATTTTTTCATCACTGCCTCTACTAAAATAAATTCTTTCAAAACTACAAGCCCTTCTTTCTTTGGGTTCTAGTACTTGTTGTATGGTATAATTACCATTGTTATCAACAATCAAAGCCTTGCCTGGCAACAGTTCCAGCACTTCATTTTCTCCAACATTAAACGTAGTTCTTATAGCTGCACGTTCACTTGCTGCAACAATTACTTCATCGTTTATATAATAATAAGCTGGTCTAATTCCATGAGCATCTCTCATTACAAAGCTGTGTCCATTACCTGTTAATCCTCCAACAGTAAACCCTCCATCAAATAAAGGTGTTGCCTTTTTTAATGCACCTCCAATATCTGCGTGATTCGGATTTTTTTCATCTTCTTTACTGATAAAATGATGAATTACTTCCATCATGGCAGCCAAATCGCTTTGCTTTTGAAAATCGCCTGGCTTCATATTTAATTGATCGTACAATTCATCGGTATTTACCAAATTAAAATTGCCAGCTAACGCTAAGTTTTTACCAGTTTGTGTATGACGTTTTATGAAAGGGTGACAAAATTCTACATTGTTTTTTCCCTGTGTCCCATAACGTAAATGACCCAACAACAATTCACCCAACATGCTCAAATTTCCTTTCATTAAACCGGGATATTGTTTAATATCTGGTTGATATTTTTCCAACTCTTTTAACTCCTCTCCAATTTTAGAAAAAATATCTGCAATAGGCTGTTGTGCACTACTTCTTATTCTGCTTAAAAAAGGATAGCCTGGCTCAACATCTAGTTTAACTGTTGCCACACCTGCACCATCTTGTCCACGGTTGTGTTGCTTTTCCATCAATAAATACAGCTTGTTTAAGCCATACGTTACCGTTCCATATTGTTGTAAATAGTAAGAGAAAGGTTTGCGTAAACGAATGTAAGCCAAGCCACATTCGTGTTTAATTGCATCACTCATTGTTGTATAATGTTTGCAGAAAATGGTAATTTTCTATGCCATCAAAGTGCAAATATGGTGTAAATTTTTTGAACACCAACTTTGGTGAAATAATGTACAGCAGCCCCGCTTTTCACTACAAGTACGCAGCCTTGCTACGCAGGCTTTACGGGCTTTTCGTTTCAATCGGGTGTAAAATTTGGGCTGTAGAAGCTATGGGCAACTTTTCCTGCATTTACAAGTACATTTGCCAACCCAATGGATATCAGTTTAAACAAATACATTAGTGAAACTGGCTTCTGCTCACGCCGTGAAGCCGATGAATATATTGCCCAATGCCGAGTAACTGTAAACGGAGAAGATGCTTTTAAAGGAACCCGTGTTACCGAAAAAGATGTGGTATTAATAGATGGTGAACCTTTAAAAAAGAAAAAAGCTCCGGTCTACATCATACTCAATAAGCCCAAAGGAGTTACTTGTACAACTGATATAAAAGACAAAACCAATATTATTGATTTTGTAAATTTTAAAACCCGAATTTTTCCCATTGGTCGTTTAGATAAACGCTCAGAAGGGTTGATATTTTTAACCAACGATGGCGATATCGTTAATAAAATTTTACGTGCCGGCAACAACCACGAAAAAGAATATATTGTAAGTGTTGATAAACCTATTACGCCTGATTTTATTAATCATATGCGTAATGGTGTACGTATTTTAGGTACGGTAACACAAAAATGTTTTGTACAACAACAAGGTCCCAAAACCTTTAAAATAATTCTTACACAAGGCTTAAATAGGCAAATTCGACGCATGTGTGAAGCATTAGAGTTTAATGTTACTTCATTAAAACGTATTCGTATAATGCACATTAAACTTACAGGTTTACAACTTGGTAGTTGGCGTTATTTCACCCCACAAGAATTATCTACTATTCAGGAAATGGTTGCCAATTCCAGTAAAACGGCTGATGGTGTTGATGGAATGGATGAATAGTTTATTTCTTTAAACTTTCAGCCAACCAGATAAATTCATTCACAAAACTATCAATAGCTTTTCTAAAACTTTCATCTATCAAATTTCCTGCTTCATCAAATTTCTTATCTACATTAGGTGTAATTAACAAATACGGAGAGGCAATACCAAACAATGCAGGTACCAATAACAATGCTTGTTGACTACTTCTTGCACCACCTAAGCCACCTGTACTTGCTGTTGCAATAGCAAACGCCTTTCTACTTTGTTTTGGAAAATGATCTAACAGGTTTTGCAATGCAGGAGAATAACTTCCATTGTATTCAGGTGTTACAATTACAAACGCATCGGCTGCAAACATTCTTTCTGCCAAAGGCTTAAATTCTTCTGGTGTTTTTTCTACACTACTAAAAACGTTGTTCAGCAAACCCAGATTCCATTCTCTAACATCTATTAACCCAATATGGTGTTGTGTTTTTGCTTTTAATTCCTTTTCTAAAAATATGGCCAACCTGTTGGTAACACTTGCTGTTCTTGGGCTTCCACTAATTATTTCTATGTTCATTTTACTTCATTTTTTAGTGCTTTCAATAAGAAGCACTTATTCTTATAAAACTATAAAAAGAAGTAACAAACCACTTGTTGTAAAGTTTAATAACTAAAACGGTTTGTTGCTTCTTTTTACTTTATGCTTGTTTAACCATTTGTACGGCTAAATGTAATTTAACTTCATCGCTCACCACAACGCCACCAGCCTCAGTTACTGCACCCCAGCCTAAACCAAATTCTTTACGATTTATTTTTCCGCTGATTTCAAAACCTGCTTTTTCCTGACCATAAAAATCAGTCATTGTTCCACCATATTCTACAGCTAATTCTACTTGTTTGGTAACATCACGAATGGTTAAATCGCCTGCTAAAATATATGCATCATCACTTTTTTTAGTGAATGAAGTCGAGCTGAATGAAAGCGTTGGAAATTTTTCAGCTGCAAAGAAATCATCACTTTTTAAATGGCCATCTCTTTGTTCGTTGTTGGTGCTGATGCTGTTTACATCGGCTGAAAATGAAATTTTTGCATCGCTAAAATCTGCTTCTGCAGCTTCTAAGGTTGCATCAAATTTTTGAAAACTACCAGTTACGTTGGTAATCATTAAATGTTTTACTTTAAAAGTAATTTCACTGTGACCTGCATCGATTTTGTAAGTTGCCATATTTGTTTGTTTTGTTTTGCCCCCAGCCCCTAAAGGGGAGTTATTGAGGGATTTTATTTAATAATTGTTTTTGCTTTTTTATTTCACACGAAGCAACTAAGAATACAAAGTGCACAAAGGGTTGTATAATGCTCTGTGTAACTCCAAAAACTCTGTTACTCTGTGGTCAAGGTGTTTAAAAGAGGCTTTTATTCTTCTATCAACACACCCATTTTACCCATTTGATAATCTCTCACAGCTTCCATAATTTCTGTTTGGGTGTTCATTACAAATGGTCCATGAGCTGCAACTGGTTCTTCAATAATTTCTCCACTGCCCACAAACAACATACTATCTTCAGTTGCGTTGATAGTAAAAGATTCACCATCGTTATTCATTAATACCAGTTGTTTGGTGGTAACAGAATTTGTATTGTTGATGGAAATATTTCCATTTAACACATATACCAATGTGTTGTTAGCAGCATTGAAATTGAATGTAAAACTGCCACCAGTTTTCATTTCTACCATTGCTGTAGTTACATTTGTAAATGTTGGAATAATACCTTTAGTTCCATTTATATTTCCTGCTGGTACACGAACAATGGTTAAACCATCTTCAGTTTTTATAGTAGGTGTTTCTTCAGCAGTAGCTGGATAATAAGCTGGTTGATCCATTTTATGAGCAGCAGGTGTATTTACCCAAACCTGCAATAATTCTTGCTCTTCGCCCCACTCAAAAATATCTTCAGGTACACGCTCACTGTGTATAATACCCATGCCTGCACTTGTCCATTGTGTACCACCTGCATAAACCTTGTGGTTGTTGCCTCTACTATCTCTATGATGTACACCTCCACGATAAATAAAACTAATAGCACTAAACCCACGATGTGGATGTGGCCCAACACCTTGTTCTTCCAAAGGAATTTGAGGATCTAATTTTGCAACTCCATGATGAAAAACCAAAAAAGGACTAAAGAACTCACCATTATGTGGTAATAATTCCTGCACTTTAATGCTGCCTACATTTATTGGTCGGCCACCTAAAATTTTATTTACGCTCCTCACTTTGCCCCCATCCCCTGAAGGGGTGTAAGTATTGTTTTTTATGTTGTTCATTGTATTATTTTTTACACACTTCGATATGCTCAGTGTGACACGCATTTTATATTATGGTTTCATTGGAACTTCCATTAAAAGTAATTCTGCATTACTGTCGGCTGTAATGTTTAAAGTTTCAATTTCTGTAATACCCAATCCATCACGTTCATTTAATGCAATACCATTAATGCTAACATCGCCTTTAAGTACAAAAGCATACAAACCACTTTCTTTTCTATGTAAATGGTAGTTTGTTGCTATTCCATTTTCCAAATTTCCTAGGGTAAACCAGGCATTTTGGTTAATCCAAACTGCTTCAACATCATCAGGAGCAACTACGGTTTGTAATTTGTTTTTTCTATCGGCTGCTACAAAAGATTTTTGCTCGTAACGAGGTTCAATGTTTCTTTTAGCAGGCATTACCCAAATTTGTAAAAATTTTACTTCTTGGTGGTGATTGGCATTTTTTTCACTGTGTGAAATTCCACTACCTGCACTCATTATTTGTACATCGCCTTGCTTAATAATTTCATTGCGACCAGTAGTATCGTTGTGTTCTAAATCTCCACTCAATGGTATAGAAACAATTTCCATGTTATCGTGTGGATGTTTGCCAAAACCCATTCCGCCAGCAACAGTATCATCATTTAAAACTCTTAATGTTCCAAAATTCATTCTGCTGGGCTCGTAGTAACCAGCAAAACTAAATGTGTGATAACTGTTTAACCAACCATGATTTGCATGGCCTCTGGTATTTGCTTTATGTAAGATTGTTTTCATAAAAACTCCTTTTTTAGTATTGAGCGTTGTCGAAATATGTTACGGGCTGTTGTACCCTGATTTTACTTTTGTTGCGTCGCACCCTTCAAAAGTATGTTCTTTACTCACCTAAATACATGTATATACATGTATTTGTTCAAAAAAAATCTATTTTTCTGCGGCAGTAATTTTTTCCAGCAAATCGTTTAATGCTTTTGCTTCTGTTTCATTTAAAGGCATTACTTCGTTCCATAGAATATCTAATTGTTTAGTCGAAGATTCTAAAATACTTAAACCAGTTTCGGTTAAACTCATTACAGTTTGTCTTGCATCTTCACAACCCTGAGAACGTTTAACCCAATCTTTATCGGCCAATCGATCAATAATTCTTGGAACATTCGAGTTTTTTTCAATCATTCTATTGGCAATATCTTTTACACACATTTGTTCAGGGTGTTTGCCTTTTAAAATTCTTAAAACATTGTATTGTTCGTGTGTTAAGCCAAATTCCTTTAATTCTTTATACCCCAAAGTTTTTAACCACCATGCTGTGTACATGATATTTAAACCTGCTTTATGCATTTCGTTTTTAAATTTATTACTCTGTATAGCCTGTTCTAATTTCATTGACAACAAATATACATGTATATACATGTAATTTCCAAATTTTTCTTTTGTTACAAAAAAAATCCCGACAAATTGCCGAGATTCTTTATTATCTATTCACCGCATATTTCCACCAATCTCCAAGGCTGGTGCAATCGGCAAATTCTTTATCAATAGTAATGTAATACTTAGGCAAATGCTCTTTAAACCATTTCTCTAAAGTGGTTTGTTTTTTTTCTTCCAAAGCTCTTGCTGCAATTTTATTGTAGTCTTCTCGGATATTTTCTTGATGTGGGGTAGTTCTTGTTTTTAAATACACAATACGCACTTTTTTCACACCTCTATCTTCGTAAATCAATGGCTTAGAATAATCGCCAACTTTTAAATCTTTAATGGCAACAACCAAGTCTTTATCCAGCTCGTCTATTGTTATATAAGTAGAACCATCTTTACCACTTAACGTACCACCATTAAATTTTGCAGCTTCATCATCACTATATTTATTTACAGCCTCACTAAATGAAATTTTTCCTACAACAATATTTCTTCTAACGGTATCTAATTTTTGAATGGATAATGCTATTTCATCTTCTGTAATTGGCGGTATTCTTAGAATATGTCTGATAACAGCATCATCTCCTGCACGGCTAACCATTTGTATAATGTGATAACCAAATTTTGTTTTAATAACAGACGAAATTTGTCCTTCTTTTAATCTGAAAGCTCCTGCTAAAAAATCTTTATCCCAAAATTTTTCATTTCTATTAATGTTGTATTGACCGCCATTGTCTTTACTGCCTGGATCTTCTGAAAACTGTTTTGCCAATGCATCGAATTTTTTTACGCCGTTTTCCACTTGGCGTTTGTAATCGTACATCTGTTTAATTACATATTCTTCAACGTCTTTATTGGCTTTAGGTTGGCTGATAATTTGACTTACTTCTATTTCACTTTCGTAATAAGGTAAACTGTCTTTAGGTATTTTGCTGAAATAGATTTTTACTTCGTTGGGAGTAATTTTAATATTATCAACTATTTTGCCCCTCATTTGCTCGGCTAATTTCTTTTCACGAAAAGGACCACGGAAGTCGTCTTTCAGCTGATATACGGTTCTGCCAGAAATTTCTTCCAGCATTTCTTTGCTGCCATAAGCTTGTATAAAACCACGAATCTGGTTGTCTAAAGCAGCTTCAATTTCTTCATCGGTTACAACCAGTGAATCTTTTTCGGCTTGTAAAACCAATGCTTTTTGTATTAATTGCCCTTCTAAAAAAGCACATTCAGGGTTGGGTGGTAATTGAGCTTCCTGACCTTGACGCTTATAATCGGCAATTGCATTAATTACATCGGAACGAAGAATAATTTTATCGCCAACCTGACCAATAATTTTATCGGCCACTACTTTTTTTGGCTGAGCAAACACTGAAAAGTGAATGGTGAATAGAGCAATAAGTAATACTATCTTTTTCATAATTAAAATCTGGGTTGTAAAAATAACAGATGAAGGCATGTAATGCTTGCAACAGCTATCTTTTAACAAAAAAAATAGCTTCAAACAAAAACCTTAAAAGGAAATTGCTTGAAGCTATTGGCTAAAAGCTTACAGCTTTATTTATAAAGTTCTTTTTACTTCTTCTTCTTCGTAAGCAACAACTGTATCGCCAACCTGAATATCGGTAAATCCTTTAACGGTTAAACCACACTCATAATTATTATTTACTTCTTTAACGTCGTCTTTAAAGCGTTTTAAACTGCCCAACTCGGCATATCCACCTTCTTGACGAGGGTACACCAATATACCGTCTCTAAACACTTTAATCTTATGATCTCTCTTAATTTTTCCTTCAGTAACATAAGAACCAGCAACTGTTGCTTTATCGAATTTGTACACTTCACGAATTTCAACAGTAGCAACTTCTTTAGCTTCAATCTTAGGTTCAAGCATACCTTCCATGGCACTCTTAATTTCTTCGATTGCGTTATAAATAATGGAGTACTGCTTAATTTGAACACCTTCGTTTTCAGCTAATTTATTTGCCTGAGAAGAAGGGCGAACATTAAAGCCAATTAAGATGGCATCTGACGCAGCAGCCAATAATACATCACTTTCTGAAATTTGACCTACAGCTTTTAATACAACTCTAATGGCAACTTCACTGGTTGATAATTTTTGTAAACTATCGCTTAATGCCTCTACCGAACCATCCACATCACCTTTGATAATGATGTTTAGTTCTTTAAAGTTACCCAATGCCAAACGACGACCAATTTCATCCAATGTAATGTGTTTTCTTGCTCGTAAACCTTGTTCACGTGAAATTTGTGCACGTTTTGTTGCTACTTCTTTAGCATCGGCCTCATCTTGATATACTTTAAATTTCTCACCAGCCTGAGGAGCACCACTTAAACCCAAAATAACTACAGGCGTACTTGGCGGAGCAACTGTAACCCGTTGATTACGCTCATTAAACATGGCTTTTACCCTACCATAGTACTGACCAGATACGATTAAATCGCCTTGTTTTAGTGTACCATTTTGTACCAGAATGGTAGCAACATAACCACGGCCTTTATCTAACGAAGCCTCAATAATTGTACCATTTGCATCTTTTGTAGGATTTGCTTTAAGGTCTAATAATTCGGCTTCTAATAATATTTTTTCTAATAATAAATCAACATTCAACCCTTTTTTAGCACTTAACTCTTGGCTTTGGTATTTACCACCCCAAGATTCTACCAATAAGTTCATGTGTGATAATTGCTCATAGATTTTTTGAGGGTTAGCACCATCTTTATCTATTTTATTAACTGCAAAAATCATTGGAACACTTGCCGCCTGAGCATGACTGATGGCTTCTTTGGTTTGTGGCATCACTGCATCATCGGCTGCTACAACAATTACTGCTATATCTGTTACTTTAGCACCTCTGGCACGCATGGCTGTAAAGGCTTCGTGACCAGGTGTATCTAAGAAAGTAATTTTTTTACCCCCAGTAACTTCTACTTCATACGCACCAATATGCTGTGTAATTCCTCCAGCTTCGCCAGCTACCACTTTTGAACTTCTGATATAATCCAGTAACGATGTTTTACCATGATCTACGTGACCCATAATGGTTACGATAGGTGCACGACCATTTAAATCATCTGGATTATCTTCTTCTTCTTCAAAATCATCATCTACATCTTCTAAGCTGGTAAATTCAATTTCGAAATTAAATTCACTTGCCACCAATTCAATTACCTCTGCATCTAAACGTTGGTTAATAGATACCATTAAACCAAGGTTCATACACTTACTAATAACATCGGTAAAACTTACATCCATTAAGTTGGCCAATTCACTCACAGTAACAAATTCTGTTACTTGTAGTTTGTTATCATCGCCTTGCATTCCATCGGCAGCATCGGCAGCTTCCTGACGTTTTTCACGACGGTACTTGGCTTTCAGGCTTTTTCCTCTACCACCACCACCAGCAAGTTTTGCTTGTGTTTCCTTAATCTTATCCTGAATTTCTTTTGCGTCTATTTCTTTATCCTCTCTACGAACATCTCTAGACCCTCCTCTGTCATTTCTATTACCTCCTCCTCTGTTTGGTCCACCACCTCTGTTTGGCCCACCACCACGATTTGGAGTTCCTCCAGGACTGGCTTTTTGAATACCTAGTCTTGGTTGTTGGGTTCCTCCGCCAGCACCTGTTTTATCCTCTTTTCTAAAATCCACATGCTGAATATTGCTGCTGGTTTTCTTATCAACAATAATACGTTTACGTTTACGGTGTTCGTCTTTAGAACCTGATTTGGGTCTTGTATCGCTATCAACAGGCAACTCAATTTTTCCTAAAATTTTAGGTCCTGTTAATTTTTCTACTTCAATATTTTCGATAATCGGAACTTCTTCTGTAACAGGAGTTGTAAGTGTTTCTGCGGCTTTTGCAGGTACAATTGGTGGCGTTTCTTTAGTTACTTCTATAACTTGTCTTTCTACAGTTTTTTCTACAGCAGCTGGTGCTTCGGCTGCTTTTGCTACTTCTTTTGGTTTTGCAGATTTTTTGGGTCGGGTTGATGAATCGATTACACTTAAATCTATCTTATCCAACACTTTAGGACCTTCGATAGATGGAGCTTCAATTTTTACAGACTCTTCTGTTGGTTTAGCCTCTGCAACTTCTTCTTTAGCTACTGATGCTACTGGTGTTTGTATTAGAGGAGCTATTGCAACTGGTGCTGCTACAGTTTCTTTTGGCTTTTCTACAACTGGTGCTTCTACAACTTTCGATTCTTCTTTAGCAATAAGAGTTGGCGTTTTCTTCTCTTCTTTTCTAATAGAAATATCTTCATCTTCTTTTTTCTTTCTGGCCTCAGAGCCTACAGCTTTTGGTATTTCCACCAAATCGGCCTTATTTTTGGCCACTTTATCACCCTGAAACTCGGCTTGCAAAGCAAAGTACATTTGCTCTGTAAGTTTTGCAGTGGGTTTTAGCTCTTCTTTATTAAAACCTTTTTTAGCCAAAAAATCTATCAGGGTATCTTGCCCTACATTAAATTCTTTAGCGGCAGCTAATAATCTTGGTAATTTCAGTTCTGACATTCAGTTTTATTTAATCGGGGCTTGCTTTGTTTATGTCTGTTAATATTACAAGCCATTTAATTTTTGCCTAAAAGTAACGCTTTGCAGCGTTAGTAACAATGTTCAATTATTCTGCTGTTTCTTCAGATTCTTCTTTATCGTATTCTGCCTGTAAAATTCTTCTTACATCGGCAATGGTTTCTTTTTCTAAATCGGTTCTTCTTTCCAGTTCAGCATCAGACAACTTAAGTACACTATTGGCTGTATCGCAACCAACACGTTTAAATTCGTCGATAATCCATTGTTCAATTTCATCGCTAAATTCGTCTAAATCAATATCAAATTCATCAACTTGTTCTTCATCTTCTCTAAACACATCTATTTCATAACCTGTTAATTCACAAGCCAATTTAATATTTACTCCACGACGACCAATTGCCAAAGACACCTGATCGGCTTTTAGGTAAACGTCAGCCTGCATTTTATCGTTATCTAAGTTCATAAAGCTGATTTTGGCAGGTGTTAATGAACGTTGAATTAACAACTGAATATTTAATGTAAAGTTGATTACATCTATGTTCTCGTTTTTCAGCTCACGAACAATGCCATGAATACGGCTACCTTTCATACCAACACAAGCACCAACTGGATCGATTCTATCATCGAAACTTTCAACCGCAACTTTTGCCCTTTCTCCTGGTTCACGAACAATTTTCTTAATGGCAATTAAACCATCGAAAATTTCGGGTACTTCTATTTCTAACAATTTAGCCAGAAATAATGGACTGGTTCTTGAAAGAATAATTACCGGAGAGTTATTCTTCATATCCACTCTTGCAACAACAGCACGGGTATTTTCACCTTTTTTGAAATAATCCTGGGGTATTTGCTCAGATTTTGGAAGTATTAATTCATTGCCTTCTTCATCTAATAATAACACCTCTTTTTTCCAAACCTGATACACTTCGGCACTAATAATATCGCCAATTCTATCGGCATATTTCTTAACCAATACATTTTTCTTTAAATCGCTGATACGGCTTGCCAATGTTTGTTTTGCAGCCAATATTGCACGGCGACCAAAATCTACCATGTCAACTTCCTGATACAATTCTTCACCAACTTCAAAATCGGGTTCTATTTTAACAGCATCGCTATAAGCAATTTCGGCAAGGGGATCAATAACTTCACCATCTTCTACAATCATACGGCGACGGATGATTTCCAAATCTCCTTTTTCGGCATTTACAATTACATCAAAATTATCATCTGCACCATATTTTTTACGCAACAAGGTTTTAAATACGTCTTCTACAACTTTCATAAGCGTAGGTCTATCCAGATTTTCTGCATCTTTAAAATCTTGGAATGCGTCGATTAAGTTAATACTTGCCATACTAGAAAAATTTTAAATTCCATATTCAAATGGAACGATTTGCTAAAATTTGATTTGAACGGTTGTTGATTTTATATTGTTAAATGGAATAACCAATTGTTGGGTTATTGCTTTTTTTCCTTTGCCTTCGGTGTATTCGATTAAAATATCAGCTTCACTTACAGCTAATAGTTGACCCTCTTTTACTGTTCCATCTATTAAAATCACTTCTACAAAACGGGTAATATTTTTTTTGTATTGACGATGGTTAATTAATGGCTCACCAACGCCAGGGCTAGAAATTTCTAAACTGTATTCACCCTCGGGGTAAACACTTTCTTCTACTATTAAATTTCTGAGTTTGCGATTGAAATAGATGCATTTTTCGATGGTAATACCATTATCGCCATCTAAAAATATTTTTACATTGTCGGTTGGTTTTATACGAAGGCTTACCAAAAAAAACTCTGGTTGCTCTTCTAATAAGCCATTCAACAATGCTTCAATTTGTTGTAGTTTGTTATCTGCTGACATATATACAAAAGAGAAGGGAACGATACCGTTCCCTTCTACTGTTTCTTTAATCTGTTGCAAATATAAGTGTTTTGCATCTTATACTCCAAATTTTGCTTTAAGCTGTTAAAACAACAGTAAAATTTTAGTAGCGTTGATACGTCTATGATTGTGTGTTTTTAAACAATATTATCTTTACCAACTTATGTCGTTATTAAAAATTTTGTTGTGGGCATTTGTACTATATTATTTGTACAAATTTGTTTTTAATGTTGTTGTGCCTGTGGGCAAAGCAGCCAATCAAATGAAAAGTACTGTACAAAAAATGCAGGAAGCTGCCCAACAACAATACCAGCAGCAAGAACAACAAAAACAGCAAGCTGAACAAGTAAAGCAACAAACCACAGTAAAGCCTGATGCTGATTATATTGAGTTTGAAGAAATAAAAAATTCTAAAAATTAGTATTTACAGGTTCAAGTCCAATACGGTTTTAGGTGCAACCAAATGAATGGTTTGCAAGCCAGCTTCTTGTGCACCTTGTATATTTTTTAAGGTATCGTCTATAAACACCGTTTCTTGAGCAAGTATATTTTGTTCATTTAAAATGGCTGTATAGCTTGCTGCATAAGGCTTTCGTAAGCCAAACTCATGAGAATAATATGCTTTTACAAAGTAGTTGTTAAACGTATTGCTGCCAATTACTGCATTGACAATTTGTATAAATGCATCGTAATGAATTTGGTTGGTGTTGGAGTATAAATAAACATTGTAGCGTTGTTTAATTTGCTCTAACCTCTGCAATCTTTCTATTGGAAAATTGAGTAGCATCGCATTCCATGCTTTGTAAATTTCACTATTTGATAATGTAGTATTGGTAGCTTTTCTTAAGCCCTCACAAAATTGATTGGGTGTTACTTTACCAGTTTCTAAACCTTCGAACAAATCATTTGCATGATGCTGAGTGTATAATTCAGGAAAATTGGTTACACCCAATTGTATAAATGCCTTTTCAGTTAATGTATAATCAATATTCATGAAAATACCACCTAAATCGAAAATGATGTTTTTTATTGGTTGCATTTTGTTGTATGAAAATTAAATTTTATACTTTTGCAGTTAAGTGAAAGTATGTCAACTGTGTGCAAATGAACAAGGGTTTCAACAGTAAAACCGCTGAAACCCTTATTATTACTGTGGACCCACCTGGGTTTGAACCAGGGACCCCCTGATTATGAGTCAGGTGCTCTAACCAACTGAGCTATAGGTCCAAGTTGAAATAAAACTTCAACCAATATTTCGATTTTTCCTAAAAGAGGTATTTTTAAGATTCTTTCAGGACGGCAAAAATAGAGAAATAGACCTATTTTCCAAATAGAGTTTTAAATAATCTTTTGAAAGATATCTGCCTGAAAAACAACTGCACGATTGTTGTGTTGCCTTTGATACCATAAATCTATTGGGCTTACTTTATATGGAGCTTTGCACTCAATACCTCATTAACAATTTTTAGCTTAAAATTCTTGGTGTATAAAAACTGATATTTATCAACTACATCGAGGTTTTTTCTCTTATTCTGGCTTTATGAAAAGCCTATTTTTTAACCTATTTCTGACTCAATTCTAGTCCAGTCTTTTGCTCACTTATACCGTGGTGGGGAGTCAACCAATTTCAGAGAATGCTTTTTTAAATTTTCGTAGGGATAATGCTAATCTCGGCGATTTAAGTATTTCAATTTTAACTGAATTTAAAGGTTGTGCATAACCTATTATTATTAAATTCATGTGCTTTCTATTTTCTTTTGCTATTTTTTAACCCTTTATGTGGCGTCAATTCTATTATTTTTGCTGCCTTAGTGCATAAACAGCACTTAATACCAACTAATGATGAAGCAATTTTTATTACTGCTGATAGCAGCTACTGTAACAACTAGCTTGTTTGCACAAATAACTGGCGAAGTAAAAACTCCTAAAAAAATCGACTTAAGTAACCGTGCTTCCGACCATTTTATGATACAGTATGGTGCTGATAGATGGATTGGAATACCAGATAGTATAAAGGTAAAAGGAGGAAGGCATTTTAATCTGTATCTAATGCTGGATAAGCCTTTTCAAAATAGTCCTAAATTTAGTGTTGCCTATGGTGTAGGTGTAAGCAGCAGCAATATTTATTTCGATAAAAATTATGTAGATATAAAATCTACCAGCACCACATTACCTTTTAGAAGAAGTTACTCGGGTACCGATTCGGCTTCTTTCAGCAAGTTTAAACTAACCACTATATTCTTAGAAGCACCTGTAGAATTGAGATTTTATGCTAATCCTGCAAACCCCAATAAATCATGGAAAGGTGCTTTGGGTATAAAAATAGGTACCTTATTAAAATCGTTTACCAAGGGTAAAGATTTACAAAATAAAGCAGGGCAAACTTTGTATGGTAACAAATTCATAGAGAAAGAAATAAATAAAAAATTCTTTAATACTACACGTTTTGCCCTATCGGCAAGGGTTGGTTATGGTATATTTGGGCTTCAATTCAGCTATCAAATTACACAAGTACTTAAAGAAGGATTTGGCCCAGAAGTTAGACCCTATTCTATTGGTTTAACATTGAGTGGACTTTAATTCAACTGATGATAAAATAAAAGCAAAGCCTCACAATTGTGGGGCTTTGCTTTTATAAACCTTTTCTGCAACTACATTTGCATATAAACTGAAATAGATTGATAGATAAACAACTAAAAGTAAAAGACGAAGAACGTGTGGTGCTAGTTGGCCTTATTCAAAAAGACCAAACAACCGAGCAAGTGAACGAATACTTAGATGAACTTGCTTTTTTGGCTGAAACCGCAGGTGCCATTACAGTAAAACGATTTACACAAAAAATGCTTCGCCCCGATAGTAAAACTTTTTTGGGCAAAGGCAAGCTAGAAGAAATTAAAGAATACATTACTGGTAGAAATATTGATACGGTAATTTTTGATGATGAATTAACAGGTTCTCAAATTGCCAATATTCAAAAAGCATTGGGTGTTACCGCTATTGATAGAAGTGATTTAATACTGGATATTTTTGCAAGAAGAGCAAGAACAGCTCAAGCCAAAGTGCAGGTAGAACTGGCTCAATACCAATACATTTTACCACGTTTAAAAGGCATGTGGAGCCACTTAGAACGACAGGGAGGTGGTATAGGCAGCAGGGGACCTGGAGAAACTGAAATTGAAACTGACCGTCGTATTGTAAAAGATAAAATTGCATTACTACGAAAAAAACTGGCAGAAATTGATAAACAAGCATTTACACAACGTAAAGACCGTGGTGAGTTTATTCGTGTGGCTTTGGTGGGTTATACCAACGTAGGCAAAAGCACATTAATGACGCTAATTAGTAAAAGTGAAGTGTTTGCCGAAAATAAACTATTTGCTACATTGGATACCACTACCAGAAAAGTAGTTTTTGAGAATACGCCTTTTTTGTTGAGCGATACAGTTGGTTTTATTAGAAAATTACCACACCATTTGGTAGAAAGTTTTAAAAGCACGTTAGACGAAGTGAGAGAAGCGGATATTTTATTGCATGTGGTAGATATTTCTCATACCAAACACGAAGACCAGATTGGCACTGTAAATAAAACTTTACAAGAGTTAAAAGCCTTTGAAAAGCCTATTTTAACCATTTTTAATAAAATGGATTTGTATGAAGAAAAAAACTTCGACGAATGGTTAAGCAGCGAAGTAAAACAAGATTTATTGTTGGAATTAAAAGAAAAATGGCAAGGTATTACCAATAAAAACTGTGTATTTATTTCAGCCTTAGAAAAGCAAAATATCGATGAATTGAGAACTGTTATTTTACACAAGGTGAGAGATATATACCAAATTCGTTACCCTTATAAAACGGTATATTTTTAAATGAGCAAAAACACTGCTAAATGGTATAAAATTGCCGATGGTGTACAATTATTATCTTGGCAAACCAATGCAATGTGTATTACAGCAATAAATGGCAAAAAAATTACATTGGGTAAATACAATAACCAAGTTTTTGCTTTTGCCCATAAATGCCCACATGCTGGTGGTATTATGGCAGATGGTTTTATAGATGCAACAGGCAATGTGGTTTGCCCATTACACAGATATAAATTTAGCCTAGCTAAAGGAAGAAATATAACAGGAGAAGGCTATTATTTAAAAAAATACAAAGTAGAAGAAAGGGAAGATGGTCTATATGTTGAACTGGAAGATAATAATTTTTTATCTTTTCTATAAGGAAAATGAAAAAAATTTTGTTCACAATAGTTCGTGTCCTTATTTTTGCTGCCCATTACGAAAATTAATGAAGCGAATTCCCGAATAGCTCAGTTGGTTAGAGCATCTGACTGTTAATCAGAGGGTCTCTGGTTCAAGTCCAGATTCGGGAGCCACACTGGACAAGCCATCAGAAATGATGGCTTTTTCTTTGTCTATCAGTAAGTTAGGGTAGTTGCATCTTTTATATTTCAAGAATATGGGTTTTATAAAAGGATACAACCTCTTACCTATTATTTTTCAATTTTGTATTCAGGAAATTTAATGCTTCTTTAATCCAATCTTGTTTTTCAGTAAGGTAAATGTTGGGTTTAATACCAATCCCATCAATACCTGCTCCTATATCTATTCTACGGCTACGAGTGGTTGGCGACCAAAGTCTATAGGGCATATCACAAAAA
>JBIKRV010000038.1:0-27941 GCA_044348985.1 Chitinophagaceae bacterium
TATGAGGTATTACATTACAAGGATTTGGAAGATATTGGTTTAAGTATTGAATAATCGAAGCGTTGGAGAATCGCAGAGTCCTGCCAACACACAAGGCTAGGAGTAGAGACTCTGCGAGAACGGAAATAACTGGTAAATGGGCAAAGCAAAGTCAATTTACTAGAGTTCAATTTTTAGAGCAAGCTATTGATAATAGTTCTGTTAAAGTAATTTTTATTAAATGATAAAAAACAAAAAAAGTAATGTCTTAGTTTGGATGGGAGAGTTATATCCCCAAGTTATTACTGAAAAAGTTAGATTTCCGTGGTGTACTAATCGATTAACTAATCGATTAACTAGTTTTAAAAATTCTAGGATATCTCAAATTGCAAAACTTTTAAATTGGGATTACCCAAAATCAGTTACTGAGTATTTACCCTGTGATGCTTATATGGGTGGTGAGTTTAAGTGTTTACTTATTATTGATGAGTATTATAAATTCAGCACATTAAGGTTAAAAACTCTTGATTTTTATAATGATATAGAAGTGAATTTCAGTATAGAAAGATATAAATCACTTTGCTTGCAACATTGCGGCGAAGCAGACCTGTATCAAAATAAGGTAAAAAGAAGTGATTTTAATTTTGTGGAAGGGGCAATAGCTAAAAGAGCAATGTTTGATGTTTTGATAGATATAACTCCATTACATAATAATTTAAATCCAACTTTACGTTTAGACATATTTGAGATAGAATGTATTAACTCAAAAAATGAACTAAGAGATTTAGTTGAGTTCAAATTTCAAATGTCTAAGTCATCTTAAAATAAAAAATATGATTAAAATAAGAATACTTCTTTCCGTTCTCGCAGAGTCTCTCTTCCAAGCTTTGTGTGTTGGCAGGACTCTGCGAATTAAATTACTAACTATCTTTATTTCAGTATGAGTGTAAGAAGAAAAATATATGAGCATAATGGTCTTTATTTCATCACATTCACTTGTACAAGATGGATTCCTTTATACCAAATAACTGATGGATATACTTTAGTACATAAGTGGTTTGATTATTTGAAAGCACAAGGTCATTTTCTAATAGCTTCCGTTCTCGCAGAGTCTCTCTTCCAAGCTTTGTGTGTTGGCAGGACTCTGCGAATTAAATTACTAACTATCTTTATTTCAGTATGAGTGTAAGAAGAAAAATATATGAGCATAATGGTCTTTATTTCATCACATTCACTTGTGCAAGATGGATTCCTTTATACCAAATAACTGATGGATATACTTTAGTATATAAGTGGTTTGATTATTTAAAAACCCAAGGTCATTTTCTAATAGCTTACACCATTATGCCAGATCATGTACATTGTTTAATAGCTTTTAAACAAACAAAAAAATCCATCAATACCATTGTTGCCAATGGAAAAAGATTTATGGCCTATGATTTGGTAAAACTTTTACAACAGCAAAACCAAACAGCTATTTTACAAAAATTGAGTTCACTAGTAAATGATACCGACAGAAGCAGGAATAAAAAGCATGAAATTTTTGAACCTTCTTTTGATTGTAAAGAATGTAGAAGTGATAAATTCGTGTGGCAAAAGATTGAGTACATACACAATAATGCAGTTGCCGAAAAGTATAAGCTTGTAGAGCTGGCAGAGGAGTATGAACATAGTTCAGCATCACAATACTTTAAGAATGAAGTGAAGCAATATGAGGTATTACATTACAAGGATTTGGAAGATATTGATTTAAGTATTGAATAATCAAAGCGTTGCAGAATCGCAGAGTCCTGCCAACACACAAGGCTAGGAGTAGAGACTCTGCGAGAACGGAAAATGAACAAAAAGCAGTAGGAACTTACAGTTTTATGCTAAATACAGAGAAGTACAAGTTGGCAACAGGCAATTATTATTATAAAATGCTTATTGCAGATAAGTCAGGTAATACTTTATATACCAACACTAAAACAATTATTATACAGTAAATAAAATACACCATTCGATATATGAAAAAATCAGCAATTTTATTTGTAGCATTATTAGCTACTGTAGTTTTTGCCAATGCACAAAAAAATGACATCAGAGTAAAGAAAGGAAAAGTAATAAAAAAGGAAACGCCAATTGCAGCAATTGGTGGTAAGGGAGGCATGTTAAAACCACATGATTTAACTGTAACATCTTTAACTACAAATAAGCCACTTATTAGAATTAAGGAAGAGTATTATGATTTAAAATCACCCTTATACATTCCCAACACTTATTACCATATTACTTTTTACAATACGCCTAATACAGAAATGGACTATTGTTTAACTCCTGGTCAATATAAATTGTATGAAATTGATATTGCAACTATTTTATTTAGTGATACCATGCGTATTAATTTGTTAGAAAACGATAGTACTTTGTCTGAAACAGGCATACAGCAATTCGTGAAAAAATATCATACCGACTTAAAAGCTGACTCAGCCAGCAAGATGAAATATTTAAAGGTTATTAGTGATGCTATGGAGGGTAGAGCAGCTCGTAGAATGGATCAGCCACTTGTAATTAAAATGACCAATAAAAGAGAAAATTTTTACAATGTAAATTTTAGAATGTGTAATGAGTATGAATATGAAATAATACAGGATGCTGTTGTATTGGGCATCATAAAAACAACGGTAACCAGTGAAATAGCGGGAAATAGCTCTAGAATGGTTGTAAAAAAAGCAGTGATTAAACCTTTTGAGTGGAATGGTGCTAAACAGTTTTTTGCAGAAGCAGCAGTAATGACATGGGATGGAAGTTTTGGAGGTTTTCGTACGTTTTACGATAATAGAAAATATGATATACCACCAGCCAATGGTAAAACTGGTGAATATGCTATTGCCAACTTTTTAATAAGCAAAGGCTACTTGTAAACTTTAATAAATTTAATTGATGAAAAAAATAATATTAAGCATTGTTATTTGTGCTACGACTACACTAACTCAGGCACAAAAAGAAGTGAAAGTAGAAATAAATGATATAGGGGTAAGTTACAGTTATCCAGCATTAGAAGTTGAGTTCAACAAAAGTATTACTTACAAAGTGATGATGCCTACTGCTTTAAATTACCATAGAGGTATGGAAGTAGAAGGATTGTTTAATCCTTATGGTTTACAGTTACCAGGAAAATATGTATTGCCAAAACAAGAAGCTGCTTATACGATACAAGTTACTACAATGGGTTTGACGGCAGCAGAAACAAAGGGCGACAGGGTTTGGGAGAAAAAGATTCCTGGGCAAAATCCTGTAACTGGGTATTTAAGGGATTATAAAGTTTATTTTCCCTGCGATGTCACTATTTATAAAGGTCTGGAGATTGTAAAAAAAGTACAGGTATTTGGAAAAAACACGCCAATTAATATTGTTTTTGATAGAGGGTTTATACAACCAAGTTTAAGAACATCTACTAATGAAGGTGAGCTATTTCCCTTCAGTTCGCCTGCAGAAATTGAACGCCTAGACCAAGCAACTATTTTTAAAATGTTAGAAAGGGCTGCATCGTGGCAGGTATATGCACAGGTAAAATCAGTAGCAGAGGATTTGTTTGTAAATAATGCTAAGGAAACAGACCAAGCTAAAATTGCAGCAATTAAAAAGAAGAAGCGTGAATTTGTATTTGATGATATTGATGCAGCAGTAGAAAAATATAAGTCAGCTATAGCATTAATAAAGGCAGGTAATAAGAAAGATGCAGATACTACATTAGAAAGTGTAAAAAAGACCTTGATTGATTTAGTAAATACGAAGGAACCAAGAATTGATAAAAATGTAGTTGAAGTATTGCAATACGATATTGCATGGACTTATTTTTGGTTGGGAGATTATAACAACACCAGACTTTGGCTGGATTTATACAAAAAAGGAACACTTGCCCATTACGATGAATATTCTTATGATGTTTTAGCATACAGGCTTAAGAGGGCAGCAAAAAGATCGAAACTGCTTGCAGCAAATGCTGTTTTAAATGAGTAAACATAGCAACATGAAATCTTCCATACTGTTCATTTTTTTTATTGCTTTTATTGCTGTTGGTTGCAACCGCAAAGAAGTTAAAACCGTATTGGATGTAAAGTTTAAGTATACTATTTTAAACAATAATTATTCAGTGCCTGTACTGATACAATTTGAAAACAATACTACTGGAGCAACCAATTTTAAATGGACTTTTGAAGGTGGTAGCCCTACAGAATACACACAAAAAGAGCCGGGTATAATTCAGTTTAATAAGCCGGGGAGTATAAAAGTTACTTTAGAAGCATGGAATTCAACAGAAAAGAAAACAGTGGATTCAATAATAATTTTAGACAGTGCTGTAAAAGCAAATTTTGAACCTATAGTAGTGATAAATGATTTTGCACCTGCAGAGTTTAATATGAACAATATTAGTGCTGGAGCAACCTTATTTAATTGGCAGTTTCCAGCAAGCAGTACTATTACAACTTCGAATACAAGAACCCCAGCAACTGTTAAGTATGATAATCCCGGTATTTATACTATTCAGTTAGAAGTAAAAAATGCCAAAGGGGTAAAAGATACGATTAGCAAAAAAGTTACTGTTAGACCGGGGTTGAGTGCAGATTTTGAAATGATACCATCTTTTGATGATGATGATATGGAAGCACCTTTAACTGCTACATTAAGCAATCATACCATTAGTGCCACTTCGCATCAATGGACTTGTTCAGGGGCAATATTTGCAAATGCCAATGATTCATCAACATCAGTTACCTTTAATAATTCTGGTACTTATGCAGTACAATATGTTGCCAGCAACGGTAAGCAAACACAAACAGTTAGTAAAACAATTGTTGTAAAGCCAAATACTTTTTTAAGAACATTTCAAAATGTTCATCTTGGTATTAATACAGCACAAAATACAATTGGCTGTTATTTTAGCACTAAACTACGGGCTGTTTTTAAACCAACTGAAGTGAATACTACAAATGGCAGCTTAATTGATATTGCTTTTTTTGGGTTGAGCGAATCTTTTTCGTTGAATAAATTTATAAGTCCGGATTCTGTTACCAATTGGACTTTTAGTACAATACCCAATGCCACACATACCATTTGGGTAAATAAGCAGGAGACTTGTTCTTGTAATTTAAGTTTCACTGAAAGTGATTTTAATGCACTTGCAAATGGGAATGCATTGATACCCTTAAACATTGTTGAAACAGTTGGTGGAATGGCTTCTTTTAACAATACTGTAATACCCAGAATTATTTTGTTTAAAAATAGTGGTGGAAAAAAGGGTGTTATTAAATTGAAACAATTGGTGAATGCCGGGCAACAGAGTTATGTGATTGTAGATATTAAAGTACAAAAAGATTAATTTTTGAATAGGCATTTACAACATATTATTATTCAATTAATTCTAGCTTTTGGCGTAACATATTCTTATGCACAGTCTGTTGATTTGGAACATATTGGAAAAAATATAAAAGATAAGTTGAAGCCTAAGAAATTACTAAAAATATCAGGTGGATTTAACTCTAACTTTATTTTTTATGATGGTAATACAGGTAGTGGTAGAGAACCTTTTACTTATTTTTTTAACGGTAATATTAATGCTTCAATATATGGTGTAAGCATTCCACTTTCATTCAACTATACAAACCTTGGGTTTACTTATAATTACCAATTACCACAAACTCCTAATCGTTTGAGCTTACATCCAAAATATAAGGCTGTAACTGGGCATATTGGGGATGTTTCTATGAGTTTTTCGCCCTATACCTTCAGTGGATATCAGTTTAGAGGTGCAGGGTTTGATATTGTACCAAAAGGGAAGCTTAGGTATAGTTTTTTTTATGGCCAATTGCAAAAAGCCAATGAGTTTAATGGCACTAATGCTTCTGCATCAACTTATCAGAGAATGGGTTATGGAGCAAAATTGAATTACATAAATAATAACAGAAAAATTGGTGTCATAATCTTTCGAGCTAAGGATAGAATAGAATCTTTGAAATGGAAACCCGATAGTTTAAATATCAAACCACAAGAAAATACAGCATTATCCGTACAAATTGGCTTTCCCATACAAAAGAATCTGGTGTTAGATATTGAATATAGTGCAAGTATATTAACGAGAGACGTACGTTCAGAAAACTATGACGCAACTGGTAAAACAAGTTACCTAATGAAAATTTTTGGTGGTAAAATGTCAACTTCTGTATATCATGCATTAAAGAGTCAGCTGACTTATACAATTGGTAATTCTCAACTAGGGTTTGGTTTTGAGCGGATTGATCCAGGATATCAAACATTGGGTGCTTATTATTTTGCAAATGATTTGCAAAATGTAACTATCAATTTTGTTAAACCGCTATTTGATAATAAAGTTAGCTTAAGTGGAAATGTAGGGCTTCAAAAGGATAATTTAGATAATAAAAAATTAAGCTCCACCAATAGAACAGTAATGGCCATAAACCTTAACTGGCAGCCCAATAAAAAGGTAAGTATTGCAGGACAATATTCAAGTTTTCAAACATTTACAAACATACGACCACAGTTTCAATATATCAATCAATTAACACCATTTGATAATCTTGATACACTTAACTTTCAACAGTTATCACAAACTGCCAATGTAAACTTAAATTATGTAATAGCATCTTCAAAAGAGAACACACAAAACTTAAATATGAACTTTAGTTTTCAGGATGCATTTGATAAACAGGGTGGGGCAATTGGTGAAGGTGCTGTTTCACAATTCTATAATTTTTCAGGTGGATACTCTTTTGCAAAGTCACCAAAGTTCTTTTCTGCTTCAACTGCGTTTAACTTAACATATAATACCATTGGCACTAATAATATAGTAACACTTGGACCCACAATTGGAATCAATAAAGGTTTTTGGAAAAATAAAGTAAGAACTGGCTTCTCATTATCTTATAATCAAAGTATTGGGAATAATCAAAATACTAAAGTTGGTGCAGCCAGAACAACTACGTCTTATACATTTAAGAAGAAGCATAGTTTTAATTTGAACTCAACCATGATGCTAAGAAATGGAACAAATCAATCTTTAATAAAAACCTACAGGGATTTAACAATAACCCTTGCATATAATTTCAGATTTTAAAAACAAATATTGACTTATGAAAAAGATTATCACAATTATTTTATTCAACATTTTCATTACTTCAAATGCATTTACACAAGTATTGTATTCAAATAGTATTGAAACTGGCAATAGATATAACCCTGGTTTAAATCAATTAAACAATCCTAAAGTAGCGTTTGATGATGTGCTTATACCATCTGCCCAAGTAGCAGGAAGTGATTCTATACGAGTTACAAAACTTAAGTTAGGAATACGAAGGATAACTGGTGCTGGTGCAACAGATGTTAAATTATACTATACTGTTTTTGAAGATACTTCAACATCATACAATAGCATGATTAAAATGCCACCAGTTTATTTAGGTACAGTGTCATTATCTGCTAATACAGGTTCAACTTTTACTCAGATTATTTCCTTAGGTGATTCTGTGAATACACTTTTTAGTGTTAAAACTGATACAGGGAAAGCTTATACAGGGTATCAGACTATTTTCGTTGGATTTGCTTTTACAAATAGTGATGCAAATAATGGGATTAGAATAACTAATGCTGCGAGTGTTGCTAATGACGATGCTCTTTGGATCTATAATTCAGATTCTACCGTACAGAGATTTGCAACTAATTTTGGAGGTAATCCTAAAGCTACTTTTTATGTACAGTTGTATGGGAACACTTACACAACACCTTTACCAGTATCAATAGTAGATTTTAAAGGAAACAAAACGAGTAACAGTGTAAATATATTATGGGCAACGGTAAATGAAATTAATAATAAAGGGTTCTACATTCAAAGAAGTGGTAATGGTATAAATTTTGAAAATATTGCCTTTGTACCTGCTAAATCAAATGGAAACTCGACAGTTAAACTAGAGTACACTTTTAATGATTTTAATTTTAATACACTAAATAATTTCTATAGATTATTACAAGTTGATAAAGATGGTAAATCTACTTTTACAAATGTTATTCTAGTAAAAGCTGTGGGCAAATCAGCCATTGAGTTTGTAAGACTGTACCCTAATCCAGCTTCTGACTTTACAACTATTAAATTGCATTCTAATGAAAATAATAAAGTTTGTAATATATCGATTATAGACAACGCAGGTAAGGTTGTACTTTATAATAAAAAAGAACTACAGGCTGGTATAAATGATATTTGGTTGAATTTAAAAAATCAGATAGTAGGCATTTATCATTTATTGGTTATTGAACCAAATGGTGAAGTAATTGCTTCAAAAGAATTTATTATAGCACGGTAGTAGATGATTTTTTGATTAATACTATTGTTAAATATTGAATATCTAAATTTGAAACAAAAAATAACCTTATTATAGATCATATAAAACCTAAAATACAATTTAGCTTTTATATTAAATAACTTATAGAAAATAAAGAAATACTCGGATTTCTGTGCCATAATTATAATTTTTTATACTATTTATTTTCTTTAAGCTTTTGCTTTAGTAAAATTTTAGTATCAGCTTTAAATATAAAGTAATCACTTTTTTTCATAAAAGATTAAGGAAATATCTTTTAGTAATTCATTAAAACACCTATGAAGTATCATGCTTTATTTTGAAATGTAAGGACTTCCTTTCATTGTTCTATAAAGGTTAACTAAGCTTAGGGTTTAAATAGCTTTTTTGTTTATGGTTTTCAATTGATTAATATTTTAAAACTTACTTTAATAAATAGTCCTTGTATTGTTATATTTACTATAGTTTGACAATTAATAAAACTAATCTAAATTAGTCTATATAAAATTAAGTAAAACGTTAATGTGTTAAGGATTTATAAGAGATCTGGTCGGAGAATTCGCTTAATGCATTTTAGGAGAAACTTATTTAGGCAAGTAAAAGACAAAAAGAAATTGATTTTAAATAAAGTGAAATTTTCAATTTATAACTGGTAATGGATATTTTAAACTTTCATAAAAAATTAATTGACAATTACAAAACCTACATTCAAAGCTTTTTGAACATTAAGGACCCGTCAATTTTAAAATTTGTAGATACCGAAATAAGTAATAAAAAACTATGGCCTGAACCTTTGGTTCAGTTTAACCCAACATTTGAAAAAGGAATACCATTATCGACCTTGGTTAAAGAGGGACATCTTCATAACGAAATAGATAATATTTTTTCAGGATTCAGTTTATACAAGCACCAAGAAGAAGCTATACTACTTGGTGCAAAAGGCAAAGAGTTTATTGTAACATCCGGGACAGGCTCGGGTAAGTCACTTACATACATGGCAACAATTTTTAACCATGTATTAAATCAAGGGGACTTTGCCACTAACAAAATTCAAGCGGTTGTTGTATATCCAATGAACGCCTTAATCAATTCTCAATTCAAGGAAATTGAGAAATTTAAGAAAACGTATGAAGAAAAATACAACAAACCATTTCCAATAACATTTGACCAGTACACCGGACAGGAAGGTGAAGAACAAAAAGAAAAACTCAGATTAAATCCGCCTCATATTTTACTTACTAACTACATGATGTTGGAATTAGTAATGACAAGAAGCGGTAGAGATGTTGAAGTCAGACAAAATTTCCTCGAGAACATCAAATATTTAGTATTCGACGAACTACATACTTACAGAGGAAGACAAGGTTCGGATGTTTCCATTTTAATACGGAGAATAAAATCTGCATCCACCAATTCTATAGCATGTATTGGTACTTCAGCCACAATGGTTTCCGGTGATGCTACTTCACTTGTTGAACAGAAAAAGAAAGTTGCAGAAATAGCATCAACCATTTTTGGAACCGATATACAATCAGACCAAGTTGTGAATGAATACTTGGTTAGAAGTATTGGCCTTGGGCATTCTCCATCAAAAGATGATTTGCAAAAAGCAATTAAAATTGGAATTTCGGTTTCTTTAAAAGCTAACGATTTTGAAATACATCCAACTGCCAATTGGATTGAAGAACAAATTGCACTCGAAGTAAAAGAAGGAATTTTAGTAAGGAGAAAACCAATCGAACTTTCAGAAATAGCTAAGCAGCTTTCAGAATATACCGAAACAAAGAATGAAGATGCTTTAAATCATTTGGAGCAATTGCTAGAATGGGCAAATATTTTAAATACTGACGCTGGCAAACAGAAGAATTTTCTTCCCTATCGTATTCACCAGTTTATTGCCCAAACAGGTTCTGTTTATACAACATTAGGGAATCAGTTATCAAGAACTTTGTTTTTGGATGCCGGTTTGTATGCTGAAAATAAAGAGACGAAGCTATTTCCAATGCTTTTTAGCAGAACATCAGGTCATGAGTTCACATGCGTTAAGCTTAATTTGAATGAGTCTGTAATTCAGCCAAGAGAATTTTATGATATCGTTGACGAAGAAGATGAAACCACTATCGAAGAAGGGTATCTTTTCATTCAACATATTGAAGATGAAGAATCCATTTGGGATATAGAAAGAGATGTACCAGATTTACCAGAAACTTGGTTTACTCCTCCTAGACGAGACGGTTCACGAAAATTAAAGAAAGAAAGAGAAGGTAGACTGCCACGCCACATTTGGTTCAATAAAAAAGGGGATTTTTCATTTACACAACCGCTTGAATTTGAAGGTTGGTTTATGCCTTCACCACTTATGTTTGACCCAACTTCGGGAACCATATTTGATGCCCAAACAGCGGAGTGGACGAAAGTAATGAAACTCGGTGGTGAGGGACGAAGCACTACCACCACTGTATTATCTTTTGAAACAATAACCCAACTTCAAGCATTTGGTGAACCATCAGGGAAACAAAAGCTTCTGAGTTTTACAGATAATAGGCAAGATGCATCATTGCAAGCAGGTCACTTTAACGACTTTGTAAAAGTTGGACAGCTAAGAGCTGCTATTGCAAAAGCTCTTGAAATACATAACACTCTCGACTATACAAGCATAACAGATAAGGTTTTTGAATGTCTAAATATTGGGCAAGACCAATTTGCAAAGCAGCCTGCTACATTCCCTGGTCCTAAGAAAGAAAATGAAGATGCTTTCAAAGACTTCATTATGTGTCGCTTATTGCATGATTTGAGAAGAAGTTGGCGTGTTGTTTTACCGAATCTTGAACAATGTGCTCTGCTTACAATCGAGTATAAACATTTGAAAGAATCCATTCAAGACAATTCACTTTGGCAACCAAGTGATTTACTTTTTGCTATGACTCCTGATGAAAGACAAGAGTTTTTGCATCAAGTTTTTGATTTTTTCCGTAAGTCTTATGCTCTTAGTTTTTCGATGCTTGAACCTGGAGTTATTTCTACAAACGCTAAGAAAATTAAAGAAAAACTAAAAGCACCTTGGACACTCGATGAAAATGAAAGGCTTGAAGTTCCCAACCATATTAGGTTAGAGAGACTATCATCATCAGCAAGAGAATTATATTCTGAAAGTGCAGGACTTACCAGTGTTTTTGGTAGATATCTTAGGAAAAAGGCAAGTCAGCATGGAATTGATATCAGAGGTAAACAAGTATATAATGATTTTACTTACACATTACTTGACTTCTTGTGTAATGCAGGATGGTTGGTTAAAAAACCAGCTAAAACAGCCGACAATGAAGAAATAAATATTTATCAATTAAAAGTTGACAATATTCTATGGCATAAAGGTGATGGAGAATATCTAATTCCAGACTTTATAAAAAATCGTTCCTACAAACCACTTAATACAAAGCCTAACAAATACTTCCAACGGTTTTATCAAACTAACTTTCACGATATTAAACCTATTGAAGGTCGTGAACACACTGGACAAATCAATAGTGAGAAGAGAAAACAAAGGGAAGAAGAATTTAGAGAAGGTAAAATTGGTGCTTTGTTTTGTTCTCCAACCATGGAGTTAGGTATTGATATTTCAGATCTTTCCATTGTACATATGCGTAACGTTCCCCCTTCGCCTGCAAATTATGCTCAACGAAGTGGCCGTGCCGGACGAAGCGGACAAGCAGCTTTGGTCTTGGTGTATTGTTCAAACTTTAGTGCACACGACCGACATTATTTTAAGCATTCCACACAAATGGTTGCAGGTACAGTAACAGCACCAAGAATGGACTTGATTAATGAGGAATTGTTGCTGAGTCATTTGAATGCTTCCATCTTGACTAGAAGACCATTAAGTGTGCTAAATAGTTCGTTTGGCGATTTGGTGGACAAAAACAATTTTCAAAGCCTTCCTCTGAAACAAGAAATTATAGATACTTTAAAAATAAGTGATGAAGAAAAAACCCTCATTCATGCTAATTACAAGAAAGTTATTGAGGATGCTTATTTTAAAAATGAATTGGCAAGAAGAAAACCATCATGGTTTACGGATGACTGGATAAAACAAAACATTGATTCGTTTCAGCAATCTTTTGACAGTTCGCTTGACCGTTGGAGAAAGCTTTATAAAGCTGCTCATGTTCAAATTAAAGCTGCTACTTCAATTATTGAGAACAGAATTTATGCCGATAATCACGACAAA
This sequence comes from Chitinophagaceae bacterium, assembly GCA_044348985.1. Classification (GTDB taxonomy): domain Bacteria; phylum Bacteroidota; class Bacteroidia; order Chitinophagales; family Chitinophagaceae; genus UBA1930. The sequence goes on from JBIKRV010000038.1 coordinate 12,556, forward strand.
AAGAAAGAGGCATATAAAAGTTTAAGGCAAGCTGAAAGACAACGTGACTTGCTTTTAAATGATCCATCAGATGGAAAGAAAAGTAATAAAGACCAATCTGAATTTTATCCATATCGATATTTAGCAGCTGAAGGATTTTTACCAGGTTACAACTTTACTCGCCTTCCAGTTCGTTCATTCATGGAAAGTGAAGATGGCGGTGGTGAGTTTATTTCTAGACCTCGTTTTATAGCATTAAATGAGTTTGGCCCTCGTAATGTTATTTATCATGACGGTGCTAAGTATAGGGTTGATAGAATGATTTTAACCGAAGCAGAGTTGAAATTAGAAAACGGAAAAATTTGCCCAAAGACAGGTTATTTCCTTTATGACAAGCAGTATGGCTATGAAGTTGATCCAATTATCAATGAAACACTGCAATTGGATACCAAGAAACATGTTCATACTATGTTGATTGAAATGGCAGAAACAAGAGCCTATGAATTGCAGAGAATTACTTGCCAGGAAGAAGAAAGAACTAAAAAGGGCTACGATATACAAACCTACTTTGCTGTGGATGGTGGTTTTGAAAATACAACAGAAGGCATAGTAAGTGTAGCAAATGAAAAGTTATTGCACATTCATTATCTGCCAACCTGTAGGATATTTAAATTGAATCTTAAATGGAGAGCATCTAAAGAATATGGCTTCACTATTAATCTAAACACAGGTTATTGGCAAAGTAAAAAAAATAAAGAAGATAACGGTGAAAAGGATGAAATAAAAGATGTAAAACTTTTCACCTCTGATACTGCTAATGCCCTGTATATTCAGCCTATTAAGTCACTTGGCTTAGAAGGGGGAGGCAACGGAGTTATCACTTTAATGTTTGCGATAAAACGAGCAATTGAGAATTACTTCCAGGTTGAATCGAATGAAATTGGTGCTACTATAATGGGAGAAGAGGATGCTCCAAACATTTTAATTTATGAATCTGCTGAAGGAAGTTTGGGAGTGCTATCTCAAATTATGGATAATCCTTCACTCTATAAAGCAATCATGACCGAAGCTTATAAGGTTTGCTTTTATAAAAATGAAGTTGAAGAAGAAGGTGAAGTGCTTCCGGCCACATACGATGATTTGTTGAGTTATTATAATCAATTTTACCATCAGCAAATTGACCGTAATCTTATAAGGGGAGGATTGCGTAATCTAACAGAATCTACTGTCGAAGTTTTAGCTAACAAATCATTCAGTAGCTATGATGAACAGTATCAATTTTTACAATCAGCAAGAGATCCAAATAGCAGTACTGAGGATAAATTTTTAAAATACTTGTATCAAAATAATCTTAAACTTCCTGATGAGGCTCAACCAAAAGTGGCGAATATGTATGTACGTCCAGATTTTTATTATAAACCTAACGTGATGATATTCTGTGATGGTACTCCACATGATGAAAACCTAGTTCAGGAAGATGATTCTGAAAAACGTGCAGCCTTAAAAAATGCTGGCTATCAAGTTTTGGCATGGTACTACAAAGATTCACTTGAAGATTTTGTTGCTAAGCGACCTGACCTATTTAAAAAAGTAAAATGACAAATTTTGATTTCAAACCTGGTAGTTTAGTTACCCTTCGCAATAGACCCTGGGTCGTTCTTCCATCAGAAGATATAGACTTGTTATTGCTAAAACCATTAGGTGGTTCTGATGATGAAATTACTGGAATTTTCAAGCCATTAGCAAATGAAGCAGACAAGCCTCAGACCTATAATTTCATTAAGCCTACAGAAAATGATTTAGGTGATTTTGCATCTGCTAAATTATTATACAATGCTGCAAGGCTTTCGTTTCGCAATGCTGCTGGCCCTTTTCGCTGTTTAGGTAAACTTTCATTTCGACCACGTTCTTATCAAATGGTTCCATTGATAATGGCATTGAAACAAGATACTACTAGATTATTAATTGCTGATGATGTGGGTGTAGGTAAAACTATAGAGGCTTTGCTTATTGCAAAAGAAATGTATGAACGTAAAGAAATTAAACGCTTTGCAATAGTTTGTTTGCCACATTTGTGTGACCAATGGCAGGATGAATTAAAAAATAAATTTGGTGTTGAAGCTGTTATCATAAGAGGAGGAACAGCTACTTCATTGGAAAGGCAAATAAGAACTCACGAAAATATTTTCAGGGCTTTCCCTTTTCAAATTATTTCAATTGACTACATAAAATCAGGTAGCAAACGCCAAGTTTTTATCGACCATTGCCCCGAGTTAATAATTGTTGATGAAGCTCATTCTTGTGCTAAACCTTCAGGTGCAAATAATTCTCAGCAGCTGCGTCACCACTTATTACACGATATTTCAAGAAAGGAAAAGCAACATTTAATTTTATTAACTGCAACTCCACACAGTGGCAAACAGGAAGAGTTTCAATCTCTATTAGGTTTATTGAAACCACAGTTTGAGCAAATAGATATTGTTGATTCTAACGAAAGTGAAAGAAAAGAAATTGCTAAACATTTTATTCAAAGAAGAAGGGCAGATGTTATTAAAACTATTGAAGAGTTAAAAGACGAAGAACTAAAATTTCCAACAAGAACTTCTGTTGACAAAGATTTTGAAATAGGCAAAGCTTATGCAGATGTATTCAATGATATTTTATCCTATGCAAGAGAAATTGTTACACAAAATATTGGCGATAATAGAAAACAGCGTTACAACTATTGGGATGCATTAGCATTACTTAGAGGAGTGATGAGTAGCCCTGCCGCTGGCGTTTCAATGCTTATCAAAAAAGCACAAAAGAAAAAATTATCTGATGAAGAAGATGATATAATTGAAAATAATGTAGAAAGGGAAAGTGTGATGGATGATGATTTTTCAAATGATGATAATTTGCCATTATCAGTTTTAGGGAAATCAAACTCATTAAATGATTCTGAAGCGAAAAGGTTGATGGGTTATGCTAAACGAATGGAAGGTTTGTTTGGAATTGAATTTGACCATAAAGCAAAAGAAGCTTTAATTGAAATTAAAACTTTTATAGAGCAAGGTTATAATCCAATAATATTCTGTCGTTACATTCAAACTGCAAATTATTTAGGTGAAATATTTAAGCAAAATCTTAGTGGCAAGAAATTTAAAAACCTTCACATTGAAGTAGTAACAAGTGAGTTGAATGATGAGTTGCGTAGAGAGAAGGTTGAGCAAATGAATAAGTCAGAAAGAAGATTATTAATAGCAACTGATTGCTTGAGTGAAGGTATTAACCTGCAAGAAGGATTCAATGCTTTATTGCACTATGATTTGCCTTGGAATCCTAATAGACTAGAACAAAGAGAAGGACGTATAGACCGTTTTGGTCAGCAAGCTGAAGTTGTTAATGTAACACTTCTCTATGGCAGCAATAATCCTATTGATGGTGTTGTGTTAGAGGTTCTACTTCGCAAGGCAAGAGAGATTAGGCGTTCAATTGGTATATCTGTTCCTTTCCCAGAAAACAGTGCTTCAGTAATGGAAGCTGTTACAAATGCTATTCTATTAAAACCAACTGTAATTAAACAGGTCTCTTCTCAATTGTCAATATTTGAAGCTGAAGAAATTGAAGCTGAAAAAAATAAAGTAGCAAAAGCATTTGATGAAGCAGAAAAAAGAGAAAAATTATCAAGAAGCATTTTTGCCCAAAATAGTATTAAGGCAAATGATATTGAAGCAGATTTAAAAGAAGTAGATGAAGCAATTGGAGATGTAAAAGCTGTTGAACAATTTGTGGTGGATGCTTTAGATTTAATGGATGTTCAAATTGATAGAAAAAAAGATGGTTATAAAATATATACTACCAACATCCCTCAAAGGTTAAGAGATTTACTAACTGATAAAAATGATATACAGATATCGTTTAAATCGCCAACACCTACTGGCTACAAATACATAGGTAGAAACCATCCTTTTACAGAACATTTATCTCAATACATTATAAACAGTGCTTTACAAAATACTAACAATGTTGCAGCAAGAGCAGCAGTGTTACGTACTAGCGATGTGAAATATAAAACTGTGTTATTTCAACTTAGAGTAAGAAATGTTATTGCAGAACAACCCAAGAACAAACAAATAGTAGCGGAAGAAATGTGGCTTTGGGGCTATGAGGGCGAAGTGAATCAGCACAAAATTATTCAGAAAGAAGATGCTTTAGGTTTACTAATGTCTGCAAAGCCAACTCAAAATATGGAAGATGCTGAAAAAGCTTATTGGCTTACTGAAGAAATGGCTTGGGTGAAAAATGAAACAACTTTTCGTTCTAATACAGATGATGTTGCTTTAGAAAGAGCCAATCATTTAGTTACTATGCATTCTAAAGTTAGAAGTTTGACAGGTGGAACTAAATACAAAGTAGTAGAACCAATTTTGCCAATGGATGTGTTAGGCGTTTATATTTTATTACCAGAAATTTTATAAAATGAAATTGAATGATTTAGGAAATATTTATAGTTCGGGTAATGCATTTACAACAAAAGCTGCCTTGCTGCAATCTAAATATAGAGTAGAGAATAATTTGCCAATAGGGGAAACAACCGTTTCTGTGCCTGATGGTTTTGATGCAAGTGGAAAGCCACAAAAAAAGAAGATAAGAAAGCAATATGGACATATTGTAAAAGATGGAGAAACCAGCAATAAGAACTTTTATAATGATGATATTTTCAAGTATGCACATCAGAGAGTAAATGAGAAAAAACCAGAAGAAACTATTAAGGCAGATAGACTGTTCAATAACCTTTTATCAAGTATGCCTTTAGCTTTCAACTTGTTCTATCCACTAATGCAGTTACTAAAAATTGATGTTCAAAAAGCATCGGAAATTATTGCCAGCTTATTTCCCAATTTGAATATTGAAAGAGTTGATAAAATTGAAATTGAATTTATTCCAACGCCCATTACCAACTACACCAACGATAAATCAGCAATGGATGCAGTTGTCTTTTTTACTGATAAAAATGGAGGTCAAAATATCATTGCTATTGAAGTTAAATACACTGATAGTTTAGGAACAAATAAGGCTTCAGAAAATCAGCTTAAATATGAAGTAGCAAAAGATTCTAAATTGTTTACTGAAGCTGGATTAAAACAAATTGAAGCTGGCTGCACACAAATATTTAGAAACTTCTTATTAACTGAAAAATATAGAATGGTTCACAATCTGGCCAATTCATATAATGTTATTTTGGCTCCTACACAGCATCCATCAACAGAATCAGAAATAAATGCTATAAAAAAGTATTTCAGTGAACAATGCCCGAAAGACAAATTAATTAAATACGATTTAGAAAGTTTTACAAAAACAATTGAAGAATCAGCTCCTACAGAATTGAAGCAATGGTTAACGTGGTTTAGAAATCGTTACCTAATGTTTAACCAAGTTGAAGAACTTTTTAAAGCATTGAAATAAAAAATGAAGTACTCAACTATCAATATACAAGGCAATCTCATTTCTGAAGAAATTCTACAAAAAGTTGAAAAAGCAGAAGCTCAAGGACAAAAAGCTACAGACTTTGGTTTAGAGCCTACTGCAAACATTAGAAGTGAAATTGAATATGCCTGGAGTAGAATAAAATTAGACTGGAAAAATTTTAGCGACAAAAGCCAAAACCTTCCAGCAAGTGATACTTATGGAACAACGCTTAGCCGTAAATGGATGGAACAATTTTTTAGTTCTTTAGGCTATGAATTGTCTCGTTCAAAAGCTGGTTTAGTGGGCGATAATAACCATACCTACACCATAAGCCATACCTCAGAATCATTAGACCATTTACCCATTCATATTGTTGGTTTTACCGAACCAACTCATCCCGATAAAAACACCTTAGATATTAAAACCAGTGGTGGCACAACAAGGTTCTCGCCACACGGCACAATGCAAGAATACCTGAATGTTACTGAACACGTTTATGGTATTGCTACAAATGGTCTGTATGTACGCTTAATTAGAGATAGTGGAAGGCTTATTAAACTTACCTATGTTGAGTTTGACATTAAACGAATGATGATAAATACAGTGAGTTTACATTGCTGTATCGTTTATTGCACGCATCTCGTTTTCCAAGATGTAAAGCCGAAGCCGACCAGTGTATTCTTGAAAAATATTATCAGGATAGTATTGAAACGGGCAATCGTATTCGTGATGGTTTAAGCCTTGCTGTTAAAGAATCTTTAGTGGCTTTGGGATTAGGCTTTTTGCAACACGAAAACAACACACAACTAAGAGAGAAAATACAAGCAGGTACATTATCTTCTAAAGATTATTATCGCCAGTTATTACGCATCATTTATCGGTTTCTTTTTTTAATGGTTACCGAAGAAAGAGATTTGGTATACGACCCAGATGATAAATCAGAAAGCACTCAAAAATTTAAAAAAATATACCTGCAATTTTATAGCATAGCACGATTACGCAAGCTATCAGAAAGCCGCTATGTATATGAAACACAGTTCAACGATTTGTGGCAAGGCTTGGTTCAAACATTTCAGTTATTTGAAGCCAATGGCAATGGTAAAAAATTAGGCATACAACCATTGGATGGTGATTTGTTTAGTTACAATGCTATTACAGATTTACAGGATAGTTTAATAAACAATAAGCTATTGCTAGAGTGTATTAGAAATATGAACGAGTTTAAAGATGAAAACAAAAACCTCGTTGCCATCAATTATCGTTCATTAGATGTAGAAGAATTAGGCTCTGTTTATGAAGGATTATTAGAGTTACATCCTGTAATTGAAAACATAGAAGCCAGCAATTCAGCACACATCAATTTTACTTTTCACGAAGGAACAGACCGAAAAACCACAGGCTCATATTATACAAGACCAGAGCTGGTAAATGAACTCATTAAATCTGCTTTAATACCTGTTATTGAAGAGCGATTAAAAGAACATACAGGCAACAAAACTGTACAAGCTAAAGCTTTATTAAAATTAAAAGTTTGTGATGCAGCAGCAGGTAGTGGACATATGTTATTGGCAGCTGCACGTACCATAGCCTGGTATTTAGCAAGGGTGCAAAGTGGAGAAGAAAACCCTGCACCATCTGTTTATAGAAAGTGTTTAAGAGAAGTAATACAACATTGTATTTATGCTGTAGATTTTAACCCAGATGCTGTAGAGTTGTGTAAACTTGCTTTATGGTTAGAAGGCCATAACAGCGGCAAACCATTAAGTTTTTTAGACCATAAAATACGCAATGGAAATAGCTTAGTAGGTGTTACAGATTTGGCAGTATTAGAGCAACCAATACCCGATGATGCGTTTAACCCAGTAACAGGCGATGTTAAAGAAGTTTGCCAAAAATTGAAAAAAGACAATGCAACTTATAGAAAAACAAAACAAGCAAATTTATTCTCTACACAAGGGCAGCAAATACAAAAAGATAAAGCAACATTAAATACCTCTTATGCCGAAATGGAAAACATAGAGCAAGATACTGTTGAAGCTGTACAAGAAGTAAAGAAAAAATTTAGCAAGGTAAGAAACAGTATGTACCACGAAGAAAAAGCCTGCCATATTTGGACAGCAGCTTTCTTTAAAACCTATACCAGCATTGATGACCCAACAAACCCAAGCAGTGAAAAACTGGAGCAATACTTTTTTGCACCCACACAATATGGAAGATTGGTTGGCGAATCAACTGCATTGGCTGAACAACATAAATTTTTCCATTGGCCATTGGAGTTTCCAGATGTATTTGAACAAGGTGGTTTTGATGTGATGTTAGGAAATCCACCTTGGGAAAGAATTAAATTACAACAACAAGAATTTTTTGCAACAAGAGATGAATCAATAGCTAATGCTTCTAATTCAGCTGCAAGAAATAAAATGATAAATTCTCTACCTGATACCAATCCTTTGCTTTTTAATGAGTATGAATTTGCAATGCATAGTGCCGATTGTACTGGCAAGTTCTTAAGAGTAAGTGGAAGATGTGTTTTAACTGCAGTTGGCGATATAAACACATATTCAATTTTTTCTGAATTGACCTGCTCTTTAGTTAATAAACATGGTAGAACTGGAATAATTGTTCCAACCGGAATTGCTACAGATGATAGCAATAAAATGTTCTTTGGTACAATGGTGGAAAATAATCGACTAGTAAGTTTATTCGATTTCGAAAACAGAGAAGCGATATTTCAAAGTGTTCATAGAATGTATAAGTTTTCATTGCTAACCATATCAGGCTTTAGTATAGGAAAAGCAAAACCGTTTTTTGGTTTCTTTCTTACTCGAATTGAACATTTACATGATAATCTTAGGGTCTTTAATTTAAGTAAAGAAGATTTTTTACAACTAAATCCTAATACTAAAACATGCCCAATATTTAGAACAAGTAGTGATGCTATTTTAACTGCTAAAATATACAAGAGAACTGGTGTTTTTATCGATAAAAACAACATCGACAATTCATGGAATCCAAAGTTTAAAACTTTATTCCACATGGCAAATGACTCTAAATTGTTTAAAACTAAAAATGATTTCAATAATATTGAAAGTGTAAATATTGATGATGGAAATATAATTGATAATGTATTTTTTCCATTATATGAATCTAAAATGATTTGGCTTTACGACCATAGATATGGTACTTATGAAGGTGTTAAGGATAGGAATTCGACCCAAATTCCTACACCAAGTGCAACTAAATTGTCAGAACCGAAATTTTCGATTTACCCATACTATTGGGTAGATGATAAAAATATTAATGCCCAATTAAAGGATAAAGATAGCGAAGGGAAAATCAAATGGGAATGGGATAAAAAATGGTACTTAGGATTCAGAGATATAACCAATGTATCAAATGAACGAACTACTATTGCTTCAATAATTCCGAAATCGGCAGTTGGTAACACAATGCCATTAATTTTTTTAGAGACATATAACATAGCCTTATCAACGTGTCTATTAATTTCTACTTTGAATAATTTGATAAATGATTATTGTGCTAGGCAAAAAGTAGGAGGTTTACATTTAACCTATAATTATTTGTTTCAATTACCTATCGCTGGAAAAGAGTTTTACTTTGGGGTTAGTAAAACATTAATCCCGAAAGTACTTGAACTTATTTATTCTTCTTGGGACATCAAAGCCTTCGCAGATGATATTTGGAAAGAAGCAGATGAAGATTTAAAAGCAGCCATCAACAAACAATGGCAAGAAAATAAAGAAGTAACAGGTGGCCACGAGTGGCAACCACCAGAATGGTGTGAGATAGATAAAGCGGGTTGCCCTTTGCCACCCTTTAAATGGGATGAAAGCCGCAGGGCAGTATTAAAAGCAGAACTCGATGCCATTTACGCTAAACTCTACGGCCTTACTACCGAAGAACTCCGCTATATTTTAGACCCACAAGATGTTTATGGGGCTGATTTTCCGGGGGAGACATTTCGTGTTTTAAAGGAAAAAGAGATCAGGTTGTATGGGGAGTATAGAACGAGGCGGTTGGTGTTGGAGGCATGGGAGAGATTGAATAAAGAATAAAATAATTTTACATGAGGACAATTAGTTCATCTTTTAGTCATATTAATCTTGGTAAGATGAGTTCGCCAATGGATCAAGACTGGAATAAACCTGTTTCGTTGGAGGAAATATTGAAGTCTGAACCAATGAGCGTTTATACTTATGATGAGCTGGTAAAAAATGTTGCTCAAATATTACATAGAAATAGAAACCTCACATTATTTTATAGAGGACAATCTAGTGACTATAAAAATTCGGAAGGAAGTTCAACAATACTTCCAAATATTTACAGAAAAAATGTTGATGAAGCGAAGCTTTTTCTTAAGGAAAGGTTTAAAATTTTAGATGGAAAGGTGCAGGAATTAAAGACGCAATTTTCCGAAAGCAAAATTAAACTTGCCGGAACATCATTATTGAGCAAATACCCCGAAATCGCCTGGTCAATTCTACAACATTATGAAGTTTGCCCGACTCCTTTGTTGGATTTAACTCACTCCTTACATGTGGCTTGTTCATTTGCGTTTGATAGGAACGAAGGGAAAACCGGTATAGTGTATGTGCTTGGTATGCCTTGGGCTAATGATGCAATTGGGTATAATACTTACGAAGAACTGGTCAATATACGTTTACTAAGTGTTTGCCCACCACAAGCACAACGACCTTTTTTTCAGGAAGGATATTTGGTTGGTCCATTTCCTAATTATCGACTTGATGCTCCTTCAAGAGTAGAACAGTTTGATTTAGCCAGACGAACTATTGCCAAATTTGAAATCCCTATTGTCAACACATTTTGGGGCCTTGGATTTAGCCGGATTCCTTCGGACAAATTATATCAAGGAAATGATATTGTAGATGAAATTTGTAATAAGCTTAAATATTAACTCTTATATATGGCAACATTCAATCAGCAATTCACAATACATCCTGTTGGACAGGGGTTATTTTATTCATGTTGTATCAAACATAATAATGATGTTAGATTCAGGATGGTATTTGATTGTGGAAGTTTAACTAAAGGAGCAGGAGAAGAAGAAGTGAAAATTTATCGAGATTCAGATTATTTGGATGAAAAGGTACTAGATCTTTTAGTGATTTCACATTTTGATGCTGACCATGTAAAATTTATTGGCAAGCTACTTGAAGGCGGAATTAAAGTAAGAAAATTGGTAATGCCGTTCATTACATTCAATGAAAGATTATTCTTAATAGCTAGGTACTTAGATAATAATGATGGCTTTAATCCCAATGATGATTTTTTTGTAAGGTTTACAATAGATCCATTGGGAACTTTAAATAATAATCTTGATGGCGATTCAGAAGTCTTTTTGATTGAAAGAGGACCTCTTGACCCAATTTTACCAGAAAAGGAAGTATCTCCTGAGATTACAGAATCAGATAATAATGAAACCAGATTCAGGTTTGATTTTGAAAATGCTAACAAGGTAAATGTAGATGCAGATTCAATAATGACTAAACAGCCGAAATCAAAAATATCTAAGATTAATGATTCTGAAAAGGGCAAGTTATTTACAAGTAGTTCAATAATATTAATGGAGTTTTTGTTTTATAAACGAACTATTGGTGAAGATGAAGTAAAGTTTTACGAAAAAGTAAAAGAATTATTTTTTAAAAAATTTTTAATTGATGATCGTTTATCAAAAGATGATCTTTTGGACGAGATTGTAAATAAAGTTAAAGACATAGAGGCTGGAACTGAGATAAAGAAAATATTTAGAGATGCTAAGGATAAAGTGCATTTCAAAACAGTTAAAGGTGTTAAAATAGATGATTTAAATACGACGGCTTTATGCATGATGCATAGAAATCTTAGTGGAATATTTAATTTTTTGGGCTATCCAGCCAGAATTAGACGTCATACTTATTTTCTTTTAGATGAAGTTGCTATAAGCGGAGTTACACATATTCAAAAATTTATTTCTCCAGATGGTTCAAGAATAGAAACACAGAATTATTTTAATAAATATCCTTACCCTGAATATTACTACAACAATGATTCTGATAAATTTATTTATCCCAATGCACTATTAACATCTGATTCATTTTTGCTTACTCAAGCCCAGGTTAGCGAGTTTGTAAATCACTTTATTAACTATTGGAATGATTACTGGTTATTCCAGATTCCACACCACGGATCTCAAAGAAGTAGCGATAGTGTATTGCATTCTGCAATACAATCAAGGTCAAATAATTTTATAAACTATGGAATTGGGAATAGAGACCATCATCCTAATGCAAGTGTAATTCAGTCATTAGTTGCAACCGGAAATTCAGTTAGGCTAATTCCAATAAATCAGTTTTCTGGAATTCGGTTTAATCTTTTAATTGGTTAACTCATTTTATGCCAATTAACGAAATAGAAATACACCCATTTCTTCACATTGGTGAAGCAATTCCTGCTTTAAGAATTATTGTTGGTACATTCCCAATTTATTCATTAACCAATCCAAGAACTCAAAGAAAAAATTCACTTCAACAAGATAGAAATGATATATCCTTCTTTTATGGAAGTAGGTCAAATTGTTTTTGGAATTGGTATCAACAATACATTGATGCAGATGTAAATATTCAAAACCCAGAGTCAATCATTACAAGTCTAACAAATAAGGGTATTGCAATATCTGATGTTATACAAGAATGCTTAAGAATTACAGAATCATTTGAAGATAATAAGTTGCAACAAAAACAATGGAATATGCAGTTATCAAAAGTCATAGAAAGTAGTATTGATAAAATAGTTTGTACTTCTAAATCCGATTCAGGTGCAATGGGTTGGTTAAGAGATAAGATATTAATTCCATCAGGTTTTAGGGTTAATCAATTAGCCTCAGCAGACTTGCATCACGAAATCTTAAATAATATTCCTGACAGTAATCATAACATAAAACTAATAGCAGTGGTATTACAAAAAGCAGATAGGAGAGTTGAAATAGTTTCACTTCCCTCACCTGGTAGCCCACAAAGAAGACTAGTTGACTTTGGATATGTTAAAAATATTCATACAACACCTAATTATCTTGATGATTATTTGACGAAAACATTTAAGTGGTTTATACAATGAAAGATTTGTTTATAAATAAAGATTCAGAGTTTTTTTCACTTGCTAATTATGTAGATACTTTTATAAATGAAAAAAGTGAATACTTTAATCTATTCCAATTGCCCCCTATTCAAAGGAATTCAGTTTGGAATGTAGCTCAAATAGAACGTTTATGGGATTCAATTTTACGAGGATTTCCGATTGGCAGTTTTCTTGTTTCGCCAAGGCATAAAGAAGATAAAGCAAGAGATTTAAAAAGTGGGGAGCAACGTGTATCATCAAAGGAGGGCTTCTTTTTATTAGACGGCCAACAAAGAACAAGATCAATAGTGCTAGGCTTTAAATCTGACAGTAACACAAGGTTATGGATAGACCTAAATCCTAGACTCAACTTTGATAATGCAGAATTAAACGACAGGAAGTTTCTTCTAAGGGTAATTACAAGCTATCAGCCATGGGGCATGAGCGATAGAAATCCATCAGATAAATTAAATGAGCAACAAAAATATATTGCTAGGCAGGAACTAGGTATAGAAAATCTTCACTACGATTACAAAGTAAAAATTGATAATGATACAGAAAGTGATGTAGATAAATTTTCGTGGCCAGTAAAGGCAGAGTTGCCTATACCGATTGATGCATTAATAAACCTTTGTGGAGGAACTTCGGGTAAATTTAATCATCCTTTATGGCAGGATGTATGTAAACTGATACCAAATAGATACCACAAATTAGGAAACATACCTGAAGTGGAAACGGAACATTTTTCCGAAATTTTGACAGGAATAAAACACCTAATTAATTCTTCCGATAATGAAATAAGAACAAGAACCATAGTGCTGCTTTATCAAAATCAAAAATCAGTCGAACTGCCTATTAATGTTCAAGATGACATGGAAGTATTGTTCCGACGGGTTAATGCTGGAGGTACTGTTCTTCAAGGTGAAGAAATGGCCTATTCACTTTTAAAGTCAAGCTGGGATGGAGCATATGATATGGTTTCTAAGATTGTAAAGAGTGAATCTGTCGGTTATCTACTTTCTTCAACAGGAATAGTAATGTCTGCAACAAGGTTGGCCAGATTCATTCAAAATGAAAGTGATATTCCTAATCCAGGTATTTCGAATTTTAGAAAATGGATTGGTGAATCTAAAAAGGAAGGTACTTTCTTAAACGCCATACAACTTCTATTAGTTATTGATTCAAGTGGCAAATCCTTATTTCAAAGTACAATAGAAACTTTTTGTGAACTTGTAGTTTTCAGAGAGGAAAGCCCAAGCGATATTGGGATACCTAGAAAACTACTTTTATCAATCAAGGCTTCATTATATCATCCAGTGTTTATCTGGATTTATAAACAAAAGGATAATAAAGAACTAATAAATAATAACAGGGGCAATGTGCTGAGGTACCTGATTTACTGTTTTTTAACTGTAGAAAAATATGATAAAGTAAGTAAAATAGCAATTGAAATAATTAGCGAAATAAGTACACCTGACTTTCCAGATAATGAAATTTACAATAAGTTACTAAAGGCTGAATTGACTGTTCCAATTCCATCTCCACAGGAATTTGCAAAGCCATTTGAAATTCCTGCCGACGGTTTTTTCAGACATTGGAATGATGTATTTAATATTCCGGATGACAAATTTAATTTGTTTCGCAAGTGGTTTTGGCATGATTCCAAAGAACTTTTATTGTGGTTTCAAAGAGCACATGCATCAAAGTGGTTTGTTGGTTATGACCCAACAAGTAGCGACGCATATGACACTCCTTACGATTGGGACCATATCATGCCTAAGTCTCATTTGATCACATCAGGTGCCTCGCCGGTTACTCATTCTGATAGTAAGGAGTTGAATAACAAATTTTATTGGAATAGATCAAATTATGTAAACTCAATCGGAAATCTCAGACTATGGCCGTTTTGGGGAAATCGTAGTGACAGTAATAAGTGTCATACCTATAAATTGCGGATGGACAAACCAACTTGGGATACCGACTCTAATGCAAAAGAACTTAGGTTAAATTCAATTCAAGATTTCTTACTTGCTTCTGCTATAAATCCAAATGATGAAAAGCTATGGTACGATGCTGGGGGAGAAGTAAGAGAATGGCCTGAGGAAAGAAGACTAGCTTGGCAGAATGCTATTGAAAAAAGAGTTTGTTATTTGTATGAAGAATTTTATAAGGTACTAAACTTTTCACTTTGGAATTCTATAGAAACAGATAGCTCATCTTCTGAGTAATTTTAGACTATCAATAATAAAGTGTAATGTTTAAAATAAATTTAAATTGATTTCAAAAAAAATTGATAAATAGCAATAATAAAAATACAATTTCCAAGTTTGCTACTAGTTTTTTTAATACTAAAAAATTAATATTAGGCATAGCTTTAAATTCTTCTCCAATTACAAGAAATGATCTCTGTGAAATGGACAAATGTTATAAGTTAATTGTGAAACAAAATTGGTATACTTGATGCTTAGCTTATAAAACTATTTAAAAATTGAAAATTAAATGAAACTGCCAGTGAAATCATTTAGATTTAAAACAATACCTCTGTTTTAAATTATGTCACTGATAGAGTATAATTTAATGAACTTTTTGGTGTTGCCACCAAAACAAAAACGTTCTAAAAAATAGCGTTTATCATGTTTAATTTATTTAGAATTATCTCTTTTTAGCTCCTGTGTAATAATCTTATTCAATTACTATATTAGACCTCTTTCATAAATCCAAATTCAGATATGTTGATAAATATCAGATACTAAAGTTTGTTGCAATTTCGTATAACAAATATGCATTGGATAAGCATACAAAATTTGCCTGATGAACGTTTT
>JBIKRV010000039.1:0-27334 GCA_044348985.1 Chitinophagaceae bacterium
CAGAACCTATAAGACCTAAAAGAACAATAGTAAGAAAGAAAACTTCCAAACGTAGATACGGTAAACATCAAACTCAAAAAAATTATCGAAACAACTTCTAAATAACCTTAACTAAATGACATTGGGCTGCCTTGCTTAGGCGGAATCGTTTTTTGTTGTAATTGTTTATAATTTTTTATTCAAAAAAAAAGCTAACAATTGTAACCATACAAAAAATATTGTAGCCGTGCAAGGAACAAAAGTTTGGATATGTTTTGCTGCCCCTAGCCCCAAATTAAGCTTACTGTAATCGTTTGCGTTGCTTTTTAGGGTTAAGTTGCAGAATAGTATTTATAGATGGCTATAATTATTAAATTTGCCACATTCAAAAAAAATTTTAAATACAATACAATGGCATCAAAAATTAAAGTAGCTAATCCTGTGGTTGAATTGGATGGTGATGAGATGACTAGAATCATCTGGAAGTTTATTAAAGACAAATTGATTCTTCCATATTTGGAAGTGGATATAAAATACTACGATTTAGGTATGGAATATCGTGATGCAACCAATGATCAGATTACTATTGATGCTGCCAATGCCATTAAACAATATGGTGTGGGTATTAAATGTGCCACGATTACACCAGATGAGCAGCGTGTAGAAGAATTTAAGCTGAAGCAAATGTGGAAATCGCCTAACGGAACGATTAGAAATATTTTGGATGGTACTGTTTTTCGTGAACCAATTGTATGCAAAAATGTACCTCGTTTAGTGCCTAACTGGACTGCTCCAATTTGTATTGGGCGTCATGCTTTTGGCGACCAATACAGAGCTACTGATTTTGTTACCAAAGGCAAAGGTAAATTAACCATTAAGTTTGAAGGTGAAGATGGTACAATACAAGAATTTGAAGTATTTAACTATAAAGGCGATGGTGTTGCTTTAGCAATGTACAATACCGATGAAAGCATTTATGGTTTTGCCAGAAGCTGCTTTAATACTGCATTACAAAAGAAATGGCCTTTATACCTTTCTACAAAAAATACTATTTTGAAAAAATATGATGGTCGGTTTAAAGATATTTTTGAAGATGTGTACCAAACAGAATTTAAAGCATTGTATGCCGAAGCTAGTATTACTTATGAGCATCGTTTAATTGATGATATGGTTGCCAGTGCATTAAAATGGAATGGTAATTTTGTGTGGGCTTGTAAAAATTATGATGGTGATGTACAGAGTGATACTGTTGCTCAAGGCTTTGGCAGCTTGGGTTTAATGACTAGTACTTTAGTAACTCCAGATGGTAAAGTGATGGAAGCTGAAGCTGCACATGGTACTGTTACCCGCCATTATCGTGAACACCAAAAAGGTAAGCCTACATCTACCAATCCTATTGCATCAATCTTTGCATGGACAAGAGGTTTAGAGTTCAGAGGCAAACTAGATGGCAATCAGGAGTTGATTAATTTTTGCCATGCTTTAGAGCAGGTTTGTGTTGAAGTTGTAGAAAGTGGTAAAATGACCAAGGATTTAGCTGTTTGTATTCATGGTAATAAAGTAAATCATGGGGAACACTATTTATATACAGAGGAGTTTTTAGATGCTTTAGACAGTGCATTACAAGCCAAATTGGTCTAAACAACGTTTTGATAAATTGATAAAGGGTTTGTATAAACAAACTCTTTATTGTTTCAGCCTTTTACACAAATTATACATACCAATAATTAACAATTTGATATGTCGGTTCAGGCTTATCTGCTCATAAAAGCCGGTTGAGATAACAGGTGGAACAATTTGGCTGAATCTTTTCTATGAATAATTGAAAATGGTACTCAATTGTTGGATTTAGTTTTGCAGGTTTATCAATTAGCACCTCGACTTGTTTGTTCACTTTAGCAAAACTTTTTCTTCAGAGCTTATTTTATAAAAGCCTTATTTTCGTTAGCTAACAACCGTTCATATTTATGCTATTATCCTTACACGATAAAACAGCCTTGGTTTGTGGCAGCACACAAGGTATTGGTTTAGCTTCTGCAATTGAGTTGGCTAAACTTGGAGCTAATTGTGTGTTAATTGCAAGAAATGAAGTTTTATTAAAAGCTGCTGTTGAGCAATTGGATATAACTTTTAATCAACAGCATCAATATTTGGTTGCTAATTTCGATGAACCAGCTCAATTAAAAACCATTATCGAAAGTTTTGTAGCAAACCATCCAGTTCACATATTAATAAACAATACTGGTGGACCTGCTGCTGGTGCAATCGTTACTGCTACTGCTGATCAATTTATTGATACGTTTAACCGTCATTTAATATGCAATCATATTCTTGTTCAGGCGGTAATTGCTTCAATGAAAGCTGCTGGGTATGGACGAATCATCAATATCATTTCCACTTCTGTAAAAGTACCATTGGCAAATTTAGGTGTGTCGAACACCATTCGTGGTGCAGTGGCTAGCTGGAGTAAAACTATGGCAAACGAGTTGGGTCAGTTTAATATTACCGTAAATAATGTATTGCCTGGTTATACTAAAACAGCAAGACTTCAGTCTTTAATAGAAACAAATGCTACCAAAAGAAATGTATCTGTCGAAGTGATAATAGCCGAAATGGAAAAAGATATCCCTATGAAACGTTTTGCAACACCCGATGAATTGGGCAATGTTGTAGCATTTTTAGCAACGCCTGCTGCATCTTATATCAATGGCGTGAACATCCCTGTTGATGGAGGTCGCACAGGTAGTATGTAATTTTAAATAAAGAAAAATCGGTTAAACCCATGAATTTTCAAAACACTTTATCTTATGCTCAACAATTAGATGAGCAGGATATATTGAAGCATTTTCGTTCTAAATTTCATATTCCGCAACACGAAGGAAAAGATACTTATTACTTCACAGGAAATTCGTTAGGATTGCAGCCTAAAACAGCAACAGCTTACATTCAAGAAGAAATGGATGCCTGGGCAAACCTTGCAGTTGAAGGACATTTTTATGGCAAAAACCCTTGGACAAAATACCACGATTTTTTCCCGCCATTGTTGTCGCCAATTATTGGTGCAAAGGAAGAAGAAATTGTAGTGATGAATCAATTAACAGTGAACCTTCATTTGTTGATGGTTAGTTTTTACAATCCTACTAAAGAACGCTATAAAATTATTTGTGAGGCCAAGGCTTTTCCATCTGATCAATATGCTTTTGAATCGCAGGTAAAGTTTCATGGGTTTAGTTACGATGAAGCAGTAATTGAAGTAACTCCACGAGATGGGGAACATACACTGAGAACAGAAGATATATTGGCAACCATTGAACAGCATAAAGATAGTGTAGCAGTTGTTTTATTTGGTGGATTGAATTATTATACGGGTCAGGTTTTTGATATAAAATCCATCACTGACGCAGCTCATAAAGCAGGTGCTTATGCAGGATTTGATTTAGCACATGCTGCAGGAAATATTGAATTAAAGCTGCATGATTGGCAGGTAGATTTTGCTTGTTGGTGTTCTTATAAATACATGAATGCAAGTCCAGGTGGAATTTCAGGGGCTTTTATTCATAAAAAACATATTGCCAATGAACAACTGCATCGTTTTGCTGGTTGGTGGGGTTATACCAAAGGAACAAGATTTAAAATGGCCAAAGGCTTTCAGCCAATACCAACTGCCGAAGGTTGGCAACTGAGTAATACACCCATTTTATTAATGGCTGCTTACCGTGCTTCATTGGATATTTTTGCAGAAGCTGGAATGGAAAAGTTGCATACTAAACGACAACTATTAAGTGATTATTTGCTTTTTGTTGTTGATGATATTAATGCACAATGTACAGATAAAACCATGGAAGTTTTAACGCCAAGAACAGCTGCTGAGAAGGGTTGTCAAGTTTCGATATTGATGAAAAAAGAGGGTAGAAAAATTTTCGATGAATTGATGCAACAAGGTGTAATTGTAGATTGGAGAGAACCCAATGTAATACGTGTTGCTCCTGTACCATTATACAATACATTCGAAGATATTTGGAAGTTTGGAAGTATTGTACAATCTATTTTAACTGCATAAATAAGAGCCTGTTTCTAAAAATTAAGTTTGATAAGAAGCAGGCTTTTTAAATTTTACCATCGAATTGCTACTTCAATTTATTTCAATTGGTCTAAAATAATGGTTGCCACAATCTCAGCCCAATCCCTCATTTCTTTTCCAGTATAATGCAATCCATCGTTGGTAATAATACTTGCGTCGTCTTTAGCTTGTCGAGTACTTGGTGTTATGTTTATAAAACAAATGTTGTGGGCTTCAGTAATTTGCTCACAAACTAAATTATAGGCATCAATTTCTTTTGCTATCGCAGTTGCATCCAAATTTTTTGCAAAAGGCGTAACGCCCCAATCAGGTATAGAAAGTACAATTACTCTATCGGTATTGTTATTGGCAAAATGAATGGCTTTTTTTAGCAAAAATTCAAAATCGTTTTTAAATTCATCAATACTCAAACCTCTGTATTGGTTATTTACACCAATTAATAAGGTTACAAAATCGTAATGCTCATTCAGTTTTGTATGCAAAATATGTTCTGCCAATTCAAAACTGGTCCAACCCGTTTTAGCTACTATTTCAGGAGCATGAAAATGGGCTCCTTCACTTCTTAACAATTGCACTGTTTGGTAAGGAAAACTTTGATATAAAGTAACGCCTTCGCCAATTGTATAAGAATCGCCTAAACAAAGCAGAGTGTTTACATGTGTACTCATTGTACAAATTTAAGAGGTAATAATACAGGTTTTAAGTTTTTAAAACTTGATAGGGATCAGCAAATTATTTTTTATATTCCTTTTTCTTTAAACTTTCATTGGTTAATTTCATGGCTTATTAATCTAGAGCTTTTGAGAAAGTTATCACCTTTAATTACTTGGTTTTCGATTATTCTTACAATCACTTTTTCGGGTGTGTTAGGTTTTATGTTGGTAGAAGGTTATCGCTTTTTAGATGCTTTATACATGACCATCATTACCATTACCACTATTGGTTACATGGAAGTTCATCCTTTAAGTGATAATGGACGAATCTTCTCAATTATTTTAATCATTACTTCATTCTCTACATTTACGTATGCATTGGCTAAATTAACTCAATTTGTTGCTAGTGGCGAAATGCAACTTTATCTTAAAAACCGACAAATTATGAATGCGTTAGATAAATATTCAGGACATGTAATTGTTTGTGGATTTGGTAGAAATGGTCAACAAGCTGCCAAAACTTTACGTGGGCATAAAATTAATTTTGTGGCAATCGACCACCGTCATGATAACATTGATAATTATTTAAAAGACGATCCTAATCTGTTATTCATTAAAGGCGATGCTACAGAAGACAAGGTTTTAATGATGGCAGGTGTAGAAAGAGCCAGCAGTTTAATTTGTGCACTACCAACCGATGCTGATAATGTGTTTATTGTATTATCGGCTAGATCATTAAATGAAAAACTGCGTATCATTAGCCGAGCATCTAATGCAACTTCTATTCATAAATTAAGAAAAGCAGGAGCTGATAGTGTGATCATGCCTGATAAAATTGGTGGCACACATATGGCCAATTTAGTTAGTAAGCCTGATGTAATTGAATTTATTGATTATTTAAGTGGGGAAGAAGGGGAAAGCATCAACATTGAAAGTGTGAACTACGAAAAGTTACCAATAGAAATAAGAGATACTAGTTTAAAAAATATAATGGATTGGAAAAAGACAGGTGTAAACTGTATTGGTATTAAAGATGAGTATGGAAGGTTTATAATTAACCCAGAACCAGAGATTGTAATTACTGAAGGAATGAAAGTAATTGTGCTAGGAACAAGGGTTCAAATTGACAATATGAAAGGTAATGTGGGGTAATACCGAAATCGTTTGCGTAAAAAACAAATGAATGCTCAATGCTATAACTGAATTTTATTACTTTACACAGGTATAATAAATATGTATTCGAATAAAAATTTCTAACAGATTAATGCTAAAACGATGAATGAAAAAATTGGTAAATACCGCTGGACGATTTGTGGTCTTGTTTTCTTTGCAACAACAGTAAACTATTTGGATAGAGCGGTAATTAGTTTACTGAAACCCTATATAGCAAAAGATTTTGGATGGGACAAATTAGCTGAAGCAGCAAATTATGCAAACATTGAAATTGCTTTTAAAGTTGCATACGCATTTGGAATGTTGTTTGCAGGAAGAATAATTGATAAACTAGGTACCAAGATAGGTTATGCAATAGCAACAGTGTTATGGAGTATTGCTGCTGTTTGTCATGCATTTGCAACAGGGGTAGGAGGGTTTAGTATTGCGAGAGTTTTTTTAGGTATTACCGAAGCTGGCAATTTTCCAGCTGCTATTAAAGCAACAGCTGAGTGGTTTCCTAAAAAAGAAAGAGCATTAGCAACTGGTATTTTCAATAGCGGTAGTAATATAGGTGCAATTTTAGCTCCTTTAAGTGTGCCATATATTGCAACAACTTGGGGGTGGCAATGGGCTTTCATTATTACTGGTTCAATAGGATTTATTTGGTTAATTCTTTGGTTTATTTACTATGAAATACCTGCAAAACAAACAAGATTGTCTTCTAAGGAGTTTGAATATATACATAGCGATAAAGATGAAATATCAGAAGAAAGTTCGCCAAAATTTTCATGGAGTAAGTTGCTAACTTTCAAGCAAACTTGGGCTTTTGCTATTGGTAAGTTTCTTACAGACCCAATTTGGTGGTTTTATCTTTTCTGGTTACCAGATTTTTTGATAAAGCAATATGGTCTTGCGAAAGAAGGGGTTGCTTTGCCAACTGCATTGGTTTATATAATAGCAAGTTTTGGAAGTATTTTTGGTGGATACCTTCCAATGAAGTTTATTAATAAAGGTATGCCGGTATTTAAAGCTAGAAAAACTAGCATGCTTATTTATGCAATTGCTGTTTTACCAATCGTTTTTGCACAATTAGCCGGAAGTGTAAATATGTGGTTAGCTGTATTAACAATTGGACTTGCTGCTGCTGCTCATCAGGCATGGAGTGCAAATATCTTTACTACAGTAAGTGATATGTTTCCTAAAAATTCTACAGCCTCAGTAACTGGAATCGGAGGATTATTTGGAGGTTTAGGAGGTATAATGTTGTCAGCGTTAGTACAAAAGCGGATGTTTGTTTACTATGAAAGTATAGGACAAATTCAAACTGGATATTATATTATGTTTTTTATTTGTGGTGCTGCATATTTAGTAGGGTGGTTAATAATGCATATTTTAGTTCCAAAGATGAAAAAAGTAGAAGCATAATTTGATTTTAATATTAATGAAATTAATTGTATCAAAGCCTACATTATGTAGGCTTTTTTAAATGTATCTAAATAGTTGTAATCATATGCTCAAGAAAAAAGTACTTTGTTTTGGTGAATTGTTATTAAGAATTTCACCAGCCCCAAATGATGAAGGTTTAGATAAACACCCTATGTTGTTGTATATGGGTGGGGCAGAAGCCAATGTTGCAACTGCTCTAGCAGGCTGGAATGTTCCTGTGAAATATTGTACAGTATTGCCCGATAATTTTATGAGTCATCATGTACTGGACTATTTGGAATACAAAGGCATTTTTACTTCATCAGTTGTATTTGCTGGCAACAGAATTGGATTGTATTATTTAGAACGTGGAGCAGATTTAAAAGGCAGCATGGTGTACGATAGAGACAACTCCTCTTTCTCTCAGCTTAAACGTGGAATGATAGACTGGGATAAGGTTTTAAGAGATGTAGATTGGTTTAATTTTACTGCAATCAGCCCTGCATTAAACGAAAATGTAGCCGATGTTTGTTTAGAAGCATTAAAAGCTGCTGCCCATAAAAATATTACTATTTCAGTTGACTTAAATTACAGAGCAAGACTTTGGAAATATGGTAAACAACCCATTGAAATTATGCCTAAACTGGTGGAGTATTGTGATGTAGTAATGGGTAATATTTGGAGTGCCAATAGTTTATTGGGAACCGCTATAGATGAATATATTCACGATAAAAAAACAAAGGAAAATTATATAGCTCATGCACAGGCAACTGCCGAAGAAATTATACAACGTTTCCCTAAAGTAAAAACCATTGCCAATACTTTTAGATTCGATGAAGAAGCAAATAATATTTTGTATTACACCCATTTATACAATCAAGGAAAACACTTTCAATCGACTGATTTTACTTGTAAAGGAGTAGTAGATAGAAGTGGTAGTGGCGATTGTTTTATGGCTGGATTAATTTATGGATTGTATAACCAAAATCCATCGCAAGAAATCCTCGATTATGCTACAGCTGCTGCATTTGGAAAGTTACAAGAGTATGGAGATAGTACTGGGCAAGATATTATTAGTGTAAAGAAAATGGAACAGTAAGCTTAATTGTTCTTTTTTCTTTTTTCAACAGCGTTGGTCATTATTTTCTTAAAATCTAATAATAGACCGAAAAATATTTTTGTAATAACAAATAGCAGAATAAAAATTTCACCACCTTTATTAAACAGTAAAATAAAAGAGCCGATAATTACAACAAACTGCTGTATAAAAATTCTTCCATAAGGTGCAAACATGAGTGTGCCCATGTCTATTGTTTTATAAATACCTGTAAGCAGAAACTCTTTAACAACTATAAAGCCATAACTGACTGCAAATAGCAACAACATTAAAAGGGCATATTCAGGAATAAAACGGTTTACATGAATAATGAAATAAAACAGATTAATACTGGCAGGTTTTACATGTAAAATACCCATGAAAATTTGCATTTGTATAAATACAAAAAGTTCATAGTGAACTATAAAGAATACAATAAATAAATAGCCAGAAACCATTGAGTCTGGATCGCCTTCATTCCAAATGTCTTTTTTCTTTACCAATGTGGTAAGCCATAACTGTATAACAGTATAAAGTCCGGCTATGATGGTTTCAAAGCAATACACTACAAACAGCATTTTAGCATCCCAACCTTTAAACCAAACGCCCCAAAGAGGAACCAGATTGGTTATAATCATGATAGCATCACCAAGTGTTAACTGTTGTTTTAAGAAGTTTTTCATCAAATTGCCTTATTGAGTATAAAGTATTTAATTTCGACTATTATTGAAATACCTTGTTGCACGTATTTATTGCTGAATATTGTTTTACAGTTGAAGGGTGCGACGAAACTGCAGTTGAAAATTATTCTTCTGCTGGTTACCAAAATAAAAAATATGAAACCATTTACAATTACCATTCATGGAGGAGCAGGTACTATTTTGAAAGGAGATATGACGCCTGAATTAGAACAAGCCTATCAAGCTGCTTTGCAGGAAGCGGTGGATGCAGGATATGCAATTTTAGAGAAAGGTGGAACTGCTGTAACTGCTGTAAATGCTGCTGTAGTTTGTTTGGAAAATAATGTATTGTTTAATGCAGGACGTGGGTCGGTTTTCACTAAAAAAGGCGAGCATGAGATGGATGCATCCATAATGGATGGCAGCAATTTAATGGCAGGTGCAGTGGCAGGCGTTCAGCATATTGTAAATCCAGTTGAACTTGCAACAGAAGTAATGTTGCATAGTGACCATGTTTTTTTAAGTGGCAATGGTGCTGCTGATTTTGCTTTACAAAGAGGAATGCAATTGGCTGGTGATGCATATTTTTATACGCAGTTCAGGTACGATCAATGGAAGGCTGTAAGAGATAGCAATAGCTATAGTTTAGACCACAATACCAAAGTAGATGCATTAATGAAAGACAAGAAATTTGGAACTGTTGGTGCTGCTGCATGTGATGTCTTGGGCAATATTGCAGCTGCTACAAGTACGGGAGGAATGACGAATAAAAAATACAATCGTATTGGCGATACACCTGTTATTGGAAGTGGAACTTATGCCAATAACAATACTTGTGCAATAAGCTGTACAGGTCATGGAGAATTATTTATTAGAGCTGTTGCTGCTTACGATGTTAGTTGTTTAATGGAGTACAAAGGATTGAGTTTACAAGCTGCAATGGATATTGTTGTGAACGATAAATTGGTTAAAATAAATGGAGAAGGAGGGATGATTGGTGTTGATGCAAAGGGTAATTATGCCATGCTGTTTAATAGTGCAGGAATGTACAGAGGTGTAAAAAATAATGCTGGTGTAAATGTTGTATCGATTTATAAATAGAACTCCAGTTTATATTTCATGGAATAAAATATCTTCCTGATGTTGCCATTTATTTTTGTGAAATAACCAAGTCGAAAATCCAATTCCATTAAATGAAAATGGTTTAAAATCTTGCGAAAGTAGTTCGGCTGTTTGTGTGGCTTTAAATGCGGTTACTTTATTTTGAATAGTGATATGTGGCCATATCTTTTTCTTGTCTTTAAAAGTAAGATATGGTTTAAATGCTTGTTGTAATTGCTTATGTAATTTTATTAATTCAACAGATTGTAAATTGAAAGCAACACCAGTTGCCATATTTTTTATGCCAGTTACATCGATATTTAATGCTTTTCTATTTTGTAAGTTATGCAGGGTTTCTTGAATGATGGGTTCATTAGAAGGTAGCCTATGAAACAAACTTACATGAGCATCTAAATAATTACAATGTGCAGGAAAATACTTTTGTCGTAAGGCATTAAAATAGATTTGTGTGGCTTGTTCTAATGTTATAGTAACAATAAGTGGAGCAGTTTTGTTTATCAATACTTTGAACGTAAAATGTTTAGGATAAAAGTAAAGCCCCATTTAGAGGCTTTCACTTTTTTATTTTTTTGCAGATGCGGTTTTTAAGAAACTTTCTTTACACTCTTTGGCACAAAAGCCATACAGTTTGCCATCTACTGTTGCTGTATCTTCTACTCCTGCTGTAATTGGCATACCACAAGTTGTATCAATTTTTGAAGCAAAATTTAATTTGCTGATGTCTATTCCTTCTGTTTTTTGTGTTTGCATGTTGCTGCTGTCTTTTTCAGCAGGTTTATTGTTTTCGGTAGCTGCATTATTGCAGGCAACAATTGTAGTAAGTGTAATGATTGCAAAAAATATTTTTTTCATGTTGTAAAATTAGTGGTGATTTTCTTCTTTTTGGCATTTTTCCATGATTTCATGAAAAATTTCATGGGCTTCTGTAATTAGTTTAGTAAGTGTTTTATCATCTTTTTTAGCTGCTACTGCTTTTTGCAATTCGGTACATTTTGTAACCAATTGCTTTAAAATTGGTGCAGTTACTTTTGCATTATAACCTTGTGGAACTGTTGATTGCTGCCATGCTTTAGCTTTGGCAAGCAATAACGTTGCACTGTCTTTTAAAGGTTGTAATTTACCTTCTTCTGCAGGATGAAATGTTTTACTCATTACTGCATGAAAGTTGTGCATTTCTTTCCAATCTTTCTTTTCTTGGGCTGATACATTGGTTGCAATAAAAAATATTATGGCAGCCATTAAATACAAAATTCTACTTTTCATTTTATTTGTTTTTGATTTAAATAATTACGTTATAGCAAGAATGAAACATGCACCATAAATCTATCGTTTGCACTAACTGTCTTATTTGCAAGATTTTGTTCTATTGGCGTTTGCCAGTTTAATCCTAAAGATATTTTTTTACTGGTTAGTTCAATGCCCAAATTGGACATGCTGAGATTTCCACCTGAATTGTCAACTATAAATTTCTTTTCTTCATAATCTTTTGATGCAATTTCAAATAACATACCAGCATTAAGTGCTATGGTAAATTTATTCTGAATATTCAACTTATAATAAGTTAAGATATTGGCAGTTAACTTATTGCCGAATTGGTACTGAAATTGATTATTCGTATTAATCTTATAACTGAGGTTGGTATTAATACCTGCATCTTGTAAACGAATATCATACATTGCATTTACCATAAAGTCGGTACTACCCGTACCCAGTTGAAAGGTGTTCAAGCTGCTGAGTATATCTTTATCATCGACTTTGTATTTACCGGTAGGTAACTTTAATCCACCGCCTATCCAAAGTGTTTGAATCAATGCTTTATTGAATAAAGTTTTTCTTTTGTTGAGCAATTGATAGTATGCTATCATACTGATGTCGCCTAACCCATTTTTCGAAGAAATAGCTCCCTGATTGTTTCTTTCAATGAAGTTATAAGGTACAAATCCCATTATTCTGAAACGCTTACCCAAATTTAAAGCACCCCATATTTCTGTGCTTAGGTAGGTTTCGTGGGTTGTTAAATAGCTGGTACTACCATCGGGGCTTATATGTGTTTTTAAGCTTTTATGTTGATATCTTAACCCAATAAATCTTTTTTTAAATTCCGGTAAAATTCCCAAGTAATAACTACCTACTCCACAGCCACAAACATCACAGGCAGATACTTGTAAAACAAAAATATTCAGACAAAACAGTACTAAAATTTTTTTCATGTTATTGTTCGGCGATTAGTCGATTATTAATAAATGTTTTATCATTCAAAGTATTTAAAAATGTGATGATTTGAGTTTGCTCTGTTGCGGTTAATGGAATGCCTAAAATACCGTTTTGCTTTAGTAAAGGATCTAGGTT
Source organism: Chitinophagaceae bacterium (assembly GCA_044348985.1). Lineage (GTDB taxonomy): Bacteria > Bacteroidota > Bacteroidia > Chitinophagales > Chitinophagaceae > UBA1930. Next base: position 12,541 of record JBIKRV010000039.1, read on the forward strand.
GGGCTTGTTTACCACACCAGTAGAATAGTTATTTAAAACGGTTTGTAGGTTTAAATATCTACCATCGTGCATGAATGGAGCAGTATAAGCAAGATTTCTTAAAGAGGGTACTTTGAATTTATACAAATCTGCTGGATTTAAAGTAATGGCATACCTTCCAGAATCATTGTTGAAGCCAATATAAATGCCATTGTCCCTAAAGCTTTCATCTGTAAACAAAGGTTCCTTGTGGCAGTTACCGCATTTTTGTTTTACCAAATTATAACCTGCCTGTTCATCTGCTGTAAAGGATGATTGGTTACGCATTACACTATCGTACTTTGAGTTGCTGCTTACACACATTACCATAAACTGCGACAATGCTTTCATTAACCTAGCAGTGGTAATTTCATTGCTCCCAAAAGCCTTTTCAAAGAGGGCAGGATATTTTGTGCTGTTGCGAAGCTTCACCAAAACATTGCCTAGGTCCTCATCCATCTCTTCATGATTGGTTATTGGTGCGATGGGCTGCAAATCCAAATCGCCAACGCCACCATCCCACATGAAATTTTTACGCCAAGCAAGGTTCATAATGGGTGGTGAATTGCGTTTGCCCAACCTGTCATCAATGCCATGGCTTATATCGTGGCCATGATGTGTAAAAGCGGCACTTTGAATATGGCAGAAACCGCAACTGATTTGATTGTTCTTGGAAAGGATACCATCATAAAAAAGCGTTCTGCCCAATTCAAATCCTTCTTTGGTAACAGGATTGTTGCTAATATTGTATTCCACATCGGGAAAATTGGATGGCTTTTGAAAACCAACAAATACTTCCATAGTAGTTTTGCTGCAGGCAGCTAATGCGATGATTATGGAGATGGTTATGAAGTGCTTTCTTTTCATGTTATTTATTCGTTAGCAAATACAAGTCTGTATTAATAGAAACCAAGTTGGTTTTTTTTGTAAATCGCCTTCGACAAGCTCAGGCTGACACTTTTATTTCATTCAAACTGGTTTAGTATCTAGTTTTCAGTATGGTCGTGGCGGAACATGTTTACATAATTGGATGCAATATTGGCACTGTAATCCGAAAACATAACAGTTGGATTTGCAGCAATGCTAACGTTGGTGGTGCCAGTAAACATCTTCAATACATCTGCCATGATATGAATATTGCTGGTACGGCCTTCTCTTACTTTAGCTGTGCCATTGGTGGTTAAATCAATGGTGATATTTTTTATATTGTTCAATGATGGGGATGAATAACCACCAAATCCACCAATATGGTAACGGTACTTGCGAAGCCCAGCAGGGTCTATTGGTGCAAGGTTTGATATTCCTTCCATCCTGTAAAAAATATAGCCACTGTTCCATCCCCAGTACATACCACCATCATCATGGCTTAATACAGATGGATCCAATACGCCTGTACGTTTACTGATGTTCATGGTACTTCGTAAGCTATCCACACCAATGGTAAATGTTACTAACTTGTATTCGCCCAATGGCACACGCATTTTGCAAAACTGGCTTGCTGCATTGCTTTCCTGAACAAGAAAATAGCTACTGTCTTGTGGCACGGTATATTGCGTGCCATCTAAAGTGGTCAATTTTACATTGCTGATAAAATACTGCAACATGGTAATGGAAAAACTTTCACCAAGGGCATTGGTATAAGATCCTGCATTCAATTGCACGTTAGCACCACCAGCAATATTGTCAAACTGCAATGTAAGTGCAGATTTTACCGTATTGTCTAGGGCAGTCATATCGTCAACAGATTTTTTACAGGAAGTAAAAACAAGCGTTGACAACGCAATATATAAAACTGTTTTTTTCATACTAATTAAGGTTTTGATAGTGCTTTACTGTTAATGAAAGAGCTATCGGTTAATGTATTTAAGAATGCAATGATGTTTTGCTTATCAGTGGAGCTTAAGGCTAGTGAAGGCGAGGCAGATGTATATAGAACTGGGTCTAGTGTTGTACTTGCTTTTATACCATTGCTGTAGTGATCAAGCACTTGTTGAATGTTATTAAACCTACCATCGTGCATGTAAGGTGCAGTAAGCATGATATTACGAAGAGTAGGCGTTTTGAATTTACCTAAATCGCTTGGGTTAAAGGTTACCCTGTACCTGCCTTGAAAAATACCTTCAAAAGCAGTGTTGGTAAAATCATTGTCTAAGCCATTATTATGGTAGTCATTGTCGGTAAATAATTCGCCCTTATGGCAGCTTTGACATTTTTGCTGCACAAGTGTTAGTCCTTGTAATTCAGCATTAGTGAGGTTACCACCTGTTTCATTCCGTTTGTATTTATCGTAGCGTGAATTGCCTGAGATAAAAGTTCTTTGAAACTGAGCTAATGCTTTAATAATGGTTGCATCTGAAATATCGCTTTTGAAAACTAACTTGAACCTGTTTACATAATCATTAACCGCCTTTAACTCATTTACAAGCTGATAGAGTTCTTGATGCATCTCATCATTACTTGTTATGGGGCCAAGGGCTTGGGACTCTAAATTTGTGGATCCCCCATCCCAAAATAATCCATTGTTAGCCCATGCCATATTAATCAATGCCGGAGAATTTCTATGCAAAATATTTCCTGAGAATCCAATATTGTTTAACGCTACTCCATCTGAAAATGCCAAGTCTTGTTTATGACAACTTGCACATGAAATTTGATTATTGCCCGATAGTCGTTTGTCGTAAAATAATAATCTCCCCAACTCAATACCATCTTTTGTTAAGGGATTATTAGGGTCACTTATAATCGGTGGAAAATTAACCGGAACCTCAAGGCTAACAGCCTGAGGTTCCGGTGTGATAATATCATCATTTTTTTTGCAGGAAACAAATGTTACTGCAAAAAAAATGGTGTAAAAATAGCGTTGAACTAGGTTCATATAATTATATTATTCAGCAGAAGTAACAGTAACTGCTTTGGTAGCATAATTGCCAGCCAAAGTAGCCATAACAGTAGCTTGAGAAGCACCAATATTAGGTGTTGCTATTAAATCAATGCCATCAAGAATCTTTGTTACATCCAAATTTAGCTTAATTGAAGTAGGCTTGGCAGTACTAATACGAACTGCTTTAGGTAAATCCAATGAAACTGATTTGTAGTTAGCATTTAAACCTGTCTCTGCTTTGAATGTTTTGGTAGTTGTTCCTTCTTTTACTGTGCCTTGTAGGTTAGTAAATATGTAGCTTGTTAACCACATCCATGATACGTTGGTCATACCGCTATATTGAGAAAGTTCACCAGCTTGAAGACTCATATTATTGTTATATTTAGAATCAACGCCAATAGAGAATTTAATGGTTTTGTAATCACCAACAGGTATATTGCTAACTGTTACATCTTCCCTTTTCCTTGCGGGGTAAGTTATTGGATCAGAAAGTTCAGTAAGGGTGATATTGCCCACTTCTTCTAATAAGTAATAAGAGTTAGGGATAGCATATTCAACACCTTTATTATCAACTAACGATACATTACTTATCCAATAACGTAAACGTGAAAAATTATAAGTTTTTGTGCCTATTGTGAAATCTGTACCCAATGCAAAATCAGAAGTGCCAACTTTTGAGTCAAAACTTACTGTTGCCTTGCCCTCAAATTCGCCAACTACTTCTGTAGTTTTTTTGCAAGATGAAAATAGAATAACTGATAATGCTGCTAACGATAAAATTTTTTTCATTTTGATTGTGTTTTTTACTTTTTTAAATATTCGAAATAATTTGTTTAAATAGTTTAATTAGCCATGAGTGATTAAGGTATAGCATCACTATAAAAATTAAGCATAAAATGATGGTTATACTTATGCGTACACGTTTAATCACATCGGGCTTGTACCAGTTTTCCTGATTAGCCATGTGTAATAAATTTTGTAGTAAATATGTTTTTACAGCTAAAAAATAGCAGGTTGCAAATGCTTGTAGTTGGTATTAATGCAGTTAATCCAAATAAAATGTTGCATTAAAGTACACACAATATGAGCAAGTAACAATTTACATTGTTAGCCATTTTTTACTGTAGAAGAAGGTAGTATATAACTTATGCTCCTGGTGGATGAAAGAAATCTGAAGCTCTATCAATAGGTGAGCCAGCAATGTATGAAGGAAATGAAGTGAGTATATTTTTCGTCGTTGTATGAATGCTTGCAAAAAAACATTTAGAAGAAATGACCTCATCTTGAGAAGCTTTTGTTAAACCATTGGCTTCGTCTTTCTTTTCTTCTTGATTCATTTTTTTTAGCATCTGACATTTACCGTTACAATGCAATTTTGGTTTGGCTTTGTTAATACAATCCTTGGCATAAGCACCAGTATTGGCATAGTAACTTGTAACAATAACAGCTTTGTTAAAAGTTTGCACCACAATGGCCATAAGTAATATTGCTGCTGCTATTTGTTTAAACATGACTGATAAGTCATAAATTGCTGCAAATATATAAACAGCGTTTGGAAATACAGTATGACTAAACGCAGATTTATAAAAAATACTTTGGTTGATATGAAAAAAAATGCTGTAATAGTTGCTGGTGGTAATGGTTTAAGAATGGGTGCTTTTATTCCAAAACAATTTTTGTTGCTTAAAGGAAAACCTTTGTTGTGGCATACTTTGAATACGTTTTTAAATGCTTACGATGATATGCAGGTAATATTGGTTTTGCCTGAAGAGCATATAGAAAGGGGGGAAGCCATTGTAAATGAGTTAGAAAATTCAGGTAGAGTAGTTATTACAAAAGGTGGTGCAACCCGTTATCATAGTGTTCAAAATGGTTTGAAGTTGGTTGCAGAAAACAGTATTGTTTTTGTACATGATGGGGTTCGTTGTTTAATTAGCAAAGACTTGATACAACGTTGTTACGAGCAAGCCTTAAAGAAAGGTTCTGCAATACCTGAAGTGGCTGCAACAGATAGCATTCGAATTGCAACAGACGACAATAACAGCATTGTTGCGGATAGAACAAAAGTTAGAATTATACAAACGCCACAAACCTTTAAGAGTGAAATAATAGTACCAGCTTTTAATCAAACGTACAACGATGCATTTACCGATGAAGCCACTGTTGTAGAAGCTTTTGGTACAGCTATATTTTTAGTAGAAGGAGATTACAATAATATAAAAGTTACCCGGCCAGTTGATTTGGTAATTGCTGAAAAAATATTGGAGGAGTTATAAGTAAATAAATAAAAAATCCTACTTAGCAATAAGCAGGATTTTTTTTATAACAGTAATCTTAATTTATTAAAATCTTAAACCTAAGCTAAAGCCCAAAGCCCTTACACCAGCCCAAGGACCATCTGAAAGTAATGTAGCACTTCTGCCATCTGCTGCAATAGTACCTTTTACTTTAAAAGGGTCTAGGCTTAAACCATCAATCGCACTTTGAAGACTTGCTCTTCCTGAAGCATAGAGAGGATTATTTGCTGGTACAGGATTTTTTGATATGTCAGCAATCAATTCTCCAGTACTTGTTCCGTAATGTCCACCAACAATCCAAATATCTAATACTAATTTTTTCAAAATTTGGTATTGTGTTCCAAACATGACTCCACCACTTGTAGATCTTATTTTTCCGGTAAAATCTGCATCAACTTGTATTGTTCCACCTAAAGGATTAGCAACAGTATATTTTATAGGCATCGTAAAATCAAAAGTTGCAAATCTTGCATAAGGGGCAATGTAAAAACCTTTCATTTTGCCTAAACCTAAGTATAAACGTAGTTCAGGTGTAATTGCAGAGTTGCCCAATTCGAAACGGCCTAAATTAAGATTTGGATCATCAAAATATTTGCTTACAGTTTCCTGAATGGGCAATGCTTTTTTAGCACCATATCTGTAAGAAACAGACAAAGACATTTTTTTAAGAATCGATCTTTCGAATGTCGCATGATAATTACCAAATGCCAATGAACTTAAATTGGCTTTTATAATATTTTTTCCACCAATTAAGGACTGTGATTTAGCTAAAACTGGCAGCAAGGCAAAAAACAGAATTATTTTTTTCATAATTTGAATTTAGGGTTAAGTATTAAATATTTGAAATATCAGCAACGGTTTTATTTTCCAGTACATTTAATGTAGCATCTCTTACTTCTTTCATAGCTGCATTTAAGCCACAATGTTTCTCGTCGCAATTCTTACAGCGTTCGTAAAAATTTAAGCTTACACAAGAGAGTAATGCTATAGGACCTTCTATTAAACGCATTATTTGAGCAAGGGGAATTTTTTTTGGATCTTTTGCTAAAAAATAGCCACCGCCTTTTCCTTTTTTGCTGGCTAAAATTTCGGCTTTTCTTAATTCCAGTAAAATACTCTCTAAAAATTTTAAAGGTATTTTTTTCTTTCTGGATATTTCAGAAATTAAAATCGGACCCGTGTCTCTTTTTTCTGTGAGATATATTAAAGCCTTTAAAGCATATTGTGTTTTCTTAGAAAGCATAAAGCAATTTTAGTTAAAACAATTTATAATTGGCTACCCATTAATGGGTATTTGTTTAAATAAATTAAAGGTACAACGATAAATCATAGGTTTTATTGGCTGTAATAATTTTTATTAACTAAAGAATGGGCTTACTGCTGTTGCTTAAAATCTTTATAATTTCAATAATATTGGGATAAGTGTTTTCTAAACATTGTTCAATCATCCTCTCATCTGCCCAAATTACCTCTTCAATATCTTCTTCAGTTTGTGGTGTTAATACTTTACTATCGGTTACTTTCATTAAGTACCAACAGATTTCTTTAATAACATCGGCTTCAACCCACTTGTCGAAATATTCATGATATGTTTTTCCAATTAATTTTTTCAATTGAATGTTGGTTACACCAGTTTCCTCTTCCACTTCACGTACAGCACAGTTTTCTATGCTTTCGCCTGCATTCAGTTTGCCTTTTGGTAAGTCCCACTTGCCATGGCGAAAAATCATTAATAATTCATTTTTTTCATTAAAAACAAGTCCGCCAGCTGCTATAATTGTTTGTTTATGCATGTGTATGTTAATAATAATTTGCAATCTACAATCTAAAATCTAAAATCAGATATATCTTCGCCACATGACTAATGAAAAAGCGGTAGCCGAAAAATTATTGCAGATTCAGGCCATCAAATTAAGTCCTGAAAATCCTTTTACATGGGCAAGCGGCTGGAAAAGTCCTATTTATTGCGATAATAGAAAAGTACTTTCTTTTCCTTTTATCAGAGATTTTATTAAAAGTGAAATGTGTAATGTAGTATTCGAAAATTTTGGTGTTGCTACATTACTGGCTGGCGTTGCAACAGCTGGAATTGCATGGGGTGCAATGACTGCCGATCAATTAAAACTGCCTTATATTTATGTCCGTCCTAAACCAAAAGAACATGGCTTGGGCAATCAAATTGAGGGTTTTTATGAAGCTGGTCAAAAAATATTGGTAATAGAAGATTTGGTATCTACAGGTAAAAGCAGTTTACAAGTGGTAGATGTATTAAAAAATGAAGGCTTAGAAGTAGTTGGAATGGTTTCCATTTTTACTTATGAGTTCGATATTGCAGCAAAAGCTTTTGCTGAAGCTGGTATTAAATACCAATCATTAACCAATTACAGCAGCTTAATTGATGTAGCTATAGAAAAAAATATTATTTCAGCCGATATGCAATCTGTGTTGATGGACTGGAGAAAAGATCCTGCAAATTGGCAAGGTGTTTGATTTTTGTGTTAAAATTCTTTAATAAAATTTTGTATGAAAAAAATAATTGCTCTTATGAGTTTCTTATCTGCTGCATTTTTTACAAATGCACAGGTAATGAGTGCAAAGCCACAAGCTGTAGTCATTAAATCAGCCAACTTGCGTTGCTGGGAGTGCAAAGAAAAGCTGGAAAAGTTTTTAACTGTACAAAACAAAGCCTATTTAGAAAATGGCATTACAGAAATGAAATTTGATTTATTAAAAGGTGAACTAAAGTTGAAATTTTTGCCAGACAGAACTTCTATTGAAGATATTAGAGCTGCAATTAACAATGCTGGTTTTGATGCCGATGACGAAAAGGCCGAGCCTGAAATGTATAAAAAACTTCCCAGTGCCTGCAAAAGGGTAGAAGATGGTGGCGGTCCTAAAAAAGGAGCTCCTTGTCACAATCCTCCTTATTAATTTATCGGGTTACATTTAGTTAAGTTTGACTTGCATGAACTCTGAAATTGTTATAATTGTTGTTTCACCAAATTTGATTGGGTCTAATAAGTCTTTATCTCCTGTCAATAAAAAGTCAACATTCGCATAAATAGATAATGAAAGCAAAAAATTGTCTTTAGGGTCTCTACAAAGCTTCAATTTTGTTTCAACATTTACGAAATCTGCATATTCGTCAATCGTTTCGAGTATTTCTTCAATGTCTGAAGCAGAAAAGAAACGTCTAAATTTTGGTCGTTTTGCAACTTCTAAAAATTCGTCAAGTAATTCTTGACTGAACACTAAAATACCATGTCCTGAAAAGAGTATTTCGTCGAGTTTGGAAAAGTCTTTTGTAATTAAAAAAACTAATCCAAAGGTTGGTATCAACAATTATTCTCCTAACCTTATTTTGCATAACGTTTACTTCTTACTAATTCTATTTCTTTCATTATTTCATCAAGCTTAGGAGCGGATTTTGCTTTAGAACGTAGCTTTTAAATACTCCTGCAAAACCATTTTTGGAAGTGTCTTGAATAGCAATAAGATTTAAGTCTGCTAAATTTTTTAAAAGCTTTGTAGCTTTTAGATTCAATATATCAATTCACATTGTATTCATGTTTCAAATTTAAAGAAAAGAGCTGAATATTTTATTTTTAAGAAGGATATAAAATACTAATTAAAACTGCAAATCGAAGAAGTTTTAAGCATCTTCTCTTTGCTGGCTTTGTGAGTTGAGCAAAGGAAGATGCGTTGTATGAAAACGCAATGCCCCTAGCTTTACAAAGGGCTATGTCGGAGATATTACTGGAAAAAGTATAATTTTAGTTTTTTAGTTTTCAAGTATCTTCTCTTTGCATGGCTTTGTGTTGGGTAAAGGAAGATGGTTTGTATGAAAACGCAATGTCCTAGCTATACACAAGGCTATGTGGGAGACATTGCTGGGAAAAAGTTGAGTGTAAAGCCAATGTGGCCAAATAAAAAGACAAATATACCAGAGAAAAGAAAAGTGATTCTTGACTGCACATATATGAATGATTTAGACCATGCAGCTTTATGGAATTGGTTGAAATCAAATTTGAATGAGGAGGAAATTGGAAGAATAATTGAAGTAAATGTAAAACTATAATTGTACAAATATGAAAACAACTTCTTTTTTAGAAAACATTGAACTATTTCAACAAAGTGTATTGGAAATGAAAGAATGTACAATTTCATTTAACGAGATTTTTGTTTCTGATATTGAAGTAATAAGCAAAAGTTTAATGAGTTTTATTTCAGTAAAGTCTATATATACAAACATGAAATTTGAAGATGTTTCTTTAAATGGATGCTATTTTGTTGAATCACATTTTGTGAACTGTATTTTTAAAAATATAAGTTTTAATAAAGGGAATTTTAATAGTACAATTTTAAAAGCAAGTGTTTTCGAAAATTGTTCTTTTCTCGGAGCGGAAATAATAGGGTCGAAAATTGAGAATAGTGAATTTAATCGATGTTCTTTTCGGGATATAATTTTTTCATCAAAATTTAAAATAGTTGATAAGCAGTACTCTGCTATTGAGGATAATATCGAAGTTTTATCTGAATGGACTTTTTACTAATGGGTTTCCGTTCTCGCAGAGTCTCTCTTCCAAGCTTTGTGTGTTGGCAGGACTCTGCGAATTAAATTACTAACTATCTTTATTTCAGTATGAGTGTAAGAAGAAAAATATATGAGCATAATGGTCTTTATTTCATCACATTCACTTGTGCAAGATGGATTCCTTTATACCAAATAACTGATGGATATACTTTAGTATATAAGTGGTTTGATTATTTAAAAGCACAAGGTCATTTATTTTCAAGCATCTTCTCTTTGCTGGCTTTGTGAGTTGAGCAAAGGAAGATGCGTTGTATGAAAACGCAATGCCCCTAGCTTTACACAGGGCTATGTCGGAGATATTACTGGAAAAAGTATTGTGTCTTAGTTTGGCAAAAGGCTTAGAAGGAGAATAAGCTGTAAACGAAATTGTGGTGTGGTAGCAAATGCTACAAAAAAGCAAGGGCGTAGGCACAGCCTGACGCCCAGTGGATTTGATTACAAGCTACGATTAGCAAGGGGGCTCTGCGATTCATTGAAGTACATTGTATTTATGTAATTTTCCTATTACACTCACACTGAGTTAAAGTTAGGAATATATTTTGTTTGATTCATTCGCAGAGACCTGCCAACGCTCATGGCTAGGAGTAGAGACTCTGCGAGAACGGAAAATCCTAACTATGCTTCTTGTATTAGTGTTATCGTTTCGATTTTTTAAGAGGCGAGCTCCGTATTAAGGGAGAGAAAAATTCTATATTATTCGTATTTACTGCTTTCCAATAAGTATTGATAGAACAATCAAAATAATCTGATTGCTTTCTTTTGTGTATCATTTCTAGCCAATATTCGTCAAATAAAAAATTAAGTGACAATTTTAACCAAAACTCTTTTGCTAAATTTTTGTAATAAAAACAAAGATAATTTTTAATAGAGTTTTCACCTATGGAACTGTTTTTAATATTTAAATACGCTTTTTTGTCAATTATCAAGAAAGGAAATTTATAACCTATTCGAATTGTATCATGCTTTGAAATAATGTAAAAACTGTCTAAAGCGGCACCGCTAATAACTAAATTTCTTATATTTTTAGAACAATTTTCTTTTTCAATTATAATTATCGAATAGAATATAGTGGTATCTTTTTTATCTGTTTGAGAAAAAGTTTCTTGTGAAAAGAAGATTAAACAAAATAAAAAAACTTTAAGATTCATTTTCATACTAAAAAAAATTAATTGGTTGTATTTTTAGGAGTCGAAACTTGTTGTTTTTCTTTTTCACTATTTGTTTTGTACTTCTTTCAAGCAATGCCTTCTGTCGCAAAGCATCAAGCAGAAGAATTTTTCAGCATCTTCTCTTTGCAAGGCTTTGTGTGTTGGGCAAAGGTAGATGCGTTAATCGAAAACTCAGTATCCAGCTCTTTGAGACTTCTAGTCTCGATGAATAAAGTAATAATTATATTTAGTATTCCTAAATTTTATCACTAGCCCCGATGGCAACGGAAAGCTGCCATGCGTAGCAATGGCACTTGCAGTGAACAGCGGGACTGCTGCTTGTTTTGAAAATGGATTTTTATGCTTCTTTGTTTTAGTCTATTTTGCTACGAACTATTTTTATTTTAACCACCCCTAGCCCCTCCAAAGGAGGGGAATAAATACAATAACAACGGGAGGTGAATAATTACAACAACAACCCCTGTAAAAACAAATAGGCAAAACTAAAGTATATAATCAGTCCTGTAACATCTACCAATGTGGCTACAAAAGGTGCTGAGGAAACTGCAGGATCGGCACCTAAACGTTTTAATAACATGGGCAACATACTACCACTTAAAGTGCCCCATAGCACAACACCAACCAAACTAAAACCAACGGTGAAACCAATCATCATCCAATGTGCTCCATAAATGGTGGGTACAATAGCATGCCATGCTGCAACACGTATAAAACCTATAATACCCAATACTGACCCTAGCATTAAACCACTTAAAATTTCTCTACGCATTACCCGCCACCAATCGGCAATGGTAATTTCTCCAACAGCCATTGCTTGTATTATTAAAGTACTTGCTTGAGAACCACTATTACCACCACTACTTATGATTAATGGAACAAATAATGCCAGTACAACTGCTTTGGCAATTTCATCTTCAAAGTAACCCATTGCGGTGGCAGTAAGCATTTCGCCAATAAACAATACAATTAACCAACCCACTCTTTTTCTAAAAAGTTTCAATAAAGGCATGTCTAAATAAGGCTCATCTAAGGCCTCAGTACCACCCATTTTTTGCATGTCTTCGCTAAACTCTTCATTGGCAACCCAAAGCATATCATCGATGGTTACAATGCCTAATAATTTGTTGTTGTCATCGGTTACTGGTAACGCTACACGGTTGTTCATTTTAAAAACCTGACTGGCATGCTCTTGATCATCGTTTACATTTAATGCAACCACACGTCCGTCAACAATTTCATCTACTTTTTTTTCTGGTGAGGCAAGAATTACGTCTCTAATTCTTATATCGTCAATTAATTCTCCTTGCTCATCAATTACATAAATTACATCGATGGTTTCACTGTTTTTTGCATACTTACGAATGGTATCAAAAACTTCTTCTACCGTATTGTGTTCGTAAACAAATACATAATCGGGTGTCATCAATCGGCCAACACTATCTTCAGGATAACCCAATAACGATAAAGTGATTTTTCTTTCTTCAGGATCTAATAATTTAATTAAATCACGGATGGCGGTTTTGGGTAATTCTTCTAAAAAATCTGTACGGTCATCGGCTGGTAATTCATTTAATAATTCAGCCGTTTTGTTACTGGGTAATTCTTTAATAATTTGTTTTTGGGTGGTGAAGTCCAATATTTTAAACACTTTGGCAGCACGGTGAATGGCCATGTTTGCAATAATGGTGGCTTCATCATCGGGGTATTCATTAATTAATTCAGCAACATCGCTGATGTTTTGTTCATTCAAAAAATCACGAATGGCAATTTTATCTTCAGTAGCAATTAGGCTGCTGAATTGTTCGTATAAATCTTCCTGTTCTAACTCCATGCTCATGCATGCAAGATAAATAATGTAATGAAACATACACTTTAATACTGCTCATTTTAAACAGTACTTTTAAATTCTAATGTTTTTTTAAAGCAGGTATTCTACAAATTATTGTTGTTGATTTATCAAAAAGGCTATTTTCGTTGCACTAACCTAATCAAATGATTTTACCAGTTATATATATAGCAGATTCAGGAAAAAAAGGGAAAGGTGTTTTTGCAGCATCCGATATTCCTACAACAACAGCTATTGAAATTTCTCCTGTACTAGTATTAAGTGAAGAAGAAAGAGGTGTAATTGAGGGAACACTTTTATACAATTATATTTTTGAATGGGGCGAAAATTGTAAACAAGCTGCATTAGGAATGGGTTATATATCTATGTATAACCACAGCTATAGTGCCAATTGTGAATATGAAATGGATTACGAATTAAATGTTATGACAATTAGGACTGTTAAATTAGTAAAAGCAGGAGAGGAGTTGCATATAAATTACAATGCATCTCACAACGATACTACACCTGTTTGGTTCGAAACGCATTAACAACATTTTTCAATTATAAAAAATAGGAAGCTTCATTAAAGGCTTCCTATTTTTTTATCGTTCTATTTAATTTAACTTATTGTGGTTTTGCTACAATTTTATAGTACAAGTTATTGTCGGAAATTATTTCCTGGTAGTACACCTGCTTATCAGATACATAATATTTTTGATTATTCAATACAACCGTTGTGCAATTATCTGGCAAATCAGTAACCATATCACCAACCAATTCCTCTACTTCATTAATTGAATCGGTTGTAGTAGACAATGAACCATTTTTGCCAACAATGTTGTACCATGTTTCGCCATTGCGTAAACTCGCTTTATAATAAGTACCGTTTTGCTCAAAGTATTGCTGACCATTAATTATAACCGATTTCCCACCAGTTGGTAACTCAGGTAAAATAGAACCCAATGGAGCATCAACTACTTCATAATAGGTATTTACATTTCTGTAATAAGTACCACCATAATAATAGTATAAACTAGGACCAATATACCATTTACGATAACCCCAAGGCAAGCCATAAATTCTTATACCTACAGGTGCAACAATTACCTGAAAATAATTATTGTAGGGCTGATAAAAAAAGCCACCACTATAATAATAATTAATACCTCTGTAAGGAGCAGCATAACGACGACCATAGAAATTGCTGTATCGCTGCCCAACAAAACTATAAGGCCTTCTATAATCAGGATAATAATTTCTATCTATTCTATTAAATCGGTTATAGCCGTTTCTGTTATTATTATCAGTTCTTTGTGTTTGTACATTTCTGTTGGCAACCATATCACGATTAGTGTTATTGTTGTTCGTAACACGATTGCGATGCTCAGTTCTAACATTAGATTCATTACTTCTTTCAGTATTTCTGTTGGGTGTGTTGTTGCGATTTTCTCTTGACGTTTGTGAACGTTCGGGTTTTATTTGTGGTTCACGTTGTTGCCTTATTTGAGGCTCTCGATTGATAGGTTGTTTAATTTCCCTGTTTTCGTTTCGGTTATTAAAGTCTTTATTTCGGTTGCCTCTTTCTGTTTGTGCATTTACCAAAACACTGTTGAATAATAAACCTAAGGCTGCAAGAATGTATAACTTTTTCATGGCTTATGTTTTAACACTTTATACTAAGTAAATATGATGCCAAACTGTTGTATAAAATGTTAAAGCATTTTTAGGGGCTGTAGGCAGCAGCATTTCAATCGGCTGTAGTAATGGGCTTTTCACACTACTACGCCACAGCCCTAACCCACATGGTTCGGCTACGCTCACCACTTCAGCGTGGTAGTTTGCTACAATCCCATGCCTTTGAGCTGAAGAATATAGGTGAGCAATCAATAGTGTCCTAAACGATTTTTTAATTTTATAAATTAATTAATTTTAGTTGTGTGTAGGATGGTATTAATCGTTTTTTAGAAAAGTACCCCTTGTATTGTAATTTGTGGGTCATCAGTATGT
>JBIKRV010000015.1:0-80938 GCA_044348985.1 Chitinophagaceae bacterium
AGAACATACTGATGACCCACAAATTACAATACAAGGGGTACTTTTCTAAAAAACGATTAATACCATCCTACACACAACTAAAATCAATTAATTTATAAAATTAAAAAATCGTTTAGGACACTATTGAACTAAAATATTTAAAGCTCAACGTAATCCCTTCAGCTTGCATAAGCAATTAAAATACGCAATTGCTAATCATAAAGCAAATACGGTATTTCATTTACATGGGGGCTTTATTCCTACTTTTTATGCAGCATCGCAATGGCTTAAAAAAAATAATATTCCATTTATAACTATGACACACGGTGCTTACAATACTATTGCAATGCAAAAAAGTTATTACTTAAAGAAACTATATTTCAGTTTCTTTGAAAAAAAACTTTTAGCAGCCGCTTCTTTTATACACTGTATTGGCAGTAGTGAAGTAGATGGGCTCAATAAAATTTATTCCAACAACAAAACTGTATTAATTCCTTATGGATTTGATATGCCTGCAATCAAAACAATTAACCTTGATGATTCGGCAAAGTTTATTATTGGTTTTTGCGGCAGATTGGATGTTTTTACAAAAGGGTTAAATGAGCTGGTAGATGGATTCCAATTATTTCTTAATCATAACCCCAATGCACAACTTTGGTTAATTGGCGATAGTAAAGAGAAAGCAGCTTTACAAAAAAGAGTACAGCTTGCAGGCATTGAGAGCCAAGTAATATTTTATGGGTCTAAATATGGAGATGAAAAACTACATTTATTACAGCAATGTACTGTATTTGCTGCACCCTCTCGTAACGAAGGTTTGCCCGCTGCTGTATTAGAAGCTGCAGCATTGGGTTTGCCTTGCCTTGTTACTGAAGCTACCAACACCGGACTGGCTATTCATAAGTACAATGCAGGTGTAGTAATTAACACCAGCCATTCAATAGCAATTGCACAGGGGTTAAAAACTTTATTTAATGCCATGCAACATAAAAAAGAGAAAGCAACCATACAGCAAAATGCAAAAAAAATGATTATTGAGTATTTTAACTGGAACAGCACTTTAAACGAATTAGAAAAAGTATATAAAAAAGCATTGGTTAAATGATAAATAGTGCTGTACATATTGACCATAAGAAATTTTATAAGCAAATAAATAGCTTGTTATTATGGGTGCTATTTATTATGATTGCTGGTTTTTTTACATGGAGTGAAAACGTTGCTGTTACTCGTGTAATAAAAGTTATTAGCCGTATTGGTATGACAGTTGCTTCTTACCTCATTTACAAAAAAATTGTAAATTATGGTGCTGTTGTTTCATTTGGTTGGAGAAATATTTTATCACCTTTATTGTATGTGTGCTATTTGTTGTTGGGGCTTATTTCTTTTTTGTGGAGCACCAATATTGGTTATAGTGCATTACAATGGATTATGGATATTGAAGGGTTTGTATTTGCATTTTTTTTTGTTAGAAGCCTCAGTTTGCTAGAAACTTATTTTCCCGATAATCCTATTCGGTTTTATAACCTTATGGGCAATGTGGCTTTTATAATAATGTTCATATTTATTGTGGGTTCAATAATAAACCCTGATACTTTTTACAGAGTGGTGGAAGGGGGAGATGATAAAAGACTTGGTGGCTACATTATGAATCCAAATGAGTTGGGTATGTTTTGTGGTTTAGGTATCTCATGTTTAATTTTTGATTTGTATAATAAGCCCAGTAAATGGTGGACAATTTTCAAATTAGCCATTCTTGCTTATACATTAATTGTTACCAAGTCCCGTTCATCGCTTGTGGGATTATTATTAATTATCTTCTTTCACATAAGAAATACCAATAATAAAAAACTTGAGATTGCTGTGTATATTGGTGTGATTGCTCTTTTACCGCTTGCTGTTCAAAATTTAGTTATGCGTAAAGGCGGTATAGACGATATTCTTTCTATGACTGGACGAATGCCTTTTTGGCAAGCATTAATTACAGAAGCTTTGCCTAAAGAACCATTATTGGGCTATGGTTTCATGCGTATTTATTATGAAGAAACTTTTCAAGGGTTGCATACTTATCGGGCACACATGACACACAATACTTTTATTCAGGTATTAATGAACTTAGGCTTTATTGGCTTTACTTTAGTATGCCTACAAATGTTTTTTACAGTTAAGGGATTTTTAAAGGAAAACAAAGAAAAAAAACTCATGCTTATGGGTATTCTTATTCCAATAGTAATTAATTCGTTTACCGAGTTCGGTATTTTTGGTGAAACCAATTATGGAATTTTATTTTATCAGTTATTGATTTTTTTAATCAGTACACAGGTAAACCTAAACTTAAACCCTTTACAAAAGCTGTATTTAAAAAGAAAAAGACCCGATTGGACGTTTTTTTGATTTTGATAAATACTATTGATTGTAAAAAATTTTAAATAGTTGGAACAAATTCAGTAACTTTTCGTTCCTTAATCACAACCTTCATTGTCTATGAAAAGCCTTGTATTTAAACTTGCAGAAGAAACATTCGAAAATATCCCTGTTGAATATGCAGGTATTAATCCACAACTACTATTGGTGTTTAGTGAAAGAAATATTCTTGAAACAAGAAATGTTTATGCCGAGCTACATCAGTATTATCCATCGGCCAATATCATTTTTTGCACCACATCCGGAGAAATTTTTCAAAAAAGCATATGCAATAATTCTGTAGTTGTGGCAGCCCTTGAGTTCGAAAAAACTGAACTTCATTTTGCTACGGCAAATATTAAATCTTTTAATAATTCGTATGAGCTGGGTACATTTGCTGCACAAAGTTTACCACAGCACAATTTGAAATATGTATTGGTTATTTCCGATGGTAGTAAAATAAATGGTACAGAACTTACGGCAGCAATAACTAATACTTTAAATGATACCGTTTTAGTTACAGGAGGTTTGGCAGGCGATCAGGCAAGATTTGAAAAAACCTTAGTTGGCTATAATAATAATTTACAAGAGGGTAATCTTGTTTTAGCAGGTTTTTATGGTAATTCTATACAGGTAAGTTATGGTTTGAAAGGCGGTTGGGATGTTTTTGGTCCGGAAAGAATAATTACAAAGTCAAACTCAAATATCTTATATGAAATTGATGGACAAAATGCACTCGATTTATACAAAAAATATTTAGGAAAATATACTGCCGAATTGCCCGGATCGGCATTGCTTTTCCCATTGGCAATTAAACATAGTTCTAGCGATGAAGCTTTGGTAAGAACAATTTTATCTATCGATGAAAAAGAATCGTCAATGACTTTTGCAGGTAATATGCCTACTGGAGCACCTGTTAGATTTATGAAGGCGAATTTTGATAAACTTATACAAAGTGCCGGAATTGCTGCGGGGCATGCTGTTGAGCAAAATAAAAACCAACCCAACTTTGCACTATTTATAAGTTGTGTAGGCAGAAAATTGGTTTTAAATAACAGAGCCGAAGAAGAAGTAGAAGCAGCAGCCGATTTAATTGGCAATGCAAATATTGCAGGATTTTATTCTTATGGAGAAATTTCTCCCCACCAAAATGGAACATATAGTAATTTGCACAATCAAACAATTGCAATCACAACTTTTACTGAAATATAGTTATGCACCATCAACTATTAAATCGACAAATAAAAAAATATCTTACAGAAGATTTATTCAAAGATGCTTCTTTTCAAAACTTCATCAATGCCGTAAGCGAATCTTATAACAATTATGAACGTGATAAAGAATTAAATGAACATGCTTTTTCATTAAATGAAGAGGAGTTTGTACAAATTAATATTAAACTGAAAAATGAAATTGAAGCAAGAAAAAAAGCGATAGACAACTTAATCGACGCAGTTCAAAAGTTAGATGCTCATGGAGATGTTAATTTAGAAGATGTGCATAGCTTAGATGATATAATTACATATTTGAAAAATTTAATTGTTAAGAAAAATGAAACTGAGTTAGAGCTTATTCTGGCAAGGGATATAGCCGAAAGAGCTGCTATGGCTCGTTCTGAATTTTTAAGTATGATGAGTCATGAAATTCGAACGCCCTTAAATGCAGTTGTTGGTACCACATATTTATTGCTACAGGATCATCAGCAGAATCATCAGGAAAAATATTTAGGTATGCTCAAATTCTCAGCCGAAAACTTGATGCTTTTAATAAACGATATTCTTGATTTTAATAAAATTGAATCCAATAAAGTTGAACTTGAAAAGTCACCATTTTTAATCACTAAATTAATCACTCAAGTAAAAAATACCAATCAGAATAAGGCTAAAGAAAATGAAACTCGTATAAGGGTTATGATAGATAATGAAATTCCAGCAACTTTAATTGGAGATTCACTACGCATTGGTCAAGTTTTAACCAACCTCGTTTCTAATGCTGTAAAATTTACCAAAAATGGGTTGGTCATTATTCAATGTTTACTAATAGATAAAACAGATGAAAATGTAACTATAAAATTAAGTGTTGAGGATAATGGCATTGGCGTAGCTAAAGAAAATCAGGAAAAAATATTCGATAAGTTTATACAAGCATCCGATTCTACAACAAGAGAATTTGGAGGTACCGGACTAGGTTTAGCAATTACTAAAAAGTTAGTAGAGGTAATGGGTGGAAACATTCAGCTAAAAAGCGAATCAGGTAAGGGTTCTTTATTTAACTTCAACCTAACATTACCCTATTTAAAGAATGATATTGAAGATGATACGTTAATATCTGAAACGATTCAAATTTTTGACCTTACCAATGTGAAAGTATTATTGGTTGAAGACAATGAGTTTAACTCAATTATTGCATCTACATTTTTACACAACTGGCATGCAAAAGTTGAATTGGCATGGAATGGTAAAGAGGCCCTAGATAAAGTATTGGTTTCTGATTTTGATATTGTTTTAATGGATTTGCACATGCCCGTAATGAATGGATACGATGCTGCAAAAGAAATTGTATTGCATAAACCCAATTTACCCATTGTTGCTCTTACAGCATCCGCAATTTTAAGTATTAAAGATAAAGCAATTGAATGTGGTATGAAAGACTATATTACAAAACCATTTAATCCAAGTGAATTGTACGAGAAGATTAAAAAAAATGTATTATCAGCCTAGTTTTATTCGATGCAGGCTTGTCATTCAATATTTTCTATAAGAATTCTGTAACCCAGCAATACATGTAAGTTAAATTTTTATAATTTATATTTAACACTTTGATAGCTTTAATAAATAATTTTAGTACTCCATATTTTACTAAAAAAACTGTCTTATAACTTTTATCTTCATTTGGCTTTAATTCAATAGCAAGACTATCCAACTTACCCCCAACAGATAATTTTAAAACTCTTTGTACATGCATACCTGTTTAACAAAATAAAACCTGCTGATTCTATTTTAGGATACGTTGAAGCTGTATCTGCATGTATTAAACCTGTTTAAAGCCGTATTGGTTTAGAGTTGGTAATTATATACTTTAAGAATTTAATGCTGCCTTTGTTTCTTTTTATTGTACCTGTTTTAATCACTTTGCATTCATGTACTCTGCTTTGCGTTTTAGTGTTTTTTTAATGCCTTAACCTGTTAGCGAGCAAATGCAAATGTTTACCTAAAGCAAGTATTATTCTAACTGCAACAACTACCCCAAAAATTCACAGATTACTATTTTTTTCTTTTATACACGCATTAATTAATTCAACAGTTCATATATAGTAAAAATATAAATAATATTATAATGACTTTCTATTTCTCTGGTACTTTAATTATTTAAAGTGAACGCATGAAAACATTCCCAACTGTTAAATTAAATGTTGAGAATATCGAAATACAAAGTACATAATCTCTTAAACGCTTATTGGTATCCCAATACCTTTAAAATGTATAGCCATTAGTGTATTTATATTATTTAAAATTAAACAAAAGTGGTTAATGTATTTATATTGATACAATTAGTTTAGTTTAGTTATACATTTGTTGAAATTTTTTTTGTCTTCATTTAATTACGTCTTTTGAATAATATTGCATTTAAAGCACCCTGAATTTTATACTATGGATAAAGTTTTATTAGCCGATGATCATTTAATTGTATTGAAAGGTTTGTCTGACTTATTATACGCACAATACGGTAAAATTGAAATAGATGCAATATCCAACGCTGCACAAATAGTTGATAAAATAACTCAAACAAAATATGATGTAATTATACTAGATGTTGATATGCCTGGTTTTGATGTTTCTGAAGCTATAATTCAAATACTTGCTCACGACCCATCAAACAAAGTAATTATATTTTCGATGGTATCGCCAAAGTTGTTTACCCGTCGTTTGTATTCATTAGGCATTAAAGGGTTTATTTCTAAAGAAGCATCTCCGAAAGAAATATTAGACGCAATTGACCGAGTAATGTTAGGCAGAATATATTATAATAATGATATAGTTGATATACTTATGCAAAGCAAAAATAATATGGGTGAAGGTAATCCTTTTGAACGATTGTCTGAACGGGAGGTTGATGTTTTTAAGCTTTTAATGCAAGGTCGTTCTGTTAAAGAAATTAGTAATAATTTAAATATGCAACCCGGTAGTGTTGGAACATTAAAAGCAAGAATTTTTAATAAAACAGCAACCAAAAATATTATTGAATTATCTGAACTTTATAGAATACATCGTGCTGTCTAATTTCTTTTTTGAATTGTACATAACCGTTACCACTCTTTATAAATGAGAATATTTTTTTATTACTTTTATATGATTATACTGTTATTAACTACAAATTTTGTTAATGCACAGAAGCCTTTAAACAACTATCATAATTTAAACTATGCATTATTCAATAGATTACCACAAAATTCAATAAAACCGATACTTAAAAATAAAAATGGATTTTACTGGATACAGACTTATGGTGAAATAGTTACCAGTGCAAATAATAGTTCGAAACTTAAAATGCCATTAGTTATAGTATCTTATTGTTACAACCCTATGTTTATTAAAGTATTATTTATAGGTGTAATGCTTTTTGGAGCAGTGTTTATTTATTGGATTCGACATAAAACACTGCAAAGAAATAAAGCGAAGCTTGAATCAGCAATAGAATTACGTACAAAAGAGCTTTATGATAGTTATCGGGTTATACAGCAAGCTTCATTGATTGTTTTTCATGATTTAAAAACACCATTGAAATTTTTAGAATCATCAATTCAAAGTTTTAAATTGAACTATGAAGGATTTACCAAAGAAGAAGCTTTACAACAATTAGAGCTATTACAATTTAATATTCAACAGATATATAGCTTCACAGCCAACCTGTTAAATTGGCTTATCAATAGCAATAAAATTAATTATGTGTTAAACGACACCAACATTTCTTTGGTTATTCATGAAATTTATATGTTCTATTTACCAATAGCAGCATTTAAAAATAATAAACTGCAATATAATTTTAAGCCTGTAGAAACCGTAAAAACCAATGAAGATATTCTTAAGATTATCATTAGAAACCTGCTAGACAACTCGATTAAATATACAAATACGGGTGTAATTACAATTAATATAGAACAAAGAGTTGAAGGTATTGAAATACTTATAAAGGACAATGGAAGTGGCTTCAACGTAAAAAATTCAACAAACGCTACAATCGATGATCCCAATTTTCCAAAAATAAATTTGGGACTACAAATCGTAGATGATTTATGTAAAAAACTGAATATTACATGTACAATTAACAGCCAAATAGGTGTTGGAACTTTTTGTTATTTATTGGTACCTTACTATCATACTAAGGAAACATAAAAAAAAGTTCTTGAATGACCATTATTTTGTATTTATTATTATACAAAAAATGTTTTTTTATTAGACTTTTAAGCATTTTTTAATTATACATTTCATTGTGAAAATACTCAACATCTTTGCGTATTATCTGCAACTTATATTCAGAGTAGTTTCCGTAGCATGGATTTTAATTCTATGTTATAAAAATTGGGTTGCAGCTATTCGTACTATATCTTAAAAGCAATTAATTAACTTGAAAGGCTATTTATGTTCAAAAAACTAATCCACATTGTTCTTGCATTGGTATTCTTTGTACCTCAATTCAGTTCTGCTCAAAATACCATGGATGGTTTAGGTTTAACTGCTGCCACACCATCTTCTGCTGCATACAGTTTGCGAAAATTAAGTACGTCTTACACAGGCTTTGCAATACAAGTAAGAGAAAGTGGCAGTAATACTTTACAAAACATTGGATTTGATGTAAATGGTAATTTAGATACAACTGCTTTAAAGGCTTTTGTTGGCAGCAACTCTGCTTTTGTAAGCATTTGGTATGATCAAAGTGGTAATGGTTTAAATGCTGTTCAGGCAAACCAAGGAAGCCAACCACGGATTATAAATGTAGGTGTTATTGATCGAAGAAACAGTGATCCTATAGTTGTCTTTTCAGGAAGTCAGGTTCTTGGAACACCATCAACATATTCTCATAGTGCCATTTTATCTACAACTGTTGTGGCATTTGCATCTGCAAATACCGGAGGGGTGTTTCAAATTGGAAATGTTAATACCAATGGTTCTCTTATGTATGAAGGGGCTTGGAAAGCTAGAACTCTTTGTTGTACAGATGCACAATCTGCTGCAAGTGCTGGACAATTAGAGCAATTAAGTGCAACTTATATCAACGGGGATCAAAAAATTTACAGACGTGGAGTTATTGGTGCTTCCGGTACTATGGGTTTAAACTCAGCTGCGAATAATAGCATTAGCATTGGTAATTTAACTTCAACCTATAATTTAACAGGAGGTATTGCAGAAATAATATTATACAATTCTATTCTTTCAACTACAGATAGGCAAACCGTTCAAAATAATCAATCTACTTATTATAGTATAGGTATTCCAATTTCCAGTACTGCAACTGGGGGAAATTGGAATAATACTTCGACATGGATTGGTGGGGTTATTCCTGGATCATCTAATGATGTTATCATCGCCACTACAGGGGGGAATAGTGTTATAGTTAATACAACCGGTAATACAATTGCTAATTTAACAATTAACTCTACAGGTCGTTTAATTACGGGTGTTAATGCTATTAATACAAGTGGCATTGCGATAAATAATGGTATTATTGTAACTGCAAATGCTAGTGGTGTTGTAGCAAGTTTAGGTATAAATCAAGATAGGATAGTTCTTAACAGTACGTCTACAGTAGAATATAATGGTACTGTTGCTCAAAATGTATCTCCTTTAACGTATGGTAATTTAATTATCAGTAATACGTCGGCTATTTGTACTTTATCAGGCACAACAAATGTAGCAGGGAATTTAACTATTAATACCAATGCAGTTTTAGATAAAACTTCTATTGGTTTAACCGTTAGCAATACAATTGTTAATAATGGTACTTTTAGGACAAGTGGTGGCCGCCTATCAACAGCAGGAGGAACAGCTTATAATTTAGCTTTTGCACCTGGTGCAAATATTTTAGATACATTAATAGTTAACAGATCGGCATCTATAACATTGAATGCTCCTTTAACTGTTAACAGTCTCTTGAACCTCAGTAATGGTTTATTAACTGTACCTGCAGGTAATTTAACACTTACATCAACAGCATCCATAACTGGAGGGACAAGCAATTCGTACATTAACGGGCAACTAATTATTACTACAGCTTCAACTACCAGCAAAAGATTGCCATTAGGTAAAAATGGTGTTTACAGCTTAATAGATTTAACCCCATCAAGTTCCATTTTATCAGTTTACACACTAGAGTACTTTAACGGTACAAGTGTTACACCTAATACCAGCAATTTAGGAGCAGGTTTAGCGGGTATTGCTGCCAACCAGTTTTGGACTATAAACAGAACTGGTGCAAATGCATCATTTACTTTAAACTATAATAGCTCACCTCAAGGAACCTCGTCACAGCAGGTAAGTTTGGTTAGTTACAATGGCAGCCAATGGGTTTCTATTCCCAATTACAGCAGTAGTATGGCTAATGTAGGTAATGGTCAGGTAATTACACAAAATGAAGTCACAGGTAGTTATGGTAATTTTGGTTTAGGCTTCGTAAATGTTACAGAAAATGGTTTAGACAATATCGGATTAACCTCAACAACGCCTGCGGGAGCTGCCTATTCATTACGCAAACTTAGAAGTGCTTATACTGGAGTAGCTATACGTATTAGGAGAGGTAACGATAATACCGAAATAAATATTGGCTTTGATAATAATGGTCATTTAGACACAACTGCAATAAAGAATTTTGTTACTGTAAATGATGCTTTTGTTACCACCTGGTACGACCAAAGTGGTAATAATCGTAATTTTTTACAAACCACCAATGCAAATCAGCCAAGAATTGTTTTAGCTGGTATTATAGATCGTAAAAATGGGCAACCTGCTATTAGGCATATTGCAGCGAATGCGAATCATTTAAGTGTAAGTACTAGTTCCTATATAACTAATAATAATCCTTGGAGTGTTAGTTCTGTTATTGGTTTGGATGGGGGGGCTAATGGAAGGGTTTTGAGTGGAAGTACCAACTGGCTATTGGGTTTCGAAGGCGGTGGTGAAAGGAGGGCATATTTTCAAAGTTCGTTAAGTTATAATGGAGTTGGCAACTATAATGTTAGTACTGCTACTACCAATAACCAAATTTATTCAGCTGTATCAAATGGAAGTAGTGCCTCTGTATTTAGAAATGGTATGCAATTGGCAGGAACTGTGGCGTCAGGTACTACATCAATAGGTACACTTTTTACTGGTAGTTATAACGGTAGTACTGAGTCATCTAATTGTACTGTACAAGAAGTAATATTATTTTCTTCAGCACTTTCCACTAGTAATAGAGCTAAAGTGGAGGTAAGCCAAGGTGCTTATTATGCGGTTGGTAATTTTATAATCAGTACCCCTGTCGGTGGCGACTGGAATAACCCAACCACATGGGAAGGTGGTACTGTACCTACAACCAATACCAATGTTGTAATTAACACCAGTACGGGTAATTCTGTTACTTTAAATACAAATACGAGCATTGCATCTTTATCTGTTGCACATTTGGCTACTTTAGATATGGGTAGCAGCAATACAATTACTACAGTAGGCGACATACAAAATAACGGAACAATTATTACAGCCAATACCAATGGTTTACTTGGTTCATCGGCCTCTATTAATAATGGCGGTGTGTATTCGAATACAATTTATAATACCAGCAGGGTTGTTTATAACGGAACTGTTCAAACAGTAACGGCTACGGTGTACCGAAACTTAGTAATAGCCAATAGTGGGGGCATCAAAACCTTAGGCACTACAAATATTACCAACGTAAATGATACGCTTATAATAAACAGTGGTGTTACCTTTAATAAGGGAACAACCGATTTATGGTTAAGAAGGATTGCTGGAACAGGTTTGCTTGCTTCTGCCGGAGGTTTGCTGCGATTCGACTATTATGCAACAGCCAATATTGGAACACTTTTCATGGCACCAGCACCCAATAATGTAATCAGTACTTTTCTTTTAACCAATAGTTTTGCCAATGCTGCTTTAACCCTAGGTAGCCCGTTGGAAGTAAATAGCGGTGGTGCTACACTGGATTATGGTGTGCTTAATACCGATGCTGTAAACACATTGCAGCTTGTTAATTCAGGTGTTTCTGCGAACAGATGGACACCTGCTTCTTACGTAAACGGGCCTGTACAATTAACTACTTTTTCAACAACTTTAAGAACAGTAGCCGTGGGTAAAAATGGTACTTATAATCCTGTGCAAATTACCCCTCAGTCAACCGCCACCACCACTTTTACCATTGAGTATTTTAATGGAAATGGAACAGTTACCAATAGTGCAAGCTTTGATCCTGTTACTTTATTTAAGGTATATGATAACCAATATTGGAATATTGTAAGAAATTCAGGTACTTCTAATGCAACCTATAATTTTTATATCAATACGGCCTTAAATGGTGCCGTATCATCCGAAACAATAAGTATTACCAATTATGATGGCACTAAATGGAATGCAGTACCAGTTGACCGTTCTTTATCGGCAACGCCAAGCCTTCCCTCTAATATTGCAACACCAGTAGCTATAAGCACAACAGGCTTATTTGCGTTTGGTAGCCAAAAAGCCATTCCTACGGCTCAAAGCGGTGCTTGGAACAACCCTGCAACTTGGGTAGGTGGTGCAGTTCCATCTCCATTTCAGTCAACTTATATTTCACCGGGGCATACAGTTTCACTTTCTGCAGCAGCGAGTGCACAAAGTGTTACAGTTGCAAGTGATGCGATATTAGATTTAACCACCAATCAAATTACAGGGACCACTGGTGGATTGATCAATAATGGAACAGTAATTACTTCAAATAGTAATGGTTTAATTGGTACTTCCGGATCTTTGCCGGCCTGTACTACAACAAATACAGTATTTAATGCAGGCAGCCGTGTTACTTATAATGGAGGGGCAACTCAAACTATAAGTGCATTAACGTACAGAAAACTAACTATTAGCAACTCAGCTTCAACTAAAACACTTTCAGGAAATACAACTGTGTCAGACTCATTGCTTGTAAATTCGCTTTGTACGCTAAATAAAGCCTCTTTTTTACTTTCAGCAAATGGTGGTGTGTTTGGTTCTGGGTTCATTCAATCTACTGGTGGATCTTTAACTTTAGCAGGTACTGCAATTCAAAATAATATTAGTTTAAATGGTTTTACGAATACTACATTAACTATTGCTACTACCAACTCTGTCACAAATATTAGTGCCAATACTCACAGTAATGTTGTATTAGCCATGCAGGCAAATGGTAATAATGATTCCGTATTGCTTAAAACACCACTTTCGGTGAACACATTGAGTTTGCAGAAAGGGTATGTAAAAACAGACTCATTAAACATTTTAACTATTACCACTAGTGGTTCTTTGGCGTCTGCAGATTCTTATATCAATGGACCCGTTTTGCTATCTACAAGTTCTACAAACAGTATTTTAGCGGGTATTGGTAAACAAGGGATATTTAGTAATGTGAGTATCCAGCCTTCATCCAATACACCAACATTATGGAGAGTTGAGTATTTTCCTTCAACTCCGCCAAATAATACCAATATAGGCAGTGGTATTACAGGGTTAGGTGGTAATCATTACTGGTCATTATCCAGAAATACTGCTAATTCGGCTTCTGTTTCATTCAGCATAAATCAAACAACTACAGGTGGTACTGCTTTAAATGCATTGAGACTGGCTTTGTTTACTGCGGACAACTGGACAGGAATACCAATTACAGATTACACAATTTTGGGTAATTCAAGTACTGCAACATTAAGTAGTGCAACAACTGTTACTCTAAATGCAACTCCAGGACTTACAGACTATTTTGCTATTGGTTTTGGAGCTTTACCTGGTTCTGTGTTTTCAATTGCAAGTGGCAACTGGAGTAATCCTTCTACATGGAACACAAATACTATTCCAATGGCTGGTGATAGTGTAACTATTAAAAATTTACATGTAGTTGCTTTAGATATGAACATTGATGCAGGAAGTGGTCCTGGAACACTTGTAGTTGAAAGTGGAGCTATTTTTAATATTAATAATGGTATTAAGTATAATAACAGTAGTGCAAGTTATCCGTTAGATAATTTTATAACATCTGGTACAGTACCTTCTGTAGCAATGGGTTTAAGAAAACTTGTTTCGAATTATAATGGACCGGCAATTCAAGTTCGCAGAAGTGGCAACAATGCTGTAACGGACATATTTTTTAATACCTCAGGCAATTTGAATGTAACTGAGCTACTGAATTTTGCTGCGGGTGCCAGTGTATTTGTGGTAAAGTGGTATGATCAAAGTGGAAATGGCAGAGACTTTGTACAAAATAGTACGGGTAATCAACCACGTATTGTTAATAATGGGTTGTTAGACACTAAAAATAATCAACCTGCTATAAGACATATAGCGGCAAGCAATCATTTTCTATTTGGTAGTAGTTTAGGATTAGTTAATAATTTTTGGACTGTGAATGTTGTTTCTTCGAATGATGGTGCAACAACAGGAAGGATGTTATCTTCAAATAGTAACAACTGGTTGCTAGGATTTCATCCTGGTTTAGAGCGAAGTGCTCATTTTAATGGAGGTAATTTTACAGTATATAATACAGCAACTACAACCGCTAATCAAATTTATACTGCTGTTGGACAGAATACATCAAACGCATTAATATATAGAAACAGTGTTGAATTGTCCTTACTTTCAGTTCCTTCCAACAGACCTAATGATTTGCAAACAGCTGGAGCTGTGGGGCAATGGTCAGATGGAACCATGCAAGAACTAATTTTATTTCCTGTTGCAATAGCAGGTAATCAAAGAATTGCTTTAGAAAATACTCAGCAATCTTTTTATTTGAATGGCGTATCTTATTCATCGTCAAAAGGCGTAATAATTAATGGCACTTTGGGTATTGCAGATGCTAACGGGCTCAATTCAGCTATTTTAGGTGTTGCACCTACGTTTAGTACTGTTGCAACCCTTGATTACAATGGTTCAAATCAAAATATAACACCAATCAATATTAGCGGTTTAGCACTAACAGGTTCAGGTACTAAAACAATGACAGGAGCAGTAAGTATAAGTGGTATTCTAACAGTTAACACTGGTGTAACTTTTAATAAAGCTGCACAATCGCTTTCTTTTTCTGGAACTACAATTACTAATAATGGTATTATGCAAAGTACAGGAGGCAATGTTACCCTTTTGGGCAGTGGTAATATTAGCTTTGGTTTTTCTGCACCTACAAATGTTGTTTCAAATTTTATTGTAAATAGAGCTGGAACACATAGTTCAACAAATGCATTAATAGTTAATGGCAATCTTACATTAACTAATGGAATTATTTATGCTACTGGAGCTAATAAATTAACATTAACCTCAGCCGCAACAGTTACCGGTGGTAGCAATGCCAGCTTTATTGATGGAGAGGTTTCTTTACAAACAAATTCGCTAGCACTTAAAACTGTACCTGTAGGTACTAATAACCTATTCGCTCCAGTAACTATTCAACCACAAAATAATACTGCTACCAATTATAATATTCAGTATTTCAATGGTGTTGGGATTACACCAAATACAGGTAATATTGGTGCCGGTATAAGTGGTGTTTCTCCTAATCAGTATTGGAGTATTAACAGAAATAATGCGAACAATGCTGTGGTTGGTGTAACCTTTAACAGTAATGCAGGCGGTACAGCGGCACAGCAATTGGTTTTGGCCAATTATGTTGCCGGTAGCTGGACTGGTAATTCAGTTAATAATACGGTTGCAGGTAATGCTGTTACAGGTACACTGGCAACACAGGCATTTATAAGCAATTTTGGCAACTTTACACTGGGTTATACAGCGGCAGTTACAGAAAATGGGTTAGATAGTTTGGGCTTAAATGCTTCAACCACTTCTGCATTGGCATTAAGCCTTAGAAAATTAAGAAGTGCTTATCAGGGACCAGCCATCAGGGTAAATCGTTTGCGTGATTCCGCCGAATTAGACATTTATTTCCAAAATAATGGGTTCTTAGATACGGTTGCCCTTAAAACTTTTGCTGCGGGTGCAACTGGTGAAAATTTATTAACCTTTAGCGAAGTTTTTGATAACACGTCAGTTTATTTCCGTAATACATCTTCTGCTTATTCTGTTATTCCAAATGTTACATTGTCTCCAGTAGGTACGATGACTGCCGATTCTATGAATCTTGGCAGAACGAATGGGCAATGGGATGTGTACCGAACAATTAATAATCTGGTGGTTGGGCGTACTTACACTTTATCTATGTATGTTAAACTGGGTACTGCTACCAATTTCGATGTGGTGGTAAGCAATACGGCTGCATGGAATACGGTTGGGGGTAAATCTTACAACGCATCCGATGGCTTAAGTACGGGTACATGGCAGCGTATTAATTATACTTTTACTGCACCTGCTACTGGTAAAATTAATATACACTTAGGTAGTCATGGAGGTAATCAAACGGGTGTTACTGCACAAACCAATGGCTCTGTTTATATATGGGGTATTCAACTGGAAGAAGGGGCAACAGTGGGTGCGTATGCTGCAACAAGTGCAGCTGCAACCTCATTTAACAGGGTTACTGTAAAAACCTGGTATGACCAGAGTGGAAATAACCGCCATGCCATACAAACCAATCCATCTTTGCAACCGGCATTAGTTATAAATGGCGGAGTGATTAACTATATGAACAATAAACCATCCATGTTGTATGATGGTGTGGATGATGGATTCTTAATTAATAATATTCCAACCGTTAACAACAATGTAAACAGTTTATTTTGGGTACAACGACCAACGAAATCTACTTACATGAACCTGTTCCCTAATACAGCCAATACCAATGGCAATGCAGTCTCCGCAAACAGAATGTTGTTGGCAAACAACGGTGATTTGAGCACCGATGTAATTGGCAATTGTACTAACTCAATTTCTTCATTCTTAATTAATGGTGCCCCAACAGGTTGGAGTTCATCAACTACCCGTAACGATGCTTTTGTGGCACTTACCGCAAATCCGGCAATTGTGAACTCTTTAAACCAGCCATTTAACTTTAATGGTAATTTGGTAATAGCAAATGGGTTTAATTCAACCTGGAACTTTGGAGGCGATATGCCAGAAATTGTGGTAACCACATCTGCTTTAGATAGTGCAAGGAGGGTGAATGTTGAGTTAAGCATAGGTAATTATTATGGTATCACCAACAGCAGTGCATGGGTAAGTACTGGTACAGGAGGAAACTGGAGCGATATAAGCACATGGGTACAAAACTCAGTACCACCATCAGGTGCTAGTGTGGCTATTGCAACCACAGGTACTAATCGGGTTACATTAGATACCACCATGACCTTTGCTGCAATTACTGTAAGAACAGGTGCGATGCTTGATTTAGGTGCCAGTAGAACAACTACAGTAACCAATCAGTTAATTAATAATGGTACATTAATTACTGCACATGCCAATGGTTTAACCGGAACTGCTGCTTCTGTTGTTGGAACAATAACACATAATAGTGGAAGTACAGTGCAATATAACGGCACCAATCAAACTGTTACTGCAGCAAATTATCGTACACTTAAATTAAGTGGGCTTAACAGTATTAAAACAATGGCAAATGCAGCCATTACTGTTAACGATACTTTGGCAATAGACTCAACTGTTCGGTTTGTGCAGAGTAATAATTCATTAACATTAAATGGTTGGATAAGCGGCAAAGGTTTTATAAGACCAAGTGCCTCAAATACCATTAATGTTGGAGGAGGTAATGGTGGTAATTTTGGAACTATATTTTTCGACACCACTACAAACAATAATATAGTAGGCAATTTCAATGTAAATAGACAAGGCGTTAGCCCATCGGTAAGCTTAGGAAATAACTTGCAGGTAAATATTGCAGTGAACCTTACCAGTGGGTTATTAAATACCAGCAATACAGCATTGCTGATTTTAAATAATATTTCAACATCAGGTGGCTCTGGAGGTGCTTATATTAGTGGACCTGTACGATTAATAAATGCAGCAGTAAATACTGCTAGAATAGTACATACAGGTAAAAATGGGTTACTTGGAGCAATAACTATTAATCCTGGTACTACGGCATCCACTTCATGGAATGCGGAATATTTTGGAAGTAATCCGCCAGATGCGAATAATACCAATGGCTCTGTTTCTTCTGTAAGTCTATCACAGTATTGGAGTGTAATTAAAAATAGTACCGCCAGTGCAGCACCTGTTTTATCATTTAACTTTAACCAATCACCAGGCGGACTGGCTTCTGCTTCCTTAGTATTGGCTAGTTATAGTACAAACTGGCAATTGGTTCCGGTAAATGCAAACACTTTAAATGGTGCGTCTGGCAGTGGCACGCTAACAACGCTAAATGCGTTTAACTTTGGAAGTGGAACTGTTAATACAAATTTTGCGATAGGTTATCCAGCACCTTGGATTACAAAGCAATCTGGAAATTGGAAAAATCCAGCGACTTGGTTGCAAGCTAGTGTACCGCCAGTAGGTTCGAATGTGATTATAGATACTGCTCATGTTGTTACAATGGATACTACTATTTCAACAAGTGGTACACCTTCTAATATAACAATTAGAACTATAGCAGAATTAGCCTTTAATACTGTAAATACTATTGGTACAGTATCAAATGGAATCACTGTAAATGGTACAATAACTACTGCACATGCTAGTGGTATAAATACAAGTGTAACTAATAGTACAATCGTTTACAATGGAGGTAGTAAATTGCAATATAACGGTATCAATCAGAATGTACCTGCTGTAAACTGTGATAAACTTACATTAACCGGCGGTGGAACTAAAACATTAACAGGTGCAGTAGTTGTAAACGATAGTTTATTAATAAATAATACTGTTTTAGCCAAAGCTGCACAAAATGTAACATTAAATGGCACTTACACAGCTACAGGTGGGGCAACATTTACGTCTACTTCAGGGAGTTTGATTTTAGGTGGGTCGTTGGGTGGTGTTATGGGAGATTTAAATCTTACAGGTAATCTAGCATCTTTAACAGTAAGAAGATATGGTACAAATCCTTCTATTAACATTACTGCATCCTTTACAACAACTGCTATAAATATGGAGAATGGCATCTTGAACACAGATGCTGTTAATACCATTACTTTAACTGGAGCCGGAGGTTCGCAAGGTTCATCTTCTGCTCACGTAAATGGTCCAATATTAGTTACTACTAGTTCAAATGTACAAGTGGCATTACCCATTGGTAAAAATGGTTTAATTGGAACTGTAACATTAATACCAGCTGCTGTTAGTGCTACGTCATGGTCAGCAGAATATTTTGGTACAGCACCTTTAAACACTGTTACAGATGCTACTTTAAGTGCAATAAGTACAGCTCAATACTGGAATGTCAGAAGGCTTAGCGGACTTTCGGATGCTACAATATTATTCAGTTTTGTAAAAAATATTGGTGGTTCTGTTAATCAGGGTGTAACACTTTCAAGGTATAACAGCAGCAACGCCCAGTGGACGATTCAATCTACTGCCTCTAATACCCTTAATGGGGCATCAAATACTGGTATAATCAGTACTCAAAACACTATTAATACTTTTGGTGATTTTGCAATAGCTTTCTTTACAAATGAATCTGTTTCATTACAAACAGGCTTGTGGACATCGGCATCTACTTGGCAGTATAATCAAATACCACAGGCATTTGGCAGAGTTACCATTAAGCCTGGTCATATTGTAACCTTAAACACCAATGGAGCTAATTTAACAGTTGTTATAGAACCTGGAGGAAGGCTTAATTCTGCTGTTAGTCAGTTAACAGGCAGTGCTACTTCTGTTACTGTAAATGGTGTTATTGCTACGCAAGATGTACATGGTTTAATTGGTGGAGCT
The DNA here is from genome assembly GCA_044348985.1 of Chitinophagaceae bacterium. Classification (GTDB taxonomy): domain Bacteria; phylum Bacteroidota; class Bacteroidia; order Chitinophagales; family Chitinophagaceae; genus UBA1930. The sequence continues at coordinate 19,425 of JBIKRV010000015.1, forward strand.
AATGCTACTGATGCAACCATTTCTTCAGGAAGTATTACGTTAAATTCCGGAAGCGAAGTAGAATACAATGGCTTGGCTGTGCAAAGTGTGTCTAAGCTGCCTTATTACAAATTAACTCTAAACAACGCTGCCGGCTTAGTATTAGATAGCAACATTACTGTAACCGATACATTAAGATTTAGCAACGGTAGCTTTGATTTAAACGGAAGGAGCTTAAATATAAATAATGCTTATTTAACCAGTTCAGGAAGTATTTATGGTGGAGCCAGTTCAGTGGTTAAGATTACAGGATCAAGTAATTTTTCAGGTACACTTGCTATTGATCAATCTATTTTTGGAACTTCTAATAGGTTAGATTCATTAATAATAGATAGAGCTTCTACTACACTTACATTGGCAAATAATGTGGTCATCAATAATTCACTTGTTTTAAATAATGGAACATTAGACGTTTCCGGAGATAGCTTGGTATTTCAAAATGATAACATTCCTGTTACGAGAGTTAATGGTAAAATAGCCACTAATACAAGTAGTTCTATTGTTTTTGGTACTACAGGTAATACATCTGGTAATGCCTTTACGTTGCCTGTAGATTTGTTTACGGCAAATCCTGTACTCAACAATCTTTCGGTGAATAGAGATAATGAAATAGAATTAAGTAACCAGCCTTTAACTATTAATGGAACTGCAACATTAACGAGCGGAACATTAGCAATCAATAATACGAACCTTACATTAAACGGAACTGTAACTGGTAGTGGTTTCTTTAAAGGAGGTGCAACATCTGGTTTAATTGTTGGAGGTAATACACCAACCGGCACTATTAATTTCAGTCAGCAAACAGATGGTACTACCAATGTTTTAAATAGCCTTACCATAAATAAAGGTGGAAGTAGTAGTGTGGATTTAGGAAATAAATTGGTTCTGTTGAATGTTTTAACACCATCTGCAGGCGTATTAAATTCGAATGGTAATTTACATATAAGAAGTACTGCATCGAATACTGCCAGAATTGCACAGGGAAGTACAAGTGGTGGCTATATTACCGGTGATGTAACTGTTGAAAGATACATCAGTGCATTAAATAACAGAGCATATCGTTTAATTACACCTAGTGTTACCACAGCTACCAGTATAAATGCAAACTGGCAGGAGGGCAAAAGCAATACTGTTTATACGGCGAATATTCCAGCTGATGCAGCAGGATATGGTACCCATATTACGGGTAATGGTGCAAGTGCAAGTGGCTTTGATGCAACTATGTTAAATAACTATTCGTTATATACTTTTGATCAAACAAGTTTGAATCAAGATTGGATAACGGTAAATAATACCAATGTAAATACTTTAAATGCCAAAACAGGTTATTTGCTTTTTGTAAGAGGTAACAGAGATAATATAAATACCATTTATACAACTACTGGCAGCAGTAATACTACTTTAAGGGCAAAAGGTATTTTATTACAGGGAAATCAAACTTTCTCAAATCTTGAAAGTAATGGAAGATTTAGTTTGATTACCAATCCATATGCTTCTACTGTAGATTGGTCTAGTATATATGCAACCAATAGTGCTGCATTCGAAAACACCATAACCATTTGGGATCCAAATGTAAATACCAGAGGAGGATACATTACAATTGATAACAATGGTACTACAGCGGGTGGTACAACAAATTTAACAGCTAAGTTGCAGAGTGGTCAGGCATTCTTTGTACAATCGAAAGCAGGAACAGTATCTCCTACATTTGCTATTAATGAGGTACATAAAACTGATGGAAATAATCTTGATGTGTTTAGAGCCGGTACCCAAACTGAACGATTAAATATACAATTGCGTTATGTAAGTAATGGAGTTGACCGATCTGCAGATGGTGTAGTGGCACTTTACAATAATAACTCTTCTGCCGATTTAGATGATTATGATGCTGAACAAATGGCCAATTGGGATGAGGATATTTCTTTAGTTAGAAATAATAAGCAGCTGAGTATAGAAAGCCGACCGCTGATAGACGATAATGATACATTGTTTTTAAATGTACAAAGGCTCAAGGCCGCACAAGGTACTTATCGTTGGGAGCTACAGGCTGTTAATTTTGTTGCTCCTAGATTACAGGCTTATTTGCAGGATAATTATTTACAAACTGAAGTACCTGTATCGTTAAGCGGAAATACGAGTATTAGTTTCATAGTTAACACAGACCCTGCTTCTACTGTTAGTAACAGATTCAGGATAGTGTTTAAAACCGCAACTGCACTTCCTGTTACATTAGTCAAGTTTACAGCAGTCAAAAAAGATAAAGATGTTGTTTTAGAATGGTTAACAAATGATGAGGTAAATATTGATAAATATATAGTAGAGCGTAGTAACAACGGTATAGATTTCAACCTTATTGTTGATAAGCAAACTGCAAAGGTTGGTTTAAACAATACGTACGAATCTAAAGATATTAACCTTAGTTCAGGTACTTACTATTACAGAATTAAGATAGTTGATAAAGGAGGACAGGTTAAATATTCAAATACACTTAAGATTAGCTTTGGTAACGATGGTCAAAATAGCTGCTATGTTTATCCTAATCCGGTAAAATCAAATGTTATTAATGTCGTATTCATTAATCCGGTAAAAGGAGATATTGGTTGTACAGTGTCAACAACCAACGGCGTAATAGTACAGCGTAAAATACTTAAGAATATGTCAAATCTTAATCAATTAAATATACAATTTGATACACAACTGAGTAGCGGAAAGTACTATTTAGAGTTAACGGATGCCTCAGGTATCAGATATGTTACTTCTTTTATAAAAGAATAAATAGTTAATGAGTGATTTGTATAGTAAGATTCTTTTAATTGTTAAACTTAATTTATGTACTCTAGAATAGTATTAATTTTTATCTTATTTGTAAATGTAACTTTTACGTTTGCTCAGCTTGATAATACGAGTGGCAGAGGAGGAGGAGGGGGCAGTCCGATTTGGGGAAGCTCACCAATATACAGTGAACCATCGCCTTTAAATACCGATCCGAACTGGGGTACTCTACCCAGTCGGCAGGGTCAAACTGATATGTGGGGAAGAGGCAATACAGGTAGTTCCAGAAACAGTCAAACAGCAAGTAGGGGAAGATACAGAGATGCATATGGTAACTATTTATTAACAGATCCGAATGGTAATATAATTTACGATGCACAGGGACAAGCAGTGCAGGACACTGCTTTAAATATGCAATTAGGACTTGCAGGTAATGATCCTGCAAGTTTGCCTAATCCACCAGATGATCCGGCTGATGTGCCCCTCGATAATGGTGTACTTATATTGCTAATAATTGCTTTAGGTTTTGGTTACAGGAAATACCCTAGAATTATTACCCAGCAATAAAACTGTAGTTTCTGCCCGCAAAAAGACAGATGTGTAGTATAGGATAATGATATATAACAATTTGGATGTTTTTTACAGCCAATACTTGATTTTGATTATTAAAATGTTTAATTGAAAATAAATTATTTGTATTTGATTATTGTTTGGTCTATTCATACAACCCAGTTTTATTTCTATTTAGCCGGTTAGTTTTCATAGGTACGGATAAAATTCAAAGAAACCGAGTAGTTTCAACTACTCGGTTTCTTTTGTGCAATCGACGTTCTAACGAAACAATAACTATTAAGTAATTTTAATGTTTGATTATGAGTAAGCTTATTTTTTGCATAATGTTTCTTTACCATATTCCGGTATTCTCTCAAGAAGTTGAATTGCCCATTGAAGAGAATAAAATACTATTCAGATACTTTATTAATACGCAAAAAGTTAAAGAAGCAGACAGTATTAGTGAGCGAATATACTTATGGTGTAAAAACAACAACATTTCTATACTTAATTGGAAAAAAGATAGTTCTGTTAAAAATTTGTTGAGCTTCAGATGTATATTTCAGTTAAATGATACTAAAAATAATAATGGTGATAGTTTAGTTGGTGTTAAATATGAATTCACACTAAATGTTACAACGATTGATGGAGTATATCGATTGGAAGCATTGGATTTTTTATTTGACAAGGACGGGGCAAGATATGATGTTTCAGAAATTTACTTTTCTGTAAAAAAGAAAAAGCCTTTTATTAAGGCATTACACGAAAAACCTGCTATTGCTTTAGCGAGGCATAAAAACTTGCTCAATTTGTTTAAAAATCAATTCCTAAATAAAATTGATTCACTGAAAGAATCTGTAGATACAGAATAAGTACGCTTTATTTGAACTTAAACACTACTCTGCTAACCTTTACATTAAATTCTCAGTTGTTTTTTTTCTGTAAGCCGATGGTGTTACCTGCTTAATTTCTTTAAACTGTTTGCTAAAATGTGCCCAACTGTTATAACCACTTTCGTAACAAATTTCCATGATCGATTTGTTGGTGTTGGTAAGTAGTTTGCAAGCATGGCTGATTCGTATGTCCTGAAGAAATTCGAAATAAGTTTTCTTGATATTTTTTTTGAAAAATCTGCAAAAAGTAGGAATACTCATTTCGGCAACTGCCGCAACATTTTGTAAAGTAATCGGTTCTAAATAATGTTTAAAAGAGTAGTCGATAATTTTTTCAATTGCAGGATTTACTTTATTGCCAGCATCTAAAAAATTAGCTGTTAATAACTGATGCTTGTATGCAATACTTATTTTATAAAGGCATTGCAACAATAAATTGAATCGTTGAAACCCTTCAGCTATTTCTATTGCTGTAATGGTATCAGCAATTTCTTTCTTTGCTTTCTTTTCAAATTGTAAACCATGATTTTTCTGAAGCAATGACGCTATGTGCTTCATTTCCGGATTCAATAAAAATTCATTGCCAAATATTTTTTTTGTAAAGTGAGTAACTTTTGCACTACCTGTAGTTTTAGCCTGATTTTTTCTAAACCAATGCGGTAAGTTGCCTGCTAAAAAAAATACATCACCTGTATTATAGGGTCCAATGTAATCACCTATCATTGCAGTGCCATTTCCTTTGGTAATTACAATCAGTTCATGCTCTTCATGTATGTGCCAGTTGGTTTCAAAATTGGGTGTTTTGTAGGTACGGCAGGCAAAACTTTCATGTTCTTCTAAATGAATTTTTTGAATTAAAGTTTTCATATAACTGCTATATTATCAATAATGATTTGTAAAATTATATTTAGTTGATAAGATAGCATATTTTATTTAAAAAATAGCAGTTGCAAAACCTTCATTAAAATGCAAATTTTGAATTCTAATTAATTGATTCATTTATCTTTTTGCTGTATGTTATTATTAGGAATAGATATTGGTACATCTTCTATCAAAATTTCTGTTGTAGATGCACAAACGCAACAATGCGTTGCAACTGCACAATTCCCAGAAGCTGAGAGTGAAATTATTGCTTTGCAAACAGGCTGGGCCGAGCAATATCCTGAAATGTGGTGGCAACATGTGCAGTTGGCAATATTAAAAGCCAATGCCAAAAAAATATACAATCCTGCTGACATAAAAGCAATTGGTATTGCTTATCAAATGCATGGTTTGGTTTGCATAGATAAAAATAAAGAAGTTTTACGTAATGGTATTATTTGGTGCGATAGCCGTGCTGTTGAAATTGGCAACAAGGCTTTTGAAGCTATAGGCAACGAAAAGTGTTTAAAGCATTTACTCAATTCACCAGGAAATTTTACTGCCAGTAAATTGGCGTGGGTAAAAGAAAATGAGCCTGAACTATATGCTAAGATTGATAAAGTGATGTTACCCGGTGATTTTATTGCCATGAAATTAACTGATGAATGTACAACCAGTATTTCAGCATTAAGTGAAGGTGTTTTTTGGGATTTTAAAAACAATGAATTAGCAGAGGATATTTTTAATTATTATGGATTTGATAAATCGTTGATACCACAGTTGCATCTAGTATTTGATGAACATGGTAAACTAAGCACTGAGGTAGCATCCTTTTTATCGCTAACTGCTGGTATTCCTGTAACCTACAAAGCAGGTGATCAGCCCAATAATGCACTTTCATTAAATGTATTACAACCTGGTGAAGTAGCTGCAACAGCAGGGACCAGTGGTGTTATTTATGGGGTGAGTGATCAGTTGACTTACGACAATAAATCAAGAGTTAACACCTTTGCCCATGTGAATTATACAACTGAAGCAAAACGGTTGGGTGTTTTATTGTGTATTAATGGAACAGGTATTTTGAACAGATGGGTGAAAAACATTACTGGCAATATACATTCTTACGAAGAAATAAATCAAGCAGCATCTACCATTGCTGCAGGCAGCAATGGGTTGTATATGTTGCCATTTGGCAATGGTGCAGAAAGAATGCTGGAAAATAAAATAGTGCAAAGCCATATTCATGGAATAGATTTTAATGTACACAGCAATGCTCATTTATTCAGGGCTGCACAGGAAGGAATTGCATTTGCTTTCAGGTATGGATTAGACATTATGAGAGAAAATGGTATGCATCCAAAAGTGATACGAGCTGGTAAAGCCAACATGTTTTTAAGCAATGTATTTACAGAGAGTTTTGTAAATGCAACTGGTGTTCCTGTTGAATTGTACAATTGTGATGGAAGTGTTGGAGCAGCTTTAGGTGCAGGCATTGGTGCAGGTATTTTTAAAACAGCAACAGAAGCATTCAGTAAGGCTAAAGTTTTACAGTTTGTAGAACCAACAAAAGCAGACTTGTATAATGATTTGTATGAAGGATGGAAGGGTGTATTGATGAATTTGATAGGTAGAGAGAGTTGATGAGGTTGATTGGCTGTCTTTTAGTAAAATGTTCATCCCCTCTTGGGAGGGGCAGTGAAGGCATTCAATTGAAGAGAATGAATATTGGGGTGGGTTTTGTTGAATATTGAACAGAACGTACAAGGGTGCCCTGCTATTCAGCAGGATTTCTTAACGACGCATCCCGATAGCTATCGGGAAAAGATAAATAGGATTACAACAGTTGGTAACAGAAGTATTAAAAATAAAAATTAAAGTATATGTCAGTAGTATTAGGCGACAAAGAATTTTTTAAAGGTATTCCTCAAATAAAGTTTGAAGGAGTAGAAAGTGATAATCCATTAGCGTTTCGTTGGTACAACGAAAACAGAATTGTTGCAGGTAGAACAATGAAAGAATGGTTTCGTTTTGCAGGTGCTTATTGGCACAGCTTCTGTGGTAGTGGTGCTGATCCTTTTGGTGAACCAACACATATTTTTCCATGGAATGAAAAAGCAGATGCTGTTGAAAGAGCAAAAGATAAAGCAGATGCAGCATTTGAGTTTTTAACCAAATTGGGATTGCCATTTTATTGTTTTCATGATGTGGATGTGGTGGATTATGGAAATGATATTCATGAAAACGATAAACGTTTGCAAACTTTAACTGATTACTTAAAACAAAAACAACAGGCAAGTGGTGTGCAATTGTTATGGGGTACGGCTAATTTATTTTCTCACAGAAGGTACATGAATGGAGCAAGTACCAATCCTGATTTTCATGTACTGACGCATGGGGCTGCTCAGGTAAAAGCTGCTATTGATGCAACGATTGACTTAGGTGGAGCAGGTTATGTTTTTTGGGGTGGAAGAGAAGGTTACATGAGTTTATTAAACACCAATATGCAACGTGAGAAAGAGCATTTTGCCAAGTTCTTACATTTGGCTAAAGACTACGCAAGAGCAAATGGTTTTACTGGAACTTTCTTCATTGAACCTAAACCATGTGAACCCAGTAAACATCAATACGATTATGATGCAGAAACAGTGATAGGTTTCTTGCGTCAGTATGATTTGCTGAATGACTTTAAATTGAATTTAGAAGTGAATCATGCAACATTGGCTGGACATACCATGCAGCATGAAATGCAGATTGCTGCTGATGCAGGTATGTTGGGTAGTTTAGATGCCAATAGAGGTGATATGCAAAACGGTTGGGATACAGATCAGTTTCCAAACAACATTAATGAACTTACAGAATGTATGTTGGTATTTATTGAAGCTGGTGGATTACAAGGAGGTGGCATAAACTTTGATGCAAAAATTAGAAGAAACAGTTCCGACCCTGCTGATTTGTTTTATGCTCACGTTGGTGGTATGGATAGTTTTGCTAGAGCATTGATTACTGCAGATAATATCTTGAATAAATCTGATTATAAGAAAATCCGTGCAGAACGTTATGCAAGTTTTGATACTGGTGCAGGTAAAGATTTTGAAGCAGGTAAACTTACTTTAGAAGATTTAAGGGCTTATGCAGTCGCAAATGGAGAGCCTAGTGTTATTAGTGGTAAACAAGAGTATTTAGAGAATATCGTTAATCGTTTTATTTAATAGCTTTTAATTATTTAATAAAAAAGGTGCAGTTACGCTGCACCTTTTTAGTTTATGTGAATCTTGTTTTATTAATTGATTTCAATTTCATCTATAAACATCCAAGCTGATTTTCCTGCACCCGGATTTCCGTCAGGTATTTTTGAAACTGAAGAAACTTTTATTTTAACATAACGGGTATTGTATTTTTTAGATGGGTTTTCAGATAGTTTTCTTTTCATCCACTTCATTGGATTTTCATCAGCGTATTTATCAAAGTCTAAAAAAGATGTATGAGGGTCTTCGAAGTTTATACCATCATTACTCAATTCAATTTCAAATTTTTCTGGAGCATATATCCAACTGGCTTGTTGATGGAGAATATGTAAATTAATTTCTTGTATGCTGGTTTCTTTTCCCAAATCAATAATCAACTCAACATTTTGTGCAACCAATCCACACCATTCACTGGAGTTTATTCCTTTTATACTTTTGGCTCCATTTACTAAACTAAATAATCCGCCATTGCCAGGATAATTTGGAGAAGGCTGTTTATTACTAGTTATTTTTTTACCTGTAGCCTTATTGATATTTAAAAATAAGTTAGAAGAGGTTCTAATAACATTGCTAATATCTTGAACAGATAGAATAGCACTATTTTTTGTAATTAAAAGCGACTTTGTGTAAACATTTTTTTTATCTATAGGAGGATAAGCAGACCATCCATTTTCATTTTCTAGAAATTCGATTAACCTAAAAGCAATTGGGCTTTTGCTCTTAGAAGTTAACGAAACCTTTACGCCTTCATTATTTTCAGTTGGTTCAATGATTGTTTGTAAATCATAATACGCTTTGCTGTAATTGGCTTTCCACAATTCATAACGTTTTAATTGTTGTGGTAATCTTAGTTCAAAACTTCTCCATTTTTTTTTCCATTTTGGAGTCCACAATACTTCACTCAATGCACTCATTCTTGGGAAAATCATATATTCTATTTTGCTTGGATAAGCCATGTATTCAGTCCATACATTTCCTTGTGCTCCTAAAATATATTTAGCTTCTTCTTCATTCAATTCTTTTGGTACAGGGTCGTAACCATACACTTTTTCCAATGGTAAATAGCTGCCAATGGTTACACTGTCCTCGTTTTTCGTTTGGCTGTGATCAAAGTAGCACCAACCACCTGGTGTCATAACTACTTGATGTTTTTCCTTTGCAGCATGTATGCCACCTTTTTCTCCTGTCCAGCTCATTACTAAAGCATTGGGTGCTAAACCACCTTCTAAAATTTCATCCCAGCCAATAATTTTTCTGCCCTTGCTGTTTACGAATTTTTCTATTCGCTGAATAAAATAACTCTGTAACTCATCTTCACTTTTTAGATTCTTTGCCCTCATTAATTGCTGACTTGCACTATCTTTTTTCCACCACATTTTACTGCATTCGTCGCCGCCAATATGAATTATTTCGCTAGGAAATAATTCGATTACTTCGGTTAATACATCTTCTAAAAAACCAAATGTTTTTTCAGTAGGGGCAAACACATTGTTTTCAACACCATTTAAACCCCATGTCATTGGAACTTTAGGTCTTACATCAGGTGTGGTGCTATATTCAGGATATGCAGCTAATACAGCCATACTATGTCCAGGCATTTCAATTTCTGGAATCACCGTTATAAATCTATTGGCTGCATACTGTATAATTTCTTTGACCTGTTCCTGTGAGTAGAAGCCACCATGTGGTGTGTTATCATTTCCTTTGCCTGGAAAACGTCCAATGATTGTACCATCTCTCCATGCTCCAATACTGGTAAGTTTGGGATATTTTTTTATCTCAATTCTCCATCCTTGGTCATCAGTTAAATGCCAGTGGAATGTATTCATTTTATGTAAAGCAATATAATCGATGTATTTTTTGATATACTCAATTGGAAAGAAATGTCGACTTACGTCAAGGTGCATTCCTCTATATTGAAAACGTGGTTCATCTTCTATATTTACACAAGGCAACAATAGCCTTGCATATGATTTTGAAGATTGAATATTAGCAACAGGCAGTAGTTGAATCAAAGATTGCATGCCATAGAAAACTCCTGCATTACCATTGCCAACAATTGAAATGTTTTTTGAAGTAACGGTAAGTATATATTTTTCATTACTATTATTAGAAGTAGCAATTAAGCTCGTAGAAAGTGTAATACAATTATTGCTTGTATTGCTTACGATATTTAAACGTAAGCCATAATATTGTTTAAGATAATCGTTGAAAAAATTTGCAATATTTTTTTCTTCATTACTGGTAGCAACAATTTTTGTTTTTGATGAAAGTTCGAAATTGCCACCAGTTACCAGCATTTCAGCAGGCATTGGAATGATAGAAGGCTGTTGAGCATTAATAGTTATGCTTATGATAATGCAGAAAGCAATAATTAGCTTTTTCATATTCTATTGAATTACAGGTAAAATTATTTTCGAATCGTTGTGGTATATTTTAATTGTTGCTTTTTTAAAGTCACTATCCTTTGCATGATAAATATCCATGAACTGCTGAGGATTTCTATCGACTAATGGAAACCAACTACTTTGAATTTGTACCATTATTTTATGTCCTTTTTTAAAAGTATGAGCTACATCAGGCAGAGCATATTTTACCTGAGTTGGTTTATTTGGAACAAAAGGTTGTGGCTTTTCTAAACTGTTTCTAAATTTTCCTCTCATTATTTCGCCTCTTACCAACATTTGATAACCACCCATTGGTACTGTTTTAGGAGCTTCTCTTCTACCAGTTTGTGTTTCCCCTTCATATTTAAAATCATCTGGAAAAACATCAATTAATTTCACTACAAAGTCAGCATCGGTTGTAGAAACACTTACCATTAAATCGGCAATTAATTCTCCTGCAACAGTAACATCCTTTTCTAAAATTGCTGTTTGAAAAACCAGTACATCCGTTCTTCTAGACGCAAATCGTTGATCATCTGTCATGTATTCTCTGGTTCTTCCAAAATGTACATCTTCTGTGTAAGGAACAGGTTTTGCAGGATCGCTTACATATTCATCGAAACTATTTAATGAAGCATTTTTTGAAACTGCAGTAGATAAAACACCTCCATTTTGTAATGCATAAGCTTGAGGTTTGCTACTAGCCGGAGGCCATTGTTCAAATTGTTTCCAGTTGTTTTCTCCGGTAAAAAATATATTGGCTTCCGCTATTTTATTTACAGTGCCTTTTCCTTTTAAGTAATAATTAAAAAAGGGGATTTCATAATTTTCAGCAAAATATGTGCTGGTAGCACTTCCAAATTTTACATTACCTAAAAAGCTGCCATCGCTGCCTCGTCCTGCCCACTGCCCATGAAACCAAGGTCCCATTACAATTTTATTGTTGGTGCTTTTGCTTTGTTTTTCAGTTGCTTTATACGTGTTCCATGCACCCCAACAATCTTCTGCATCAAACAAACCTCCAACTACCAACATGGCAGGTTGCACATTGTACAAGCCTGTTCTAGCATCTCTTGCTTTCCACCAAGCATCGTAATTTGGGTGATTCATTAAATCGTTCCAAAACTTAATACTATCGCCCATATATTTTTTAGTGAAGTTGCTGATAGCACCTGTTTGTAGAAATAATTTATAATTATCGGTACTTTCAAACTTTAATGCATTAGGAGTTTGTGTAGTAGTAGGTGTAGGACGGGGACGACCAAAGTTTCTATAAAAACTAAAGCCATCCATAAGCATAAATGCACCATTGTGGTGAAAATCATCTCCCACAAACCAATCGGTTACTGGTGCTTGTGGACTAACAGCTTTTAATGCAGGATGATTGCTTAATGCAGCTTCAGTAGAGTAGAAGCCTGGATAAGAAATGCCAAATACACCAACATTGCCATTGTTGTTATCGATATTTTTTACCAACCAATCGATCGTATCATAGGTATCGCTGGCTTCATCAATATCATTGTTTGTCTTTTTATTTTTATTAAATGGACGAACATCTACAAATTCACCTTCACTCATCCATCGTCCACGAACATCTTGCACCACCATTATATAGCCTTCTTTCAAATATTCTTTGTAGTGATTGGTATAAAACGTTCTGTAATTTTTTTCTCCATAAGGGGCACTGGTGTATGGCGTACGGTTCATTAAAAAAGGATGTTTTTCACTATTGTTATTGGGTATATAAACTGCAGTAAACAATTTTATACCATCTCTCATGGGAATCATGATTTCTTTTTTGATATAGTTGTTGGCAAACCAAGCTGAGTCTATATTTTGAGCAACAGCAATAAAAGGTAGAATGCATATAAGCAGCAGTAATTTCTTCATACATTTTTTATTAGTGATGAAAGATAATTACCAAACACAAAAAAGCCGAAAGTTTTTTGAACTTTCGGCTAAGCTATTTTATGAGTGGAAATTAATTACTAACGCCATTCTCCATATAATACAAATGCACTCCAAAAATAAGGATGACTATAATCGGGATTTTTACTCAACGTTTCTTGAGCTTTTCTCAATGCTTCTACTTTAGACATGGTAGATAAATTTTTATAAAATTCAGTCATTAAAACACTTGTTGCTTTATCATCTACCTGCCACAAAGATGCCACTACAGAGCTTACATTGTTTTGCAGAAATGAGTTTGCAGGAGAAATATACCAACCTTTTACAGCTTCTTTAGAAACAGCAGTTTCGCATGCTGATAATGTAACCAAACTACAATTGCTGATAGTGAGACCATTAATTTTTTCGATGGTTAATTTCCCGTCGGAGCTCACGTTTTTTTCAGGAGCAAAAACGAGGTAGGATTTTTCAAAATCGGCATAATCCAAAATGCCATGGGTTGCAAAATGAACATATTGATAATTGCTTAAACCTTCGGTAGCTTTTGTTTCTGTGGCTTCACCTTCGGTATAAATAGCTGCATTTTTAACAATGCCAGAAAAGTTTTTAACTTCTTCAGATGCATTGGGCAATGATTTGTCGGGATTACCCAAAGCGATAAACGATTTGTTGATGTTACTTACTTCGTGTGGCTTAGAAAAAATATCCATTTTATTGGTGTAAAAAATTGCATAATCTTCTACTAAAAAATGAAATTTTCCTTGTGCATCGTTTGTGCCTAATGATTGGAATGGAATGTTACTCAACTTGCCATTGGGAATGATACAAATATTTTTCTTGTCCTTTATCTGATCTTTAATTGGTGTAATCAGCATGTCGTATAAAATCGATGCTTCGGTTTTAAAATCACCCTTAATTCCATCTTTTGATTTGATGGTTGACCTAAGTCGTATTGCACCTGTTCCTGTAACGTTTAAAGGGTTTTTTAAAATGCCCAATAATCGTTCAGCTTGCTTGTTAATGTCTTGCTTTAACTCAATTGTTTTAATACCAATTTCTTGTTTGGTAGCAGTGAAAATGAATAACTGATTATCATTAATAATATACAATACAGCCAATGTGCTATCAGGAATAAATCGCATACTATTTTTAAAATCAGCAGGATTGGTTTTACTGAAATAAGCCTGCATATCAGGATATTTTTTTACCAATCCATTGATGTAATTGATATAATCTTTTTGTGCAACTTTTTGAATACTTTCTAGAGAAGCAATCAATTGTTTGTTTTGTTCTGCTTCGGGTTTGGTTTTTTCTTTGGCAATGGCCTGATCAACTGCATTTTGTTTTTGTAATAGTTCACCACCTTTTTTTATTGCTTCTTCTTTTGCTTTATCTGTTGTTGCAAAACCAGCCTTTTCACTTTGTTCTTTTATAGCCTGATTGTTACTTTTATCTGCATAATACAATGCATCTTCTTTATTATTGGTTTTTGCAAGGCTTGCAACTAGTTTATTGTACAAATCTACCTTTCTGCTATCGGCATTGTATATTTTTTTAGCTTCTGCACCGCCAAATAGTTTTTGAGAACTTGCTTCTACTATTTCTACAGCCTGCTTAAAATAGACAACAGCACTATCGAATTTTTGATTGTTATAAAAGTTTAAACCGTACTCATATAATGCTCTCCAAGTATATTTACTGTTGTTAATTGTTTTAGTATAATCTACAGCCTCTTTATAATATTTCTCTGCTTTTGAGTTGTTGTTTGTTAAATTATATAACCTACCAAGGTACATAGCTCCTTGTATTACTAAATCAGTTTCATTGGACAATAAATTGTTTTTATAACTTTCTAATAAATATTTTTCTGCATCTGAATATTTTTGTTTTTCAATATATAATTTACCTAAGTATAAGGCAGCCATATTAATATAACGACCAGACTTTTTCTCTAATGCTTTAGTATATCCTTCCAATAAAAATTTTTCAGCTTTAACATAATCATTTTTATAATAGTAAGTTTCTCCAATATTTATAGGGGCTAGTAAATGATTTTCAGAAATAAACTTAATATCTGATAAGTATTTATCGGCTTGAATAAAATGTTTTAGTGCATTATCAAAATCGGCTTGGTAATAAAATACACAGGCAATAGATGTTTGACAGCTACTTAGTCCAAAGTTGTCTTTTTCTTTTGTAAATATGCTATCTGCAAGATTGTAGTATTTTATTGCAGTTATGCCATCAGATTTAGCTTCACTAACAATACCTTTTGCTAAATATGCATTAGCCATTTGGTTGGTATTACTTAAATTACTAAAAATAGTTAAACAAGTATCTGCTGCTTTTTCAGCTTTAGATAATTCGCCTTGTATTACATATAAAAATACCAATGAGTTATAAGCATATCCAACATCGGCTTTACTGTTTATCGAGGTTGCAATATCAATTGATCGTTCATAATTTTTTCTGGCTTCATAAAAATCTCCTTTTGCTTGTACAGCATTTGCTATTAAACGGTAAGCTTCGGGAATTCTTGATTTGTCTCCCAAAGAATCGTATATGCTGATTGCTTTTTTTGTGTAGTTAACAGATTTGTCAAACTCTAATCGATTAGCCATCGAAGAACTTAAAGTCATATAACAACTAGCTTCCTGCTTTTTATTTTTTTGTGTTTGAGCAATCAAAAGTGCTTCTGTAAAATACTTTTCACCTTCAACATAATTATATTCTTTAAAAGCAACACTTGCTAGGTTTAAATAACTATTGTATTCATTGTCTTTGTCGCCAATTTGTTTTGAAATATTTAAACCGATTAAAGCATATTTTTTAGTAGAGTCAAGACTGAAATAATATGCTGCTGCTGCTAATTGTGTAGCACCATAAACAATATCGGGTTTTGTATTGGTAGACACACTAATAGAATAATACTTATAGTAATAGTCAAAAGCTTTTTGATATAATTTATCTTCATAAAAAACATCGCCTACATCGTTCAGTAAGCTCTTTAAATTGCTGCTATCTTTTGCTAAATTATAGTAATAGGCAGAAGTGTCATAAGCAGCTAATGCCCTTGGCTTCTCTCCAGTTTTTTTAAACAATTCTCCTAATTGTTTCCATGAGTAACCTAATCCTGAATGACTTTTAGTAGCTTGTCTATATTTAATAGCCTGCTCATGAGATGCTATTGAAGAATCGTATTTTCCTAGGTTCCAGTAAGCCGAACCAATATGAGATTGAGAGTAACCTGCACTATTTAAATCATTAAAATCTATATGAATAGCTTTTGCTTTGGTATAGTTGTTAATTGCCGAACGATAATTTCCCAGTTTATAATCGGCACCTGCAATTTTATCTAGTGTGGCAGCAACATTTTGCTTGTCATTAAGTTTGAGATATAGTGTTAGTTGTTCATTGTATATTTCAAGAGCCTTTATTGTTTCACTTTGTTTTACATATATTTTGGCAAGAAAATCTTGCATTCTAATTGCTTCTTTGATATACTCAAATGAGCCATAAGCTTTATACTGTTTAATACAGGTTATAAAGTTTTCTACAGCTAGCTTATATTCTTGTATGTTGTAATAACATAGTGCTGTTAATTTATAGTAGTAAGCCTGATTAGTAATCTTAGTACTTTCTCTAACATTATTTGTGGTATCATTTATAAATAGCAACCCTTTTTTTAGTGAAGCTAAACATGCATTGTAGTTTTCTAAATTGTAGTAGCACCTTGCAATACGAAATAGTAATACTGTAACTGCATTATTATTTTTTGCTTTTGTAAAATAATGAATGGAGGAATCGCAATTTACTAAAGCCTTTTGGTAGGCACTTTTATCAATGAATCTATCTGATAATGCATAATAAAAAGTACCCCATTCATTGTCGCTGGGTAAATAGGTTAATGCAATTTTTGCAGCTTTAATTGTTCTGTCAAAAACGCTATCAGGTTCATCCGTTGCATCTGTTAACCATGTTTGAATAAAATCTTCGTTTAAAAATGTGGTTTTGTGCGTCGTAAAGAACTTTTTTAATAATGTGGTATTATTAGAATACAATAAAACAGAATCCTTCATTTCAGATTTACTATAGTATGCACCATTCATAACCCAAGTGGCAAACGTTTCTCCTATTTTCCAATCTTTACCTAAATAAGATTTTGGATAGGTTTTTACATAGTTTAGAAACGAATAAATATCTCGTTCACTTGCAACGCTCATTACATCGAAAATACTTTTTCCAGAATATCTGCCTAAGGTTAATTTTTGCTTGAAAACATTAAATGCGGTATCCGTTTCA
The DNA here is from genome assembly GCA_044348985.1 of Chitinophagaceae bacterium. Taxonomy (GTDB): domain Bacteria; phylum Bacteroidota; class Bacteroidia; order Chitinophagales; family Chitinophagaceae; genus UBA1930. The sequence goes on from JBIKRV010000015.1 coordinate 36,384, forward strand.
TCTTTATAATAATTGTAAATTGATACTACATCTTTAGCAGCTTTATTTAACAATTCATCTTCTAATAATTTCGAATCGTTAAATATTAGATGGTTAAAATTATGAAGCGGCTTGCCGTATGCATCATTAAAGAAAATATTTAAACATCCTAATTCAAAGAAAACACTTCTGTAGTTTAATAATGGTATTTCTGTTTTTAAAACAACTAAATCTCCCATTTGGATTGTTAGCTCTTTTTTACCCAAATGTTTTTCATTGGGTCGTATTAAAACCAAAGTTTGTGTATCATTTAAAGCTGTAACACTTGCAAAGCCAAGCTCAATATCAAAACGTGTTTGACCTTTTATATATGCACCTTTTACCGGCCCTGTTAACCCTTTTTTTATGTTATGCTGTAGTCCAACATTAAGTAATGCCCGAGTACTATCCTTATTTATTATTTCTAATTCCACAATTCTAAAATACATTTCTTTAACCTCTATTTTACTCGTCAATTGTGACTTACAAAGGGTTACTGAAATAGCTAGAGTTATAACAAAAAGGACAATTTTTTTCATACAATAGTTTTATTTCGAAAAGATTAAAACATCTAATGGTTTATTGCTTTATAGTTTAATCGGCTAAAATTTTATGCAACACTTGCAAAACCAATTTCTAAATCGCTTCTATCTTCGTTGGTTTTTTAAACAGCTTTTACAACACCTGTGCTTCCATTGGAAATACCTTATAAACAGTAGCGATTTCATAGTACACTATTTTGCTGTAATATTAAATCTTCTAAATGGTGTTTACAATACGTGTTATTGGGTATAGATTGGTGAAAAGAAAAGAGGCTCATCTGATTAAGATGAACCTCTTGGTAAGCAAATAAATACTTTTATTGTTGTGGTGTTGTGGGAGCTACCATGCTACCTTGTTTAATACCTGTAGTTTCTAAAGTGTATTTATAACGTTTAACAGCAGTGGTAATAACTCTGGCAATTTCTGCCTGACCTTCTTTGCTGTTTAAATAATCTTCTTCTTCTGGGTTTGAAATAAAACCAGTTTCTACCAAAATTGCTGGCATAGCCACAGCTTGCAAAACCCAAATGCCAATACCTCTTTGTTGTGCCTGACGGCTTGGACGACCAGTTTTTTTAAATTCTTCTTCTACCGTTAAAGCCAATCTTGCACTTCTATCAAAATATTGTTTGGTTTTAATGGAGTAAATAATTGCTTTATTTGGATCGTTGGGGTCAAAGTCTTTTAATTCTTTGGCAGTAATGCTATCCATAAACATGTCTTCATGTTCCTGTAAGGCTTTTTCTTTAGCTCCAGTTTTGTTAATTCCCCAAATAAAGGTTTCTGTGCCTTTTACTGCACTAGGGCTGTACCAGATACGGTATTGTTTTACTTTACGGGTATAAGTTTTCTTTTTTCTTTTGTATGTCTCGGTTTTATAGCCTGTAAATTCAGTATGTCTTTGTCCTGGAGCCCAGTTACAATGTATCGAAATAAATAAATCGCCTTTAGCAGCATTGGCTTTATTGGCTTTTTCAGTTACCCTGTCGTACACATCTGTGGTACGGGTCATATAAATTTCAACATCTGGTAATTGTTCTTCAATTTCTTGTTGCAATCGTAAAGCAACGGCTAAGGTTACTTCTTTTTCTTTAGAGTATTTACCACTAGCACCATGGTCGCTACCACCATGACCAGCATCAATTACAATTTTTCTTAGTTTTTGCTTTTGTATAGGTTTTGCCCCTTCTTTTTCCTTAAAAGAACTTATACAAACAGCCAATAAACTCATTAAAAGTGATGCAGCGATTATTCTTCTCATCATATCAATTCGTTAAAGAAATGGGTTCAGAATAGGTTTAAATTTTTAGCTCTTATTTTTGCCCAACTACTATGGTCAATTTGTACAAACTTAACGTAAAAATCTTTACAGCTATTGCAGGCTTAACGGCTTTACTAACTTTAACGTTGCAAATCAATGCAAGTAGTGGTTCAATGGGAGATTTTACCCATTTTTTAACAGCTTCTTCAGATACTGTTCCTGCTGGTAAATCCATTATTAAAGCTGATTCTTCAAAACCAAAGTCTAAGGATACGATTATTAATACATTAGATACTTTAAAAATTTCTAAAGATTCGATTGATGCACCAGTGCATTATAGTGCTGAAGATTCGGGTGTTTTAATCATTTCTACCAAAGAATTTTTATTGTATGGAAAAGCCAATGTAAAGTATAAGGATATAGATTTGGAAGCTGCCACCATTCAATACGATCAGGAAAAGCAAACGATGAAGGCCAAAGGCTCTTCAGACACTTCAGCCAATTCGTTGAATAAAACAAAAATGAAGCAAGCTGAAATGACCACACTCAGCGATTCTTTGGCGTATAGTTTAAAAACCCAAAAAGGGATTACCTACAATACTTATTATCAGGAAGGTGAGTTGTTTGTAAATGCCAATCGATTAAAAAAAGCCGATAGCAATGTGGTGTATGCTTATAGAGGAAGTTTTACTACTTGTAATTTAGATACACCACATTTTACTTTTCGAACCAAAAAAATGAAAATCATCAATAATAAAATTGGTGTAAGTGGTCCAACACATCCTGAGTTTGAAGGTGTGCCTGTGCCAGTGTATATTCCTTTTGGTATTTATCCTTTAAGTAGGGGGAGGCAATCGGGTATTTTAACCCCTCAATTTGCCAGTAGTGAAGATTTTGGTTTGGGTTTAGAAGGATTAGGGTATTATAAAGTATTAAGTGATAATGCCGATTTAACCACTAGAGTTAATTTTTATAGTTATGGTGGATGGAGTGCCAACATCAACTCAAAATATTTAAAACGTTACCAATATAGTGGTGGATTTAATTTAGCTGTTCAGCGTAATAAATTGTTGAATAGGTATTCGGTTAAAGCAGCAGATGAATTTAACATTACCTCGTCTTACATGATTAACTGGAGCCACAGTCGTGATAGCAAAGCTAGGCCTGGAACCAATTTTTCGGCCAATGTAAATTTTGGTAGTACCCGTTTTAACAGCAGTATTTTGAATAATGCGTTTCAAAATTTTAATAATCAATTACAAAGTTCTATTGCGTATAGCAAAACTTGGGATGGCAAATACAATTTATCGTTGAACTTAAACCACGACCAAAACAACAATACCCGATTGGTGAATTTAAGTTTACCAACTGGAACGTTTAGTGTTACTACAGTGTATCCTTTTCAAAAGAAAGAAGCTGTTGGTACTGCTAAGTGGTACGAAAAGTTGGGTGTTGCGTACAGTGCCAATTTTCAAAATAGAATTTCTTTTTACGACACTGCTTTTAGTACAAGAAAATTATTTGATACGTTGCAGTGGGGTGGAGAACATAGCATTCCAATTTCACTGTCTTTACCAGCATTAGGACCAATTACCATTGCTCCATCTATCTCTTTTCAGCAAAGAATATTTGGACAAAAAAGAATTCGTTATTGGGATGATACCGATAGTACAGTAAAAATAAATACTTATAAAGGTGTTTATACACAAAGCAATATGAGTATGGGCATTAGTGCCAATACAAGAATTTTTGGTACCTACCAATTTAAAAAGGGCAGGGTAAAAGCGATACGACATGAAATTCGCCCACAATTTGGCTTAAGTTATACGCCAGATTTAGTAAGCAAAAATTTTTACAATGTTCAGGTTGATACATCAAAAAGAACTTTACGTTTTTCAGAATTTGAAGGTGGTTTATATGGCTCTTATTCGGAAGGCAATTTTGGAGGTATCACATTTGGGGTAGATAATTTATTGGAAATGAAATTGAGGGATAAAACTGATACTGCTGCTGAATCCGATAAAAAAGTAAAACTGATTGATGGTTTTGGTTTTAGCTCAAACTATAATTTAATGGCAGATAGTTTTGCATTGGGTAATTTTAGTATGTATTTAAGAAGTACTTTATTCGAAAAGTTGAATATTACTGCAAGTGCCAACCTAGATCCTTATGCTGTAGATAAGTTTGGGGTAAGAAAAAATACCTTGTTAATTAAGCAAGGAAAATTGGGAAGAATTACCAATGGAAGTTTAGCCATTAGCACCAATTTTCAAAGTAAACCCAAGGATGAAAAAAAGGCAAAAGAACGCATGGGTAATGATCCTTACATGACGCCAGATGAACAACAAAGACAATTGGATATGGTTAGACAAAATCCGGCAGAATACACCGATTTTAATATTCCTTGGCGATTAGATTTGTCGTATTCATTGTCATTTACCAGAGTTTTACAACCCGATTATAGTGGTTATAGAACAGATGTTTTTAGTAGCATTAATTTTAATGGCGACTTTAGCTTAACACCAAAATGGAAAGCTGGTGCAACGGGTTATTACGATATCAAAAACTTATCGCTACAACAGTTTAGTTTATTTGTAACCCGTGAAATGCATTGTTGGCAATTGGCTATAAACGTTACACCAATTGGTTTGTATCGTTCTTTTAGTATCGTAATTAGTCCCAAAAGTGGTATTCTACGAGACTTAAAAATTAATAGAAATCGATTCTTCTCTAATCAATAATTAAAAGGATTGAAACCACAATCTTATTTGTTCTGTGAAATTGTAGTAAGGATCAAAATTTGAGAAAGAGTAACTGCAAATCACTAAAAAAACAATTCCATATATGGATCCCCAAATGTGTGCTGAATGATTGATATTATCCCCTCCTTTTTTTGCCATATAAGCCGAACCAATTAGATAAATTGGAGCAAAAATAAATCCAGGGATAAAAGGTGGTAGTATAAATATTCCCAACTTCTCAGTTGGTAAAAGTGCAATACCTGTAAATACAATGGCAGAAACTGCCCCCGATGCTCCTAAACTGTAATAATGGTAATCATTAGCATGCTTAAAATAAGTTGGTAATAAACTTATCACCAAGGCTGTAAAGTATAGAAGCAAAAAAAAGAGATTACCTTTTTGTCCAAAAATTAATGTAAACACCCTTCCAACTCCATCCCCAAAAAAGTACAATGAAATCATGTTGAAAGCCAAATGCTGAATATCGGCATGAATAAAACCACAAGTAATAAAGCGATACAATTGTTTATGTTGTGTTATTGCAGGTGGGTAAAAAATCAAATCATTTTCTAATTTATGATTTGTAAACGCCGAATAAGAAATAACAGCTGTTAATACAATAATGATAAGTGTTATAGTCATTAGGTAAAAGTAGTAAAAGTTTATAAAGTTGATTGAGTTAACATGGTTTACAAAGGTCACTAAAAAACAAATCTGTACAAATCTGTATCATCCGTTTTATCTGTGTTCTATCAATTCGTATTCCATCCAATTCGTGTAATTCGCAAAAATTAGTGTCATAAAAAAATCTAAACATGGTGATACTTTTCATTTCTTAATATGGTACAAGCCCTATACACTTGCTCGGCTAAAATTAAACGCACCAACATGTGTGGAAATACCAATTGAGACAAACTCCAAGTATAATTGGCTCTTTTAAAAACAGCATGATCCACACCAAATGCACCTCCAATTAAAAATACCAATCGTTTACTATTTTCGTTGGCACGTTGTTGTATAAATTCAGCCAGTTTGGGCGACGTAAAGACTTTGCCACGTTCGTCTAACAAAATTAAATAATCGTCGTTGGTTAGTTGATTGAGAATAATCGCTGCTTCGGCTTTTTTCAATTCCTGTTCATTTAAAACAGCAGCATTTTTAGGTGGAGCAATAATGTGCCAATCGGCAGAAAAATATTTATTAATGCGATTGGTGAAGTCGGCAATTCCATCTTTTACATAAGCATCATGTTGCTTGCCAACACTCCAAAGTTGAATCTTCATAAGTTAAAAATACAGTAGATTCATCAATTCAAAATCTATACATCAACCTTCTGCTGTATATGCTAATCTCTGTGTAACTTCTTTACGCTTTTATCTCTTTGGTAAAGCTTAAAAGAACACGTCTTCAATCACAAACAATTCCTCCACCTCATTTCCTTTTAAAGTAATGGCAATTACATCAAACTGTAAATATTTCCACTCGGGATATTCTTCTATAAATGCAGCAGCAGCTTTTTTTAGTGCATTCATTTTGGTTTGTGAAATACTTTCTTCGGGTAAACCAAATTTTGCATTGGTTCGGGTTTTTACTTCCACAAAATGAAGTTTTTTTTGCTTGGTAGCAATAATATCTACTTCAGTGTGTTTAAATCTCCAGTTTCTGTGAAGAATACTATAATTATTGTTTAATAACCAAGTTGCTGCAAGTTCTTCTCCAAGGTTTCCTGTATTTTTACTGCTAGTGTTCATTAATAAACAATTTTATATATTCCATGTCACAAAACCATACAATATTTAAAATAAAAGGTAAGGTGCAACATTATGTCTGGGGTGGGTTCAATTATATTCCTCAGTTATTAAATATTGAAAATACGAATCATCAACCATTTGCTGAATATTGGTTGGGTGCTCATCCATCTGCTTCTTCAGAAATTGTTGCTACTCCAACCATTTCATTACAACAGTTTATTCAGGCAAATCCAACAGAAGTATTGGGGCAAAAAGTAGCGAATCAATTTAACGAGTTGCCTTATTTGTTTAAAGTGTTAGATGTGCATGATATGCTCAGCATTCAGGTGCATCCTTCTAAAGCCGAAGCTATCAGAGGCTTTGAAGCTGAGGAGGCAGCAGGCATTCCCCTTAACGCAAGCAATAGAAATTATAAAGACAAAAATCACAAGCCTGAAGTTGCTGTGGCTTTAAGCGATTTTTGGTTACTCCATGGTTTTAAAAGCAAAGATGCTATTGAAAATACGTTAACCGAAATAGCTGAGTTAAGTATTTTATTGGCATTGTTCAAATCTGCTGGCTATAAAGGATTGTATCAATTTTTAATGGAAATGCAGCAAGAGCAGGTAGATACTTTATTGTTACCGTTGGTAAAAAAAGAAATTCGTCGTAAAAGAGATCATGAGTTAACCAGAACAATGCCCGGTTGGTGGGTTGCTAAATTGTACGAAAACAGCAGCAACTTTATCAATTTAGACAGAGGTATTTTCTCAATTTATTTATTCAACATTGTACACTTACAAAAAGGGGAAGCCATTTTTCAGGCAGCAGGTGTACCACATGCGTATTTAGAAGGGCAAAATGTAGAACTGATGGCCAACAGCGATAATGTGTTACGTGGTGGATTAACCCCCAAACACATTGATGTGCCTGAATTAATGAAGCACACTTTGTTTGAAGCGGTTGTGCCCAATATTTTAAAAGGGCAAAAACTAGGCAATGAAAAATTATATCCCTGCCCTGTGACCGATTTTGGCATTACAGCTATCGAATTAAATGCAGGCGAACATTATTCGGCATTAACTACCTCTTTAGAAATCATTTTAGTGATAGAAGGTGCGTTGCTGGTGAAACAAAATGAAAGCCTTATTATTAAAAAAGGAGAGGCTTTGGCAGTTGTTGCCAACCAAGAATATGGAGTTACGGCAAGCGGAAAAACTTTATTGTATAAAGCTTTTGTACCCGTTGCATAAGCATTTAAACCAGTTATGCACACAACCTTAAAAAACCCGTTTGCAGCAACGGCTTTAACACCTATTTTTGTCAAAATAACTCTTCTAATGAAAGTATCAAGTCGTTCTATAATTTTCGCAGTAGTATTGGTTGCAGTAACTACTTTGGTTAAATTTATTTGTGCTCCTGTATTGGGTTTAAGTGGTTTTACTACCATTATTGCCGTTGCTTTATTTGCAGGAATGAGTGCTAAAGAAAAAAACACATCTTTCTTATTGCCATTGGTTGCTTTATTTTTAAGTGATGTAATTATCGAAATTTTGTACAAGTCCGATTTGTTTGCCTTCCCAGGTTTTTATAAACACCAAATTACCAACTATGCTTTGTTGTTAGTTGCTACTTTGATTGGCTGGATGATTAAAGCAAAAAATGTAGCCTCCATTGCGTTGGCTTCTTTTGCAGCACCCACTGTATTTTTCTTATGTTCTAATTTCACCGTTTGGTTAGGCAGCACAACCATGTACACCAAAGATTTAAGCGGATTAATCAATTGCTACGAAATGGGTTTACCTTTTTATCGCAATGCACTTATTTCAACCTTTGTATTTGTACCAGCATTATTGTTTGTGTACAATTACTTGGTAAAAGCAAAAACCGAAATTGTTTTAGCTTAATCCAATCCTTACAAATAAAAATTTCAAAACTCCATTCAACAAAAGAATGGAGTTTTTTTATGCAATAATTTTTGGGGGCTGTGGGCTGTAGTACAAAAATGAACAGCAGTTCCTTGCCCGTCTTCAAGTTTTTGTGCAATGCACAAAAAGCTTTACGCCTTAGCAAGGCAGCCATTGAACTATATAATAAGCATCAACAAGAAAGTGTGCCACAGCTTTTAAAGTGTGGTTCACGTTCTTTTTGTGTGGGATTAAAAGTTGGTGATGACATTAATCTTGGCTGAAACTTAGACCTTATTTAAAAAGTACTTAAATTTATTTATATAACCAATTTTATGACAGGATTACAATTCACTTCTATTTATATCAATAAAGATCAATATCAAGAGTACAGCTTTGTTGATAATAGAGAAGTAATTGAAAATCTATCTCAAATTAATATTTTCATAGGTAAGAACAATTCTGGTAAAAGCAGGTTAGTAAGAAAATTCTTTACTGACGACGATATCAGTTTTAGAGTGAAAGAAATTGACATTGTTAATTTTGATGAGATTCTTCTTACGTATAAGCAGAAATTTGAAGAACTAACATCACAGGATTCTAATTATAATACAACCTTTAGTAACTTCAAAGACTTTTTTAAGATTATTCAAACTTTTGGATTTCTTAAAAAAAGAATGGATCATTCAGGAAATTTAAAAGCGTTGCAATCTATCATTAATACTTTTAATCAGTATGGTTATAAGGAGGATAGTGGAAATAAAGCTCTAAGGTTTACTTATAATTTTTTAAAAACATATAAGGAAGATTTTCATGATCCTAGTTACATATCTGAACACAATTACAAAAGCATCTATATACCTACCCTGAGAGGATTGAGACCAATTCAAACTAATAGTAGCAGTAATGATACTTTTAACAATAATAGCGACAGCTATTTGCATAGAACCAATTTTGACTATTTTAAAAAAATAGAAAAAAGTGATTCAATTTATACAGGGTTGAGTTTTTATAATGATATAAATAAATATTCTAGAGGGAATCCTATTCTTAGAAAACAATTGGCTGACTTTAAAAGATTTCTATCTGACACTTTTTTTAATGGTGTAACAGTTGATTTAATTCCAAATATTAATGATGATGTTGTTCATGTTGAGATTGGTGATAATGAAGAACCTATACACAATCTTGGTGATGGAATACAAGCACTAATAATTCTAACTTATCCTCTGTTTTTTAATCAGGATAAGGTTTTAAAAGTATTTATTTAAGAACCTGAAACACATTTGCATCTAGGTTATCAACGAATTTTGATGGAGACGTTTCAAAGGGAGGAGTTTAAACATTTTCAGTATTTTATTACTACTCATTCCAATCATTTTCTTGACATTACTTTGGATAGTAATAACATCTCAGTTTATACAGTTGAACAATCAGGAAGTAAAAACAAAAAGCCAACATTTACTATTACCAATGTTGAAAATGCAGATACAAATGTGTTAGCATTAATTGGTGTACAAAACTCCTCAGTTTTCTTATCTAATTGCACAATTTGGGTAGAGGGTATAACTGATAGAATCTATTTGAGAAAGTATTTAGAGATCATTCAAAAAGATAAAGTTGTACAATATAAGGAAGATACTCATTTTTCGTTTGTGGAGTATGGTGGTAATAACATTACTCACTGGTCTTTTTTGGATAGTGATGATCCTAATCATAAAAATATTCTCGTAGACAGGTTGTGCGGTAAGTTGTTCTTAATTACTGATAACGATAGTACAGGCTTTAAAATGAATGAACAACTCCCAGCAAACGCAACAAAAAAAATGAAAAGACTGAAACAATTACAAGATAAATTAGGTGAAAGGTTTTATTGTCTTGCAGTTAGAGAAATAGAAAATCTTTTAACGCCAAATGTTCTTAAAAAGGTAATACTTGATTATGAAGGAAGGAACGGCGAATCGGATTCTATCAATTTTTCTAAGCTGAAATATGATAATTATAAATACAAAAAAATTGGTAATTATATAGATAGTAATGTTAAATATTCCAACAAACAAGATTTGACTAGAAAATATTCATCCGATTCAGGAACAGTTAATGACAAAGTTAATTTTGCAAAAAAAGCAGTTGAGTATATTAATGATAAAAATGATATTTCAGTTGATGCTATTGCTTTAACTGAAAAAGTACTTTTGTTTATTGAGAATATGAATAAGTAATTTATTACTAACTATACAATTAAAAAATATCTATAAAAATCACGAAGTTCAACCATATTCTATCGCTCAATGGCTGCAGGATTGAGTGAAAAGCCCCGAAGTATGAGGGCTTGTAACGAAAGCCTGAACTACTGTTGGGCATTGTTGTAATGCTCACAGCCCACAAATAAAAAAGCAGAACAAAATGTTCTGCTTGCTATAAATAAGTTACAATTTAAATTATACTGCAAAGCTTTCGCCACAACCGCAGCTACGACTTGCATTGGGATTGTTGAAGAAGAAACCTTTACCATTTAGTCCATCACTAAAATCTAACATTGTGTTTACTAAGTACAAAAAGCTTTTTAAGTCGGTAACCACTTTTACGCCATTGTCTTCAAACACTTGATCCATGGGTTTTACTTCGTTGTCAAAATCCATTTTGTAGCTTAAACCACTGCATCCACCACCCACAACACCTACTCTTAAAAAGTAAGAATCGTCGTTGGCAACACCTGCTTCTTCCATCAGTTTTACAACTTTGGATTTGGCTTTATCGCTTACGTATATGCTATTTTCTGTTGCTGTCATATTTCTGAGCTTATAGTTATTAGCTTTTAGCTGCTAGCAAAAAAACCTAAAAGGCTAATGGCTATTGGCTAACTGCTAATAGCTTCTTAATGAACCCCTTTTTCTTCAAATACCAATTGCTCTAAACCATTTTTTACACGGTAATCGTTAATGGCTGCTTTAATTGCATCTTCGGCTAATACAGAGCAGTGAATTTTTACTGGAGGTAAATTTAATTCTTCTACAATATCCATATTGTCGATAGCAATTGCCTGATCTACGGTTTTGCCTTTTAACCATTCTGTAGCCAATGAAGATGACGCAATTGCACTGCCACATCCAAAGGTTTTAAATTTAGCATCTGTGATAAGGCCTGTAGCATCATCTACTTCAATTTGTAAACGCATTACATCGCCACATTCTGGAGCACCTACTAAACCAGTACCTACATTTTTACTTGCTTTATCTAATGTTCCTACATTTTTAGGATTGCTATAATGATCGATTACTTTTTCTGAATATGCCATTTTTGTTAAGTTTATAAGTTTATAAAGTTTAAAAGTTTATGGGGTAGAACAAGAAATATAACTATATCAACTTGTCAACCTTTTCAACTGTGTTCTAGTGATGTGCCCACTCAATGGTGCTTAAATCAATACCTTCTTTGTACATTTCCCATAGCGGACTCATTTCTCTCAACTTCAATACAGTTTCACTGATGGCTTTAATGGTATAATCTACTTCTTCTTCAGTAGTAAAACGGCTTAAGCCAAAACGCAAAGAACTGTGTGCTAAATCATCGCCTAAACCCAAGGCTTTTAATACATAGCTTGGTTCTAAAGATGCACTTGTACAAGCTGAGCCAGAACTTAATGCAATGTTTTTGTTGAAGCCCATTAACAAACCTTCGCCTTCTACATGTTTAAAAGAAATATTGGTTACATGTGGTAAACGAGATTCAGGTGTGCCGTTAATGTAAGCTTCTTCTAACTTCATTAATTCGGTTTCTAATTTGTCTCTTAAAACAGAAATTCTTGCAGCATCTGCTTCCATTTCTAAACGACACAATTCACATGCTTTACCAAAACCAACAATACCAGGAACGTTTAAAGTTCCACTACGCATGCCTCTTTCGTGGCCACCACCATCCATTTGGGCAGTAACTTTTACACGTGGATTTTTACGACGAACATATAATGCTCCAATACCTTTCGGACCATACATTTTATGGCCAGTGAAAGTCATTAAATCAATACCATCTTTAATTATATCAACAGGTATTTTACCAACTGCTTGTGTAGCATCTGTGAAAAATAATACACCATGTTTTTTAGCTATAGCTGTAATTTCTTTTACTGGTTGAATTACACCAATTTCGTTATTGGCGTACATGATAGAAATTAATATTGTAGTTGGTTTAATGGCAGCTTCTAATTCGGCTAAATCTATTAATCCGTTTTCTTTTACTTCTAAGTAAGTTACTTCGCCACCTAATTTTTCAATGTGTTTACAAGTATCTAAAACTGCTTTATGCTCAGTAGTTGCAGTAATAATATGATTGCCTTTAGAAGCATACATTTCGTACACACCTTTAATGCCCAAATTATCGCCTTCGGTAGCCCCACTAGTGAAAATAATTTCTTTAGGATCGGCACCAATTAATTTAGCTACTTGTTCACGGGCATAATCAACTGCTTCTTCTGCTTCCCAACCAAAAGGATGGTTACGACTTGCAGCGTTACCAAAGTGTTGGGTAAAATAAGGTAACATGGCTTCTAAAACTCTAGGATCCATTGGAGTAGTAGCGTTATTATCCATGTAAATTGGCAACTTCAACATATAATTCTGATTAAATTTGTAATTTATTGGCGAAAATACTGTTTTAGAGATGATATTTTGAAGCTGAAGAAGGCCTCAACATTCAAAATTCCATATATCGAAACAGCTTATAATAAATATTAAACAACAAATAATGACAAAAGTTGAACATATAGGCATTGCTGTGAAGGATTTTGCTGCAAGCATACCGCTTTTCGAAAGTTTATTGAATACAAAATGCTATAAACAAGAGTTGGTTGAATCTGAAAAGGTGAATACAGCCTTTTTTAAGCAGGGTGAAACCAAGATAGAATTGCTGCAAAGTCTAGAGCCAGATGGGGTAATTGCTAAGTTTATTGACAAGAAAGGAGAGGGAATACACCATATTGCTTTTGATGTAGCAGATATTTATGCCGAAATGGAGCGTTTAAAAAATGAGGGTTTCACCTTATTAAATGAAATCCCTAAATCAGGTGCTGATAATAAATTGGTTTGTTTTTTGCATCCCAAAGACACCAATGGAGTTTTGATTGAACTATGTATGAAAAAAAATGATATTTAAACCAAATGTTGCTAAATACTGTTAGTACCATAACAATCTATTACAATGAGAACTTTTTTAACAGCAGCTATTTGTTTTGCTACAATAACAGGAGGATGCCAAAGTGGTTCACTGCAACAAAAAACTGCAACTGATGAGCTTACTGCAAAGTACAAACTGAATAAAATTAAGTTGCCTGAAGGCTTTAGCATTAGTGTGTATGCAGAAGTGCCCAATGCAAGAAGTATGTGTTGGGGTGCAAAAGGAACTTTATTTGTGGGCAACAGCCGTGAAGACAATGTGTATGCAGTTGTAGATACTGATAAAGATGGCAAGGCTGATAAAGTATATACCATTGCCAAAGATTTAAACATGCCCAATGGCGTTGCGTTTAAAGAGGGTAGTTTATATGTGAGTGCATTGGATAAAATTTATCGGTACGACGATATTGAAAACAAGTTGGATAATCCGCCTGCTGGCTTACTAATTACGGATCAATACCCTAATAAAACCCATCATGGCTGGAAGTTTATTGCTTTTGGTCCAGATGGAAAACTGTATGTTCCTGTTGGTGCTCCATGCAACGTATGCAATGAAAAGGATTCCATTTTTGCAACCATTACAAGAATTAATTCTGATGGAAGTGGCAGAGAAATTTATGCAAAGGGTATTCGTAATAGTGTTGGTTTTACTTGGCACCCCGAAACCAAAGAAATGTGGTTTACCGATAATGGCAGAGATTTAATGGGTGACGATATGCCTTTTTGTGAGTTGAATACTGCTCCACGTCAGGGAATGCATTTTGGATTTCCATTTGTGCATCAGGGAGATGTTTTGGATCCTGAATTTGGGAAAGGAAAAAATATCGCAGATTTTACACCTCCTGCTTTAAAAGTTGGTCCACATGTAGCCCCATTGGGGTTACGTTTTTATACAGGTACTATGTTTCCATTAACCTATAAAAACAAAATTTTTATTTGCGAGCATGGAAGTTGGAACAGAAGCAAAAAAGCTGGTTACAAGGTTGGTATTGCTACCATTGAAGGCAATAAAGTGGTAGATTATAAACCATTTGCTGAAGGCTTTTTACAACCCGGTGATAAAGTAAATGGACGACCGGTTGATTGTATTGTTGCTGAAGATGGCAGTTTATTGGTAAGTGATGATTATGCCAGTGTTATTTACAGAATCACCTATACCAAATAACTGCTACATTTGTAAAAAATAGAAATATGAAAAAAATATTTTTGAGCCTTTTTATTTTAGGAACTGTTGTTACTTTAAATGCTCAGCCTCCTAAAGTACCTGCCGATGCAGGAACAGTTTTTGGCGAAAAAACAACTGCCGATAATGCAATCTCTGTAGAAGAATTGGTTGCTATATTAAATAGCAAGAAAGAAGGTGAAAAAAAGCTGAATGTAAAATTAAAGGCTAAAGTAACAGATGTTTGTACAGCCGAAGGTTGCTGGATAAAAGTTAAAAATGCCGATGGTAAAATGATGGTTAAAATGAAAGACCACAAATTTTTAGTTCCATTGGTGTTAAATGAAAAAGAAATTATTATTGATGGTATTGCAGAAGAAAAAATCACCACTGTTGCTATGCTGAAACATTATGCAGAAGATGCTGGAAAAAGCAAAGCAGAAATTGATGCCATTAAAGAACCTAAAAAAGAAATAACTGTACAAGCTAAAGGTATTTTGGTGTTGTAATACTGATACTTTTGTATTAAAAATCCCTTTAGTTGCTAAGGGGATTTTTTTATTATTTTTGTTGTATGCCGTTGAAAAGAAACTTCACTTATTGGATTGATAAACGTAGGTGGAAATATATATTTCTGCTGGCTACATTGGAGCTTAGCCGAAATTTAATTGTTAAATAAAATTGTTGCGTACAAGTGTGTCCTTCGACTATGCTCAGGATAAACTGCAACAGGACTAACATAGTAGTACCACAGTTTGGTGCATACATTTCATCTTTAATTTTTAATAGAAATGCCACATTATTATAAGTTGGGAAATATTCCCCAAAAAAGACATACACAATTCAGAAAACCAAATGGTGAATTGTATGCCGAACAATTGTTTTCAACAGAGGGTTTTAGCAACGATTATTCGTTGTTGTACCATTGTCATCCTCCAACTCAAATTATTAAAACTGATGAGCCTATAAATGTTGCTCCAACAATTGCTGAAGAAAAAATGTTGAAGCATAGAAGCTTTGAAGGGTTTAATGTAAAGCCTGTAAAAGATTATTTACAAAGCCGTATGCCTGTTTTGGTGAATAATGATTGCCATATAGTGTTGGCTGCTCCACAAGAAAGCATGACGAATTATTTTTTCAAAAATGCCGATGCCGATGAAGTGATTTTTGTGCATGAAGGGACTGGAAAATTACTTACACAGTATGGTGAAATACAATTTGGTTATGGAGATTATGTAGTAGTGCCAAGAGGAACAATTTATCAAATAGAATTTGATACTGACGTAAATCGTTTGTTTATTGTAGAAAGTTTTAGTCCTATTCGTTATCCAAAGGGTTATGTTAGTAAATATGGACAATTGTTAGAACATTCGCCTTTTTGTGAAAGGGATATTCGAACTCCAGAAAATTTAATGACCAAAGACGAACAAGGTGATTTTGTAATTAAAACAAAAAAGAAAGGGGTATTGTATGGATTGCATTATGCCAATCATCCTTTTGATGTAGTAGGGTGGGATGGATGTTGTTATCCCTATGCATTTAGCATTCACGATTTTGAGCCAATTACAGGTAGGATTCATCAACCACCACCTGTACACCAAACATTTAATGCCCATAATTTTGTGATTTGCAGTTTTGTGCCAAGGTTGTACGATTATCATCCTGACGCAATTCCAGCTCCATACAATCACAGTAATATTGATAGTGATGAATTGTTGTATTATGTAGATGGCGATTTTATGAGTCGTAAAAACGTAACCCGTGGTATGATGACTTTGCATCCTGCAGGTATCCCACATGGGCCACATCCTGGGGCAGTAGAAAAAAGTATTGGGAAAAAAGATACACATGAGTTGGCTGTAATGGTAGATACATTTCATCCTTTAATGCTCACTAAAGAAGCATTAGAAATTGAGAATGAAAATTATACCATGAGTTGGGCTGAATAAAAATTTCTCTTATCATGCATGCTTACATGAAAAAGCCTCACCAATTTGGTGGGGCTTTTTAGTTATTGCGTATTTCGACTCTGCTCAATACTATAAAATTCTTGGTTCGACTTCGCTCACTACTAAAACAAAAATTCTCTTCTGCCAATATTCAATCGAACACCAGCCGAAAACATGCTTGTGCTAGTTTTACCAGTACTCATTCTCTCAAAATTTCTACTCAAATACGATAGGTCGAAAAAAAGATTTTCTTTCAGTTCATAACTTGCAGAAATTGTAAAAATGGTGCAGTTTGTAACATCGCCTGTAGTTGTTTTCCATCCATTATCAAACGGACGGGTTTGTACAAAAGAAAAAATATTGCTACCATAGTTTTGGTTGATTCCTGCAATGCTGCTATCTAAACCTTGTTTATAGAACAGCACCTTTGTTTCAAGGTATAATTGCTTAATTGGTTGATAACGCAATATGCCAATATACTCTTCGAAATTGGCACCCAATGGATGAGCCAATGGTTGGTTATAATGATTGTAACTGCTAAATGAATCGGTTGATGCATACATAAACGGACGAACAACATTGGTTTCAATTTGTGCATCTAAATTTTTAATGCCAAATACATCTACATATTTTGCTCCTGCCTGATAGCCAAAACGGTTACCCCACCAATCATTTTTAAGTTCTGTTGTATTTAGTTTATCTACAATTAATTGTCCATAAACCTGAATTTTTTTGAACAAATTGGCTTTAATATCAAATCCCACCAACGACTTATTATTGTTGTCGTTTGAAATATTGGTAAACATAATTGGATTAAACAAAGGCAAGCTTAATGAGGTACGATTGCCTAATGTAAGTGCTTCGAATAAACCAAAGTTTAACCATTTTATAGGGTTGTAATTTAGGTAACTAGCCCTCATATATTTTCGAGGATAAATTCTATCACCTCCTTGTCTTCTATAGGCAACAAGTTCAGAAAAAATATTTTGATACCTAAATTTTCCGAAATGAGTTTGTACTTTTAAAAACATACTGTTGTTGCTAAAATCGCTTAAAAATAAACTTCTGTAACCATTGCCAATAAAATTTCTATCGTAGGCCAATTGCATATCCATAAATTTTGCAACTTTCCAACTAACGCCACCTCTTATATCAAAGTAATCAAACCCACCAACTTTAAAATCTTTGATGTAGCCTGCACCAGGTACTGCATAATATTTGTTTTTCCAATCTTGTACATAGGTTGCTTGCCTTTCTTGATTTTCGGTGAAGTAAAAATGAAACCCTATTTTTTGTCCAATAATGCCACGCAGATTAATACCACGTTGGTTTAAAAATGTACTTTGGCTATTTCCAGCTTTACTACCTTGTTGGTAGTTAATAATGGGATTAACTATAATAGTGTAATCGGTTTCTTTCTTTTCAAAAAAGTTAGCTCGGTTAATATAAAAATCTTTTAGTACTGGCTTTTCGCTAATGTAAATTTTTTTTGGTTTACTCCATTCGCTGTTGGCCATTAAAAAGCGTTGCATATTGTATTTATCAATTACACAATAGCTTTTTGTTTTTTTGTTATGGGCATTGTATAGGCTATCTATCGTATCAATTTCTTCTACCCAAATTTTTCTGCTATAAGGTTTAACTGATGAAAAAGAAAAAGCAGTATTAGGTGTTTTTATTTCCATTCTGTTCAATAACCATTCTTCTTTACCGCCCAATGTTAAATAGCTACTTTGAGCATTAAGTAGAGCAGGAAAAAAGATGAATGAGAAATATATAAAGTATCTGTATTTTTTCATGTTGCTGTTATTAGCGTTCATTAAAAGTCAAAAGTTCTTTTAATAATATTCCACCTAAAACCAAGATTAAAAATGGCAGTACTTTGAGAACTGCCTGACGCAAGTGAATAGTTTCTATAAACTATACCAGCATCTAAGAATAAATTTTCTTTAATTTCATAAGCTGCATTGGCTTCTGTATAAAAGCAAATGGCTTCATTTCCTGCTCCAATCTTCCAGCCATAATCTCCAGCTTTGGTTTTATAATCAATCAAAATATTATTGCCAAAATTTTTGCCAGCTGTGTCTTGTCCTTGTTTATAGTACATGACTTTACCTTGTAAGAACAATTTTTTAAATGGTTGATATCTGGCAATACCAATATATTCTTGAAAGCCTGCTCCTAAAGGATGAGCCAATGCCATATTGTTATTGCTGTAGTTAGAAACCGAATCGTAATGAGTGTAAGTAAAAGGCCTAGTTCTATTGGTTTCTACTTGTAAATCCAGATTTTTTACGCCAAATGCATCTAAATATTTAGCACCTAATTGATAACCATATTTATTGGCCCACCAACCACTATTGGCTTTTATTTCTCTTAATAAAAATTCGTCTAAAAGTAATTGACCATATACTTGAATTTTCTTGTTTACGTTGGCTTTCATATTCATTCCTAATAATGCGTTATCTGGACTGCCACTTTGTTGCTCCATAGCACGTAAAAAAGTAAAAGGCAATATATAATTTAGTTCAAATTGTTTTTCTCTACCCAGAACAACTGCATCAAAAATGCCCAAGTTCAGCCAATTCGTTGCATTAATGCTCAGTGTATTGATACGTAAATACTTTTGAAAATTAGATTTGCCTATGATACCAAATTGTGGTGTTAACTGCATGTACAGATTCTCAAAATTAAACTTCCATATACGTGTATTTATTTTGAAGAAAAGGCTATTGCCACTAAAGTCACTCAAGAATAAACTTCTGTAGCCATTACCAATGAAATTTCTATCGTATCCAACTTGCATATCAATAAACTTAGCAACAGTCCATTGTGCAGAAGCTCTCACATCAAAATATTGCACAGCATTGCTATCAGTAATATTGTAATTGCTAAAACCGGGTACAGCCCTAAACTTTTGCGTAAAATTTCTTACAAAGAACGGTGTTCTTTCTCTATTGCCTGTTGCATAAATATTGAAAGCTAACTTTTTGCTAATTAAACCTCTTGCAATTAGTCCACCACTCATTAAGTATAAACCCTGAGCATCATCTGTTTCAAAGCTTTGTTGATATTGCAATGCAGGATTAATTGCAATAAAAAATTTAGGCTTATTAATTTCTATTAAGTTGCTTGGATTTTTTTTGTGGTTGAAAGAAGAAGAAGCACTGGTGTACTCTTTATGTTCCATTAGAAAACGGGTGATATTGTATTTGTCTATACTACTAACTACGCCTGCAATACTGTTTTGGTTGCGTTGTAAACTATCCACTTTTTCTACTTCTTTAACCAACTGTTTTACATTAAAAGGCTTCATATAAGAGTTGTTGAAACCTACTTGACGGGATTTTATTTCCAATCTGTCTAACAAATGATATTCTTTATTGCCCAATTGGGTGTAAGATGTTTGTGCTTGAGTAGTAAAACCACACAGAAATAGGAAAAATGTGAAAATACTTTTTATACTTTGCATCATTAAAAATTAATATTGTACCAAATTGTTAAACAAATGAGTAATTATATAATTAAAGATACAACCATCATCAATGAAGGGCAACGAATTAGTGGGGATGTGTTAATAAAAAATGGACGTATAGAAAAGGTTGGTGGAGTTATCAACAGTCAGGAAAACTTTATTGAAGTAAATGGCAGCAATCAATTTTTATTACCCGGAGTTATTGATGATCAAGTACATTTTAGAGAGCCAGGGCTAACACACAAAGCCAATATTTATAATGAATCAAAAGCAGCTGTTGCAGGTGGGGTTACCAGTTTTATGGAAATGCCCAATACCAATCCACCAGTTTTTACCCAAGAATTGTTAGAAGATAAGTATATCATTGGTAAGGAAACTGCGTTAGCCAATTACTCCTTTTTTATGGGCACAAGTAATGACAATTATGAGGAGATTATGAAAACCAATGCCAAAAAGCAAGATGTATGTGGTGTTAAAATTTTCATGGGCTCATCTACAGGTAATTTATTGGTCGATAGTCCTTTAGTATTAGATAAAATATTTGCCGGTAGTGAATTGTTAATTGCAACACATTGCGAAGAAGAAGCAATCATTCAACGAAATTTAGAAAAAATAAAACAACAAAAAGCTATTTTAGAGCCTGCTGATCATCCTATTATTCGTGATGAAGAAGTTTGTTTTGAAAGTTCTTTTAAGGCCATTCAACTTGCAAAAAAATACAATACTCGTTTGCATATTTTGCATATTAGTACAGCAAGAGAATTGCAATTATTTGGCAATATGCTTCCATTAGAAGATAAAAGAATCACAGCCGAAGTTTGTGTACATCATTTACATTTTACCAGTGAAGATTATGCAACCTTAGGCAATAAAATAAAATGCAATCCAGCCATTAAAGCTCCAGAAAATAGGGATGCTTTGTGGAATGCTTTACTAGATGACAGATTAGATATTATTGCTACCGACCATGCTCCACACACTTGGCAAGAAAAAAATGAACCTTACGAAAAAGCCCATGCAGGCTTGCCATTGGTGCAACATACTTTACAATTGATGTTGCATTATGTAAACGAAGGAAAAATTAGTATGGAGAAAGTAGTAGAAAAAATGAGCCATGCTGTTGCTACCTGTTTTCAAATTAAAGAAAGAGGATTTATTCGAGAAGGTTATTTTGCCGATTTGGTTTTGGTAAATATGAACCAACCACAAACTGTTACTAAAGAAAATATTTTATACAAGTGTGGTTGGAGTCCTTTAGAAGGATTTACTTTTCCTGCAACCATTACCAACACTTTTGTAAGTGGCAATTTGGTTTATGGAAATGGTGTATGGAATGAATCTAATAAAGGATTGCGATTACAATTCAACAGGTAATCTATTGCCCATTACAAACTGCAAGATGCAAGCCGACAAGACAACCATAGCCGATTTATCTATTTTTAATGCCGATGAAGATCAATCTGTTTTTCATTTATTGAACCATACCCAAACCAATCAAGGACGAGATTATTTATATCAAATTCTCAACCAGCCATTGGATTCCATAGATGCTATTAATGATGTACAAAACACCATACAGCAGCTACAGTTATTGGTGACTGAATTTCCTATTACCATTAACAATGGAACAATAATGGTAATTGAAAAATTTTACGATACACCTTTAGATGCTTATCCTGAAAAGCCTGGCGTAATTGATAGTTTTTTTTACAAAATTTTCAATAGTTACGATTATTCATTAACCAAATATTCGGTTACTTATTTCATAGCCTTTTTGCAAGGCATGCAAAAAATTAAACAGCTCCTCGAAAATAAAAAAGGCAGCAAATTGCAACTGTGGTATAGCAAGATTGATTTTTTACTTACCAAACCTGCAATTCAAAAAATACTGAACATCGATAAAAAGCAGGTGCTACAGCCAGCAGAAATATTAACACATGCAGGCTATTTAAAAAATCATTTTAAACACGATTGTTTCGAGTTAATCGATATCTACAGCAGGCTTGATGCTTATTCTAGTTTAGCAATTGCTTGCAAAAAAAATAATTTTATTTTTCCGCAATTTGTAGAAACACAACAACCGTTTATCGAAGCTTCAAATGTATTTCATCCTTTATTGAAGCAGCCAGTTAGTTATACGATTCAATTAAATAAAAACAATAATTTTTTATTTCTTACAGGTGCAAATATGGCTGGTAAAAGCACTTTTATTAAAGCCACAGGCATCTGTGTTTATTTAGCCCATATTGGTATGGGCGTTCCTGCAAAAAAAATGCAATTGAGCTTATTCGATGGGTTGCTCAGCAATATTCATGTAATGGATAATATTATAAAAGGAGAGAGTTATTTTTTCAACGAAGTACAACGCATAAAAAGTACAGTCGAGAAAATTTCGGATGGTAAAAAATGGCTCATCTTAATTGATGAATTATTCAAAGGAACCAATGTGCAAGATGCTATGAAATGCAGCACCACAGTAATTGAAGGGTTGCATAAAATGAACAATGCATTGTTCGTTTTGTCAACACATTTATACGAAATAGCACAGGATTTAAAGCAATACAGCAATATACAATTCAGGTATTTTGAAACTGAGGTAAAAGACGACCAACTCATTTTTAGCTATCATTTAAAAGAAGGAATTAGTAACGATAGATTGGGTTACTTAATCTTAAAAAAAGAAGGTGTCGTAGATTTATTGAAGCAATTGTAAAGTGATTTTTTGGGGCTGTGAACTGTAGTACATAAATCAGCTGTAGTTCCCGCTTTTCGCAAGTAGTGCCCTCCTGCGTCGGTCAGCTACTTTGCTACAATCAGGCAGCCATTCAACTGAAGAATAATTATCAACAAATTTAATTTTAGAATTTTTTTGTCTTATTTTTTATTTCTGAGTTGTTCCAATTTCGATATATCAAATAAGTCTTTTTCTCTTGCAGTTCTCAGTTTCATATCCTTTAAAAAGTCGTAGGATACCATTTGCATTACTACCCCTTCCTGAATCTCAAATTCAATTTTATTTTTTTCTGCTTCATCAAATGAAATAGCTGAATGCACAAAAGTCAGAATATCAATATCCGCATTTACGGCACCAATATCGGCTTTAAATGGTTTTGTAAAATCTTCTTCATAAAGCGGAGCAACTTCATTTTCAGAATAATTCATACACAGTAATGTATTTATAAAAGATTGCCTATTCTCTATGGTTGGAGCAATCCATATATCTAAGTCATGTGTGTTTCTATTGTAACCATAATAGTTTACTGCATAGCCACCTATTACCAAATACCTTAGTTTGCTATTACGGGCACAATTGAGAAATAATATAAATTCAGGATGCAGTATATCCATGATGAATTGTTATTTTTCTTTTAGAAGAGCCCTCATGTTGCACTTTATTATTAAACTGTTGCATGTAAAAAAGATTTATAAAACGTTGAATAGGTGTTGTTTGCCTTTCACGTTCTATGCGGTATGCTTCTTGATCTTCAAAACTT
Source organism: Chitinophagaceae bacterium (assembly GCA_044348985.1). Classification (GTDB taxonomy): domain Bacteria; phylum Bacteroidota; class Bacteroidia; order Chitinophagales; family Chitinophagaceae; genus UBA1930. Next base: position 59,835 of record JBIKRV010000015.1, read on the forward strand.
TTAAATATTTTAATTCTTCTTTCTTGCATGTACAAGGCTTTAAAAATTTCTATTTTCTTTCACCCAGCCTTTAATATAATCTGCTATATCTGTTGTAGTAGTTCCTGGAGGAAAAAGTTTACCAACGCCCATTTCATTTAAGGTTTTCATATCGTCATCTGGAATAATACCACCACCAGTAAGTAAAACATCGTTCATGCCTTTTTCTTTCATCAGGTTAATTACCTTAGGAAAAACAGTATTATGAGCACCACTTAAAATACTAATGCCAATTGCATCCACATCTTCTTGCAGTGCAGCATTCACGACCATTTCAGGTGTTTGACGTAAACCTGTGTAAATAACTTCCATACCTGCATCACGTAAAGCTGTAGCAATTACTTTAGCTCCACGATCGTGGCCATCTAATCCAACTTTGGCAACTAATACTCTGATAGGTCTGTTCATAATGGCGTTATTTAACTAAGCAAAAATAGCAGTAAAATTCTGTGCCACATCTTTGAGAGTGTGGCACAGAATTTTATTTTCTATTTCAACAATGATACTGTATATTCTATTCTTTTCACTGTTTCCTCTTTACCAATAATAGCAGCAATATCAAAAACACCAGGACCAAATTTGCCACCTACTAACATGATACGCAAAGGCAACATTAATTCTCCAGGTTTTAATTCATTGGCTGCTGCCAATTCTTTAAACGAAGCTTCTAAATCAGTTGCTTCCCATAAGGCACTTTGTTCAAACATGCGAATGGCTTCAATAAAAAACATATTTTTCTTTTCATCCCATTTGGGTTTTATTGCAGCAATATCAATGGTTTCAGGTAATTTGAAAAAGAAAGAAGCCTGTTGTACAAAATCGTTTAATAAAGTGCAACGGTCTTTAACCATTTCAATAACCTTAGTTAATTTTTTTTCATCAGTTATATCAATCCCTTGTTCAGTTAATAATCTAACAACCTGCAACTGGTAACTAGAAACTGGCAATTTCTTAATCCATTCTCCATTATACCATTTGGCTTTTTCAAAATCAAATTTTGCACCGCCTTTATGTACACGTTCAATCGAAAATTTTTCTACCAATTCTTCTAACGAAAAAATTTCTTGCTCAACACCAGGATTCCATCCCAACATTGCCAACATATTTACAAATGCTTCAGGTAAAAAACCACGTTCTCTAAAACCACTGTTTACGGTGCCATCAGCATTGTTCCAATCCATAGCAAATACAGGAAAGCCCAATCTATCACCATCACGTTTGCTTAACTTACCATTTCCGTCAGGCTTTAAAATCAATGGTAAATGAGCCCATTGTGGCATATTTTCTAGTCCAAATAAGTATTGCCACAATAGTACATGCACTGGTGCTGAAAGTAGCCATTCTTCACCCCGAAATGCATGTGTTATCTTCATTAAATAGTCATCAACAACAACTGCTAAATGGTATGTAGGCATTCCATCTGATTTGAGTAATACTTTATCATCAATCCATTGAGTAAAAAACTCAACATCACCTCTAATCATGTCAGGAACTATTACTTTACTTTGTTCAGAAGGTATTTTTATTCTTATAACATGGGGTGCATTTTCACTTAAAAGCCTTTCAGTTTCTTCTTTTGGTAACGTTAGGGAATTCCTCATATTCATCCTAATGATATGATCATACCAAGGAGATGGATTTTTTTCAGTTTTAAACTTAATTCTCATTTCTTCTAACTGCTCTGTAGTATCAAAAGCATAATATGCATTTCCTTGTTGAACCAATTGCTCAGCATATTGGCGATAAGAAGCTTTGCGTTCACTTTGGCGATAAGGAGCATGTGGCCCACCATGCAAAGGACTTTCATCTGGCTCTAATCCACACCATTTTAATGTGTCAAAAATGTATTGCTCTGCACCTTCAACAAAACGAGTTTGATCGGTATCTTCAATACGTACAATAAAATCACCGCCATGTTGTTTGGCAAATAAATAATTGAACAAAACAGTTCTTACACCACCCAAATGCAAGCCACCTGTAGGACTTGGGGCAAAACGTACCCTAACTTTTTTACTCATAGACTACAAAGATAATGATTGGATGGGAGTCCACAGTCCATGGTCAATAGTCCATAGTTTACAGTGATTAGTTGCTAATTTTATTACTGTTGACTATTGACCGTAGACAGTTGACTGAATGCTCTCTTCCTTATCTTTACCCATCAAATGAGACATTTTAAAATATTTTTTTCTTCAATATTTCTATTATTGCTGTTACAAAGTAAGGCACAGCTTACCTTCCCTCATTTGGCAGTATTATACGATTCTGTATGGACATATAAAAACCTGAAATTAATTCCAGTCAGGTTTACAGATAGTTTGCATTACGATCCAGCTTTTCCTAAATCGTTTATGTTGTTGAGCAATGCCATTAAGTCGAAAAAAGTACAGATTAAAGAAAATAATTTTGAAGGAAGAAGTAATGTAAATGTGTTGAACCTTTTAAACACTTCTAAAGAACATATTTTAGTTGAAAGTGGTGATTTATTGAAAGGTGGAAAACAAGATAGAATGTTTGCTGAAACAAAACTAATACCGCCAGATAGAGAAGTAGATTTTTTAAGTGTGTATTGTATTGAAAAGGGTAGGTGGGATAAAAAAGCCAAATCCTTTTCTTATGGTGGTTTTGCAGGTGTGGATGTTAGAAAGTCTGGGGATAGCATGGGAGGTCAACAACACGTTTGGAAAGAAATTGAAAAAGAATTTGCAACAGAAAAAGTGACTTCTGAAACCTTTCCTTATTTACAAGTGAAACAAAAGAAAACAGTGTTGCCCGATTATGTAACTTTCTTTAAAAATAGGTTTGCTCAAAGTGATAGTTTGTATGCAGGGTTTATTGTAGTGAGTGATTCGACTATTATTGGCTGTGATATTTTTGCCAATGAAAAGTTGTTGATCGCTTCTTTTGATAACTTAATCAACAGTTATGTGGAGGGTGTTAAGCAAAGTGAAAAAACTGTTGCTGACGCAAAGCAATTGGTTAAAGTATTTGCGAGTAAATTATTGGGAAATGAATTTTCGCAAAAAAATTTTTTAGAACAGCATGGAAAAATGTTTATGTATAAAAGCAAGCCTTTGCACATAACTGCTTATGGTAATTGATGAATGTTTAATTTACAATTTTAAATCTATAATTAAGTAGTGTATTTAGTAAAAACAGCATGGTGGTTAAAAGCAATCTATCCTTCTTTTTTATGGAACAAAAAAGAGGCTGACAAAGTATTGTATTTAACTTTCGATGATGGTCCACATGCAACTGCAACACCATTTGTTTTAGAACAATTGAAGCAATACAATGCAAAAGCAACATTTTTTTGTATTGGGAAAAATGTAGTAGAAGAACCTTTGATTTATCAGCAAATCTTAAATGAAGGTCATGCTGTTGGCAATCACACACACAATCATTTGAATGGCTGGAAAACAGATGATGTTTTGTATGTAGAAAATATTCAGCAAGCAGCTCAATACATAGATTCAACATTGTTTCGCCCACCTTATGGTAGAATAAAAAAGGCACAAGCCAAACAACTGCAATCTGTAATTTCTAATTTAAAATTTGAAATTATTATGTGGGACGTATTGAGTGGAGATTTTGATACGAAAATTTCACCTGAAAAATGCTTAGCCAATGTTATTAATCATGCTAAAAGTGGCAGCATCATTGTGTTTCATGATAGCACTAAAGCCTGGGATAGATTAAATTATGCTTTACCAAAAACATTAGAGCATTTTAATAAATTGGGCTATACGTTTAAAGCTTTGTAGTACTTATTATTCTTCTATCAGTTGAATACCTGTTTGTGTGAATGCAATTTTATGTTGTTTGTATAAAGCTCCAGTAGTCATTTTAAAAGTCTTTTTACTCATACCAAAAAATGCATAAATAGCTTCAGGCTCACTTTTGTCGTGATAAGGTAAGTAGTTATTGTTTTCTCTCAATAAACGAAGAATTTTATCAGTTTCCTCTTCTACTTTTTTATAGCCCATTTTACCCAAAACCAAATCAATTTTATTGTCTTCACGAATGGTTTTAATAAAACCTCTCATTCGGTCGCCAATTTTTAAATTCTGAAAAACCTGATTATCATGTACCACACCAGTGTGCAAATTGTTGATGATACATACATACCCAATATCACTTTTTCTGTACACCACTAAATCTACTTCTTCCATTTCTTTTACGGTCAATTCTTCGTTGCTTAAATGACGTTCAATTTTTTCAGTTCCAGCAATACGACCTGTTTGTTCATCAATATAAATTTTAATTAAGTACCAGCCACCTGCATGCATACCCATGATTTGCTGAGACTTTGCCACAAACAAATCTTTCATTAAGCCCATGTCTAAAAATGCACCAGCCCCCATTAATCCAACACATTTTAGTAGTACAATATCTCCAACAACACCTTTTGGTCTTTCGGTGGTTGCTATGATTCTATTTTCACCATCATGGTATAAAAACACTTCTAAATGGTCGCCAACTTTTGTTCCTCTTGGCACAAAACGTTTAGGCAATAAAATGCCATCTTCACCATTGTCTAAGTAAAAACCAAAATCTACCTTACGGCTTACAGTAAGTGTATTGTATTGTCCAATTTGTATCATGAGTTTCAAATAATTGCTGCTAAGTTAGGTATTCTGCTTTTGTACAAACTTTCACCTACTTTTATAATCGATATACAATCAATATTGAAATGAAAGATTTTAAGAAATATTACATCATTACCGAAGAACCTGAAATTATTTATCAGGCATTAACTAACCCTGCAACCATTAAGTTATGGACAGGTGAAGATGCAGAAATGAGCACAGAACCCGGCTCTGAATTTTCTTTATGGGAAGGAAGTATTGTTGGAAAGAATTTAGAATTTGAAGAAGGTAAAAAAATTGTACAGCAATGGTATTTTGAAGGGCAGGATGAACCCTCCATTGTAACCATAAAATTGCATAAACATAAAGATGGAACGTCTGTTGAGTTGCGTCATGCTAATATTCCAGATGAAGCCTATGATGACATTACAGAAGGTTGGACAGATTCCTATTTTCGTTCTTTAAGTGAATTTTACGAGTAATGAAAGCTGCATCAATACAGGAAGTTAAAAGGGAATTGGCAGAATTGAATAAAGCAGAATTGCTCGACTTGTGTTTGCGATTGGCCAAGTATAAAAAAGACAATAAAGAGTTATTGGGCTATATCTTATTCAATGCTCATGATGTAGATGGTTATATTCAGCAAGTGAACGAAGAAATACTGGAAATGTTTACAGAGGTGAATAGTAGCCACGTTTTTTTTGCTAAGAAAACCTTGCGTAAAGTGTTGCGTTTTGCCAATAAACATATTAAGTATGCAAGCAATAAACAGGCGGAAGTTGAAATATTAATGTATTACTGCAAGCAATTTAAAAAGCAAGGCAGTTATGTGTTTAAGAGTACTGCTTTAGCTAATTTGTATGCAGCTCAATTAAAGAAAATTAATAAAGCAATTGAAGGTTTGCATGAGGATTTGCAATTTGAATATGCACGAACACTTGAAACACTGAAATAATTTATTCATGAACAGAAAAGATTTTATACAACAATCAACCTTAGCAACAGCAGGTATATTATTCAGCAAAACTTCTTTTGCTACTACAGGAACTACTTATCCAATTGTTCGTATTCCTGAAGCAAAACGTAAGTTTAAAAGCAAAGCGGTTGAACGTGTAATTACTGAAGTAAAAAGCAAGATTGGCAATCAAGAAATTGCATGGATGTTTGAAAACTGTTTCCCCAATACATTAGATACAACAGTAGATTTTGAAATGATTGATGGTAAACCAGATACTTATGTAATTACTGGAGATATTGATGCCATGTGGTTAAGAGATTCATCAGCTCAAGTATGGCCTTACCTGCCTTTGTGTAAAGAAGACAAAGATTTGCAGCAGTTGATAAAAGGTGTTATCAACCGTCAGGTGAAGTGTATTTTATTAGATCCTTATGCCAATGCATTTTATAAAGATGTAACTAAAGTTAGTGAATGGAAAAGTGATTTAACTGAAATGAAATCGGGGATTCATGAACGCAAATGGGAAATTGATAGTTTGTGTTATCCTATACGTTTAAGTTATGGTTACTGGAAAGAAACAGGTGATGCTTCTGTGTTTGATGAACAATGGTTAAAAGCCATGAAGCTGATTATACAAACATTTAAAGAGCAGCAAAGATTGGATGGTAAAGGTCCTTATCATTTTCAACGAACAACAGCATGGGCTACAGATGGTGTGCCATTGGGTGGTTTTGGTTACCCTGCAAAACCCACTGGATTGATTTGTTCGATGTTTAGGCCAAGTGATGATGCGACTGTTTTTCCTTATTTAGTACCCAGTAATTTTTTTGCGTATAATTCATTGTGGAAGCTACAATTGATGGCAGAGAAAAGTAGCTCTTTAGAATGGCGAAACTTAGTTAAAGAATCAGTTTCACTTTTTACTTCGATTGAGAAATCTCTAATAAAAGAAGCTGCAGTTGAAAGCAAAGAGTTCGGAAAAATATTTGCTTTTGAAGTGAATGGTTTTGGAAGTTATAACTTAATGGATGATGCAAATATTCCTTCTCTCTTATCATTACCTTATTTAGATGTATTCATGAATAATGACGAGACTTATTTGGCAACAAGAAAATTCTGTTTGTCAGAATCAAACCCCTTTTTCTTCAAAGGCAAAGTTGCAGAAGGAATTGGTGGTCCACATTGTGGTATGGATATGATTTGGCCAATGAGTATTATTATGAGAGGCTTAACCAGCAATGATGATCAAGAAATTAAACAGTGTTTGGATATGTTGCAACGTACACATGCAGGTACAGGCTTTATGCATGAGAGTTTTCATAAAGACGATGCCTCTAACTTTACACGTAAATGGTTTGCTTGGGCAAATACATTATTTGGAGAATTTGTTTGGAAAGTTTACAGAGAAAGACCACATTTATTGAATTAGGAGAAAAGGTAAAAGTTGGAAGGAGAAAGGCAGAAGGAAAAAGAGAATGGTTTTATAATTGGGTATATAATCGGAAATTAGAAATTAAAAATTAGAAATTTGATTGCCATGACTACAAAAATTGTTTTAGTTGTACTATTCGTTGCAAGTATGCTTTTAATGGCTTACACAAGAGCAGGTAAAAAAAAGAAAATTGTTTTTTTTGGTGATTCTATTACTGAACAAGGTGCAAAACCAGGAGGTTATATTGGTAAAATTGATTCGATTATTAAGCACGAAAATACAGATACACAATATGAATTGGTTGGAGCAGGTGTTAGTGGCAATAAAGTATATGATTTGTATTTACGCTTGGAAGAAGATGTTTTGAGTAAAGCTCCAGATGTAACAGTAATTTATATTGGCGTAAATGATGTTTGGCATAAAATGGGGAGAGGTACAGGAACAGATGAAGACAAATTCGAAAAATTTTATAGAGCCATCATTCGTAAACTTCAATACAGTGCCAGTAAAATTGTGGTATGTACACCAGCAGCAATTGGTGAAAGAAAAGATTACACCAACCAGCAAGATGGTGATTTGAATAGATACAGTAATGTAATTCGTAAGTTGGCAAAAGAGTTTGATTTACCAATTGTTGACTTACGTCAGTTGTTTGTAGATTATAATATTTCCAATAATCCTGAAAGTAAGGATAGAGGTATTTTAACTACGGATGGTGTGCACTTGAATCAAAATGGCAATGTATTTGTAGCTAATGCAATTTGGAGTGTGATAAAAGGTGTAAAGTAGTTTTGCCACTTAGGCACTGAAACACAGAGTTCTAGATTAATTGTTTCAAAAGATTTGAAATTTCATTGGCTTCGTCCATAATCATCAAATGCTCTCCACCTTCAATTGTGTAATCTGCTTTTACACAACGATAAGGTAATAGCTTATCGGCTGTGCCATGAATGTGAATCAGATTTTCAGGTATAACTATATTTTGCCAATGCATAATTGCACTGATTGCCCATTTTGTAAATACAGGATCGGTTTGGCTTACAATTTGTTTTTGTACTGCCCTTTGTTTACTGCCTTTTGCACCTAAAATCCACGCAAAGAAACTACTTGATTTTTTCATGGACTTATTGGGTAACCATTTGTAAGCAGGTATGTATTTTCCAATCTTTAAAAGCTTAGGAAACTCTGTGTAAACTTTATTGCTCGAAATTATAATGACTTTAAAACTAGGATTATGCTTTGCAATTTCTGTTGCTAACATTCCACCAAAAGATAAGCCAACAATTATTGCATCGGGCTCTTTTATTTGTGCTGAAAGTCTTACAGCATACTGTTCCAGTGTTTCGTTTTGTTGAGGTTTAATCCATTGGATAAAAACAGGATTGCAAAATGACAAATCAAGAAAGCTAAATGCTTTTTCATTAGCTCCTAAACCTGATATAAAGTACACGTTTTGCATAATTTAAAATTGCCACAGAGGCACTGAAGCACCGATGAAATTAGAGATTAAAAGACGACTCCTTTAATCTCTAATTTTAGTTTACCAAAATTTAGTATTAGTCCAATTTTGCAGCCAGGTACTTTTAAGTAGTTAATTGTTTGGGCTAAATCTTCTTCTGCAATGCCACCATCTTTTGCTTTTATTTCAAGTATTACTTTGTCAAAAACTACAAAATCAGCAATAAAATTTATGTGGTAAAATAATCTCTTTATAATGAATTTGGTATTCCCGTTCTCGATTATAGAAATAATCATTCTTTCTAAATTCATGTTCAAATGCATCTTTATAAACAATCTCAAGAAAACCAGCCCCAAAAATTTTATGAATTTCAATACCAATTCCAATAATCAAATCTGTTTCATTTTGTAATGGATATTGAGTTGAGTCAAAATATTTTCTCTCCATAAAATTTCTGTGTTTCTGTGTCTCAGTGGCAAATAATCAAGTAATAATTTCTCCTTCCCTTTTGTGCTAAAATATATTTATCATGCAGCAATAAAGTCTTATCTACATTGAACAGTAGCCCATCCACCTTTTTTCTATTAATACTTATTCCACCACCCAATACCATTTTTTTTGCTTCTCCTTTACTTGGGAAAATTGCAGTTTCTGCTAAGAAAGAAACTATGTCAATACCTGCTTCAATTTTACTTCTGTCAAAACTATTTTTTTGTACACCATCCATATTTTCCAAATCATCTACACTTAAACTTTCTGCTGGTGCATTGGCATTGGCAAATAGTTTTTCGGTTGTTTCAATTGCTTTATTGTATTCTTTTTCGCCATGCACAAATACAGTTACTTCCTTAGCCAAAACTTTTTGTAAAGTTCTTGCAGCCGGATTTACGTCATGCTCAGTAGTTAAAGTATTAATCGTTGCTTCATCTAGGAATGTAAAAATCTTAATCCATTTGGCAGCATCTGCATCGGTAGCATTCAACCAAAATTGATAAAATTGAAATGGTGTTGTTCTATTGGCATCTAACCAAATATTACCACTTTCTGTTTTACCAAATTTTCCACCATCGGCTTTTGTTATCAATGGACAAGTAAAAACAAAAGCTTCTCCACCACTTTTTCTTCTGATTAATTCTGTACCAGTGGTCATATTTCCCCATTGGTCGCTACCACCAAACTGCAACTTGCAATTCAGGTTATTGTACAACCAATAAAAATCGTATCCCTGCATCAATTGGTAAGCAAATTCAGTGTAACTTATACCAGTATCGCCTTCAATTCTTTTTTTTACACTGTCTTTCGCCATCATATAATTGACGGTAATGTGCTTTCCTGCATCTCTCAAAAAATCAATAAACGAAATTGTTTTAAACCAATCGTAATTATTGGTCATTAAAGCAGCATTTGATTTTGCTGCATCAAAATCTAAAAATCTTTCTAACTGACCTTTGATTCCAGCAACATTTTTTGCCAAGGTTTCTTCATCTAACAAATTCCTTTCTGCACTTTTTCCACTTGGGTCACCTACCATTCCTGTAGCACCACCTACTAAAGCCACAGGTTTGTGCCCAGCTTTTTGCATGTGAACTAATAAAAGTATAGGCACTAAACTACCAATATGCAAGCTATCGGCTGTAGGGTCAAATCCAACATAGCCTGTGGTCATTTCTTTTAATAACTGTTCTTCAGTACCTGGCATAATATCGGCAATCATGCCTCTCCAACGTAATTCTTCTATCAAATTCATGGCTTAAAAACTGTTTGCCGCAAATGTAAAGGATAAGTTGTGGAAGTTTTTTCTCAAAAACGTGCAAAAACGATAAGTTCTATTCATTTTTTTCTTTTTTTAAAATCCTTTATAGGCTTTTCAGTAAAATTTGTTTTTAAGGCAGCTAAATCAAATATTTAGGCGTCTCTAATAAACAAAAAATCATTCTATTTAACCCTTTGCATCTTGTTTAAATACTATAAAAAAGTACAACAATTTGTGAAAACGCTGATTTTATTATTATTGGTGATTGGAACTTTTAAAAGTGTAACTGCACAGCTATATTGAAACGAATGGATTGACTGTAGCAAAAATTATTATAAGCTCAAATTTTATGTTGGATTAGACCTGATAACAATCAGCCAACTAAAAATAAGCTGGTAAGAATTGCACAGGCAAGCTTAGTGGCAAATGGTTTAGGAGCTATTTCGGTTGAACAATTTTACCAACATATGAATAGTGCATTCTGTAGAATTTATTTAAAGAGTTCAAAAAGAAAAATTGAGTTTATGAATAAACTCAACAGCTTATTTATGGCACATTCTTTTCACTCTTATAGTGATACTGAAAATAAATAATTCAGGCATTATTACCAACGTATGTTCGGGTCAATATTTAACTACTAAAAATATTACTGCAAATACACAATTCGGTATAAGTGGTTTAGTAGTTGGAGTCTATTTAGTAAGAATTGATTCTGGAATGGACACTAAAATATTTACAATACAAAAGAAGTAATTGCAGTACTGTTTTAATTTTATTAGAGTATTTTTTGTACTTCATTTATTTAACATTATCTTAAACGCATGAAATTGTATTTTAAAATTATTGCAGTTGTTTTTTGCTGGGTAATTTACCCAAAAGCGAATGCACAATTCAGAAAATATTCAAATGAGTTTTTGAATATTGGAGCAGGTGCAAGAGGTCTTGGAATGGGTGGTGTACAGGTAGCTACAGTTGCTGATGCAACTGCTGGTTACTGGAATCCTGCCGGATTGATTGCAGTAAAAGACAATCCATCATTGGTGGTAATGCATGCTGAATATTTTGCAGGTATTGGTAAGTATGATTTTGCAACATTGGCCTTACCATCTAAAAATGGCAATAGAACATTGGGTATAAGTTTTTTGCGTTTTGCAGTAGATGATATTCCCAACACTTTGTATTTAATTGAACCAGATGGTTCACCCAACTATAACAATATTACCAGCTTTTCCTCTGCCGATTATGCTGTATTGTTAAGCTATTCACAAGTATTAAAAAAGAAAGACAACCTTTTTATCAGCATAGGCGGTAACGCAAAAATAATTCATCGAACAGTAGGTAGCTTTGCAAAAGCATGGGGTTTTGGATTAGATGCTGGTATTCAAATTAAAAAAGATAAGTGGTTGTTTGGTTTAACAGCAAGAGATGTAACGACTACATTCAATGCATGGTCTTTTACTTTTAATGATAGAGAGAAAGAAGTTTTGTACTTAACCAATAATGATATTCCAACTAAAAGTACAGAAATGACAGCTCCACGATTGATAGCTGCTGCAGGTAAGAACTTTAAAATTAACGATAAGTTTAGTTTATTAGCAGAAGCCAATTTACATTTTACTTTTGATGGAAGACGTAATACGGTTATCAGTACAAATCCAATAAGTATCGATCCGAACATTGGTTTAGAAGCCAATATTAACAATAGTGTTTTCTTAAGAGCTGGTATTTCTAATTTTCAAAAAGCATTGGCCGATGGAGATACCACCAATCAAAAAAAAGTATGGATATTTCAACCAAGTCTTGGTGCAGGATTTAAGTTTGGTAATGTTGGTATTGATTATGCTTTTACCAATTTAGCCAATCAAAGTAATCCTTTGTACACACATATTTTCAGTTTAAGAATAGATTTGGTAAAAAAAGAAAAGTAGATGTTCGAATGAGTTGTTTGTATTGATACTAAATAAACTTTATAAAAATATTTATGCGTAAACTGTTTTTTTTATTGCTTTTAATCAATGCAACAGTTTTGGTGCAGGCACAGAACTACAATAACGAGTGGATTGATTATAGTAAAACGTATTATAAGTTTAAGGTGGGTACAACTGGTTTGTACAGAATTAATCAGGCAACATTACCTGCTGCTATAGTTTCAACGCCTGCACAAAATTTTCAATTGTGGAGAAATGGTGTTCAAATTCCTATATATACGAGTGTTGCTGTTGGTGCACTTCCCAATGATGGCTATATTGAATTTTGGGGTGAAAGGAATGATGGATTACCAGATAAAAAACTTTATAGAAATGTGGCCAATCAGTTATCGGATAAAATAAGTTTACAAACCGATACCGCTGTTTTTTTTCTAACAGTTAATACCAATACGGTAAATAATTTGCGTTACACAAATACCGTAAATAATGTAGCTGCCAACACACTCACTCCTGAACCTTTTTTTAACTATACACAACGTTTCGATTTTAAAGAACAAATAGCCAGAGGTTATGGCGAAAATGTTGGCGAAAGAGTTACGTCATCTTCTTACGATGTAGGCGAGGGCTGGGGAACAAGAGATATTTATCAATCTAGTCCCTATGTATTTTCAGCCAGTAACCTGTATCCTTATACTACTGGTTCATCTGCATCAGTAAGTATGGCTGTTAATGGCGTTTCTTATTCTTCAAGAAATGTTTCATTTAAATTAAATAATACCGCATATATTAGCAATCAATTATTGAATAATCAGGAATCTAAAGTGTTTAATGGTGCGGTTCCAGTAACAGCAATATCTAATACTACTAATGATTTTAGAATTGAAATTACGCCTGTAAATAGTGGTGATAATGTGAATAGAATTTATGCTGCTTACCTAGCATTAACCTATCCCCGTCTATTCAATTTTCATAACTCCACTAATTTCTCTTTTACATTAGCAGCAAGCTCTAATTCATTGGGGTCTTACATTGAGATTACTAATTTCAACAGCGTAATTCCTCCTATATTATACGATTTAACCAATAAGACCAGATATGTTGCTGTGGTTTCAGGTGGGTTAATAAAGTTTGCTTTGCCTTTCTCCGCAATTGAAAGAAATTTTGTACTGGTTAGCCAAGATAATGCAGCAATAACTGCTGTGAGTAGTTTGCAAGTTAAAACTTTTGCCAATTTTGCTACTGTAGCCAATCAAGGTAATTACTTAATTGTTTCTAATAAAATTTTGGGTTTAAATGCTGGCGAAGCTGTTGATTTGTTTAAACAATACCGTGCATCGATTGCTGGTGGAAGTTTTAATGCAAAAGTGTATGATATTGATGAATTGACTGATCAATTTGCTTTTGGTATTAAAAAGCATCCTTTAGCAGTTAAAAATTTTGTACGTTATGCCAAGCAAAATTTTTCAACTAATCCACAACACTTATTTATCATTGGTAAAGCCGTTTCATACGATGAATATCGATTGAATGAAAGTAGCAGTTTTGCTGATCGATTAAATTTAGTGCCTACTTTTGGTTGGCCTGCATCTGATTTTTTATTGGCATCAGATGGTATTAATCCTGCTCCATTACTAATGACAGGACGTTTGTCGGCTGTCAACTCTAACGAAGTGAATTTGTATCTGCAAAAAGTAAAAGAATATGAATTACAAGCTGCAAGTACAACTCAAACAATTGCCAATAAGCTTTGGATGAAACATGTAATTAATGTTGCAGGCAGCAATGATCCTTCGATAAAGCCATTATTAATAAATTATTTAGATGGATATAAGGCATCGCTTAAAGACACTTTATATGGAGCCGGTGTGTCAGATTTTTATACACAGGCAACGCCGAATGAAATTGACAGAATGAAGCAAAATTTCAGTAATGGCTTTTCATTAATGACTTATTTTGGACATAGTGCTGCCACTCAATTAGATTATAATTTGAATAATCCTATGGATTATACCAATATTGGTAAGTATCCGCTGTTTTGTTTAAACGGTTGCAATGCAGGTAACTTTTTCGATTATGATACCTCCCGATTATCGAACATCACATCTTTCTCTGAAAAGTTTGTATTGGTTGGTCAACGTGGTTCAATTGGTGTAATAGCAAGTTCTCACTTTGGACTCACTGGTTATTTAGATACCTACACTACTGATTTATATAAATCAATAGGCAGTGCTACAGGTTATAATAATTATATTGGCAAAAATATGTTGGATGCAATTGCTAGATTAAACGGGAATGATTTTTTTGCACGCATGCATGCTGAGCAATTTTTGCTACATGGTGATCCTGCAGTTAAAATTTATGCATCTGATAAACCCGATTTTGTTGTAGAAGATCAAACTGTAAGTATTGCTCCATCTGTACTTTCTGTAGCTGATACCAAATTTACATTAAAAGCAAAAATTTATAATCTTGGTAAAGCACAGGCATCTAGAGTAGCTGGTGCTGGAGATTCTTTGCAGGTTACTATTAAATGGCAGCATGGAGATGGCACTAGTGAATATTTATATCGAAAATTTTTAAAACCATCTATTCGTTATGCCGATTCAATTGAAATAGAAGTACCCATTGTATCAACAAGAGATAAAGGAAATAATTGTATAACAATTATGTTAGACAGTTTGAATCAATATGATGAACTAAGTGAAACCAATAACAGTATTAGTAAATGTTTTTTCATTTTCGATGACGATATTAAGCCTGTTTATCCAACAGCATTTGCAGTTACCAATAAAAGTACTGGCAAGCTTTACGCATCCACTGCCAATCCATTGGCTTTACCTCGTCAGTACATAATGGAAATGGATACAACCGAATTGTTTAATTCAACATTCAAAATTTCGAGAACTGTTATCGGTTCGGGTGGAGTGGTAGAATTCGATCCACAAATCTCCTACAGAGATTCTACTGTTTATTATTGGAGAGTTGCACCACTGCCTGCTTCAGGATTATACAGATGGAATACCAGTAGTTTTGTTTACTTAAACGGAACAGAGGAAGGATATAATCAATCACACGTGTACCAACATCTTAAAAGTATTGGTGAACGTATAAAGTTAGATAGTTTTTCAAGGCAATGGAACTATGGGCAATCTTCTACCAACTTTACAATTACGCAAGGAGTGTTTCCATATACCAATTACGATGCAGATTTTTCTGTTTATAAAAATGGTTTGGGAATTATTAATAGTGGTTGTTTAGGGTATTCTGTTCGTTGGACTTTACTAGATGCGGTTACACTAAGACCTTACTATAATCAGGCAGTTCCTGCTCTTGATTCATCAGGCTTATCAGGTGGATTTATGGGTAGTGCTGCTATTAATTGCAATAAAAGCGGTCGTCAGTTTAATTTTGAGTTTAGTTATAATTCTTTGGCTGATAGAAATAAAATGAGAGATTTTATTAACTGGATTCCAAGCGGAGTTATTGCAGTTGCAAGGGTAAATTTAGATCAGCCGTTCGATGCAAATCCTGTGGCCATCTGGAAAGCCGATGCTACTTCG
Source organism: Chitinophagaceae bacterium (assembly GCA_044348985.1). Lineage (GTDB taxonomy): Bacteria > Bacteroidota > Bacteroidia > Chitinophagales > Chitinophagaceae > UBA1930. The sequence goes on from JBIKRV010000015.1 coordinate 75,553, forward strand.
AATGGCTCTTTAAGTAACACTTTGTATGGTAAGCTGGTTGAAAATGGATTTACGTCATTGGATTCATTTAATTATCCAAGACCTTGGGCATTTATGTTTAAGAAAAATACAACAATATTTTCGCCGAAATGGAAATTTGGTTTCGATGTTAATGATGTTGCCCATTTAGATGCCATTGTAGCATCAAGGGATACGTTGGGTTATATTACTTCACCAGTTTTTGGTCCTGCAAAATCATGGAAACTTTTAAAGTGGAGAGGTACTTCATTAGAAACAACGGTAGGAGATATTCCACTTGTAAATGTAATTGGTGTTAATACTGCTGGCCTTGAGACTGAATTATTTTCAAATATTAATCTTGCTCAACAAGATTTGATCTTGACCTCTGTAAATGCAACAACATACCCTTATTTGAAAATAAAAATGACCAACAAAGATGCAGTGAACTTAACTCCATATCAACTAAGGTACTGGCGTTTAATTGCTGATATGGTACCAGAAGGTGCATTGGCTCCAAATATCAAATACACTTTTAAAGACAGTTTAGAAGCTGGCGAAAAACTAAATGTTGCTATAGCCTTTAAAAATATTAGTAATGTTAATTTTACTGATAGCATTAAAGTGAAATTACAAGTCTTTAACAGCGGTAATGTAATAAACTCAATTGCTGCTGCAAAACTTAAAAAGCCTTTAATTCCTGGCGATACAGCTACAGTTGTAGCATCTATTCCCACAGAAGGGTTATTGGGTAACAATACTTTATTTATAGATGTTAATCCTGATAATGACCAACTAGAGCAAACGCATGTAAACAACTTCTTGTATAAGAATTTTTATGTAAATGCAGATAAAATTAACCCAATAGTTGATGTTACTTTCGATGGGGTACACATTTTAAATGGAGATATTGTTTCTGCAAAACCAGCAATACGAATCAATTTAAAAGATGAATCAAAATTTCTAGCATTGAATGATACAGCTGGAGTTACTGTGCAGTTGCGTTATCCTGATTATTCAGTGAAACGTTTTAAATATGGAACTGACACCCTTCGATTTACGCCAGCTAATTTAAGTGGTATCAATAATACTGCAGTAGCAGAGTTTTCTCCAATGCTTAGTCAAGATGGTGAATATGAATTGTTTGTAAAAGGAAAAGATATGAGTGGCAATAGTGCTGGTTCACAAGAATACAGGGTAACTTTTAATGTAAATAATACACCTGCAATTTCAGAAGTGTTTAACTATCCAAATCCATTCACTACTTCAACTGCATTTGTATTTACTTTAACCGGAACCAAGTTGCCATCGAACATTAGAATTCAAATTTTAACAGTTACTGGTAAAGTAGTAAAAGAAATTAATAAAGACGAACTGGGTTCATTACATATTGGTAGAAATATTACAGATTATAAATGGGATGGAACGGATATGTATGGACAGAAATTAGCCAATGGAGTATATCTGTACAGAATTATTACCAATTTAGAAGGTAACAGTTTAGAAAAGTTTGATTTAAAAGATGCTAGTGGCGATAAAATAAAAACCGATAAATATTTTAAAGGTGGATATGGCAAAATGTATTTGATGCGATAAACAAAAAAGGAAAGCTAAGCTTTCCTTTTTTGTTGTTGTATTGCAACGAAGTTTTCAAATTGAGCTAAGTTGTAACTACTGAGATTTTGTTGTGCTGTTAATCCAGCTTTTTGAGCAACCAAAACACCATATTTACAATCATTATAACCTGTTACATCATGTGCGTCAGGATTAATTGAAATTAAAATATTTTTTTCTGTAGCTTGATTGATAAAACGCCAATCGATATCTAATCTTCTAGGATGAGCATTTAATTCAATTACAACATTGTGTTTGGCACAAGCTTCAATAATGGTAGTATGATTTACAGGATATCCATTTCTGCTTAATAATAATCTGCCTGTCATGTGGCCTAAAATACTGGTGAATGGGTTGGCTATGGCATTCATTAAACGCATCATGGCTTTTTCTTCAATCATTTTTAAGTTAGAGTGAACAGATGCAATGATGATATCAAACTGTTGTAAAATTTCTGGTTCATAATCTAAACTGCCATCGCCTAAAATATCGCTTTCAATACTTTTGAAAATTTTGAAAGGGAATAGTTTTTTATTGAGTTCATCAATCAATTGATGTTGAGCCAAAACTCTTTCTACAGGCAAACCTTGGGCATAAGATGCAGTTTTGCTGTGGTCGCTGATGACCAAATATTCAAGCCCTTTATCTATACATGCATGAGCCATTTCTTCTAAAGTATTATTGCCATCACTCCAGTTACTATGGCTATGTATAATGCCTTTGATAGATGATGTTTGAATTACGTCAGGTAAATTATTATTCAGAGCTTTTTCAATAATGGTATCAGCCTCTCTTAAATAAGCAGGAATAAAACTGCAATTACAATCCTCGAAAATCTCTTCTTCACTAGCATAAGGATTCGATGCATCCCATCCTGTTTGCTCCATAAAACTTTGTAAAAATTCAGGGCTGCAGCTGGTAGCAAAAAGTTGGTTATATAAGTAATCTGCATCGGTAACATAAAAACCCATTGTTACATTTTCTTTACCACAAAAACTGATGTAGCCTTCTTCAGTACTTACAATTTCAAAACCATTCGTTGTAAAAAAGCTGCTTAATGTATCAGGATTAACGGTCGTAACCCATTCCAATTTTTCAATAATTTCCAATTGCCTTCTAAACGCACCAGTTAGTATAAAATTTTCATCAGGAAAAAGTGCAGTTAATTTATCATGCACAGATAAGGCATAACTCTCAATTTGCTGGTATAAATAACTACCCAGCGTACCCATGTAAAACTCAATATTTTCTTTTACACTTTGTTGTGTTTTTTCGCCAAAACCTTTGTAACGGGTTAATCTGTTTTCGTTACAAGCATACAATAATTCTCCAATCGATTCAATTTCCATTTCTTTCCAAATGGTCGAAATTTTTTTGGGACCAATACCTTTAATATGCAACATTTCAATAACGCCTGGTGGTGTTTTTAAAATGTATTCATCTAATACATTTAATCTTCCTGTATTTAGTTGCTCTACAATTTTTTGTCCAACCGACTCTCCAATTCCTTTTAAAGAAAATATTTTCTCTTGTTCAATCGAACTCAGCTGCATAGGCAGTTTCTCAATATTAAATGCAGCGGAACTGTAAGATTTGGCTTTAAAACTATTATCGCCATGAATATCCATTAGTTTGGATAACAGTGAAAAATTATCGGCAATAGCATTATTATTCATAAGAATGTGAAGATAGGCGTTGCAATAATTGGATTAGAAAGTGAAGAAAAATAATTAGCATATTGGGTTACCAATTACCTGCAATCAAGTGTTCTATATATTTTCTACTTTTTTGCTTTTTAATTCTGTATTCTTCTTTTCTTGCTTCAGTCTCGGTGTTGAAGGCTTTTGTAGCACAAATTATATATGGTGTACAGTATTTGGTTGCTGTACCTAATCCATTATTATGCCTTGCTAAACGGCTTTGAACATCAGCAGAATAACCAATGTAGTATCTGTTTCACTTTTCTGAGTATAAAATATACACGTAGTACATAAAACAAAAAAAGCGACTAAAAGTCGCTTTTTTGTGCCCCGGAACGGAGTTGAACCGTTACGACCGTTGCGGGTCACAGGATTTTAAGTCCTGCGTGTCTACCAATTCCACCACCGGGGCAATATTATTAAATTCAATTTTATTAAAAAGAGCGTTACGACCGTTGCTGGTCACCCCGATTTCAGTCGGGGCGTGTCTACCAATTCCACCACCGGGGCAACATTTCACCAAGTGAAAAAAAAATCCCGAAACTTAATTGTTCAGGACTTTTAGAGCGGAAGACCGGGCTCGAACCGGCCACCCCGACCTTGGCAAGGTCGTGCTCTACCAAATGAGCTACTTCCGCTTGATTGTTAAGAACTTTCCCCTTTTTGAAACCTATTTCTGAATTGGGAGTGCAAAAATAGACATCTAAAGTTCTCAAAAAAATTTTTTTTAAAATTATTTGTACTCAGGAGTGTATTTAGTGCTGCCCTGAATTTCTATATCGGGTTTGCCTTTATAACGTTGGTTATATAAACGGTAACAGCCACCCAATACAAATGCTGCAATGCAAAAAACCTGTAAATAGAATAAGAAACGAGAGGAATTCACCCAGTTTTTCGTAAAATCTTTTTCACTGCCGTCTTCGGTATGTTCTATGTGTTGTGCCATAATTGTTTTTTAACAGTTGCAAAAATAAGGATGCAAATGAATAAATCAACTGCTTTGTTGTTTTTCTACTTTTTTTTGATGAATCGAAGCTATTGAAAGTATCAATCGTTACAAATACGCAGTATAAATTTTTCCGTTCTCGCAGAGTCTCTCTTCCAAGCTTTGTGTGTTGTCAGGACTCTGCGAATTAAATTACTAACTATTTTTATTTCAGTATGAGTGTAAGAAGAAAAATATATGAGCATAATGGTCTTTATTTCATCACATTCACTTGTGCAAGATGGATTCCTTTATACCAAATAACTGATGGATATACTTTAGTATATAAGTGGTTTGATTATTTAAAAACCCAAGGTCATTTTCTAATAGCTTACACCATTATGCCAGATCATGTACATTGTTTAATAGCTTTTAAACAAACAAAAAAATCCATCAATACCATTGTTGCCAATGGAAAAAGATTTATGGCCTATGATTTGGTAAAACTTTTACAACAGCAAAACCAAACAGCTATTTTACAAAAATTGAGTTCACTAGTAAATGATACGGACAGAAGCAGGAATAAAAAGCATGAAGTTTTTGAACCTTCTTTTGATTGTAAAGAATGTAGAAGTGATAAATTCGTGTGGCAAAAGATTGAGTACATACACAATAATGCAGTTACTGAAAAGTATAAGCTTGTAGAACTAGCAGAGGAGTATGAACATAGTTCAGCATCACAATACCTTAAGAATGAAGTGAAGCAATATGAGGTATTACATTACAAGGATTTGGAAGATATTGGTTTAAGTATTGAATAATCGAAGCGTTGGAGAATCGCAGAGTCCTGCCAACACACAAGGCTAGGAGTAGAGACTCTGCGAGAACGGAAATTTAAATATGTTTTGTTGAATGATATTCTATTGTTGATTGGCTGCTGGATACTTCGACTACGCTCAGTACAGTAGGGCAACTATTGCAGTATTGCAGCACTACTTGCGAAAGCCAGATATACAGTTGAATAATAGACCTCTTTCATAAATCCAAATTCAGATATGTTGATAAATATCAGATACTAAAGTTTGTTGCAATTTCGTATAACAAATATGCATTGGATAAGCATACAAAATTTGCCTGATGAACGTTTTCA
>JBIKRV010000068.1:0-8142 GCA_044348985.1 Chitinophagaceae bacterium
TTTAGTTCTTGGCTTGACCGAACGCTATTCAGCAACAGAATTTGTTTGTAACTACATATCTTTATTCAGCTACAGTTCCAAGCAGGACGACTAAAGCCGTCCTGCCAACGTAAAGCCTGGGACGTTGTAGGTAACCCTTGGGAAACACACTAACAAAATTTAATTTGTTTTTTGGGTGACACATCCTAATTTGCCCACACACAGTTTACAGCACATTTGCAAGGCACACATAGCAGACACACAAAGCCAAACTTGCAAAAGAGCTGTAAACTGCTACGCTTCAACAAGCTGTAGTATCTCAATTTAACGATAGAATAAAACATAGGCAACTAATATCTAAACAGTTATGAGTAAACAAATTCTAAATATTCTGTTGAAATGGGTTAAAGAATCGGGTTATTCAGTTGATGAAACTAAGTTTGAAACATTGTTTCTCTCTCATCCTGACGTTACTGATATTATTTCGATTACTGACACGTTGAATGATTTTAATATTGAAAATACTGTTGCAGAAATTCCGAAAGAAAGTGTTAAACAACTCAAAGACCCTTTTATAGCATCTGTTAGAAATAACAACCAAAATGGTTTTGTTCTTGCATATTTATTGAATCCTGAAAAAATAATTGTTGACACAGGAAATAATAAACCTATAACGGTTTCAGTTAAAGAATTTACAGAAAGATGGAATGGGTTAATAATAGTCATTGATAAAATAAACAACAAGAATTTTAAGTTACACTTAAATAATCTGCTTTCATTTTTATTAATTTTTTCATGCCTTGCACTTTTCCTTTTCGTAAATATTAATAATTTAGATGTCTTTTCATGCTTCCACTTCGTAATGTCAATTATTGGTATAACGATTTCAATTTTTATCATTATAAATGAGCTCGGATTTAAATCATCCTTAGTTAATAAAGTATGTAACTTAAATGCCGAAACAAGTTGCACTACAGTCTTGGCATCAAAAACTGGTAAATTAAATCAAAATATAGGTTTAAGTGATTTGTGCATTTTATACTTTTCAATTCAAGTGCTTTATTGGCTTCTATTGCATACTACACATTCAACAAATTATACCCTTGTTTTGTCAATTAGCTTGCTTTGCCTTCCAATTACTATTTACTCAATTTATACTCAAAAATTTATTATTAAAAAGTGGTGTCCATTATGTTTGGGTGTTGTTTCTGTTCTATGGCTTCAAGCTTTTATTGCAATTATTTACTTCATCAATAGCATATTACCAAATAGCATAAACTTAATTCATTCTTTGAGTTACTTATTTATCTGTCTCTTTACAATATCTGTATGGTTTTTGGTTAAACCCTTATTAGTTAAGGCAGCGAAATATAAATCCTCAAACATAGATGCTCTTTCATTTAGAAGAAACTACCATCTATTTATGCCCTTTTATGCAAACCAAAAAACAAATGATACTGAAATAGCAGGGCTAAAAGACTTTAGCGTAGGAAATTTAAACGCCCCAGTTAAGATAATGGCAGTCCTCAGCCCCGATTGTCCAATATGTAGTTACACAAACGAGGTTTTAAATAGGTTATTAAAAAAGTATACGAATACTATTTGTATTAGCTATCGTTTATTGGCAAATCCAAACAAGTTAGGTAATACCAAAACAAAAGCCGCTATTTATTTACTTAATCATTTTCTGATAGATAATAGCCCCACAGACACGCTTACTAAATGGTATTCTAATGCAGTAGGTAAGCAATTACCCAATAATTTCACTATTTCTGAAAAGTATAATACAGAAATAAGCATTCTAAATGTTTTTGAGCAATGGTGTAGGTACAATAGTGTATCATATACACCAGCAATATTTATCAATGGCAAACTATTTCCTATATACTACGACAAGGCGGATATTAAATATTTTATTGAGGAAATAATTAACTACGAGCTTGAAAATAGTAAACCCGATGCAGCAAGTGCATCCTCAACAACGGTGTTAGTCGACAACACATAGAAACAATTATTTTTTAACGTTTAAAGCAAAAAACTATGCTAAAAACAATTGCAAGCTTACAAGGCGTAAGCATCTTGAGCAGGGACGCTCAAAAGAAAATTAATGGTGGTGTTGCCGCTGGTGGTGGTACTTGTCGTATGACATATACTGCTCCTAATGGACAAACTAGTACTTACACTACTACATTCTCTGGCTCATGTTCTCAACAATCGAGTTCAGCAAATTCAACATGTGTAAACATGCTTGATTACATGGACACATCTGGTGACAGGTGTAAATATGATTGTGGATGCGATGGCTGGGGTGTCTAAAAACAAACATTGCGGGGCTACAATAATTTGTAGCCCCGCATCTTATTCATTTCATTCAAAGTACATTCAATTATGCATAAACGGTATCTCCAACTTTGCTTGTTTCTATTAAATATAGTAACATCATGTAACCAAAGCGAACCACAAATTTTGAAATCACACCTACTAAAAAAAGGCATTACAATTGGTATCTCATTTAACTCAAAAGGGAAAGTGTATTTAGACTATCTTGATAGCAACTATCGAAATTCAGTTATTAGTTTTATTAATCCATATAACAAAGACACTACAATATTTAAAACAATTAAAACCGATAAGCCAACCATTTTTAATTTTAATTTTATGGAAGGAAATATTTTATTCAAACAGCCTTTTATAGGCTTGAATATTAACGACACCATTAAATTATTTTCAGCAAATGACAAATTAACTGTATTACCTAATGATTCAAATAATTATACATTTTGTTCAATAATTAAACCTCAGAATTTAAAGCTTTATTTTACTCAATACTCTTTGGATACTTCCAAAAGTTACCACATTAGTCTTTTAACTAAATGTAAGGAAACCTTACATTCAATTAATATCAAAATAAATAATAGTGATTCGATCTTAAAATCCACAATAATATCTTATGTTAAATTGCAGTATTTTACAAATTATCTAAATTTTTACTGTCAAAATAATACTAAAGTATCTAATGAAATTATTTTGGTTTATGATTCACTTAAAAGTAATCATAAATTTCTGTCAGAATTTACATGTCCAGATATGAAATCTTTACTTTTTTCCGTTTTAAATTTTCCAAGTAATAAAATCAAAAATACAAATAGCTTGACAGCCAAACTCGAGGTTATACCTGATTTATTTACTAAAACAAAATATTTAGACGGCTTTTTACTTGACTTAATTGAATCGAAATCTAAAACAGTTTTACAACGAAAAACTTATTTAGATTCAATAAGTCAGTTTTTATCGCCAACGTTTAACTTTAAATTTTCCGAATTAAAAAAAATACCAGATTCAATTTTAAATAATGTTTTTATTGATATTAAATCTGATAAAAAAAAATTAGCTGAAATCATTCATACCCAAAAAAAAATAATTTTATTAGATTTTTGGGCAAGCTGGTGCAAACCCTGCTTAGAAGAAATTCATTTTTTGAAATCGAAAGAAAATCTCTTTAACAAAGATGTAGAAATTGTAACTCTAAGTTTAGACGATGACGATAAAAGCTGGGAAAAAGCAGCAGCAAAATATAATTTATTACAGAACAGCTTTAAAATATCAAAAGAAACCAACAACTCTTTAATACAATATTTTTCTGTATCGTCTATTCCAAGGTATATCGTCATAAGCAATGATGGCTATTTGATTGCCGAAGATTTTTATAAACCCTCCCAAAAAGATTTTGTAATCAACATACAAAAAGTAATTGAATCACAAAAATGATGTTAGCAGACTTTCCCTTCCACAAACAACTCAACCAAATGGATTGCGGCCCCACCTGCTTATCAATGATAAGCAGGTTTCATGGGCGTAGTCTGAACATAGAAAAAATAAGACAATACACCCAATTAGGTAAAGAAGGAGTAAATCTATATGGCATAAGTGATGCAGCAGAAAAAATGGGTTTTAGAACATTAAGTGTAAAAATCACTTTTGATAAACTTATTCAAGAAGCACCATTACCTTGCATTGTACATTGGGAGCAAAACCATTTTGTAATAGTTACACCAAACTCAACATTAAAAAAAGTAGAAGTAGCCGACCCTGCAACTGGCATTATAAAATATACCAAACAAGAGTTTTATAATAAATGGTTAGGCACAATTGATGATATAGACGGCGTTGCTCTCTTGCTAGAACCAACCCCCGATTTCTATAACCAGTCAGAAGCAAAAGCTCCAAGAATTAGCTGGGGCTTTTTAACCCAATACCTTTCGCAACACAAAAGATATTTTGTGCAACTAATCATTGGGTTAATTGTGGCAAGTACCTTACAACTAATATTTCCATTTCTCACTCAAAGTATAATAGATGTTGGCATCAACACAAAAAACCTACAATACATCTACATTATCTTAATTGCACAGTTATTTCTTTTTGCAGGAAGAACAGTAACCGATTTTATTCGTAGTCATATTTTGCTGCATATAGGCACAAGGATAAATATTTCTATCTTATCCGATTTTTGGATTAAACTAATGAAGCTGCCTGTTTCCTATTTTGATACCAAAAAAACAGGCGATATTCTTCAACGCATTGGCGACCATAATCGTATTCAGCAATTTTTAACTGCTGGTTCTTTAAGCACTTTATTTTCTTTATTCAACCTCGTTATATTTTCAGTGGTATTGCTTATTTACAATGTACCAGTATTCTTCGTATTTCTAAGCGGCAGCATTTTATACTTTTGGTGGATACGCTTTTTTCTAAGCTATCGCCGCAAGTTGGATACGATGCGTTTTTCTTTAGCCAGTAAAGAGAATACAGCTACCATGCAACTAATACAAGGTATGCAAGAAATAAGATTGAACAATTGCGATAAACCAAAACGTTGGGAATGGGAACGCCTACAAGCTGCTTTGTTTAAACTAAGTTTCAAAGGGCTATCCATTAGCCAGTACCAGCAAGCGGGTGCATTTTTTATTAACGAAGGGAAGAATTTAATCATCACATTTTTTGTTGCAAAATCTGTGTTAGAGGGTCAGCTAACATTGGGTGCAATGTTAGCTATACAGTACATCATTGGGCAATTAAACAGCCCAATTGAACAATTAATTGGGTTTATGCAGCAGGCACAAGATGCAAAACTTTCTTTGGAGAGATTAAACGAAATCCACTCTTTAGAAAATGAAGAACCAGTAGAAAAAGACTTGCAGCAATCTCTTCCCGAAAACAAAACCATTAGTTTGCAGAGTGTTTCATTCATCTATGTAGGAGCAGGTAATGAACCTGTATTGCAAAATATCAACTTAACTATTCCCGATAAAAAAACAACTGCTATTGTTGGCATGAGTGGTAGTGGCAAAACAACCTTGTTAAAGATATTAATGAAATTCTATGAACATTATAAAGGCGATATTAAAATTGGGGAAAGCAACCTAAACACAATTAGTCATAATTTTTGGAGAAATCAATGCAGCAGCGTTATGCAAGATGGTTTTATTTTCAATGATACAATTGCCAACAATATTGCATTAGTAGATGAAAGACCTGATTACAATAAATTGATGAAGGCTTGTAAGGTTGCCAATATCATAGAATTTATTGAGCAATTGCCACTTGGTTTCAATACAAAAATTGGTGCAGAGGGTAATGGCATTAGCCAAGGACAAAAGCAACGTATTTTAATTGCAAGGGCTGTATATAAAAACCCTCATTTTATTTTTTTTGATGAAGCCACCAATGCCCTTGATGCAAACAATGAAAAGGTAATACTGGAAAACTTGCAGGATTTTTTTGTAGATAAAACAGTAGTTGTAGTAGCCCATAGGTTAAGCACTGTAAAAAATGCTGACAATATAGTTGTATTGCAAAATGGTGAAATTGTAGAACAAGGCACTCATGAAATATTAACTAACAAAAGGGGCTATTACTATGAATTGGTAAAAAATCAATTGGAACTAGGAAATTAAAAAACAGATATGCCTACAATAGTTACACAAAATGGAGAACTAAAAGCACTTCCAAATAACAATTCAAATAGAAGCAGTGAAGTGCAAGAGTTTATCAGTCACAAACCCAACTTCATCATCCGTTGGGGTATTACTATTTTCTTTTTAGTATTGTTAAGTTTAGCTGCTGTCTGTTGGTTCATTCAATATCCCGATTTAGTAACAGCAAAAGCAAGGCTTAATAGTATTAATGCACCAAAAGAAATAATTACACATACCGATGGCAAACTGATAAAAATAGCAGTTAAAGAAAATGACACCGTACAAGTTGGGCAAGTATTGGCTTACATGGAAAGCCTTGCAAACCCAACTGCCATTCAACAAGTGAGCAGTCAAATTGATACCATCCAAAAATTAATCAGCAACAACCAAACCAACGAAATAATCCACTTTTTCCCAAACTATTCAAATCAAGTATTATTAAACCAGTTAGGCGAAGTGCAAACAAGCTACCAATCCTTTATTCAGTCTTTTATTACTTTCAAAGACTTTCTAAACAATGGTTTTTACCTACGTAAAAAAACAATGCTACAAACCGATTTGCAGAATATTCAAAAACTGAATGCAATACTGATAACCCAAAAAGAACTCTTACAAAAAGACCTTTCATTAACAAACGAAACTTTTAAAGCAAATGAATCATTGGCAAAAGACAAAGTTATTTCCTCTATGGATTATCGTAATGAAGAAAGCAAGCTAATTGCAAAAAAATTATCATTACCGCAAATCAATTCAGCTATCGTTACCAACGAGAGCCAACAAAACGAAAAGCGTAAAGAAATAGCCGAACTAGAAAACCAAATCATTGTTCAAAAAAATACATTTATACAAGCTTTGCAAACTATCAAAAGCCAATTACAGGCTTGGGAGTTTAAGTATCTATTAAAAGCCTCTATTACAGGCACTGTTTCGTTTACAGGCTTCTTTCAAGAAAACCAAGAAATAAAAAATGGGCAGCCTTTATTTTATGTTCAACCTACAAACACTGCGTATTTTGTTGAAATGTTGATACCCCAATACAACTTTGGAAAAATAAAATTAGGGCAACAAGTATTGTTAAAATTTCAGGCTTATCCTTATGAACAGTACGGTGCTGTTGTTGGTAAAATTGACTATATAAATTCCACACCTTCTGATAGTGGTTATTTGGCTAAAGTTAGTTTACCCGACGGTTTGGTTACCAATTACAAAAAGCCATTACAGTATCGTAATGGGCTTTTTGCACAGGCAGATATTATTACTGAAAACATGAGGCTTTTAGAAAGATTCTACTACAACTTAGTTAAGCAGGTAAAAAGATAAACCTTAGATGTAAAAGCCTATGTAGAATCAGTTTTCAACTCAATAAGCCCCCAATATGGACAGATTAGCGAATTGAATTTAAAAGAGTAAAAGCCTAACAGTTTTTGCTAAAGGGCTTTGCTGACACAGTAAAGCCCTTTTTTATAATTACTAATTATTGGACACATTCCTTGCTGACAAAAGGTATAATTGCAGCCCCACTTTTCATAATTAGCGTTCCAGTTGACAAAACGCAGAACCGCTATGATAAAATTTTCATCCGCAATTATATAATTCAAATCCGCTTTGACATAATTACAGACTGCGTTTGTATAATTAACATCCGCATTGACATAATTACCGACCTCATTTATACTTTTTTAATCCGCTTCGACAAATATCTTCTCTGCACAGACAAAGACAGCCTACGCAGCAAGTCAGGCACTTATGCAAGGCACACAAAAGCCAACACACAGAACCAAACCTTGCATAACAGCCAGTCTTGCCCTACGCTTCTCGGACACACCCTAATTATTGGCAGCAGCTTTCTAGTGGACAAAACAAGGGCTACCTACAACATGCGGTTTTATGCAAGTGTAGCTGGACGAATTGTACATCAACATCATTTCGTTATTGTACATTTGTTCCAGCTCGACGAATAAAGCCCAGCAACAGTTCTTAACATCAACAACAATACAAAGCCCAGCAGCAGTTCCTAGCAGACAGTACGCTATTGCCACACCTGCATAAAGCCCTGTTCGTTGCCTGTAATTTTGTAAAAAAAAATTTTCGTCTAAAGTTTTCTAAACTTTAAGTTGCTTTAATTCTGTGCAGACAAACAACGTTTAATTTTTTAATCGTTTCGATTCTTTTAGCTTTTTGCTGT
>JBIKRV010000040.1:0-25814 GCA_044348985.1 Chitinophagaceae bacterium
TCTCTAATGAACTAGAAATTGAAATTGTAAAAAAAATAGTTATATTATGTGGAGGTAATCCTGAAAAATTAAATGAAATTTTATTAACTAATACTTCATAAATATCTTTCCAACAGCTATGGTGTCCTCACGAACCACTTTTATATTAAAATTTTCGTTTCGTGGGGACACGAACCGAGGCTGAATTTGATAGTTTTTAAATAGTTAGATTCATTTTTAATAACCAGTTCTTTTACTTTTTTGTCTTGACACAAAAAAGTAACAAAAAAAGTCAAGGACAACCCAAATGGCTCCGCCTGTTTGTCCTGCCAACGCCTCTCCAAAGTGTAATAGTGATTAGGTTTGTTTTATGACGGTTGATGTTGAAATTGGTTTATAAAGTGATGATATTATTTAAGGAAATTAAAGATGAATAAACCAGCCTCGAGACAACTTATGAAGCATGAACCAAACTTATGAAAAGCTGAATGCTGTTTTGTTGTACAAGTGTGCGACGCCACAGGTGTTCAATTCTTATTCTTCTGCTGGTAACATAATTGCTTTCTTCCTGCATTCATAAACCCAAATACGGGCGGTAACCCTTACTTTTGCCGCAAATTTTAAAAGAGCAAGTATGTTAAGTGCAAGAAATATTACGTTGGCGTATGGCAAACGTGTATTGTTTGATGAAGTAAACATCAACTTCATTAAAGGAAATTGTTATGGTGTTATTGGTGCAAATGGTGCAGGGAAATCTACTTTCTTGAAGATTTTAAGTGGTGAAATTGAACCCAACAAAGGCAATGTTGAGATTGGTAAGGGTGAGCGTATGAGCTTTTTGAAACAAAATCAGTTTGAGTTTGATGAGCATACAGTGCTGGCTACGGTTTTAATGGGCCACAAACACATGATGGAAGTAATGCAGGCAAAAGATGCCATTTACATGAATCCAGATGCTACGGAAGATGATTATATGAAAGCCAGTGAACTGGAAGGTGAATTTGGTGAAATGGGTGGCTATACGGCTGAAAGTGATGCTGCCAGTTTATTGGGCAGTTTGGGTGTGAAGGAAGAGTATCATCAAACATTGATGAAGGATTTGCCGGGTACTATGAAATTAAGGGTGTTATTGGCTCAGGCTTTATTTGGTAATCCTGATATTTTGTTGCTGGATGAACCTACCAATGGATTGGATATTGAAACGATTGGTTGGTTGGAAAACTTTTTGGCCGATTATGAAAACATTGTTTTGGTAGTGAGCCACGACCGTCACTTTTTAGATACGGTGTGTACGCATGTGGCGGATGTGGATAGAGCAAAAATTAAAGTGTTTACTGGTAACTATACTTTTTGGTACGAGAGCAGTCAGTTGATGGCTCGTCAGATAAACGATAAGAATAAAAAGAATGAAGAGAAGCGTCAGGCTTTGTTGGATTTCATTGCCCGTTTCTCTGCCAATGCATCGAAAAGTAAGCAAGCAACTTCTCGTAAGAAAGCATTGGAGAAATTAACGATTGAAGAAATTGAACCAAGCAACCGTAAATATCCTGGTATTATTTTTCAGCCATTGCGTGAAGTAGGTAATCAAATTTTGAATGTAGAAAATTTGAGTAAAGCAGTTGATGGTAGAAAATTATTTGATAAGGTTTCGTTTAGTGTGAATAAAGGAGAGAAGATTGCTTTCTTAAGTCGTGATCCATTGGCGGTTACGAATTTCTTCGAAATTATTAATGGTAACATGAATGCCGATGGCGGAAAATTTGAATGGGGAACCACCATTACCAAGGCTTATTTACCATTAGAAAACAATGAATTTTTTAAAGATGGTTTAGGCCTGATGGACTGGTTGCGTCAGTACGTACCACCACATATTACAGATGCTGATGAACCTTTTTTACGTGGTTTCTTAGGTAAAATGTTGTTTAGCGGTGATGATATTGCCAAGAAAACAAACGTATTGAGTGGTGGAGAAAAAGTGCGTTGTATGGTTAGCCGTATGATGTTGCAAAATCCTAACCTGATTGTGTTAGACCAACCAACCAATCACCTTGATTTGGAAAGTATTCAAAGCTTTAACGAAGGTTGTCAAACTTTCCCAGGTATTGTTTTGATGACATCACATGACCATACGTTTATGCAAACAGTTGCCAACAGAATTATTGAATTAACACCTAAAGGCATCATCGACAGATTAATGACTTTTGATGAATACATTGAAGATAAACGTGTGTTGGATTTAAGGTCTGAGATGTATAGTTAGGCGTTGAAGAAGTTGAAGGGGTTGGAGAGAATTTGATAGAGTTTACAGCTTTGATACAGTATAAAGAAAGAGAGGAATCATATATGATTCCTCTTTTACTTTATAAACCCTATATACTTTATTTACTTTTCTACTTTATATACTTACTACTTCCCCAAAAACTACTTCCTCCTAACCAACTTAATGGTACTGTTTTTACTGAAATCGCTGGTCATTAAAATTTCGTGTCGTTTGGTGCCATCATGAATAATCAGTGCAGCTGTATTAGGTGGTATAAAACCCAAACTTTCTGCAAACATGCTTAATTCGTTATAAGGTAAATTATCATTGAAAGCAACGTTAAAACGAATGGCTCTGTGGTTCAATAACGCTTTTGGTAATACCAGTTTGTTGTTAAAAAAAACTGAGATCGAGTCTCCGTCAATGGCACCATTATCGTAAAATTCTAACTGTAATTCGTTGTTGGTAATTTCAATTTCTCTGGCAAATATTTTTTCACGTTTTACAAATTCATCGGTAATATTTTTTTCTTCAGTAGTAAGGGGTTTTTCAGATGCAATTACAATGGCAGGTTTGGCAACAACGGTATCTTCTGCTTTAATATCATTTTTTGTAATTGGAACTGTTAGTTCATCGTCTTCCTTATCGGTTTGTTTTTTTAGTTTAAAGTTGATGTCGGGGCAGGTAAAACGGAAATCCTTGCCTGCAAACATAGTTCCACTTAAAACCGATTCTGCTTTGGCAATACGTAAAATAAATTGTCCACTCATGGGGCAATCCACACCAGTAACGGTATTGGTAGCTTTATAATAAATTAGTTTAGTAGCGTTAACCACCAGTGTTCTTGTTGCTGCATCAAAGCTGCCAGTAATTTTATTACTAAACAAACTGTCTCTAAAATAGTAGTTCAATTCGCCAGTAATCGATTTGCCTTTTTGCACCAATACCAGCTCCGTTAAATAGCTATTGCTACTGCCTTGCATATCAACTTTACCAACGCCATACCATTGTCCACTTACATTTTGTGCAACACTTGTTTGTGTAATAAAGCCTATCAATAAAAAAAACAATACCCCATATTTCATAGCGTTGCAAAGTACCCCAACCTAAAGTTTATAAATGGTTAAAGTTGCCCACAAAATGTATTTTTTGGGGATAGTGAATGAGGAGTTTAGTGCATTAAAATTATAGAACACAAGCATTGGTACAAAGTTCAGCTGTGGTCCTGCTTTTCGTTGCAACTACGCCACAAAGCCAACACACCCATCTTCAACGTGGTTTACACTGCAATCAGGTGTAGAGGTTGGGCAGTTGGATTTTAATTGGGCTTTAAGGCTTACGCTTTACATGCATTAACCAATGCAATACATTCCACAGCTTCTTTTACATCGTGCACACGTAAAATAGTTGCACCATTTTGTAAGCCAATGGTGTTTAAAACGGTGGTGCCATTTAAAGCATCATTGGCAGTAATGCCTAAGGTTTTGTAGATGGTAGATTTTCGGGAAACGCCCAATAGAACAGCCTTTTGTAGCATATTAAAAACCGACAAATCTTTAATGAGCTGAAAATTATGTGCAATGGTTTTACCAAAGCCAATTCCGGGGTCTAGAATAATATCGTTGATGCCTGCTAATCTGCAGGATTCTATTCGTTCAATAAAAAATTCCAATACTTCTTTGGTTACATTTTCATAAACAGGATTTTGTTGCATGGTTTGAGGTGTTCCCTGCATGTGCATGCATATATAAGGAACTTTAAGTTGTGCAACAGTTGATAACATTGCAGCATCCATTAAACCGCCACTTACATCGTTAACGATACTTGCACCTGCTTGTACAGCAGCTTGAGCAACTGTTGCATGATAGGTATCAATAGAAATAATTGCATCAGGAAATTGTTGAATGATTTTTTCTATTGCAGGCACGACTCGTTTGATTTCTTCTTCTGCTCCAACTTCCTGGCTACCTGGTTTGGTGGTTTGTCCTCCAATATCTAAAATGGTAGCACCTTCAGCCAGCATTTGTGTAGCTTTGGGAATAGCTGCATCGGTAGTTTGTTGTTGGCTATTGCTGTAAAAAGAATCAGGAGTTGTATTGATAATGCCCATAACAATGGGCTGGGAGATGGTTAAGAGTTTGCCTTTACAGTTGAGTGTAAACATAAGTGAGTTTAAATTTATTCGTATCGTGGTAAAATTTGTCCCTTTCTATTTCTTGGTAAAGTAATAGAATCTACCAGCATTGTTAAAACATTTTGTAAGCTTTTTGTTTTTAATTGACTCTGTGAAATTATGAATTTTGGATATTTTTTATAATTCTGAAAGTCTGCAAAAGGAAAAGGAATTGTATTAATGTTTGCTGAATCTACAAAGTATTTGTTAGTTAAGGAATCAATCTTAATATGCAAGTTTACATGTACGTTTGAACAGTATGAATTATTCTCATCCTTCATCCATTGTTTTGTTTTTTGTTCTAAATCGTTTTTATCTCTTGCTTTCTTTTGAATCTCATAAAGTCTAGAGCCCATAAGTTTTGATTTAGTTGGAATTAATGCCGTTAGTTCATCATTAGTCAAGTTTTTATATCCTAAATTTTTAAACCAACCAATAAATACTGTTTCTAAACTATCTTGTTGAAAGTTTGAACGAATGCTAAATTGAATTGGTCTAGATTTTGTTAAAATAGGTTCACCTTTTTGTTGATTCTTAATTGTTGCACAACCTGTTATTAATAAAAGGGTATAAAATACTTTTTTCATAATTTCCTATTTTATATTGCAGTTCTAAAAAAGCCCATTAAAGTACAAAGCCCTGAAGGGTGTCCTGCTATACAGCAGGATAAACTTGCCAGTAATGCTAAATAAGGTTACTGTTGTTTGATTTATAAAAATAAAAATAATGAATAATACGAATGTTCAATACGATGAAGTAATTAAAAGTTGCAAGGATATTTTTCTGAAAAAAACAATTGATTATGGCACAGCTTGGCGTGTGTTAAGACCTATTAGTGTGGTGGACCAAATTTTTATTAAGGCTTTGCGTATTCGTACAATACAGGATAAAAAATTACAATTGGTAGGCGATAATATAGCCGATGAATTTAAAGGCATTGTTAACTATGCGGTGATTGGTATGATTCAGCTTGAATTAGGAGAAGCGAAGATTGAAGAATTACCTGTTGAACAGGTGAATGAATGGTATGCAAAATGGGTACAATTTGCCAAGGATACTATGCTGAATAAAAACCACGATTATGGTGAAGCATGGAGAGATATGAGCCAGGAAAGTTTTGCTGATTTAATTATTATGAAGCTGCAACGCATTAAACAAATATTGGTCAATGATGGTAAAACCATTATCAGCGAAGGTATTGATGCCAACTATGTAGATATTTTAAACTACAGTGTGTTTGGGTTGATACTGATTGGAGAAGGAGTGCATTAGCCCCTATCCCCTAAAGGGGGACAAGAAATGGTTTAAGGTATATGCTAGAAGGTGGAAGGTTTAGTTTCTAAATTTTTAGTCTTTAGTTTTTTAATTTTTAGTTTTTTCGATTTTAGTTTTTTTAACGCATGTTATGAAAAAATATCTCTTAATCATTCGTTGGGTAGTTGGTTTGCTGTTTATCTTCTCTGGATTGATAAAGGCCAATGATCCATTGGGATTAAGTTATAAAATGCAGGAGTTTTTTGAAGCTTGGCATTTAAAAGGGTTTGATGGATTTACTTTACTGGCTTCTGTTGGGATGAATTTGCTGGAAGTAGTGGCTGGTGTTGCAGTAATTGTAGGCTGGCAAATGAAACGTTTCAGTTGGTTGTTGTTGTTGCTGATTGTGTTCTTCACTTTTTTAACCAGTTATGTATTGTTTTCTGGTAAAATACATGCCTGTGGTTGCTTTGGCGATTGTGTTCCTTTATCGCCAATACAAACTTTTATAAAAGATATTATTTTACTGCTGTTGATTTTGGTGTTGTTCTTTAAAGCAGGCGACGTAAAGCCAATGTTTGGCAAACTTACTTCTGTTATAATTGTTGCTTTGTCTTTTGTATTTGTACTGTGCTTACAATGGTATGTACAAAAATATTTGCCCGTGCTGGATTGCTTACCTTATGCCAAAGGTAAAAATATTATGGAAGGCATGCGTTTGCCTGTTGGGGCAATTCCAGATAGTACTGTAATTACGTTTAAGTATAAAAAGAATGGAAAGGAAATAGAGTTTGATCAAAACCATTTTCCAGATGATTTAGATAGTACTTATGAATTTATCAGTCGTTATGATAAAGTAGTTCGCAAGGGAACAGGGTTACCAAAAATTACTGATTTTGCGTTAACTGCCGAAAGTGGTGCAGATACAACCAAAGCCATTTTTGCACAAAGTAGATACATCATGTTATTTGCAAAAGATTTTGACAATATTGCTGATTGGGAAGCTGGTTTTAGAAAAAATGTAGCATTGGCAAATGCAAAAAATATTCCTGTTTTTATTGTTACTGCAATGCCTGAAAAAGCAAGAGTATTATTTGCTAACGAAAAGCTGACTGTTTTATCCTGCGATGCAACTGTTATAAAAACTGCTGCCAGGGTTAAGCCTACTTATTTATTTATGGGTCCTTATGGTTATATAATTGATAAGGTCAGTTATGCAAATAATAAAAAAATAGATTATTGGTTAAATTCATACGCTTTCACTTTTCAACTATAACTCCAAACTCGTAACTAAATAACTAATTACCTTGCTCCACTTCATCACCAAAAAACTCTTGTATGGCTTGCTTGTTTTAGCAGGAGTGGTGGTAGTTGTATTTTTTTTATTTCAAGGTTTTGGTGATCCTGCAAGATTGGTACTTGGTCAATCAGGCGATAGTACTACCATTAAAAATATTCGAAAAGAATTGGCATTAGACCAACCCAAGTGGAAACAGTTTTTGTTGTATGCCAATGATGTTAGTCCTATTGCAATACACTCAAAAGCTGAAAGAGAACAAAAGCAATTGAGTGGATTTTTTATTGGCAATGTGGGTATAAAAGTTCCTTATTTGCGTCGCAGCTATCAAACCAAAAAAAATGTAAGTGAAGTATTGTTCGATGCATTGCCACGAACTATGTTGTTGGCATTTGCTGCCATGTTTATTGCAGTAATTGTGGGAATTTTATTGGGTATTTTAGCAGCCGTAAAACAAAATACTTGGATGGATACAGGAAGCATTTTTGCAAGTGTGCTGGGTATTTCGGCTCCATCATTTTTTATGGGTATTGTTTTGGCTTATGTATTTGGTTTTGTATTGAGTACATACACAGGTTTACAATTAACAGGCAGTTTGTATGATATTGATGCTTTTGGTGGCCAACAATTGCAATTAAAAAATCTAATTTTACCTGCTATAACATTGGGTATTCGTCCACTAGCCATTATTACACAACTTACCCGTAGTGCCATGTTGGATGTGTTAGATCAGGACTACATTCGAACAGCTTATGCCAAAGGATTAAGCAGAAAAGCTGTGATCTTTAAACATGCTTTACGCAATGCATTAAACCCAGTAATTACAGCCATTACAGGTTGGTTTGCAGAATTGTTAGCAGGAGCATTTTTTGTAGAATATATTTTTGGCTGGAACGGCATTGGGAAAATTACAGTTGATGCGTTAGAGAAATTAGACTTTCCTGTAGTGATGGGTAGTGTGTTGATTACAGCAACCTTTTTTATCATTATTAATATACTCGCCGATTTGTTGTATGGTGTTGTTGACCCTAGAGTGAGAATGAAGTAGTTGAGAAGGGTGAAAGGCAAAAGGTGGAAGGTTTAAAGTTTGTTCTTACCTACTTACCAATAACCATTCTCTATTCACCATTTATTGTATCACCACATTACTAATTACTTTTTCGCCAAATACTTCATTTACACGATCAATGATCTGTTGTTTTTGAAACATCAGCTCATTTTTTAGTGGACCAACATGTGTTCTTATAAATAAAGTGTAGTTGATGATTTCAATTTTCTCTGTGTATTTGGCAATGGTTTTGCCCATGAGTTGTTCCCACACTTCTTCAATCTGAACAGCCCTGATACCATTCTTCAAATTGCTTTTTCTGATAAAGCCTTTCATTGCATCGCCAATAGAATATTCTCCCATGAGGTAAAAGTAATTGATGTTGAGGAATGGTCACAAACTGTTTTTATAATGTTTTTTCTTTCATATTCTACAGTTCATTGTCCTAACTAATTTTATTAAGGAAAAACAATTTTTTCTATCGTTCTTCTATTAAAAAAAGTGGTCTTCTCTGTCAGAGAAGACCACTTTAAAAAATCTATCTATTCAATTACCAAATTCTTGTTCTGGCTTCTGGTTTTTTATACATTTGATCGCCTTCTTTTACACCAAAGGCTTCATACCATGCATCCATATTTACCACTGGACCATTACCACGATGCACTCCTGGACTATGTGGATCGGTTAATATTAACTGAGCTGCATTATCGGGTAAAATATTGTTACGCCAAACCTGAGCCCAGCTTAAAAAGAAACGTTGAGTAGGTGTTAAACCATCAATTTTTTTATTGTCTTTAAATTGTTTGGTTTTGGTGAATGCTTCATAAGCAATGTTTAATCCACCCAAGTCTGCTAGATTTTCACCCAACGTAAGTTTGCCATTTACATGTATGGTATCTAATACAGTAAATGCATTGTATTGCTCAACCACTTCATTGGCTTTTGTTTTAAACTTATCGCCATCTTGTTTAGCCCACCAATCTTTCAAGTTGCCAACAGCATCAAATTGGCGACCTTGGTCGTCGAAACCATGTGTCATTTCATGTCCAATTACAGCTCCAATGCCACCATAGTTTACAGCATCATCGGCACCAAAATCGAAGAAAGGGAATTGCAAAATTCCTGCTGGAAAAGTTAGGTCGTTATTCGATGGACTGTAAGAGGCATTAATTGTAGGCGGAGTCATGCCCATTTCAGTTCTATCAACTGGTTTGCCCATTCTATTTACCATGTAGTTGTAACTCCAAATGCTCACACGGCGTACGTTGCCAAGAAAATCATTTTTATTTATTTCAATCCCGTCGTAGGTTTGCCATTTATCAGGGTAAGCAATTTTTTTAGCAAATGCATTCAGTTTTTCTAAAGCTTTTGGCTTGGTTTCATCACTCATCCAGTCTAAACGATTTATTCTATCGCCAAAAGTTGCTTGCAAGTTATTAACTAGTTCCAGCATACGTACTTTGGCTTCAGGCTTGAAATATTTTTCAACATACAATTGTCCAATTAAATCGCCCAAACTTCTGTCAATTAAGCTACTCATCCGTTGCCAACGTGGCGTTTGTTCTTTTTGTCCTGTTTGTACACGATTAAATTCAAAATCAGCTTTTACAAATGCACTGCTTAAATAGGGTGCAGCCGATTTAATAATGTTCCAACGTAAATAACTTTTCCATTCTGTTAATGGATATTCTTTTAATAAGGCTTCTACACGTTTTATGAAAGATGGATTACCCACCAAAACTGAATCGGCACCTTGTACTTTCATTAACTGCATTTGGTTGGTCCAGTTAATGCTTGGTGTTAATTCGTTTAGTTGAGCCAAAGCAAATTTATTATAGGTTTTATATGGGTCACGCATCTCAACACGGCTGTATTGTGCCTTTGCAAATTCGGTTTCAATTTTTAATACAGCAGCAGCACTTGCAGTTGCACTTGCGTCATCTTCCCCAGCCAACATAAACATTTTTTTCAAATGCATTTTGTAGGCTTCTTTAATTTTTGAGCTGCGGGCATCATCTTTTAAATAATAATCCCTGTCTGGTAAACTAGTGCCTCCTTGGCCAATTGATGGAATGTATTTGGAAACATTTTTTCTATCAGGGCCAATAAACATTCCAAATAAAGCACCTCCACTGCCTGTTGTTCTTAAATAAGCAGCTTCATTTAAAATGCCTTGAGCATCTTTAATATTATTCACTCTTTCTAAATCAGCCTGAATGGGGTAGTAACTTTTTTCTTCAATAGCAATACTATCCATTCCACTAAAGTACATGTCGCCAATCATTTGTGTTTTGCGGTCTTTGCTGGTATTTTGAACAGCTTCATCTAACAATAACTGCAGACGTTTACTGCTTTCTTCACGTAATACATCAAAACTTCCCCAACGGGTTTTAGAATTTGGAACAGGATTGTTTTTAATCCAGTTGCCATTGGCGTATTGGTAAAAATTATCGCCAGGTTTTACCGATAAGTCCATATTGGCTTTATCGATGTACTTAAATTTTTTTTTATCCTGAGCATGTACCAGTGCTGTAGAGGATAATGCAGCAATCAATAGAAATTTTCTCATCTGAATTTGGTTTGAACCAAATATACAAATGAAGTAACTTGGGTAAAATGTTTTTTGATGAGTGTATGAATAATGGGTTTTAGAAGCTCAACAAACGATACTTTAAATGAGCAGCAACCCGCTTTTCATTACAAGTCCTTGTTCCTCGGGGCTTTCCATTACAATCGGGGCTAGGTTTTGGGTTGTGGAAATGCCATTGATTTTTTTTCAGTTGAGTAAGCGTGTAAGAATGCCATCAACTGTTGTTCAATTGAAATACAATCGCTAAGTGATACCAAAATCCTTCAATTTTTAAAAACAACTTTATGGGCTGCCGACAAAGTGTTGTACAATGGATTGGTAAAATAAAGTTTCAAAAAGGGTAGTAAATACATCTGAAATATTTTTATTGAAAGCCACACAAAACAGTAAGTAAAGAGTTGGCAACCTTTAAAAGCTTGCCAACTCTTTTTATAGACATGGACGTGCTATAATAAACCAGTAATTCAGTAGTATTTGACAGGTATAAAAGTGATTGTGTCACATTTCATTAAGTAAATTTGTTGTGGTCTTTTGAGATTGCTTGTGAAAGAAAATTATATTTTTTCTGATTTTCTTTATTTGCACTTCGATAAAGCCAAATCATTATTCAATATTTGAATAGATGCCTTCGGCTAGTTTCACAATAAACTTGTCAATGCCGTTCAATTGAAATGCAAAAGCTGGTTGCCAAAATAAAAAATACGATGTTCAACAATATCAAACATATTCTTCGTGTTACTTTCTGCCTCTGTGCCTTTGTGGTTCAAGCCCAAGCACAATTGGTGGACAAAACGCCTGCTGCTATTCCTAAAGTACCCACTGCGTATAATGATGAGCCTTGGCAAAATCCTTATATAAGTGGCATTAACAGAGATGCCAGCAGGGCAACTTCTTACTCTTTCAATTCTGTGGAAGGAGCTTTGACGGTTGATAGAAACAAGAGCAACCGTTATATGAGTTTAAACGGTGATTGGGATTTTTCTTTTGCACTGAAGCCTGGTGATGAGCCACAGGATTTTTATAAAAACAAAGTCAGCGGGTGGAAGAAAATTCCAGTGCCCAGTAGTTGGGAAATGCAGGGTTATGATAAGCCCATTTATAAAAGTGCAGTCTATCCTTTTCGTCCAGTAAATCCTCCTTACCCACCTTTGGATTATAATGGTGTGGGTTGTTATCAACGTTCATTCAGTTTGCCACCAGCATGGAAGGGTATGAACATCAATTTGCATTTTGGTGGGGTAAGCTCTGCTTACAAGGTTTGGATAAATGGAAAGTTTGTGGGTTACGCAGAAGATAGTTTTTTAAGTAGTGAGTTCAACATCACCCCTTATTTGCAGGATGGTGAAAACGTCATTTCTGTTTGGGTAATTCGTTGGAGTGATGGAAGCTTTTTAGAGGATCAAGACCAGTGGCGTATGAGTGGCATTCACCGTGAAGTGATGCTGAAAGCCGAACCTAAATTGCGTATTGCAGATTTCTTTTACCAAACAAAATTGGACAAAGATTATAAGGATGCGTTGTTGAGCATTCGTCCACGTTTGGATAATTATACTGGTGCTATTACAAATGGCTATGTGTTAAAAGCCCAGTTGTTTGATAAGAACAATAAGCCTGTGTTGGAAAAACCATTGCAACGCACAGCAGAAAGCATTATTAATGAAGTGTACCCACGTTTGGACAATGCCAAGTTTGGTTTGCTGGAAACAACCATTTCCAATCCTGATAAATGGAGCACAGAAGAACCCAATCTCTATTCATTGGTGTTAACCTTGGAAGACAGCACAGGTAAACTGTTGGAAGCCAAAAGTTGCAAATTGGGTTTCCGTTCTATTGAATTCAGGAAGGAGGATAGCAAGTTGCTCATCAATGGCAAGCTTACTTATTTGTATGGCATAAACAGGCCAGACCATCATTACACCAAGGGCAAGGCATTGAGTAGGGAAGACATTTTACAGGATGTTAAAACCATCAAGCAATTCAACTTTAACTGCATCCGTTTGAGCCATTATCCTAGTGACCCATACCTGTTGGATTTGTGTGATGAATTTGGCATCATGGTAATTGATGAAGCCAATTTGGAAACGCATGGATTGGGTGGAAAGTTGAGCAATGATGCTGCATGGGCAGGTGCTTATTTGGAACGTGCCACAAGGATGGTGTTGAGAGATAAAAATCATCCTTCCATCATCTTTTGGAGTTTGGGTAATGAAGCTGGTCGTGGGCCCAACCATGCTGCTATGGCGGCTTGGCTGCATGATTTTGATATTACCAGACCAGTGCATTACGAACCAGCTATGGGTTCACCTAAAGAGGAAGGTTATATGGACCCAAGCAATCCAGCTTACCTGAAACCCAATGACCATAGCCATCGTTTACAAAATCCTTTGGATCAATATTATGTGGATATGGTGAGTAGAATGTATCCTGCCATGTACACAGCCCCTTTGTTGGCTAATCAAAACAATGGTGATAACCGTCCTATCTTCTTTTGTGAGTACGCCCACGCCATGGGCAATAGTGCAGGTAATATTAAGGATTTATGGGATCAATGGAGAAATACCAAACGTGTGATTGGTGGCTGCATCTGGGAATTCAAAGACCAAGGGCTGTTGAAGAAAGATTCAGCAGGGGTGGAATTCATTGCTTATGGTGGTGATTATGGTGAACAATATTTTGACAATTTTACTATTAAAGGTGTTGTAAATAGTGATGGAAAACCAAAGAGTGTTATGTATGAATGCAAAAGGGTTTTCCAGCCAATTGAATGTGAATGGAAGGATGGGAAAGTGCATATTACAAATAGAAGCAGTGTGAAAAAGGTGGATGCGTATAATGCTACTTTAGTTTGGAAAATAGAAGGAAAGGTTGTTTTGACAAAACCATTGCCCCTTATTCATTTAGCAGCTGGCAAAGATTCAATATTTGATATTTGGAATTACTTGCTACAAACCAATGTAAGTTATGGTGAGCAGTTCGCTGAATTGCATTTCACTTTGAAAGAAAATACAGCTTGGGCTGAGAAAGGATTTGAGGTTGCAAGTAACCAATTTAAAATTCACAATGAGAACAAGGCTATTGGCCATACCTTTTTTACAGCACCAATGACTTACAAAGAGAACAACGAGGAAATACAGTTTAAAGGAAAAGATTTCACCATAACTTTTAATAAGCTAAATGGTGCATTGAGTTCTTATATACAAAATGGTCAAGAACAAGTATTGTCACCATTGCTGCCACGTTTTACTCGTCCACTAACAGATAACGACAAACGTGGCTGGAAACCGCAACGTAAATTAAAACAATGGTATGAGGCCGTTCCGAAACTTGTAAATATATCAACTGGAAAATGTGATGGTAAAAATGGAAGTGGGATAGTTATTAGCAGCAGCTATTCATTAATTCAAGATAGTGCAAAAGTGATTATTAATTATTATGTTTATGGTAATGGAATTATTCATGTCAACTATAATTTGGAAACAAAACCTGGCCTACCAAACATCCCCAAAATTGGTATGCAAATGGGCATTGAAAGGAGTTTTGATAATATTGAATGGTACGGCAAAGGATTAGGTGAAAACTATATTGATAAGAACTATGGTTTTGACGTGGGCATTTACAAATTGCATTTAAATGATTTCATGGAACATTATGCCGTACCTCAGGAAAATGGAAACAGAACTGATATTCGGTGGATGCTTTTATCAAACAATAAGCAAGAAGGTTTGCTGGTAGTAGCTGATAGTTTGTTAAGTATGAGTGTATCACCATATACAGATGAAAACGTGCAAAATGCCAAGCATACAAACAAGTTAAAAGATGCTGGCTTCATCAACCTGAACATAGATTTGGTACAAATGGGCGTTGGTGGAAATGATAGTTGGAGCAATGTGGCTGCACCTTTGGAACAATATCAAATTAAAGCACAACCTTACAATTACAGTTTTTATTTGTTGCCTTATACAAAAAGAAAAGAAGAAATAAGTGAAGATGTTAGAAAGATTAAACACTAGAATGAATGTTTTTACCACAAGGAACACAAAGGCAAAAACACACAAATTTCACAATGTAAAGATTGGTGTACTTTGTGCAATCCTTTGTGTCTTTGTGGTTCAATCTACCTTTGCACAGAAAACCACAAGTTTCTCCCAACTGGAAAAAGACTTCCTCCATCCACCAAAATCAGCCAAGCCTTGGGTGTTCTGGTACTGGTTGCATGGAGCAGTTTCCAAAGAAGGCATCACTGCCGATTTAGAAGCTATGAAAGAAGTAGGATTAGGTGGTGCTTATTTAATGTTCATCAAAGACACCAATTCCAAAGTGGCATACCAACCACAAGTAAGGCAATTGAGCAAGGAATGGTTTGGCTTGGTGGCTTTTGCCATTACTGAAGCCAAACGCTTGCAACTGGAATTGGGCTTTCATGTAAGTGATGGTTTCGCATTGGCTGGTGGTCCATGGATTACACCTGAACTATCCATGCAAAAAATTGTCAGCTCGAAAAAATATGTGAAGGGGAATAACAAGGAGCCTATTCAATTATTACAGCCAGAAACGAATGAAGGTTACTATAAAGACATCTCTATCATTGCTTATCCATCCAAATCTGATTTTGCTTTTGGCAATAAAACAAATCCCGTAACTGTAACATCCAGCTTAGGCAAAGTGCCTTATTCTTTGCCTTATCCGGATAAAAGCAAAACAGAAACTTTTAAAGCCGATACAGCTTGCTGGATTCAATATGATTATCATGCCTCATTCACTTTTCGTTCAGCTACGATTTACAGCAGCAATAATTACCAAGCACTAAGATTGATTGTGCAGGCAAGTAAAGATGGAAATAACTTCAAAACCATTATGCAGCTTGTTCCTCCTCGTCATGGTTGGCAGGACGCCGATGAACCTTATACATTTGCATTGCCACCTACTAAAGCAAGGTTTGTTCGTTTTGTGTTTGACAAAACAGGAACAGAACCTGGTGCAGAAGATTTGGATGCTGCCAAATGGAAGCCCACTCTAAAAGTCAAGCATATTTTTTTGCATGACGATGTAGTTATAGATAATTATGAGGCAAAGAATGGAAGTGTTTGGCGTATTGCTGCCCCTGCTGCTAATGATGCATTGAGTAATGAAGATGTAATTCCTTTAAAGAACATCATTAATCTTACCAGTAAAGTTGATAAAGATGGAGTGCTTCATTATACTTTACCAAAAGGCAATTGGACGATTGTAAGAATAGGTGTCACCTCCACAGGACATAAAAATGAAACTGCTGGTGGTGGCAAGGGTTTAGAATGCGATAAATTTAATACAGTTGCAGTGAAATTACAGTTTGATAATTGGTTCAATAAAATTTATGGTTGTGTGGATTCATCTACGGCCAAAGAAGTCATCAAGCTATTTCATGTAGATAGCTGGGAATGTGGCAGCCAGAACTGGAGCAATAATTTTCCTGCTGAATTTAAGAAAAGAAGGGGCTACGATTTGTTGCATTATTTACCTGCAATGATTGGTATGCCTATTGAATCTATAACTAAAAGTGAACAGGTTTTGTATGATGTTAGAAAGACAATTGCTGAATTAGTTAACGATGTTTTTTATGGTACACTTAAAAACTTATTACAGCAAAAAGGGTTGAATTTTTCTGCTGAAAGTGTTGCTCCAACTATGTTAAGTGATGGCATATTACATTACAAAAATGTAACCATTCCTATGGGTGAATTTTGGAATAATAGTCCAACACACGATAAACCCAATGATATGTTAGATGCCATTAGTGCAGCACATGTGTATGGAAAACAAATTGTTCAAGCAGAGGCGTTTACAACGTTGAGAATGAACTGGAATGAGCATCCTGGCAACTTAAAAGCGTTGGGTGACCGAAATTTTGCTTTAGGCATTAATAAAATGGTTTTGCATGTAATGATGCACAATGCCTGGATGAATAAACAACCTGGCATTACACTAGACCCTATTGGTTTATATTATCAACGCAATCAAACCTGGTTTAAACAAAGTAAGGCTTGGATTGATTATATGGCTCGTTGTCAAGCTATTCTGCAACAGGGAAAACCTGTAGTTGATATTGCAGTTTTTACAGGAGAAGAACTGCCAAGACGTTCTGTTTTGCCAAGTGAATTGGTTTCAATTCTTCCTGGTATTGTGGGTAAAGAAAGGGTAGAAAATGAACAAAAAAGATGGACCAATATTAATCAGCCACAAAGGAAAATTCCAGACGAAGTAACCCATTCAGCCAACATTTATGATGCCAATGATTGGGTAAATCCTTTGAACGGTTATAACTACGATTCGTTTAATCCTGATGTATTGCAAAGTATGATTGTTGTAAATGGAAATGTTGTAACACATAGTGGTACAGCTTATAAAATATTGATATTTCCTGCCAACACTACAATGAACCCTAGCAACAGAATCAGCAATACTTCTATAAAAAAAATAATAGAATTGGTAAAAACTGGAGCAACTGTTTTAATTGATTCAATCTATAAAAAACAATTTCTGCAAAATGGCGTTGCGTTCAATTTTATTGCAGAAAAAGATAAGGTTAGTTTTTCTTTTGGCAAAGGAAAATTTGTGTTAACTCCTTTTGCTGCTGAAAGTATGGAAGTACTAGGATTACCTAAAGATGTAAAATTGTTAAGCTATAAATCAGATTATAAAAAACTGGCTTTTACACATAGGAAAATCAATGAAATCGATGTGTATTTTCTAAGCAATCAAAGTAGTAAGCAAGAAACTTTTACCCTTGCTTTCAGAACTAGAAATAAATTACCCGAATATTGGCATACCATTACATCATCTGTTACCAAACTTCGAGATTGGTATGTAAAAGATAGCAGTACAATTGTAACAATAGAGTTAATGCCTTATCAAACCACATTTATTGTATTTAGAGACAGCACTCGATTGTTACATGGTGAAGGGGATAACAGAATTAATGCTGTACCATATAACACAGTATGGACAAATGATTGGCAATTACAATTTGATACTGCTTTAGGAGGTCCCTTAAAGCCAATACTGACAAAAGACTTAAAAGATTGGACTTCTTATACAGATACCAATATTAAATATTATTCAGGCACAGTGATCTATAAAAATAGTTTTACATTAGAAAATACCAATTGGGTAATGCTTTCTTTTAGTAAAATAGAGGGCATTGCCACAATCAAAATAAATGGTATAGATTGTGGTACTATTTTTACTTATCCTTACTTTACAAATATTTCTAAAGCTGTGAAAAAAGGGTTCAACACTATCGAAATTGATGTAACCAATACCTGGAACAACCGCTTGGTTTTAGACAGTCAATTACCACCAGAAAAAAGGGTTACTTATACCATGCATCCTTTTAACTGGAGTAAGAAACCTTTACAACCTGCTGGTATTATTGGTGAAGTTAAAATTGTGAGCTATTAATGTATTTCTTGTTGAATAGTGTTTAATGGTAAAAAGGTGCAACACCACAACAGTCAGATAGAAATTTCGTAAACATTAGAATAAATTATTATTTTTTTTAACCCAAATGCAAACTGACTAAGGGTATATATAATCCTGTTATTTACAATTCTTTGTTGTATTTTGCACCACTTTATTTAACGCTATAAAAGCTGTTACAATAATTTAGTAATTAGCACTCATTCATTTAAATTATTAGCAAAAAAAAATTATTATGGAGAGTAAAGAATTAAGAAGAGAACAAGCTTTAGAATATCATGCACAGGGTCGTCCGGGAAAAATTGAAGTTATTCCCACCAAAGAAGCCAAAACGCAAAGAGATTTATCGTTGGCATATAGTCCTGGTGTAGCTGAACCTTGTTTAGAAATTGCAAAAAATCCGGAAGACGTTTATAAATACACAGCCAAAGGAAATTTAGTAGCTGTAATTAGCAATGGAACTGCTGTTTTGGGTTTGGGAGATATTGGTCCAGAAGCTGGTAAGCCTGTGATGGAAGGGAAAGGCGTTTTATTTAAAATATTTGCCGACATCGATGTTTTTGATATTGAAATCAATGAAAAGGATCCAGTAAAATTTGTTGAAATTGTAAAAGCATTAGAACCAACTTTTGGTGGAATTAATTTAGAAGATATAAAAGCTCCTGAATGTTTTTACATAGAACGTGAGTTGAAGAAGTTGCTTAAAATTCCTGTAATGCACGATGACCAGCATGGAACTGCAATCATTAGTGCTGCTGCCTTAATTAATGCATTAGAAATTCAAGGTAAGAAAATTGAAGATGCAAAACTGGTAATTAATGGTGCTGGTGCTGCTGCTATTTCTTGTGTACGATTATACGTGGCATTGGGTGTACAAAAAAAGAATGTAAAAGTATTTGACAGCAAGGGTTTAATAAACAGTAGCAGAACTGATTTAGACGAACAAAAGAAAGAATTTGTTATCGATCATGCAGATATGAAATTGGCTGAAGGTATGGTTGATTGTGATGTATTTATTGGCTTAAGTAAAGGCAATACCGTTAGCAAAGAAATGGTAGCCGATATGGCAAAAAATCCCATCATTTTTGCAATGGCCAATCCGGATCCTGAAATTACTTATGAAGATGCAACCGAAGTTAGAAAAGATCTAATTATGGCTACTGGTCGTAGCGATTATCCGAACCAAGTGAACAATGTTTTGGGTTTTCCTTACATTTTTAGAGGAGCATTAGATGTTAGAGCAACTACCATTAATGAAGAAATGAAACTGGCTGCTGTAAAGGCTTTGGCTGCTATGGCAAAAGAACCAGTGCCAGATATTGTTACATTGGCATACAACCAAAAAACAATGGCTTTTGGTGCCGATTATATCATTCCAAAGCCGGTTGACCCAAGGCTGTTGTCAACTGTTGCACCTGCTGTTGCTAAAGCTGCAATGGATAGTGGTGTAGCTAAAAACCCAATTTCCAATTGGGATGCCTATATCGTTCAATTGAATAAACGATTAGGCTTAGACAATCAATTGCTACGAGCTATTGGTAATAAAGCCAGAAAAGATCCAAAACGTTTGGTATTTGCCGAAGCTGATAATGAAAAGATATTAAAAGCTGCAAGTATTATATATGATGAGGGTGTAGCTTATCCAATTTTGTTGGGTACAGAGAAAAAAATTAGAATAATTGCTGCTGATAACAAAATCGATTTGACTGATATTCCGATCATCGATCCAAGAGATGATGAACATGAGAGCAAGAGAGAGTTCTATGGTGAATTATTCTTTGCAAAAAGACAACGTCGTGGTTTTAACCATTACGAGAGCTATAAAATGATGAAGGAACGCAACCACTTTGGTTGTATGATGGTTGAAACTGGCGATGCAGATGCACTAATTAGTGGATTAACACGAAATTATGCCGAAGCCATTCGCCCAGCATTAAATATTATTGGCACTGATGAAGGGGTTAAAAAAATTGCTGGTATGTATTTGTTAAGTACCAAACGTGGTCCAATTTTCTTAGCCGATACAACCATAAACTTTAACCCAACTGCCGAAGAATTGGCTGATATTGCATTATTGGTTGCAAAAGAAGTACGCAACTTTAATGTTACACCACGTATTGCCATGCTCAGCTATAGTAATTTTGGTAGCAGCGATGGGGTAGAAGCTAAATTGGTTTCAGAAGCTACTAGAATTTTAAAACAAAAAAGTCCATCTTTAATAGTAGATGGTGAAATGCAAGCCAGCCTTGCATTTAATAAAGAAGTGTTGAAAGAAAATTATCCTTTCAGCGATCTTGTTGATGAAAATGTAAACGTGCTAATTTTCCCTAACCTTACAGCAGGTAATGTAGCTTATAATTTATTGAAAGAAATTGGTGGGGCAGATGCGGTTGGCCCTATTTTATTAGGACTAAAAAAACCTGTTCACGTTTTACAATTGGGTAGTAGTGTAAGAAATATTGTAAACATGGCATTAATTGCTGTGGTAGATGCTCAGGTAAAATGTAAACTCGATACAACAGTAGAAGTTAACAAAACCACTTGGTGGAATCGCCTTAAAAAGGGAAGAAAATAATCTTTATTAAACAAACAGCAGTTTACTAAACTGCTGTTTGTTGTTCAACTAAAAGTATATTTAAATAATGAGTTTCTTTACCCATTTTGGTCGATACATTCTAATGCTAAAAGGCATGTTTTCTAAGCCAGAAAACTCAAGAATGTACTGGAAAGAATTCATGCACCAGTGTGTAGAAATTGGTGTGGGGGCATTGCCCATTGTTGTAATCATTTCTTTGTTTTTGGGGGCTGTAACAACAGTGCAAACAGCTTATCAATTGGTAACGCCGTTAGTGCCAACATCAACTATTGCAGTAATTGTAAGAGATAGTATGATCCTTGAATTATCTCCAACAGTACTTAGTATTGTATTAGCAGGTGTAGTTGGAAGTAAAATTGCTAGCGAATTAGGTAACATGCAAATCACTGAGCAAATTGATGCTCAAGAAATCATGGGCATTAATACACGTAACTATTTAATACTTCCAAAAATTGTAGCTGCATTGGTAGTTATCCCTTGCTTAATAGGGCTTTCAGCGTTCTTAGGTATTTGGGGTGGACGTATGGCAGGTTCCATGAGTGGGATTATTGCTACAGATATTTTTGATGCTGGACTTCGTTCAAATTTTAAAGCATACAATGTTTTTTTTGCATTGAGTAAAGCGTACACTTTTGCATTCATTGTAGCCAGTATTCCTGCTTATTATGGCTATCATGTAAAAGGTGGTGCCTTAGAAATAGGACGTGCAAGTACAACAGCTGTTGTGGTAAGTTGCATTTTAATTCTTTTAGCCGATTATCTTTTAGCAGCCTTGTTGTTATAAATTAATTACTAAGTCAACAGTTGTAACTTTATTCAACTTCAGTTGCGTCGCACCCTTCAACTGATTATCTTTAATCAACAGTGAAGAAAAAACGAATCATATATTACTCCTTATTAGCAGCTTTATTGGCTGCTAATATTTTTATTTTAATCCATCGCAACGAAGGGTATAAATACTTTCCTTATAAATCTGTAACTGAGTTGTACGTAACAGATTCAAGCTTGTATTTAAAAGATGTACATTTTCAAAAAGATTCTGTACAGCTTTTTTTCTCTCAAAACATACAGCAGCAAGATGAATTTGAAACTTGGGAAGTCTATGCCGATTCTGTTCCAATTGGTTTCGCAAAAGCCAATGTCAACTCATTAACCATTGCATTAAAATATGGTATTCATCGATATTCAATTACTTCAATTGTAAATAAACAAGAAATACAGCTTACCCTCGATCACAGTAGTTACAACAACCAATATGTAAATGAATTTTTGTATTGCAATTTACCAGGTCCACAAATTAATGTTGGAGCCTTAAATACCTGGCATTCTGATAAAGGATTTTCGGCTAATGAAATATAAAATGCCATACAACTATTAAAAGATAAAACCAGTTTTAATAAAGACAGTTCCGACTTTTATAATACACAAGCTATTTCAAAATTCATAACCACACTTTGTAAAAATTCAAAAGGTTTACACGCCTATAAAGTTTCTGAACTAAGGCCTTTGGGGCAAATTCAGGAAGCTTTAAAATGCAATGCCGATTTGGCTTGTGGTAATTATGCAGCAATGGTTGGCTATTTATTTTCTGTAGCAAAAATTCCCAATCGTTTGGTAACTTTTGCAGGGCCAGCAGGCAACTGGCAATATGGTGTTCACTATTACAACGAAATTTATTTAAGAGAAAAACAGCAATGGGTTTTGGTAGATGCTGCTAATAATATCATCATGCCATTTGATGCTGTGTCAAAACAATTTTTAAATGCAGTAAGTGTTAAGAAACTGGTTCAATTAAATAGCACTAATGGGAAGTTGACATACACTTTTACAAAAGATTCAATACATATTGTTGCTTACGATAGCATCAATAATCAGCATATTTATTACAATCAATCCAACGCCAATCTTTCATTTTTACATGCCAACGCCAATGTGACCAATTCGTCTTTTAGAAGTTTTATAGAGTTTTATACTTTTAATAGAGATGGTGATAATTATAGTGAAGTAAATAGAAATGATTGGTGCAAAATTATTGTAAAAGAGTTTTTGGCTATTTTGTTTCTTTTAATTTTTTTAATCTATTGCATTGCTGAAATTCGAAATAAAAAGTAGCCAAATAATTATACTTTCATAACCTAAATATTACAGCTATGCCCATAAGAATGGTTGATGATGAAAGCGACAATTATTCTAACGAAAATGAAAACACACCAGGTGGTGGTGGACGAGGAGGAGGTGGCGGAAATATACTTATTCAATTTCTACCAATGATTATTGGTTTACTCATTCGTAAACCTGCTTTATTATTGTTAGTATTAGCTGGTGCAGCTATTTTTTATTTTAAAGGGGGTTGTAATGTAAGTTCAGTTAGTTCCATAGCTGAACAATTTGCTACTGGTGGTAAATTAAACAGAGACACTTTTGCCAAAGCCAGTGTTTACGAAGGTTTAGACGAACAAAAGAATGATTTACCCGAAGCTGTTTCTTTATTAAAATTTGCACCTGAAAGACTGAATCAGGGGCAGCAGGGTAGTTGTGTTGCATGGAGTAGTGCCTATGCGGCAAGAACAATTTTAGAAGCTTCGAGCAATGGTATTAATGGCAATCAAACAGCTTTTAGTCCTGCATTTATGTACAATCAAATTGGGTTAGAAGGTTGTCAAGGTTCTTACATTATAAGAGCAATGCAAAATCTTACTGAAGTTGGGGCAGTTCCCTTCAATGATTTCCCTTACACCGATAAAGATTGTGAACGTCAACCCGATGGGCAACTAATACAAAATGCTGGAGCAAAAAGAATGTTGGGTTTTACTCGATTAACTGATGATGAAAGCACCAAAGAAATAAACCTGCATGCAATTAAAGAACACTTAAGTAAAGATGTGCCTGTTGTTATTGGTATGATGGTGGGTGGAAGTTTTATGCAGGATATGGCTGGCAAAGAAGTGTGGATACCTACAAATGACGATTATACACAAATGGGTTTTAGTGGGCATGCAATGTGTGTAATTGGGTACGATGATAGAAAAGAAGGTGGTGCATTTCAACTAATGAATAGTTGGGGTAAAGATTGGGGTGTAAATGGTGTTGGTTGGGTGTTGTACAAAGACTTTAAGCGTTTTGTTCGTGAAGCCTATGGCTTAAATCCAATGCCTAAAAAAGGAGCAGCTATTGCACAAAATTTAGACATAAATATTGGATTGGTAGAAGCCAAAACAAAAAAATATATTCCCCTTACAACAGCTGGTAACAATACTTTTCAAACAATAAATCCTATAGCAAAAGGAACTACATTTAAAGTAGAAGTAAAAAATAATACTGAGTGTTATGTGTATGTTATAGGCATGGAAACTGATGGCAGCAGCTATGTATTGTTTCCTTATCCCACCAAAGAAGATCCTACCAAAACGATGTTTAATCCTTATTGTGGAATAACAGGTTATCGATTGTTTCCAAGAGGTAAAAGTTTAATGGCTGATGAAGTGGGCAATAAAGATTTTATGGCAATCATTACAAGTAAAGTGGAGTTAGATGTTTTTCAATTAAACGAAACCATCAATAAAAATAAATCCAATGGTTTCGAAAATGCCGTGAATATTGCTATACGTCGTCAATCAGTTAATGGTGTTCAATTCATTAGTAATAATGATGGAACCATTAACTTCAAAACACCAACTGGCGATAAAGCTGCTCTTGCATGTATAGTTGCAATTGATAAACAGTAATTTTTAGGGTTACCAACTATAGAATAAAAATGAAACTGCAGTTTCGTCGTTTATTTAATCCTGCTGAATAGCAGGACACACTTTTACAATTAGTCCTTTAATCATCAATAATGAAACACAATTTTACTACTTTTCAAAAAATCATTACAAACCCTGTGAAGTATAAATTATTTATGCTCACCAAATTGCCCATGGGTTTTATCAGTGGATTGAAAATTGTTGAGCTAAATGAAAACAAAGCTGCTGTTGCAGTGAGGTTTAAATGGGTCAATAAAAACCCATTTCGTTCCATCTATTTTGCTGTGTTAAGTATGGCTGCTGAGTTAAGCACAGGTGTATTGGCATTTGGCAATATTTATAATCGTAAACCAACTGTAAGTATGTTGGTTTCAAAAGTAGAAGCTGATTTTACAAAGAAAGCAACAGGCAAAATAATTTTTACTTGCAACGATGGTGAATCCATTGCAAATGCTATTAATCAAACAATTGCTACTGGAGAAGGAATTGTTGTACCTTGTACATCAACTGGTGTAAATGAACAAGGTGAAGTTGTTGCAACTTTCACATTTACCTGGAGTTTTAAGGCAAAGTTAACCACATAGAAAGATAGACAATTAGTCTTTTATGCTTTGCAATTAAATAATAATACATGGGTTTATAAATAATTTTCTAGGTTACTATATGCCTATGTGTAAAACAATTTAAATGAAAATTTCATTTCATGGTGCTGCAAGAACTGTTACTGGTTCTAAGCATTTAATTACACTCAAAAACGGGAAAAAGATTTTATTAGACTGTGGCTTATTTCAAGGTATGGGCAAAGAAACCCTTGACCTGAACAGCGATTTGGGATTTGTTGCAACTGAGGTTGACGTAATGATACTTTCACATGCACATATTGATCATAGTGGTTTAATTCCCAAATTGGTGGGTGAAGGTTTTAATGGCACTATTTTTTGCACACCTGCAACTTACGATTTAACCAAAATTTTATTGGAAGATTCTGCTACAATTCAACGTGATGATATTAAGTTTTTAAATAAACGCCGAGCTAAACAAAACTTACCACCTGTAGAACCTTTGTACACTATTGAAGATGCTACCAATTCGTTTAAATTATTAGATAAGCAAGAATATAAACATTGGTTTAAAGTAACTGATGGGGTAGAAGCCATGTTTACCGATGCTGGTCACATTATAGGTAGTGCATCAGTTCATTTAAAAATTACAGAAAATGGAGTTACTAAAAGACTGACTTTTAGTGGAGATGTTGGCCGATATAAAGACATGATTTTAAGAAGTCCAGGAATTTTTCCTCAGGCAGATTATATCATCATAGAAAGCACATATGGCAATAAGTTACATGAAGATGCCATCAATCCAACAGATGTATTATCAGGTTGGATTCAAAAAACATGTGTTGAGAAAAAAGGTAAA
>JBIKRV010000041.1:0-25428 GCA_044348985.1 Chitinophagaceae bacterium
CCAATTATTTGGGCAAACAAAGTTATTTTTGACATGGGAGAAAGAGATTTTGTTTTGCAACCTCAAAGCTAATTTGAGTTACAAATAACTTTCTCTCTTTTTTAAACGTTTAGGACGCTATTGATTTTAGTTATAAAACTTCTATTGGGATAATTATGTGTTGTATCTTTTGCAATACCCCATACCTGTATGGCAAAGCCATTATCAGCTTGCTTTGTAGCCATTTCAAATACAACTTTGTTTACCCCATTCATGCGTTGCGGATTGGCTTTTCCTAAAACCAAATGAATGATTTCCATGTAAGTATTTTTTTATTTTGTAACACAATCATCCAATAAAAAATTGTAATAAATTGTGTAAAAATTAATCCTGCTAAAACACCATATAAAGCCCAGTTATGCAATAAATAATAAGCCGAACTAATGGTAAAAATTGCAGC
Source organism: Chitinophagaceae bacterium (assembly GCA_044348985.1). Taxonomy (GTDB): domain Bacteria; phylum Bacteroidota; class Bacteroidia; order Chitinophagales; family Chitinophagaceae; genus UBA1930. The sequence goes on from JBIKRV010000041.1 coordinate 440, forward strand.
TAATATGTAGCCTGTAAAATATTGTTTATTCAAATGATTACTTCTTATTGCAATACGTATAGGATAACCAATTGTAATGAGCAAGTACACTAGGCTTAACCCATGAATAACATAATTGTATGTTGCATAACTTTCTCCACCTGCCAGTAATAAAATTTGTTTTGCAAAAAAAGATAAAACTGTAAGTAATGGTAACATAAGCAGGAGCATTTGTTTTTTAAGTGTAGCTAAATATTCAGCTTGCTTTATTTTTAATGCAGCAAATTTTGGTAATGTATAATTTTCCATTGCCTGTAATGCAACATTTAATGCTCCAAATAAATACTGAGCCAGTCTTAATGCTCCTAAAGCTGCTGCACCAAGCCACCAGCCTGCTGCAATAACAAAAAAATAACCAGTACACCATTGTAATAAATTAGAAGATAGTATCCAACCCAATTTATCTTTTTGAATTTGCCAGGCATAGCTGAATGATGATATAGAAAACTTTGAAAAGTTAATACCAAGTAATCCTACGGTAATAGATGGTATAAAAGTTATTCCAATAATTACCCAAGCTGTTTGAACTGTTAATAATGCTTTATACCAGGCTACCAATAAAACCAATAATTGCAATATGTTGGTTACCACATCAATAACAAAAGCTTTTTTAAAGAATAGTTGTGTGATTAAAATTTTTCGGATGGCATCTTGCAAAAGAAATAAAGCAATAGCAACAGTTGCAACAGGTATTACAGTTTGATAATCATTAAATGCTGGTGGCAAAAAAAAATAAAATAAAAAACCAATAACGAGTAATAAAAAAATGAAAGTAAACTGCATCATTAACAAACCAGTTGTGTAAGTCTTTTTTTGATATTTATTTAGTCTTGGATATACAACCTGAAAAACTTGAGTAGTGATGCCCATTGAAATAGTTAAACAAAAAAATTGTACCAATGCAATCATAGAAAATATGCCAAAATTTTTTAAGCCCAATGCCTTTGCCAATAACAGATTAGTTGCAAATGAAGCACCACTTACCACCACCTGATCGACCAGAACATAAAACTTATCAGAACTGAATATTTGCTTTATGTTCATTTTCTTAACTTTACTAGCTTTTTAAAAAACTCTACTGCATAAGTATAAATGGTTGGTGTGTACCCATTTCTATTTAATACAAATTGCATATTGTATAAGCTCAAATCTTCTTTTAATAAATCGGCATTTTGTATAGCTACTTTTTTTGTTTTTCGGCTATCTAACACAATTAGGTTTAATACAGCAGAAGACATTACTTGCATTACAATTGGATAATCATTAATGGGTGTATTTTTTATAATAATTACATCATAATTTTCTTTCCAACTGTTTACCATTGTATGCCACACACTTAAAGACTGCCACTTCTCTGGTACTTTTTCTAAGTTAATATAGTTGGTTAAAGTATTTACTTGCATTGCACCATCTACATCTACCACCAATACTTTTTTATCTCTCAATCGTATTGCTTTTACCAATTCATTACTTATAAATGATTTACCCTCTGCTTTTGCAAATGAAGAAAAAGAGATGACCGTTCCATTACTTAACAATCCTTTCAAATCAAGTTCTATAGCCCATTTATTAAAGGCTACGGTCATTTTATTTTTCTTACTTGCATGTGGAATTAAAGCAGCAATTGGGGTTGCTGAATTTTTATAAATTGTCTCTTGGTTACTCACTCTACCTTTAATAAAAGAAACAAAATAAACAAATGCAGTTCCGCCTAAGAATCCCAAAAATCCGGAAAATACAATAATGATAGTTGCATTAGGAGAAACAGGTTTTTTAGGTATCTCAGCTTCCGAAATAACTCTGTGAAAAGATATTTTTGCAGCTTTAGCAATTTCGGCTTCGGTTCTTTTTTCATGAAGAAATCTGTAAATCTGTTCATTTAAACCAAAGTCTCTTTCCATAATGGTCATAGTTTTTTCTTTTGTAGGCAATCCAATAAACTTTTTCTCTTCATCTGCTATTGTATTTTGTAAATTGTTGTATTTTACTCGTAAATGATTTTCGGTATTTTTAATGCTTTCAATCAGGTATTTCTTAATATCGTCAATCTTTGCATCAAGCACTTTAAGCTTTTCATGTTCTGGGGTGTACTTCATAAGCAAATCTCTTTTTTCACTTTGCAGTTCTTTGGTTTTTTTAATCATTTCAGTACTCAACAAATCGGTAAATGCTTCAAAGTTTGGAGCTAAATCATCAAAACTGCTTTCCCCTCTTTTGATATACCTATTTAAACTATCCATTGCCACTAAATTCATTTGCACACTAACCAACTGTTTTTTTAAATCAGAAATTTTTCTTAAATCAGTTTCTGTTTCTTGCCTGATATTTACGATATTATTATTGTCTCTGTATTGTTCAATAGCACTTTCACTGGCAGCTAGTTTCCCACTATAGGTTTTTAATTCTCTATTTAAAAAGACAGATGTTGTATCGGCTGATTTATATTTTTCATCAATATAATCTGCTATATATGCAGCTGCCAATGCATTGGTAACATGTGCTGCTTTAACAGGATCAGGAGATTTATAGCTAATTCTTAATACGGGTACATCTTTATCAACAGACATTACGTCTATATCGCTGGTTATTTTATTAATCAATCCTTCAGTTGAATAGACTACGAATTCATAGCAATCATTAATATGCAAATAAGGTTTTAGTTTAAATGCTGCCTCATTTTTAATAATGGCAATTTCTCCAATTCTGGTTTGAATGATTGAATTAATTTTACCCTGTACGTTTTCGCCATTAGGCAATACAATACTAACTAACGAATCTTTTGAAATAGTTAAAGCATAGGTTTTATCTTTCCACTTTTCATCATTAAAGTTGGTTTTAATAATTAAGGGTGATTGTAAGTACAATTCTGTTTTGTGCAAATCTCCTACCCTATAAATCATAGTACCAATATTCAATTTATGAATGGCCTTTTGTACCAATACTTTAGACTTAATTAATTCTACTTCTGCAGCAATTTTATGTGTAGTTGTAAAAACATCAAAGTCTTTGTATAAATTACTATTGGCAACACCTTCATGATTATCGGCTAGCTTTATTTTAGCACTACTCTCATACATAGGTGTAGTGTAACGCAAGTATCTTTTGGCTAGCAAAATACTGCTTACCATAATAATGGCAACTAAAGGTAATCCTCTGTAAAAAGGACGCAAAGAATTGATGGTACTGCTAAACTCACTCATCAGATTATTTTTTAATTGTTCCTAATACCAACACGATGGTGCTGATAACTGTAGCAATTGGCACTACGGTAGATCCAGCTCTTTTATCCCAATGTTTTCCTTTACGGCTCGGTACATAAATAATATCGCCAGGTTGTATATTCATATTGGCAACAGTGTAACTATTGATACCAGTTAAATCGACCGAAACAGTTTTTGTTTTTCCTTGAATTTTTCTAATGATTTGAATGTTTTTTTTATTGGCATAAAAATCAAAATCGCCTGCTTTGCCAATAATTTCTAATAAATTGTTTTCATCTTTCTCAAGAGTGTATTTACCGGGAGTTCTTAACTCCCCTAAAATGGTTACTTCTTTATTCAGTACCTTCACTTCTATAATTGGATTCAACACCCATTTTTTATACTCAGTTTTTAGTTTCTCTTCGGCTTGCGGAATTGTTAAATTTTCTAAATTTACATTACCAACTTTTGGCAATGGAACTTCACCATTAATATCAAGCATTAGCCATTTTCCATATACTTCATTAGAGTTATAAATACCATACAGAGAGCCTACACTTAAATCATCATTATCCCAAACACTAATACTAATTTTATCATTCTTCTTTAAAACATGTTGATAACCGTTTTGATGCTGAAATGCAGAATCCATCATTACTTTCTGACCAGAAGTAAACATATTTTGTGTTGCACAACTTGTAAACAAAAAAGAAACTACAAACACTAATTGAAAAAAAATATTTTTCATTTTGAATATATAATTGTATAAATAATTTTAATATAACGAAAGAATACGCTTAGGAATAAACCAGGGCTTTACAGACTTTTTTTCTACTATTTCCATTACGTTTTTTATTTTGTGCAAAACCGCTTGAATCATATCCAAATCCTTATCACCTTTAATAATGTAATCAAACGCTCCATACTTTAAAGCATTGATAGCAACCTGCATATCTTCTTGTCCAGATAGAACTACCAAATAGATATCTGGATTAAAACGCTTAATTTTTTTAAGCACTTCTAAACCATCTAAAGGCATCATGTGATAATCCAAAAAAATAATATTAGGTTGCTCAGTTAAATTATTAATACAATCTTGACCATTGTTATAATTAGTAACATTGGTATAGCCAGTATTTAATAAATGTTCTTTGTAGAGCTCTGCACAAAAAACATCATCGTCTACGATGAAAATGTTGAGGTTTTTAATGTTTTCCATTTTTTTCTATTTGGCAGCTTATAAACCATCAATGTGCCAAGTTATAAAAACATTGTTAATCAGTTAGTTACGTAAATATTGCTTCTTGCATGTTTCCACCTGAAAATTAAAATTCCACAAAATGGAATAGAAGAATTTGCAATAAAATACCTTAAACAAATGATTTGATGATAAAATTTGAACACACTTTTTGGTACTGAGTAATAAGATAGATATTTTAAAGCATGTAAACTAATCGTCACTTAAATGAAGAAACATAAATGTATTAGAAATGAAATACTGTTTTGTGAAAAAAATATTCTTCTGTATAACGAATAAAAAATAGTTTATACGACTTTCAGTATATTAAATAGAAATAAAAGAGTTGCTATTCTACAGCAAAAAGAACTACTAAAAAAAGTAAAGTTCAGCATTGCTATTAAATTAAAAAAAGTATTCTATAAATGCAGTAAAAAATTCACTACATCGAAAATAATTCCACTTTCTGGAAAATTATCTTTATACAATTTTCGCTATAATACTTACTGGTTAAGGATTTCAGAATTTGGCATAAATATGTAAGTAGGTATGCCAAATCAAAAAATATGTTTAAGAAATTTCTACTCATTCTTGTAACTGTATTTATGTTACAAGATGCAAAAGCAACTGGAGAGCCCTCCACTTACTTTCAAATCTATGTTCCACCCAATAACGATGCAGTTAGAAGAGATGTAGCATTGATTATTACTGCTATTTACGATAGTACAAAATTCGACATCATTGATGATGGTGCCGATGGCGACACAGATGATAGCAAATCTGGTATATTAATGGCAGGCCAGAGTTATGTTTTGTATATTAGAGACAATGGCATTAACGATGATGCCCGTTATGCTAGTGGTGGTGTATTAAAATGGGATGGTGATTATTTTATTGTAAAAAGTGACAAACTCATTTTTGCCTCACAATCTACCAATAGTGATTGGCAACATGATTGGGTGCCGTCTACAGATAAAAAGTCGATTGGACAAAAATATATTATTTACGCACCATCATATACTAGTTCGAAAAGAGACATCAATGTATTTGCTTATCAAAATAATACAACAGTAACTTTTAAAAAAATATCTTGGCAGCCTAAAACAAATACCGGCTATACCGATATAAATATTGAAAATGCTACAACTGTTTTTACAAGAACATTAAATATTGGTGAGGATATTATTTACAAATATCCCGATGGAAAAGATGTAATGTCTGCTGGAGAAACATACATGTTGGTTGCTGATAAACCCGTTACTGTGCAGTATGGTGCTTTATTTGGTAACGAAAGAGATGGAGGTGGTTATGTGCCTACTTCTAATGGAAGTTCATCGGGAGAGCTAATGTATTTTGCAGTGCCTTATCAAAGTGGTGGTGAACAGGAAATTCGTATAGTTAGTTGGGATGATGCCAATGCAGTTAAGCTAGAAAGATACAGCAATGGTGCTTGGATAACTGTGAAAGATTTTATATTAAACAAAATGAAATCTGGAGACTGGGTTGGCAAAACAAATGGTAATGTAAGCTATGCTACAGTTTTTAGAATTACCTGTACAGCCGGCAAACGTGTGAGTGTCTTTGAAGGTAATTGGTTCGAAACCGGAAGCCCGGGAACCAGTGATATGGCTACAATGGTAAGTTCTGAAAACGGCACTACGTCAGGTGTAAAGTTTTTAACTTATTTGGCTCCTCCGGGTAATGAAGGAAATGTTATCAACCCTTTTACAGGAAAGGCCTTTGGTCAGCAACTTACACACTTGTATCTGTTTGCAAAAGAAGGAGCATTTGTTACTATTAAAGATGCGAATACCAATGGTACAAAAATTAATAAAACATTTACCATTGGTGCAGAGCGTTATGCAGATTGTTTTTTAACGTTGACCGAATGGCAGAGTATTCAACCAACAGGTCCCTATTTAACAGTTGAAAGCAGTAGCCCAATTTCTGTGATGAATTCTAATTTCAATGATAATTGGATGTGCTATACAGGTTCATCAATGACGCAAAGCTTTACACAAACAGGTAGCGTTTCTCAATCAAATGCAATACCTGCTGATACTGTTAAAGTAACCACCTATATTAATGTTGGCAGTACAGTTATAAATCCAGATGTTCAGGTAGTTGTTCAGGATGGTTTAAAAGTGATTGGTTCAAAATTTACAAGCCCTGTTACTACGTCCCTAAATGGTACAATTACAGAACAGGCCACTAAAACTGTAGTTGACTTTAATAATATAAATAATCTGGAATCAAATGTTCAATATAAAGTAGAAACCAATGTGGTTGCTTCTGTTGGTACAAACTCTGGAGATGTTTTAACAAGCCAAACCAATGCAACAATTGAAACAATTATTACAGGTACTGTTGGTACACAAATACAACAATCTTCTACCACACAGGTGGTTAACTTAAATCCTAATAATACATCGAAATTATTATTTTCAAAATTTATTGATAATGTAGTAAGCAAAGATTCAACAGACTCATGGACGGCAAGTTGGGTAGATGTAAATAAAGATGGCTATGATGATATTTTTGTTACAGATAAAAGAGGCAGCAAACCCAATCTTTTGTACATTAACAATAAAGCAGGTGGGTTTAATAAAGCAACTATTCCTGCATTTGTACAAGACAGTGCAATAAGCGTTTCTAGTACATGGGCCGATATTGACAACGATGGCGATATTGATTTACTGGTAGTAAACAACACACGCAAATCGAATACATTATACACAAACAATGGCGATGGCACATTTGTAAAAGATGTTGCTCCTGCTTTTGTAAAAGACGTTTCTTATTACCACGGTGCAGCATTTGCCGATTATGATAATGATGGAAATATAGATTTATTTTTAAGCAACTTCTTCCCTACCAAATACAATGAATTGTACCGCAACAATGGTAGCGGATCTTACACAAAAGAGTTAACCAATGTTATCCCTGTAGAAGCCAATCAATCGATTGGACCAAGCTGGGCCGATTATGATGGCGATGGTTTTGTGGATTTATTTGTACCAAATGGTAAAGGATATAAAAACTCTTTATTCCACAATGAAGGCAATGGAACTTTCAGCAAAGTTTCAAATGCAATTACAAACGATGGCGGTCAATCTGTAGGAAGTTGCTGGGGCGATTATGACAATGATGGAGATTTGGATTTACTTGTTACCAACTCTAATAGTCAAGGAAACTTCTTCTATAAAAATAATGGCAATGGCACATTTACAAAAATAACCACTGGCGATGTTGTAACAGATAAAGGTGCATCGCATGGTTGCAGCTTTGCCGATGTTGACAATGATGGCGATTTAGATTTATATGTAAGTACTGATAAAAATGTGAAATTCCTTTACCTAAACAATGGCAATGGTACATTCACTAAAAAAACAGATGAAGTGGTAACCTTTGGTTTTGGTAATGCTTTTGGACATGCGTGGAGCGATTTTGACCACGATGGAGACTTAGATTTATTAGTAGCTACACACTCTGGTCAGCCAAATGCAATTTTTACCAACAATGGCAATAACAACAACTGGATCGAAATAAACCTTACGGGTTCTAAATCTAACAAATCAGCTATTGGAGCAGACATATTTGTGAAAGCAAATGGTATTTGGCAAATGAGAGAAGTAAATGCACAAAGTGGTTTTGGTGGTCAAAGCAGTTTAACGCAACATTTTGGTTTAGGCAGAGCAACAACCATCGACTCTGTTAAAATAAAATGGCCGAGTGGTGTTATTCAGGTATTAACCAATGTTACTGCTAAACAAATTTTAAATATTACCGAAACACAATCAGTAAAAGTAAATGGTGGTGTATTTGTTGATGCAAACAACAATGGCATTAAAGATGCTGGTGAGCAAACTGTTTCAAGAGCAATGATTAATATCATAGGTACATCTGCTGCATTGTACACCAATAACGATGGTGTATTTGCAACCAATCTTACAAATGGCAGCTATCAATTACAGGTTGCTTCAACACGTGGTTTAACGTCATCAGCAACACCAACAACTGTAACCATTGCAAACAATACTGCACCTGCAGATACAGTTTGGATTCCTGCAACAGTAATTTGTAACAATACCGATGCTGAAGTTATGATGGGCAGTACAGCAATTAGAAAAGGCTTTACCAACAACCAATTTAATTGGGTGGTTACCAACAATGGCAGAGTTACTGCACCTGTAGTTTATGCTAAATTAAAAATACCTGCAACCATTATTCTTGGTACACCTTCAAGTGCTTTTAGCAATATTGAAACTATTGTTGAAAATAATGTTACTAAAAAAATATACACCTGGACAATCAGCAATTTAGCACCATTCCAGAGCCAGTTGTTATCATTCAATCATGGCAACGGCAGTTCATTAACTATTGGCGATACCATTACATTTAATACATGGTTAGAAGGTTTAACCAACGATTGTACTACAGCTAATAACTCACTGATACAAAACTATGTAGCCGTAGGTGCAATCGATCCTAACGATTTACAGGTATCACCAATTGGCTATGGCAAAGAAGGCTATATTATGCCAACTCAAACACTTACCTATACCATTCGTTTCCAGAATATTGGTAACCATCCTGCAACATCAGTTACTATAAAAGATGTATTACCACAGGGTTTAGATATGAGTACTTTAAATGTAGTTGCTAAAAGCCACAACGGAATGTCTATTTCAACTGAAGGCAATACCGTTACATTTAATTTCGATGAAATATTTTTAAGTGATTCTGCTAGCAATTTAGAAGGTAGCCAAGGTTACATTACATTTAGTATTACACCTGCTGCAAATATTACACCTGGTACAAAGCTTATAAATAAAGTGACTATTATATTCGACCACTACGAAGCCGTTGAAACCAATGAAACCCTTAATACCATTCAATCTAAGCAACAGGAAGAAGAAATGATTGAAGTAAAAACATATCCTAATCCTGCTACCGATGTGCTTAACTTTTCCTTGCTACATAAGCAAGGTAAGTTTACCAATAAAACAATTAAATTGGCAGAATTAACCGATATGTACGGAAGAGTGGTTATTAGAAAAGCAATCAACAGCAACAGCGAATTAAGAATTAATTTACCACAGTTATTGCAAGGTTTCTTTATCTTAAAAATCACCGACACAGAAAATAAAGTGTATAGCAAAAAAATTATGATAGGCAAAGGTTTGTTATAATTAGGTTTAGTCTTAGTAAAAAAGCCACGCAATTGCGTGGCTTTTTTACTTTATAAAATTTTATGTTTAGAAGCATCATCGTATAGTACAAATTTCAACTATAGTCTCCAGCCATTCACTACTAATACGCCACAAAGCCCACACACAGAGCTTCAGCGGGTTATCAGTTACTGTCTGGGCTATTTTCAGCTATACAACTTTATTGAGTATTTAAAAAGTAGAAAATAGACTGTTAAGACTACAATACAAAAAACGGTGAATAAAAGGTTGATTTTTATTATTAAAATATTTTTATATTTAATTAGCAACGCAAATACGTTTGTTAGTGGCAAGCTGTAGTCCATTCAATTCAATTCAATATAAATGAAAAACAATTTAGAATATAGAGGAGAGTGGTTTTTGCCATCAAAGCCAGAAAAAGGAATTCTCGCTATTCTTTACTTTGATAACGAACAAGGAGGCAGATTAGAGTTAATAGGCTCTTTCTCAGACGATATTTTTATTCCTACAATTGGCAAGTATGAAATTATACTTGGCATTACAAGTGAGTCAAAAGAGATAACCCTTTACAATTCCTTTGCACCAAAGTCAACAGGTCTTACATTAAGTCGTGAAAAAGAAATTGGGAAACCTCTCACAACGATTATAGTTAATTTTATTTTTGAAGGAATTCATACTTATAGTTTAGAAGATTTAAGATTTGAAAAATTGATTAGTGAAATCAATAATCTAGATGAATGGATAAACATAAGTGGATTTCAAAGAAGAGATTTAGATCTTGAAAAAAGAAAAAGACATGAAATAGAAATACAATACAAAGCACCAGAGCAAATAAAATTCAATATAAATGATACTTTAAAGGGTACATTTAACTTTGTCGCTAACAATCTAAGATTCGGTTCATTCGAAAAAGAAATAACCATAACTCAAAAAGTTGAGTTAATAATCGAGTCGAATGTACCATTCACAATTGAAGATGGTCTAAGAACCTTAATTTCCTTTCAGAATTTTATTATTTTAGGCCTTTACCAACACGCGTTCCCCTCGTTTATAAAACTTCATTCTAAAAAATTTGAAACGAAATTTCCTGATGGTTACAAAAGTCCAATTGATATTAAGCTATACTTCACGATAAGTGACAATCGCAAAAGAAAGAAAAACAAAGACTTGTATGATATGCTTTTTTCTTATGGACACATAAAGAATGAATTCCAGTCAACCATAAAAAATTGGTTTAAAAAGTATGAGACACTAGAACCAGCATTTGATTTAGTGTTTGAGCAATTTTATAGTAATGAAAGGTTCTCAACAAATACATTTTTGAATTTGGCAAAAGCTGCTGAAACATTCCATGCTAGATTGTATAATCACACAAAATTCCCTAAGACAGAATTCAAAAAAATGAAAGAAGTCATTCTCCAATTGACTCCAACAGAATATCACAAGCGGTTAAATGACCAATTCAATTTTGGAAACAACTTGAATCTTTACAGTAGATTAATTGAACTATGTGATAAATATTCAAATTCAGTATTGGACAAAGTAATTGGTGAGAAAGAAATCTTTGTTAAACAAGTAAAGAATTCAAGAAATTATTATACTCATTATTCTGACATTAGTAAAGCAAAAGCATTAGAAGGACAAGAACTATATATTCTAACAGAAAAATTGAAAATTTTATTAGTTTCTGCTTTTTTACTAGAAGTAGGTTTCGAAAGAACACTTTTAGAAAATCTATTAGAAAACAATAAGCACAGATTTTTTAACCATCTGATTAAATGGTAACCAGAGAAAGCCTGTTATAACAAAAACTTTGGTTGATATCTACTAAAAATATTCAAAATCTACAGTACAAAGGTGCGACGCAACAACAGCTTAATTATTATTCTACAGCTAATAACAAAAAAGTACTGCAATATGGTTTACAATACTTTTTAAAATGAATACAATTAAAATATTTATTGTGCAGTTTTCATTGCTGTAAGTACTTTACGAATAACTTTTTCAAACTTATCAATTAATAATTCAGCTTTGCCCCAATCAGTTTCATTGTTGTTAAATGCTTCTAGTTCTCTGATATCGGCTTGTAACAATTTGATACAAAGGTTGTCGATAGAAGGTTTTATACGATGTGAGGTTGCATTAATTGTTTTTGCATCTTTCTCAACAAATGCTTTCTTCAATTCATCGATTGCATTGATGGCTTCACGTTCGAATAGCAACAGCATTTTTGATATAAATGCAGTGTTACCTCTACCAATTAAGTTAAGTTTTTCGATACTGTATAATTTTTCGAAAATAATTTGTTCCTCTACTTTAAGGTTTGTAAACGCTACTTGTTTGCCTAACCATGTTGCAATGGTACTGATAAGATTTTCTTCGTCGAAAGGTTTGGTAAGATAATCGTTCATTCCCGCTGCCAAACACTTATCCTGCTCTCCTTTTACTGCATTTGCAGTTAAGGCAATAATAGGAATACTTTTGTTATGTTTAGCACGTATTTGCTTAGTGGCTTCGATACCATCCATTACCGGCATTCCTACATCCATTAGAATTAAATCAGCATTATTAGATTCTAAAAAAATTACGGCTTCTTTACCATCGTTTGCCTGATCAACTGTTGCACCATATTGTTCCAGTAATGTAAGAGCAACAAACCTGTTCATTTCGTTATCTTCTACCACTAATATTTTTTTACCTTTTAGTATAGAGGAATCGGCTTTAATATTATTGTTTACTGGTACATCATTATCTGTACCGGTAGGTAAAGTAATTTTTATAACAATACAAGAACCTGTATTTTTTTTACTTTGTACTTCGATACTACCACCCATTAACTCTACCAACTGTTTACTAATGCTCATGCCCAGTCCTGTACCACCATATCGTCTGGCAATACTCTCATCTTCCTGAGAAAATTTTTGAAATACAATTTCTAAAAATTTTTCATCCATACCAACGCCTGTATCCTTAACACATATTTCTAATTGCTGTTTATTATTTTTTTGCAATAACACTTTACAAGAAACTTCTACATGTCCTTTTTCAGTAAATTTAATGGCGTTACTTAAAAGGTTCATCAATACCTGATTAATTCTAAATGGATCTCCAATAAAAACACTGGAGACAGATTCATCCATATTCACCAATAAATTAATCCCTTTCTCTTCGGCTTTATGCTTTAATATTTGAATTGCCTGATGAACCAAATTAATCAAATTAAACCCAATTTTTTCGAGTGCAATTTTACCTGCTTCGATTTTAGAAAAATCAAGAATATCATTAATAATAACCAATAAATTATTGGCTGCCGTACCAATTACATTTAAATACAACTGCTGATGAGTATTTAAACTGGTTTTTTGCAATTGCCTTTTCATACCAATGATTGCATTCATTGGAGTTCTTATTTCATGACTCATATTAGTCAGAAAAATCTCTTTGGCATGAGAAGAATTTTCGGCTAACCGCTTTGCTGCTATAAGTTCTTCTTCTAATTCTTTTTGAGCGGTTATGTCTAAATGAATGCCTATTGAACCAGTTTGTTGTTGTAAATCATTAAATAAAGGAGCACCACTAATAAGCCACCAACGCAAGTCTCCGTTTTTATTTTTCACCTGCACTTCATAAGCATCAGAAATTCCTTTCTTTCGAGACTGATTTTTTTTAACCATTATATCTCTATCAATCTCTTTAAAAAATATTTGACTCGCATTATATCCTAATAATTCATCTACCGTGTATCCGGATATTTCTGTAAAACTTTGATTTACGTATTGAATATGATCGTTCAAATCTACCTCTACCAAACCGAGGTTCATATTGGCAATGATTTTCCGATATTTTTCTTCTTGTATTTTCAGGTTGGCTTCGGCTAATTTACGTTCGGTAATATCTCTATACTTCCATAAGTGCCCCTGATATATTTCATTAATAAAAATAGGAATATAATCTCTCTCAACAAATCTTCCATCGGCCATTTCAATTACTTCGCTGACCACCAATTCTTTTACCTTAGTAATATGTTCAATATTTTTTATAAAAGCAACTGGGTCTCTAAATAAATGCTGGCTTTGTTCAGCCGAATTACTACAGTCGGTTCCTACTAAATAATCGGGTGCAACAGGTATATTAAAAAGTGTACAAAAGAGTTGATTGGTTATTACAATACGTCGGTTTTCGTCTTCCAACAAAATACCTTCATGCAAATTGGTTATTAAATTGGAAAGCCTTAATGCCGTTGAAGTTAATTGTTTACTAGTAAGCTTTTGCTGCGTAACATTATGACCATAAACATGTACTACTTTATCTTCTTTTAAGGGACAACACAGAAAGGAAAAATATTCTCCATTTGAAGTTACTTCTATGGTAAATTGTTCAAAATAAGTATTGGCTAAATCTATAATTACAATAGCCAATTCTTCGATGGTTAATTTTTGCTCGTTATATATTACATACGCAATTTTTTGAGCAGCCGGGTTTTTCAGTAGTACTTTACCATTAAAATCTATCCTAAGTAAAGCATCGGGATTGTACATAGGAAATAATGAAAACAAGTATGCCTCTTGGGCTCTTCTTTCTACTTCATGAGTAAGGTTTTGGTTAATAGAAGTGAGGGCTTCATTGGCCTCATACAATTCACGGTTCTTCTGCTCCAGAATTTGTTCTGCAGCTTTTCTGGCTTTCCTTTCACGCTCAAGAGCCCTTTGTAATACCTGTATATCCAATCTTTAATTTTTAGTGATACAAAATTTTACTTTACTTTCATTTTCTTCTAAAGGTATTTGTTCAACACTTAAATTAACCCGATAATACTCTCCACAACCAAGTATTAAACCTTCGGCTACATCGCCAAGTTTTCTTAACGACTGATAAGTAATTACTAATTGATGATTGGTTCTTGATACAGTTTCAAACATGGGTGGTCTTGCATCTGAATATAATTTCTTTACCTCTACATGAATGGTTTCTTCTATTCTTTGTAACAAATCAAAAGGATCTGAAATATTTTTAATAATTTCCGGATGCATTGTAGCTAACTTACTGAATAAGTATTTCCCGAAAGCCTTCATCAAATCTTTAATTGGAATATTACTTAAATGATGCAACGCTATAACCATACTTATCATTTCCTCATGCGGATAATTTCCTACAGTTGTATAAGCACCTCCAGAAGCTGGTTGTGCCTTTTCTATCATTTTATCTACTACCTGCAAGCCAAATTGAGTTTCTACCAACTCTAAAAATTCAGTGAACAACATTCCTTTCATATTAATCAACTTTAATTTGTCCGTTATTAATCATTTTATAAATAGTAGATTTACCAACAGCTAATCTGGTAGCAACTTTAACTACATTATTATTATACTTCTTTAAAAAAGATTCAACAATATCTATATAATACTGTTCCATTGTTTTTTCTTCTGTCATCGCAAAAGATTTTCCTTTGGTAGTAGAAAACTTAATATCGCCCTCAGTAATTTCTTTGCCATCACACATTACAGCAGCCAATTCCATAATGGCTTTTAACTCACGAATATTTCCAGGAAAGTTATACTTCATTAATTTTTCTTTAGCTCCTAACGTAAGTGTAACAACAGGAACTTAACTTTCTTTACAGGTTTCTGTTATAAAATGATTGGCTAAAAAAATAATATCGTTACCCCGGTTTCGTAATGGTGGAAGTTCAATAGGCAAACCCATAATTCTAAAAAATAAATCTTCCCTAAAATTGCCATTTTGTACTTCTTCTTCTAAATTTTTATGTGTAGCTACAATTAAACGAACATCTATCTTCACTTCTTCATTTCCTCCAATACGGGTAAGTTCTCTTTCTTGTAAAACCCTCAATAGTTTGCTTTGCTGATTTAAATCCATTTCACCAATTTCATCTAAAAACAAAGTACCTTTATTGGCCTCCTCGAACTTACCAATTTTACGTGCAATAGCACCCGTGAATGCTCCTTTTTCATGCCCGAACAATTCACTTTCTACCAACTCTTTGGGTATGGCCGACATATTAACAGCTACAAACTTTTTAGACTTTCTATCGGAATTATAATGAATGGCTTTAGCCACCAACTCTTTACCAGTTCCTGTTTCACCTGCAATAGAAACATTGATATTTCGAGTGGTTGCTTTTTCCATTAAAGCAAATACTTTTTTAATTGCAGGAGAAGTTCCTTTAATCAGTTTTTCAAAATTGTATTTCTGACCCAGTTCTTCTCTGAGGACCTCAACTTCTTTTTTTAGTAATTGATTTTCCCGTATTCGGATAATTGAGTTCCATAAAAGATCTTTTGTATTATCATCTTTTACTAAATAATCGGCCACCCCCAGTTTTAACAAATCAACTGCAATGCTTACATCTTCCTGAGCACTAATCATTATTACAGGTACATCGATACTTTGTTTAATTTTTTTGTATAGTTCTGCCCCATTAATTTCCGGCATGTTATAATCTACTGTTATAACATCGGGCTTCTTATATAGATTTTTTAAACACTCTTTTGCAGAAGTAAATTTTTCTATTTGATAATCGGGGTTGAGCGATAAATGATACTCCAGAATTTCGCCATACCAAGGATCATCTTCTACAATAAATATTTTATATCCTTCCATAATTTGGATTTATTCCATTAGATGTAACGAATTTAAGCAGGTAAAATTACTTATTGAACCACTAAATTCATCTGGCAGCTTCCATACGTTTTACAAATTTGTACCATCTATGAAAATAGCTGCTCAACTGCAATGCTTTGGTGTATAAAATAACCAGCAAAGTCAATGTTACTATAACAGCTGTAATTGTAAACAACTGAATAATTAGTAAGCCCAAAATTAGCAATACAATATGAAATCCCAATACTCTTTTAGTTGCCTGATTGTGCACCAAATGCTGACGAATAAGCCAATGATGCAAATGATTTTTATCGGCAGCAAATGGAGATTTTCCTGCAGAAACACGTGTGTAAAAAACACGAATGGTATCCATAACCGGAATTAAGAAAGAAACAGCAACAACTACTACAGCCATTGGCAAATAATTTATTTGCTTAGCTCCAATTTTATTGATTAATAATATACCTGAAGCCGACATCATAAACCCTAATGGCAATGAACCTCCATCTCCCATAAAAAGTTTTGCAGGACGCCAATTGAACTTTAGAAAAACAATAATGCTTGCTATTGCTGCTATAAAAAATGTAAACCAGTCAAAAAGCCCTGCAATAAAACTTAATGCTGCTAATAAAACGATATTGGTTAAAGCAATACCGCCTGCCAAACCATCGATACCATCAATTAAATTGAAGGCATTGGTTACACCAGTTAAAATAAAAATCGTAAGAGCATATTGTACAAACACAGGCAATGTAGTAATGCCCATAATGCCATGTAAAGAAGTTAACCTGATACCTGCATGAGCAACAGCAAATGCACAGCCCACTTCTACTAAGAGCCTAAATTTTGCAGAAATATCAAGTCTATCATCAGCAATTCCTGTTATAGAAAGTGCTAAAAAACAAAGAAAGAGTATATAATTGCTGAATAAAAATGTACGCATTGATGGAATTATCATCATCACCAATAAAAGAGCAATTACAATTACCAATCCTCCAATTGACGGTATAGGTGTTTTATGCAATTTTCTTTCGTTGGGCAAATCAACCAATTTCAGTTTTATACTGTATTTAAGTAATAATTTCAGCACAATAAATGTTACTATCAAACTGGCTATAAGGCTGATGCTATTGTTTATGAGTAAGGTTTTCATGCATTAAATTTTTTCGTAGAAGTTTAAAGGTGATTGCAGGTGTCCCAGCTCATTTTGTATAAGACTATCTTTTGTAAGACGCAGGCTGGCAGTTGGTTGTAATTTGCTTTTTGAAGAAACAGTAAGTACTTTTTTTACTAAATAAGCATATTTATCGGCAATTACTTTCCATGTATATCTTCTTAATGCAATTTCTTTTAAAATGGCTGCTTTTTCTTTATAAGCAGCTAGCCTTGTATTGGCAATGATTGTAGTTAATTCATCGGCATTTTTAAAATAAAATGCCTGATTTTCGGTAGTGGTTTTATTGTACGTAACGCTGTAAGCAATTACAGGAAGTCCCAAATACATAGCTTCAACCAAGGAAGGATTGGTACCACCTGCACTATGCCCATGCACATAAACCAAACAATTACTACGAAGCAAATCAAGTTCACGCTGGTTGTAAATAGGACCTAATAAAATGATGTTCGAAAAAGCTTGATATTGTTTATGTAATTCAATTCCATATTCCCCATTTTTCCAGTTACCAACCATTACAAGTGTATGTTGAGGTAACTTAGAGAAAGCCTCTAACACAACATGAATATTGTTTTCGGGTTCAATTCTGCAAACTTTAAAAGCATAGGGCATGGATATAAAAGGATATTTCTGCTTGTCTTCAGGTTCTGCTTTTACCTGCATGGTATGGTCGGCTCCATATTCAATAATATTGCTGAGTGTTTTATACCGTATCGCAGTATAATCCTGTATAGATTCGTTGTCAGAAATGTCGGCATGAGAAAACTTTACAGCCACCCATTCGGCTGCCCATAAATACCATTTTGCCAACTTACTCCATTTTTTTCTTTTCCATTCGATACCATCGATAGAAATAATGATTTTCTTTTTGGTAAAAATTTTTACAAATGGTAACATAAATCCACCCGAAACACCCAATATCATGAGTACATCTGCAAAGAAAAGTGCATGCAAAATACTTATGCTATCGTATATTATACTTTGCAGTCCATTAGCATCAAAAGGCAAATAAATTAATTTTGCACCTTTATATTTAGCTGGCCTGCTTACTTTAGGGTATTTCTTTTTTGAACAATAAACACTGATGTCGAACTGATTACTCATTTCATCTACAAGGTGTTCAGCCAGTGTTTCGAATCCTCCATATTTGGCGGGTAACCCAACAGTTCCAATTATTGCAAATTTTGGCTTCTTCATATACATTCTATCATTTGTAATAGAATTACTCATATCGTGCCAAATAAAAAACACTTGATAATCAATGGTTTAAGCGTTTTACGCAACCATTGTGTTCCGTTTGGTGGAAAATATTTCCACATCTTTTTTGTGCTTATTGAGGTCAAAAAATATCAAATTAATCTTCTCAGCAAATGCATCAGCTGTAAAACTGCTTGCTTTAGCCAACGCATTTTTGCTTAAGCTTTTGTATAAGTTAAAATCTGAGGTAATTTCAGAAATACATTGAACTAATTTATCCATATTTCTGCTGTTGATGAGAAATCCCTGAACACCATCATCAATTAGTTCACAAACACCCCCAACAGGAGGAACAATAACTGGTCTGCCACAATACATGGCTTCTAAAACAGTCATCCCAAAAGTTTCTACCCATTCATCTGGTCTGGAAAAGTTAACCACTAAATGAGCTTTCTTATAAAAAGGAATGGTTTGTTGTTGTGCTGAAAATAAGGTGGAATTTTCGGTTATTTTAACAGATTTTTTAAAAGCTGCCACTTCCTTATCTGAAGCATTTAAAACTAACTTAAATTGAATTTGTGGTAATTGCCTAGCCACTTCTATAAACTCATAGATACCCTTATATGCTTTTAGTGAGCATAACATCAGCACAGTAAAAGGAGCTGCTGTATTTAATTGATTTATTTTTTGTGCCTGTTTGGTAAATAATTGAGGCAACGCATTATGAATAACTGTGCATGAAGCTTTTTTAAAGTTAAAACATGAGGCAACATAAGCAGATACAAATAAAATTTTATCAGCAGTAAGTTTGGCAATTAGCACCAACAATCTTTTAAATATTTCTGGTTTAATACTTACTTCATGCACATGATACACTACATTACATTTTTTTGAAACTGCTGCCAATGCAGCACCAAATGGCAATAGCGTATTGATATATACAATATCATTTTTATCAATGCTTTCACGTAGTTTCCAAAACAGTTGCCATTGAGAATATATAAACAGAAATAAGGTAATCAGTTTATTTGGATTCCAACGATAAGCAATTTCCTTGGTCTGAATATTATTTATTCCGCTCAGAAACCCATTACCACTTGGGGTTGCAGTAAATAATTGAATATCATAATTATCTTTTAAACTTTCTATTGATTGACGAAAAACCAGTGGACTTCCACTGAAATCATTTAATAAATGAACAGCAATTATTTTACTTCGCTTCATATAATTGTTTGAAAAAAGTTATTTGTTATTGTTGAAAATATTTTTGTAAATTCCTTGCAGTAAATCTCCTCTCACATTCCATCTGAACATACTTTCATAACGCTGTAATGCCAATAATTGCTCGTTTTCGTTTAAGGTATCATTTGTAAAAAGCATTGCTAATTTTGCAGCTATTGCAGTTATAGTGTTGCTATATGTATCATAATTTACTCTAAGCGATGTAGCTGGATGAACCAATTCTCCAGGGCCACAATTATTCATACAAACAATTGGCAATCCATAACTCATTGCTTCCGGAACAACCATACCTGCTCCTTCATGAGAAGGAAAAAGGAATACAGATGATGATGCGTAAAGTACAGGTAATTCGTTGCGTGGTAACCATTCAACAATTTCTGTTACAGGTTCAATATTCTGTTCCCTGATTAAATTTTTTAAGTAGTTTTTTAATGGCCCAGAACCAACCAATGTAAGTTGAATATTTTTTTTTGCTGCTCATTTAATGAATGATAAAACTGAGCAAAAGATCTGATGGTTACATCAAATCCTTTTAAGGGTACAAATCTTCCAACAGATAAAATCCTGAACTTTTCTTTTTGTACGAAAATCTTTTCTGCTTCTTCACATGCCACAGAAGGATGAACTATATAATTTTTTGTAAGCCTCATTTTAGCAACTGCTTCTTTGCTCATGCAATAAATCATGGCTGCCCTCTTTTTAGCTATGTATAACGCTGGATCGAGATTCCAGAAAATATTTTTCAATACCCATAAGAACCTGTCTTTTATATATTCCTTAATACCAAATTGTGGCAATAAAAATTGCTTAGGAACTTTTGGGTGATGCCCTACAGGCCCCCAAACCATTGGCTTTCCTAGTATCCATAAAAAGGTGGGTGTCCAATCGTTGTGAAAGTTTAAATTATGGACTATATCAAAGTTCAGCTTTTTACGCTTCAACCAAATAGCCAATGTTAATTGCCAGAAGTAGTAATAAATGAGGCTGAGAATTGGGCCTTTTTTCCAAAAAATCATCCACTTTGGCCAATCAAAATATAAAAATTCAATGCGTTCTTTTGTTTCATTCAATTGAGAGTTTTCAGTAAAATATTTCTCAATGTGTGCAGCATTATTTTTTCTTGTAATTGCAATTACTTTATTATGCCTTGCAACTTGCAAAACAAAATTCCAACCCATTGCATCTTCTGAACCTTTAAATGGATTTACTGCATATGCAGAAACTAAAATGGTTGCCATAACTATGCAATTGCTTTTTTAAGTTGATTCACTGATTGTTTATTTCTTTGTGCCAAAATCTTTGCAGGCACTCCACCAATTACACTGTTTGGTGGAAAAGATTTTGTTACAACTGCACCTGCTGCAATTACACAACCATCACCAATTTGTACGCCATCTAAAATGGTTACCTTACTGCCTATCCAACAATTTTTACCTATTGAAATTCCTTTGCGGGTTATTCCTTGCTGTCTAATTAAAACACTTCCATTATCAAATACATGATTCTCCGGATGACAACTTAAATATTGTCCAACTATACAATCATCACCAATAGTTAAACCTCCTGCTCCACCCAAATAAGCAAACTCGCCAATGCCTACATTATTACCAATGGTTATGTGATTACCAATATTATTGAGTGATGTAGAAATGATAATCCTACTAAAAGCACCAATACTAACGTTATTGCCAAACAACAATTTTTGTTTACCCAATCCATTTAAATAAACATAATCGCCCAGTTTTAAAAACTTACCCCACTGTATATTTTCAATGTTGTTCAGCGAAACATGCTTGCCCCTAAGCATCATTTTACTTTTTCTCAGATAAATGCAAACTTGAAATCCTCTTAAAACAGCCCATAATTGTTGTGAGGTAAAAGAAAGCAACATTACAGAAGTAAGACTTTTATCGAATGCGAAATTTGGGTTTCGTAGCCGAATAATTTGTTCAATTGTTTTTTTCATGCTGATATATTTCTAATTACAATGCAGCTGCACGTAGTTGATTCATTTTTAATTTAGTGGACTTATTAAGTAACGCAGTATCTTCTATTAAACTTAATGTGGTAGCCAAATCTTTGTTATAAACAGGAATATATTCTGAAGATGTGTACTTAACCGATAACTGATTGAACAAGGTTAAATATTGCTTGGTAAGTGCTGTAATAGTTGCTGCATCTAGCTCTTTTTTGCGTATTAAAATTTCTTCTACCGATGCATACAGAAAGAAATTGAATTTTGGCTTTAATAAAAAACAATACCACAACTTGGTGAATGATTTGGGTAAAGTGATATTGCTTCTTTTACTATCGTTAATAAAATCAAAGTAGTATCGGTCATATAAAACAATATAGCCCCTTAAAACATATCTTAACTGAATATATAATTGACCAAATAAATAATCGGCATAATAATAAGCGAATCGAATTAATGAAGAAATATAGCTATTGTTATTTCCTTGTCTTGGTAAAGTAGTAGCAGCTTTTTTCTCAGCATTTTCTTTGCCCTGCGTCCATGCACTTAAAATTGGCAATACTGACGGCCTGTGCCTTAATACAATAACTGGTTTACGGTATTTTTTTTCTACCATAAGCTTTACTTTTTCGATTACTGTACTTTTACCTGCACCATCTACACCACTAAAAGTTATGATGCACCCCCTTTTCGGAAATAACCTTTTCACAACGTCCGTAAAATATTGAATTGAATGAATGATTTTATAAAATCCTTTATTTTCTTTATTCTCTCTCAATAAATTTTCTACTGCTTTTTTTAATTGAATATTCCAAATAAAAGCGTCGTTATACAATTGTATAACACCATTCGATTTTTGAGAAAGATGTATATTTAACTTTCGCAAATCGATTGAGGAAAAACCAGAAAAATGTTCTTGATAACGAACAGGTACTGATGCATTATTCAACCAGTAAAATAACCAAGTATAAATAAAATCATGTTTTAAAGAAGCCAATTGTACACCTGCCTCATTGATGTTTGCGGCTTTAATAATTTCGCTACAATTCATAAATTGTAAGGCTTTCCGCTGAATTTTATGAATGCAATCAATATGCAGTAAAGATCTATCATTCAACTCTATGTGCAACTGATACATATGGCTGAATTTTTTTACTGCAACATCAGCTACATAAATGTGATTTTCTAAAAAATCGATTAATTCTTGAGTATCTTTTTTAGAAATACAAATATCTATATCGCTATTTTCTGATATGTTTTCAAAAGAAGTTTCCAAAAATTTTAATGCAGCATAAGGTTTTTTATGAAGAAAAATGGCTATATCATTTAATACTGTTTTTCTAATATTATTGGGTCTCATAAAATAAGTCATTGCTTCGCTCCAGGTTTGTAATAACCAATACACTTGTGTATGCCAATTACTTTGTTTTGTATAAACTTCTATATAATATCGAATGATGTTAATGAGATACAATTTTTCTAATACAGGAACATTCAGGTGATGGGTTTCGATAAAGTTTTTCCATTCTGATTGTGTAAACAATTCATTCAACTGCTTTCTAATTACAGTGTACTGATTATGACCAATTAAAATATTACTTTGATACACAAAGTGAAAAACATCGGTTAATGCTGGAGCTTCTTCCATAAAAAGTTCCCAATCAATCATACACAGTTTATTGTTTTTGATCCATACATTCCATGGTGTACAATCGCCATGAGAAGGAGCAATAGCTATAGTTTCAGCAGTATTTACTTGACTAATTAAAATATTCAATTTGTTTAAAAATGCCTTTGGTATACGATTGTCTTTAAAGTAATTTTCTAGTGTTGTTGTTTGATTCCAAAAAGAACATTGATTAATTTTTTTATGTTCTACAGGCAAACTCCATTTTTGTAACGATGCTTGTGGTAGTTGAAGAATATTATTGGTTTTAACGACATCTTTACCAATGTCTTCCAACACTAAAGTATTTGAATCAGTAGCTAATACAATTGGAAATTGCACATTTCTTGGAGGCATGTTTGCTATCAATTCCAAAGCCTTAGCTTCTTGTTGCAGGTTTAACTGAGCTTTAGTGGTAAGAGCTATTTTATAAAATATCCTATCTCTGTTTCCGTTTTGTTTCCAAAGAATCATTTTTTGATTTGGTCCAACCGTTCCTGTAAATAAAGTCCATCGATGATTTGCCCAATCGGTTTTATATAAATTAGCAAATAACTGAATACTTCCATGTGCAACAATTCGCTGTAGATTGAATAAAAAAAGTAATTGAACTATGGTTGTAAATAACCATGGTTTAAGTCCTTTTCCATGATACAATTTTAAAAAATCGGGATGTTTATTACTTGCCGACCATACCCAACGTACACTACCATCTGTATTACATCTGTAAAAACATTGTAAAGGTATTGCACATAAACCTGTAGCATTTTCTGATAGGGATAATCCTACGTATTCAAATGCATTTATAATATTGGTAATTGTTGCTTTGGATATTTCTTGTTTCATACAGATATATTATCCATAGCTATGCCATCAATAAATAAGTATCCAACAAATTAAATATCAATAAGTTAAGAATAAAAACATGGTAGATATATTCCATAAAAGAAACAAAATTCCACTATACGGAAGTTAAAATTTAATCGAAAATCATTAATAATAATAGCAATTGAATGAAATAGTGTAATTAATTACAGTATAAAAAGCCACCTCTTTTATGGACAATATGAGGCTTTAATTAAGGATGTTTCAGTTAAACTTTACCAGTAAAAGTTACCTAACACTAAAGAAAAAGTACCAGTAGTGCCTTAGAGTTTATGCAAAAGTGATTCCTCATGAACCTGAAATAACCCCATTATTTACAGTTACATCTGAAGTCAAGGTTATATTAACAATATGGTCGCTTTTGTCTGAAAGGATTACAGCATTCATTTAGTTTCGGGACTTTTTGGTAAAATAACAAACAATAAATTGTATTATTATCAATAGCGTCCTAAACGTTTAAAAAAGAGAGAAAGTTATTTGTAACTCAAATTAGCTTTGAGGTTGCAAAACAAAATCTCTTTCTCCCATGTCAAAAATAACTTTGTTTGCCCAAATAATTGG
>JBIKRV010000042.1:0-25072 GCA_044348985.1 Chitinophagaceae bacterium
TAGAAGAACTGGTATTTGTCTCCCATTTTGCTTGCTTATATTTTAAAGCCATAATGTAATATGTTTGTGTCTGGCAAATATAAAACATACTAAATAACTACTTTCAATACTAATTTGATAGCATTGGTGTCCCCACGAATCGAAATATAAAACAAAAGTGGTTCGTGAAGACAAGAACTAAGGCATAAGTTCAAGTATATTCTTCTGTTCAATGGCTGCTGGATTGAGTGAAAATACTTTTTACTTGCGGCACTTCGACAGGCTCAGTGTGACAAGCAAAAAGATTGCAACGAAAGCCAGAACTGTAGTTGAGTTTTATACTACAGCCCACAGCCC
The DNA here is from genome assembly GCA_044348985.1 of Chitinophagaceae bacterium. GTDB lineage: Bacteria > Bacteroidota > Bacteroidia > Chitinophagales > Chitinophagaceae > UBA1930. Next base: position 337 of record JBIKRV010000042.1, read on the forward strand.
AAAATTATCTTACACTATTGTACACTTGTATATAATTATCTACTGCACTTTCCCAACTGTGGTCTATGTTCATCATGTATCTACGCATCCACAACAAATGTTTGGTATCGTTGTACACACTCACTGCTCTATACACACTGTGGTGAATATCGCCAACGGTTGCATGGTTAAAACGAATGCCAAAACCTTCCCATTCGCCCATATCTTTTACGGTGTCTTGTAAACCACCTGTGCTACGAACCATGGGCACTGTACCATAACGCAAAGCATACAATTGATTCAATCCACAAGGCTCTACCCTACTTGGCATTAATAAGAAATCAGCTCCTGCATACATGGTATGACTGAGTGCTTCATTGTAGCCAATTACTGCATGGTAATAGCCAGAGAAATGATTGTTTAATGCTGTTAATTGAAATTCTACATGCGGATCGCCACTACCCAAAATTAAAAAGTTCATTTGTCCATGCATGGCATACATGCAACTCATAATAGCTTCTGGCAAAACATCAGCAGCCTTTTCACCCACCAAACGACCAATAAAAACAATCAGTGGTTTGGTAATATCTAACCCAAATTGCTCACATAGTTGAGCTTTGTTTTTTTGCTTGCCAGCTGCTACTGTACGTGGTGTAAAATGGTTGGTTAAATAGGTATCATCTTTAGGATTCCACACTTCGTTATCTATTCCATTTAAAATGCCTACGCATTTCCCTTTTTCGTATTCAAATAAGTCTTCTAAGCCATTGCTGTTGTAACGTAATTCTTCTAAATAACTCCAGCTGACGGTAGTCACCTTCCATGCACATTTTACAGCACTTGCCAATGGATTAATGCTACTTCCCCATTCTAAAAATCCACCTTTCCAACTATCGTATGCAGGTATGTAATGATTTTTGTTCCAATCCATCCAACCTTGGTATTGGGCATTGTGAATGGTTAATATAGAAGGTACATTGGCCAGCTTATCTTTATAAGCAAAGCAATGTTGCATCATAAAAGGAATAAGCCCTGTATGATGGTCATGACAATGCACCACATCTGGTGAATGTTCCCAACTATTTATCCAATCTAACACGGCAATTTGAAAAGCAACAAAGCGTTCTGTATCATCTTCATAACTATAAATGCCAGTCCGGTCTAATAAACCTTTAATATCTATAAGGTATAAATCGAAACCAAGTTTATTGGTTTTCTCTTTAATTACTGTGTAGGGTAATTCGAAGTTGCCTAAAAAAATAGTGCCTTTGTGGTCGACAACGAATTCGTTGTTGTGCAAAAACTTTGTTTCGTACATGGGCATAACCACTTTGGCAAAATGACCAGCTTTACATTGGTATTTGGGCAATGCACCAACTACATCTCCCAATCCACCAGCTTTGGCAACAGGATAACATTCGGCACTTACATGAATTATTTCCATTACAGTTAATTTTTTATGTTACCAGCTGCAACGCTAAGATGAATCTTTACTGGCGTCGCACCCTTCAACGTTCGGTAATTCTATTGAACAGTTTACAAGTAAAAATAGCAAATAAGTAGAGTTAAAAGTCTTTTAGAATAAATTCTACTTTAAAATTTTCTGTGTACAATTTATTATTACTTTCAGCCTTCAAAATTTATAAATAAGCTTGCAATGAACAATCAACAGCAACCAACCAATTATGGTGCATTAACAACTTTAGTCACAGTATTTTTCTTTTGGGGGTTTATTGCCGCAGGTAATAGTGTATTTATCCCTTTTTGTAAGCACTATTTTGCACTAGATCAATTCCAAAGTCAATTAATCGATTTTGCCTTTTATTTAGCTTATTACGTGGGAGCTTTAGTTCTATTTGCATATGGTGCATTGGGCGGAAAAGACTTAGTAGCAAAGTGGGGTTATAAAAAAAGTATAGTTTATGGTTTATTATTTAGTGCATTAGGGGCTATTGCAATGATAATAGCAGTTCAAGGAAATACTTTTACAGGTATGCTGATTGGGCTCTTTATTGTTGCTCTAGGTTTCAGCCTACAGCAAACAGCCGCCACCCCCTTTGCAATTACATTAGGAGACCCTGCTACAGGAAGTAGTAGAGTGAATCTTGGTGGTAGTATTAACTCACTTGGTACAACAATTGGACCATTGGTTGTTGGATTAGCCTTATTTGGAAGTGCAGCAGATATTAGTGATGAGCAAATTGCTAAACTTGGATTGAGTAAGGTATTAGTATTATATTCTTTTGTTTGTGCATTGTTTATTGCTGCCGCTGCACTATTTAATTTCAGTAAAAAAGTTCCTACAGGAATAAGTACTGAGAAACAAGAGCCAGCATTAAAAGCACTTTATTCTCTTATAATTATTACTGGTTTATTAATTATCATGTTTACACCAGTTTTCAAAAGTTATAAAAGTGAAGAAGCTACTAAAATTGTTTTATTAAATAAACAATTAGAACCATTACAAAAAAGTGTTGATTCATTAAACAAATTATCCTCTTTACCAAGTGAAACCAAGGGGGATAATGAAAGTAAAATTCAGCAAATACAATCACTAAAGAAAGAGATTGAAATCATTAAGCTACCCCTTGAGCAATACAGAATGAAGTGGTTGCTAGGGGCACTAGCTGTGATTGTAATTGGCTTGCTTTATTCTAACTTTAGTGCAACAAAAAAACCAGAAGGTTGGGGAGCAATGCAATACCCTCAACTAGTATTGGGTATGCTTGCAATATTCGTATACGTAGGCGTAGAAGTAACAATTGGAAGTAACTTAGGAGAACTGCTTAAACAAAAAGCATTTGGAGGATACCAATCATCTCAAATAGCTCCCTTTGTAAGTATGTATTGGGGTAGTTTAATGATTGGAAGATGGGCAGGAGCAATTAATGTTTTTAACCCCACAAGAAATACAAAAAAAATACTTCTAATCTTTGTACCAATAGTTGCATTTGGAATTATTATCGGATTAAATACAATTGCACAAAAAGATATGAGCCCACTTTACATGTATATCGTTTGTGTATTAATTCAAATCTTAGCATTTTTTATCAGCGAAGAAAAGCCAGTTAAAACATTATTAGTTTTTGGTTTATTAGGCGTTATTGCGATGACAGTGGGTCTTTTCACTGTAGGAAAAGTATCTGTTTATGCTTTTTTAAGTGGTGGACTCTTTTGTAGTATTATGTGGCCAAGCATATTTTCATTATCCGTAGCTGGACTTGGTAAATACACTACACAAGGTGCTGCATTCTTAGTAATGATGATTTTGGGAGGAAGTATTATTCCTCCTATACAAGGTAAATTAGCAGACTTAATTGGCATACATCAATCATATTTAATTGCAGTATTATGCTTCGCATATCTAGCATTTTTTGCATTTAGAGTAAAAGGAATATTACAAAAGCAAGGAATAGACTTTGATGCACAAGTAAGTGGCGGCCACTAATTTATTTCAAATAAAAAATCAATTAATCGAATAAAAAATTTAGTAATGAGCAAGTTTGCTGTAGGTATAGACATTGGCGGTACAACTGCCAAATTTGGAATTGTAAATGAAGCTGGTACTATTTTAGTTCAAGATAGAATTGCCACCAATAAACATGCAGATGTAAATGGTTTTATAGATGAACTATATACTCATTTATTTCCCATGATTGAACAATATGGTGGTGTAGAAAACTGTATTGGCATTGGTATGGGTGCACCCAATGGAAACTATTATTCAGGAACCATAGAATATGCACCAAACCTAGTTTGGAAAGGTATTGTACCCATTGCTCAATTGGTGGAAGATAAATTTAAACTGCCTGTAAAATTAACCAATGACGCAAATGCAGCTGCAGTTGGCGAAATGATGTATGGCTGTGCAAAAGGTATACAACACTTTATTACCATAACATTGGGAACAGGTGTTGGAAGCGGAATTGTAATTGATGGAAAAATAGTAGTTGGCCACGATGGTTTTGCAGGAGAATTGGGGCATACCATTGTACGTAAGGGTGGTCGTTTTCATAAAGGAACAGGCAGTTTGGGTTGCTTGGAATCTTATGCAAGTGCTACAGGCGTTAGAGAAACTGCATTCGAGTTTTTAGCAGCCGACCCAAGTGAACCCAGTTTATTAAGAGATTTTAATACAGAAGATATTACCAGCCAAACAGTGTATGAATGTGCAATAAAAGGAGATGCGATTGCACTAAAAGTATTTGAATTTACAGGTGAAATTTTAGGTGAAGCACTGGCTAATGCTGTGATGTTTTCTTCTCCAGAAATGATTGTTTTGTTTGGCGGATTAACCAAAGCTGGAGATTTAATAATGAATCCTACCAAAGCAGCAATGGAAGCTAACTTGATACAAATCTTTAAAAATAAAGTAAAACTGGTATTTAGCCGTTTACAAGAATCTGATGCTGCCATTTTAGGAGCCAGTGCTTTGGTTTGGACCCACTAATTTTTTAAGCCAGCTTATGACATTTACTACAGCATCTTCTACCAATAGGGTAGCATTTTCAAAGAATAGATTATTACAATTTTTTATTGCAGCATTTCTTATTTGCTGGGCTGTAACTTTTATAAACACGCCCAACCGTACCAATTGGTTTACAGAAAATACCTTAACCTTTATTTTTATATTAACCCTAAGTTTAACACATAAAAAATTTAAATTTAGCGATGCCAGCTATGCCATGATGTTTGTGTATATATTACTACATATTTATGGTGCAGAATATACTTATGCCGAAAACCCTTTGGGCTATTGGTTAAAAGATGTATTGCAGTTGCACCGTAACCACTACGACAGAATTGTGCATTGTAGTTTTGGTTTATTATTGGCCTATCCGATGAGGGATTATTTTAAAAATCATTTCGAATGGCCGAACTGGGTTTGCTGGACATTGCCTTGTGAAATCACCCTATCTTTTAGTGGCATGTATGAGCTAATTGAATGGCTGGTTGCCGATATTTTCTTTCCTGCTGAAGGTGATGCTTATTTAGGAACACAAGGCGATATTTGGGATGCCCAAAAAGATATGGGCATTGCATTTACAGGTGCAGTTACTGCCATGATTTTAATTAGTACTGCTAAAAAAATACTTACTAACCGAAAGTAATTTTTTTATAAACGATTTTTAGTTGAAACATTCAGCTTATCTTCATTCAAACAAAAACTGAATTATATGGGTTTACCAGTAAACAATAAAAACAATGCAAAACTTGGAGGTAAAGGCAGCAAATCTGCTGTTGGAGGTGCATCAAAGTTTATTGCCAAATCTAGCAACAATAGCAAAGCTGTTGGAGCTGCAAAAAAGCCTGTTAAAACAGGTGGATCGAGAGGTAGTTAATTCAATAATTTTAACTAAAAATAAATGCCCAATGACGCAAATCATTGGGCATTTATTTTTAGTAGATCTCTGCAACTAAGTCAGTGTCCGGCTCATTACTTTTCCAAAATAATTTAGACCCAAAGCCTAAGGATTTATCGGTAAACTTTAACTCTGTTAACTCTATGGCCCAAATATGCCCATGTATTACAGCAGCAAAAGGATATTTTTTGTAATACATACTTTTAGCATCTACATGAGCCACTTTTTCATCATCTACTAAAATGCCTTTGAACTGAACTCCTTTTACTTTACCAGGTTGCAGCGAATCTTGTAAAATAGTACCTGCTGTTCTTTTATTGTTCAATCCCAGTTTTATATGATGAGTAGCCACATCAGATTTAAAAATGATTAAGTGATTGAATGGATCAAATGCATAAAAGCAAGATGCACAATATGGCTCTCCAACATTATCAACTACAGCCATTGTAAATACGGTTTGACTTTTTACAAACTCAACAATTCTACGATCGATGATGGTTTGTGCTTGTTCGGTTGTTTGCATATATTTTATTTTTATTGTTCTCCGCTATACACTACACCACTAGTAGGTGTTTCTCTTAATTCAATTTCGTAGAGAAGGGGTAAATTAACTTGTAATTTTTGCCAAATCCATTGTACCAATACTTCACTGGTCGGGTTTTCTAATTCTTTAATTGTATTTAAACATTTATGGTCGATTAAATCAATTACTTTTTTTACAACTGTTTTTAAAATTGCAAAATCCATTACCCAGCCTTCCTCATTTACTGTACCTTTTAACCAAATTTTTAAATGGTAGGTATGTCCATGCATTACAGCACATTTATGACCAACAGGAACTTTAGTTAGATAATGTGCAGCATCGAAACTGAACTCTCTGTATATCTATCATACAGCAAAATTCACTGCATGTGGTTGACGAAAAAATGATACTTATCAGCGATGAAGATTGACGACTACTTCTCAGCTAAGTTTAGTACCCACTAACCTCAGCTGAGATTTTTTTATTGATACAGTAGTGCAGAAAAGCACCAAACAGTTTACTTAAGCTGACAGCTTTTTTTAACCAAATGCTTATTGACTGCATGATGGAAGTGATTCGCTGCCAATTGTATTGGCACTAAAAACGTACTACACGAACCAATTTTGAGAGTTGATGTATTGCTGGTAGCCCTAAATAAAAAAGGATTGAAGACAGACTTCAATCCTTTTTAGTGCTTACTAATCCGCAATGTTTACATGTTTTTGCACATGAACATTTTATATCTAATTCAAACTTCTAAAATCTACTGGAACCAATTTACTTACACCCGGCTCTTGCATGGTAACGCCATAAATTACATCTACTGCACTCATGGTTTGTTTGTTGTGTGTTACAATGATGAACTGTGAATTATCGCTGAATTTTTTAATCATTTGGGTGAACTTACCCACGTTGGCATCGTCTAACGGAGCATCAACCTCATCTAAAATACAGAATGGTGCTGGCTTAATTAAGTAGATGGCAAACAGCAATGCAGTTGCTGTTAATGTTTTTTCTCCCCCACTTAACTGGGTGATAGATGACGGACGTTTGCCCTTTGGTTTTGCCACAATATCAATTCCGGTTTCAGCTAAATTTGCAGGATCAACTAAAACCATATCTGCGGTATCTTCTTCGGTAAATAAGGCTTTAAATACTTTCTGAAAGTTTTCTCTTACCTTATTAAATGTTTCTAAGAATTGCTGATTGGCAGTTGCTTCTACTTCTTGAATGGTTTGCAATAAACTTTCTTTGGCTTCTACTAAATCGTTCTTTTGCTCCATAATAAACTCATACCTTTTTTTCATTTCGGTATAAGCTTCTATTGCTGTTGGGTTTACCTCACCCATATTATCTAAACGCTTACGCATTCTATCGCTGGTAGCTTGTAGTTCTTCTAAAGAAGTTTCTGTAGTTCTGTCTTGATCTAAAATTTCGTTCAAATCAACTTTAAACTCTACTTGCATTCGTTCTTTCATACCAGATAAATTCAACTTTAAATCGTTCAACTTGTCTTTTATGGCACTGAGCAAATGCTCTATATTTTCTTTTGTTTTTGTTTTATGACGTAACTCACTTTCCTTTTCTTGTAAAGCATTACGTAGGTTGTAATAGGTTTGATCGGCTTCGTTTAATTTTTTCTCTTCTACTTCTTTTGTTTGCAACAATTGCAATAACAATTCTTCACTTTGTAACAATGCCGTTTCTCCCTCAACAATTGCTTCAGACGCTTCAGTTAATTGAGATGAATTATTTTGAATTTGTGCATGTAAATCGTTCAACTGATTTTGCTTAAACTCTAACTCTTGCTTAACGGTAGCAATTTTACTTTGCTGTTTGGTTAGGTTTAAATTGTTTTCGTTGAAGATGTAGGTTGCCGCATTATAATCTTGCTCAGATAATTGATAATCTTGCTCCAACATTTTCAACTCTTCACCAGTTTGATGTAAACTTTCATTTAATGTAGTGAACTCTTCTCTGGTTGATGCAATGGAATCATGTTCATCTTGCAAACGAGTTTCTAAATCTTCTAAACGTTGTAGTGCATTTTGTTGAGCAGCCTGTAAATTTTCTATTTTATTTTTTGCAGCAAAACACTGATTGGTAAGCTGATTGATTTCGTTTTCGGTTTGTTTAATGGCATTTTCTTTCAACATCTCATTAAAGCCTATCACTGCATTGTGGCGAATTTGAATTTCGGATTTTAATGAATTTACCACCGCTTGTTGCAGAATAATTTCATCTTGTAGTTTTTCTAAATTCTTTGCACGTCCAATTTTCTTGCCTTCAAATAAACCAACACTTCCACCGGTTAAAGTGTATTTTCCTTTAACGTATTTACCAGTTTTTTCTAAAATAATTGCTCCAGTAGTTGCATCAATGGCATCTTCATTTTCGGCAATAAAAACATTGCCCAATAAGTGTTCGGCTAGTTTTAAATACTGATCATCTACCTCAATAACATCTAAAGCTTTAATGGTACTGGCAGGTTGTGGATAGTTTTGGTTTTCGCCAGAAACTTTATCCATTAAAAAGAAATTGGCTTTTCCTTTTTTATTGTCATCTAATAAATGAACAGCTTGTAACCCTTCTTGTAAATTATTTACAACATAATAATTTAAGTAAGGCTCTAACACATTTTCAACAGCAGCCCTAAATTCTTCTTTTACATAAATAATGTCTGAAAGTATGGGTGATGTTGAGTTCCAGCCAGCATTGTTATGTAAAAATTTGATGCTTTCTGGATAACCTTCCATTGAATCGACCAAACTCTTCAACAAATCATATTCATTCTTCTTGCTATCTAATTTTCTATTTTCTTCTGCTAACTCATTTCTTAAACCTTCAAGTTGACCTTGTGTTTCAAAAATTTGTTCTTTCGTTTTTTCGTGTTGTTCTTGCAGTTGTTGTAAATCGATTCGTTTGTTTTCTAACGATTCTTCTTTTTCTTTCAATTCAACTTCTAATTGTTGCAATTGATAATTTCTGTTTTGTTTTTCCTCAGTTAGTTGTGCTGCTGCTCTTTGTAAATTTTGAATAGAAGTATCGGCAACTGCTACTTTTTTCTCAGCATCAAATTGGCTGCGTTGTATTTGTTGAAATTGATTACGTAATGCATCCACTGCAGCTCTACGTTCATCATATAAGCTACGCTTAGCTTCAACATCCATTTTTGCAGCAGCTACATTATCAGCTAATTCAATTAATTTACTTTCTTCATCACTCACTTGCAATTGAGTGTATTCAATACTATCGCCTATGGTTTTAACTTGGCCTTCTGCCCTATTTAAAAACTCTCTTAAGTTGTTTTCTTTCTCTTTTAAATAATGTAGTTTTTGAGTTGCAAGATTTTTGTCGTTTTCTTTTGTACGCAAGTTTTGCAGCAAATCATTAAACTCATGTTGCATACTTTGCAATGCTCTTTCTTTTTCAATGAAGCCCACTTTCTCCTGCTCTAACGCAGCTTCTTCAGTTGCGATTTCAGCTTCTAATTGAATGCGTTTATTGGTTTCAATTTCTTGCTGTTCATTAAGTTCTTTGTAGGTATGGTTGAAGCCTTCTAAAGATGCTTTTGCTAATTCAACAGCAACTTCTTTGTATTCTTTCTTAATTTCAAAATACTTCTCTGCTTTCTTTGCCTGATTTTCTAATGTTTTAAGTTGATTGTTGATTTCGAACAATAAATCTTCAATACGAGCCAAATCCTGCTCTGTTGCATCTAATTTATTTTTGGCTTCTTTTTTACGAGTTTTATAAATGGTAATTCCAGCTGCCTGTTCTAGCATTCGGCGACGGCTGTTTTCTTTGTCTTTGATAATATCGTCTACCATTCCTAATTCAATAATGGCATAACTATCGGTGCTTACACCTGTATCCAAAAACAAATTATGAATGTCTTTTAAACGGCATTGCACATCGTTTAAGCGATATTCACTTTCACCATTTTTATAAAAACGCCGAGTAACAGTTACGGTGCTGAACTCGGTAGGCAAAAGGTTTTTGGTGTTTTCAAAAGTTAAACTCACCTCAGCTAATCCACTTGCACTTCTTGTTCTTGAACCATTGAAAACCAATGCTTCTAAATTCTCGCTTCTTAATGCCGATATTTTTTGTTCGCCAATTACCCAACGGATACTATCAATAATATTACTTTTTCCACAGCCATTGGGACCAATAATGCCAGTAATGCCTTCATCAAAACTTACGACCGTTTTATCAGCAAAACTCTTGAAACCCTTGATTTCTAATGATTTTAAACGCATACCTACTACCCATTTTTAGTACCTGCGAACATAACTGTTTTAAGGCGTTATGAGAAATAGTAACAGTGCTTTGTGTATAAGTAGTGTGGAAAAACTAAAGTGTGGATTACTGGGTTTATAACCTGTTAATATATGCTGCAAAAGTATGAACTGAAAAAAACAGCAGCTAGGCAAATTGTAATTTTTAAACCAAGTGCTGAATCACAGAGCTATTTAATTGTTTTTAAAAAATAGTTGATTATTGTTAAATAAACCAACAATCGGTTGATTATTACTATTGGTATTAAAATTTATAGAGCACAAAAAGGCCTCAATGAACATTTCATTAAGGCCTTTCTTTTATTTTAAGATGATTCAAAGTTGTGTTTTATAATGTTTTCAAAACATCGTTCATACTTCTTACAGCATCTGCACTTTTATTAAATGCAGCCTGCTCATCAGCATTTAATTTAAAGTCAATAATTTTTTCCCAACCATTTCTGCCAATAATAACTGGTACACCTAAACAAATATCATTTTTACCATATTCACCATCTAAAGCAACGCAGCAAGTAAATAATTTTTTCTCATCACGAACAATGGCTTCTACCAAGGCAGCACCAGCAGCACCCGGAGCATACCAGGCACTTGTTCCTAGTAAAGCAGTTAATGTTGCACCACCCACCATTGTATCTTTTACAATTTGAGCTTGTTGTTCGGTACTTAAAAAATCAGTTACAGGAACACTGTTCCAGGTTGCTTTGCTTATTAAAGGAATCATAGTTGTATCGCCATGACCACCAATAACCACTGCATTTAAATCTGTGGGGCTGCAAAACAAATGCTGGCTCAATTGATATTTGAAACGGGCACTGTCTAAAATACCTCCCATGCCAATAATTCTGTTCTTGGGTAAGCCGGTAGAAGTTAATGCCAAGTAAGTCATAGTATCCATTGGATTACTAATGATGACGATGATAGCATTAGGAGAATATTTTAAAATATTTTCGCAAACACCTTTAACAATACCTGCATTTACACCAATTAATTCTTCTCTGGTCATACCTGGTTTACGTGGTAAGCCTGAAGTTATAACTACAACATCACTGTTTGCAGTTTTGCTGTAATCGTTAGTACTACCGGTAATTTTTGTATCAAAACCCAATAAGGTTGCAGTCTGCATCATATCCTGAGCTTTACCTTCTGCAAAACCTTCTTTAATGTCTAATAAAACCAATTCAGATACTAACTCTTTACGAGCAATATTGTCGGCTGTTGTTGCTCCAACTGCACCAGCACCTACTACTGTTACTTTCATAATGAAAATTTTATAAAATGATTAGATTATTTTGAAATTGCCGCAAAGGTAGGGTTTGAAATTTCTGTTAAACATGATTTTTTGCATATTCATAAAATAATCTGCTACTAATTCAAGATTAATTTATCAGCTTACCAAAAGACAAACCTGATGACAATTTATACGTGCTATAATTATGATTTGGGTTGGCGTAATAGATTGTTGTTCAACTTTACATGTAACAGCATCAATTAGCTGAAATGATTGTATATCTAAAGATGATTGGATGTGAATATTTGTTCCTAATTTTATCGCTTATATATCAGCCGTTTTTTTACTGGAACAATAGATGAATTAGATATAACTCCATTTTATTGATGAATTTAAATCTGTAAAAACACAATTACTTAACAGTTGGGTTCAGCAATACATAATAATTGGCTGTAACTTTTCTTCCATAACAATAATAGTTTATACTGGCAAAAAGCCAACATAATTATTATGCATTAGCAGATTTAATCTGCCAGAGTATGTTTAATTTTACCAACGGATTAACATATTTAATTTGATGCCACTAAATTCTGTATTGCTAAATCTTATTGGTAAAATAATACATGTAATGTCCATTCATTGCAGTATTGTTCTCAGAAACTGTTGCTAAATTCTCTAATTACTTTTAAAAAGTAAAGACTTACTTATCATACAATTTTTGGTGGTACGAATTCATACTCGTTGTAAATAAAAAATCAAACTACAAACAGTGATATGTATAAACTAACAACTGAAACAGTTATGTTTTAAAGTTATTATAATGCCTTACCGAAAGGGATAAATATTTATTGGTTAATCATGGGATAAGTATTTCTGTTGGATGCGGAACTCATATCTGCATATAAAATTTTATTCAAATCGTTAAGCTTCTTATTGATTACAATAAAGCTTTGCAATGCAAACTGCTTATTTAAAAGGAAACCCTTATTTTACTAAACTGGTTTTTGTTCGGTTCACATTTAAACATAAAACCAAACGAACTAATCAATATCCTCAGCAATATCAGAGGCTGTTTGAAGTATAGCTAAAATAGCATTGTACAATTTATGTTCTTCCTTGCTTTTTAGCTTCATTCTGTGTTGTAATTCATGAGTAAACAAAATAATTTCTCTCTTACTAACTTGTTTAGTAACCAACTTATAAGGCCTTCTAATTTCAAATTCGTCTTTCATCAAATCAATCACTGGCACATCTAAAATTGCAGAAAGTTGTTTTACATGTGTAACTGTTAATTGTGTAAGATTATTTTCAATTTTGCTATATGCATTTTGCGAAATTCCCATTTTTTTAGCTACATAACTTTGAGAATAGTTTCTCAATTCTCTAAGTTGTTTTACAATGATGCCTGGCATATATCAAAAATTAATGCAACAAAAGTCCCTATAAATACAATTGCCACAAAAACTATTTTTAATTACAGGGCTTAACAATCGTTATTAAGCTTTAGCTGTTTCGCTGATTACAACAGGAGAATATAAATTTAGCTTTTATCGAAGTGTAAAAATTATAGTACTCGAAAATTTTTCAACTCAACCACTTTAAATTGAGTTTTTTCTTTGTCAAAAATACCATCTAGCATTACCGTTTTGTTATCCTCATGAGCACTTATAGCGAGTTTGTACTCAGAAGAAGATAAAGTAACAGAAATAAATGATTTCACATTTTTTACCATTGCCTCAACCTTAATAATGTTCTTATCGCTTTCTACATCTTTAGAACTAAGTTGTACAATTTTACCATAGAGTTGAAGGTCTAATATCTCGTTGATTTTTTCTCTAACAACTTTTGTAAATGATTTAAGTGTCTCTACTTTTTGTTTTGTAATTTCTTTTGCAAAGGTTCTGTTATCAGTTCTACTACTTTTTAATTCTAAATCAATATTCGCAAAATCAATTTCTGTGTAAAGTTCTCTAACTGCATCAATCAGATTGACATTAATAAACTCCCTATTAGATAAAAGAAAATTTTCATCAGGCAAGCCTATATTATCTACTAGTAAATCATTATTTACAAACGATATAACGTCAATTGCTTTCTTATTTATTTCACTACCAATTACACTTTTTTCAAACAGTGTACTCTCCTTTATTTCTTCATTTTTAGGAAGCTCTATTTTGGTAATAATACTTCCTTTCGAATTTTTTAAGAATTTACAATGATTAAGATAGCGTTCTGTTTCCTCAATTTTATCAAGTATATGGGGTTTGTTTAGGATTGTAAAAGAAGCTGCTTCTTGAAGAACTTTTTTAATCTTTTCCAACAATGAGTTAAAATGTGGAATAGAAATTTTTCCATCATAAACATTATCATCTTCAATGTGAAACTTAAGTATCTCTTTATCATCAATCACAATAGACACTAGCTCATCAATGTCTTCAATATAAATATCTCTTAGTATTTCAAGCAACTTATAAATATTAGTTTCAAAATCTAAAGCAGCTACGTTTTTGGGTAGATATAATTTATAAGAATTGTCAAACAACAGATTTGAGGGAGGGGTAAATACTAGATACCTGCTGCTGTTCGTTTCTGTTTTACTCCACTTTCTTAAATTAAGAATGTCGATGAAATTTTGTTGTATAATCTCGGTTGTTTTCACCTTATCAAATTAATTGAATTTATCCATTAAATTTTTGAGACTATCCTTTGTGAAAATATTTTCTTTTTTAACTTCAATTCTAATCGAACTTGAATTAGTTGTTTCTACTGCGTTAACATCAGGAACAAACCAAAAGCCTGCTTTCTTTATAATGAGGCTATCACTATAAATTTCAATCCATTCATTTTTATCTGGAGGCAAAATAAACACAAATAGTATCAAAGGGAAATTGCTTTGGTTATTTCGTCTTATTAAATCATTATAAGTTGATGACTCTAAATCAAACTTAAAAAAATCAGTTTCATGCTTGATTGAATTATCCGTTGTTGCTTTGGCCTGAATCTTTAGACATCTCCCAGTTTCAGTTTGCCTTTTATCACCATTTGCCTCAGTTCTATATCCAATTTCATTAATAGTCAAATCCCTTCCAAAGTCTTTTCCTGGCCAATCAGTCGAATAGCCATTGTAGTTTGCAATAACTTCCAAAAATTTTATGGAAACCGATTCTTTTATTAATTGCTCATTCATACTGAAAATATTCAACAATGTAAATATAGGGGGTTGCAAATAATTCTGTTCTATTAAATTAACTATTGCAACTCTAACATACACTAAACGGATATCTCCCTCAAACTAACTCCCTCCTTCCCCACTTTCAGCTCATGTTTTACCCCAACTTTCAAAGCCACATTTTCTGTTTCATGACTAACTGGAAATCCATAGCAAATAGGAAACTTGTACTCCTTTACATGATGATTGATGATGTTATAAATATCTAAACCAAAAGGTATGGTTGTATCTTTCATATCGCTAAAGCCACCAATAATTAATCCTTGTAAATGTTTAAACATTTCGGCTCTTTCTAACTGAATCATCATTCTATCAACATTGTACAGGTATTCGCCAACATCTTCTAAAAACAAAATTTTGTGCCTTGTTTTATAGCTGGAATGTGAACCAATTAAATGGGCTACCATAGTTAAATTACCACCAATTAAATCACCTTCTCCACTACCAATTTTATTTAGGGAATGTGCACTATAATCATAATTAGCCTTTGCACCACTTAAAGCATTTTTCAATGAAGCAATGTATTCGTTCTTGTAACCATCACCATTAAAAGCAGCAGCCATAGGAGCGTTCATTGTAGCTATACCAAAATGCTGAAAAATATGTGCATGCAACACAGTAATATCACTAAAGCCAATAATCCATTTGGGGCTTCGTTTAAATTTCTGAAAATCCAGATCATCAATTATTCTGCTTAAGCCATAACCGCCTCTTGCACATAAGATAGCTTTTACGCCACCATCATTCATCATCTTTTGCAAATCTTGGATACGCTGTTTGTCATTTCCACTAAAATAATGAAACTGACTACCAACGGTGCTACCCACTTTTACTTTATAGCCCCAACTTTCTAAAGTTTTTATACAAGTTTCTACATTTTCAGCAGGCATGTATCCACTTGGGCATACAATACCAATAGTGTCGCCTTTTTTTAGATATGGAGGAATGGTTATCATGTGGCAATATTACTAAAAGCTTACAGTAATTAAGATTTGTGGCTTATCGAAACTTTACTTAGCTACCTATTGCTTATTTTTGCCCACTTCTAGTTGCCCAATAATGATATGTTGTAAAAGCCCATAGCTATCGGCTGTGCGACGCAACTGAAGCTTAATAGTTATTCAAAAACTTAGTACATAAAATGAACCAACCGAAAAGATATTTAGTTACTTCTGCCCTTCCTTATGCCAATGGTTTAAAACATATTGGACATTTAGCTGGTGCCTATATTCCTGCAGATATTTATGTGCGTTATTTAAAAGCTCAAAAACGTGATGTGGTTTTTGTGTGTGGCAGCGATGAACATGGAACAGCTATTCCTATTCAAGCAATGAAAGAAGGAACAACTGCACAAGCAATTATCGATAAATATCATCCTATTATTGAACAAAATTTCAAAGATTTAGGAATTGCGTTTGATATTTATCATAGAACATCTTCTCCTTTGCATCATGAAACTGCACAAGAGTTTTTTACAGTATTGAATGATAATGGTGATTTAGAAATAAAAGAAACCGAACAATATTACGATGAAGCAACTAATACATTTTTAGCTGATCGTTTTATTAAAGGTACTTGCCCAAATTGTGGCTATGACAATGCATTTGGCGATCAGTGTGAACGTTGTGGTAAGAGTTTAAGTCCTGAGGAATTAATTAATCCCGTTTCTACTTTAAGTGGAAATGCTCCGATTAAAAAGTCAACCAAACATTGGTATTTACCTTTAAATAAGCATGAAGATTTTTTACGTGAATGGGTATTAAAAGGACATAAAGATGATTGGCGACCAAACGTTGTTGGACAAATTAAAAGTTGGGTTGACGGAGGTCTGCAACCACGAGCTGTTACAAGAGATTTGGATTGGGGAATCAAAGTGCCAGTAGAAGGTGCTGATGGAAAAGTTTTGTATGTTTGGTTCGACGCTCCTATTGGTTACATTAGTGCAACAAAGCAGTGGGCATTAAACAATGGTAAAGACTGGAAACCTTACTGGTACGATGCAGATACACAATTGGTACATTTTATTGGGAAAGACAATATTGTTTTTCATGCATTGATATTTCCAATTATGTTGAAGTTGCATGGCAATATTTTACCTGATAATGTGCCTAGCAATGAATTCATGAATTTGGAAGGTGACAAAATGAGTACCAGCCGTGGATGGAGCATTGAAATGGATGATTACATTAATGATTGGATTAAGAAAGACAATGGTGGTGAAAGTATGGCTGATGTGTTGCGTTATTACTTAACTGCCATTGCTCCTGAAACTAAAGACAGTGAGTTTACATGGAAAGGGTTTCAAGATGCCAACAATAGTGAATTGGTAAGTGTGTTTGGAAATTATGTAAATAGAACTTTTGTGCTAATGCATAAGTTATGTGTGGGTAAAGTTCCATTTTTTCACAATGATTTAATTGATGATACAGATAAGCAACTGATTATTGATATAGCATCTGCTAAAACAAAAATTGAGAATTTATTTGAGGGTTATAAGTTTAGAGATGCACAATTTGAAGTAATTGATTTGGCACGTAAAGCCAATCAGTACATGCAAAAGAAAGAGCCTTGGATTGTTGCTAAACAGTTAGCTGAAAATCCCGATGCTCAAAAATTAATTGATAATTGTTTGCACTTGTGTTTACAATTAACCGCCAACTTGGCTATTTTGATTCATCCATTTTTACCATTCACGGCTAAGAAAATGTGTTACATGATGAAGGTGGTAGATAAAATATTGGATTGGCAAAATGCAGGTACTGTTAACTTATTAAAAGCAGGTTACAGCTTGCGTGAACCACAGTTATTATTTAGGAAAATAGAAAATGAAGAAGTTGAAGCACAAATTGAAAAACTAAAACAGAAAAAGTCAATGGTTAATAGTCAACAGTCAATAGTAGCTGATGCTGATGTGAAAGAATCAGAAGTTATAAAACTTAAATCAGAAATTGTCTTTGATGATTTTGCAAAGATTGATTTAAGAATAGGGACAATACTTGCAGCTGAAAAAGTAGAAAAAGCTGATAAATTATTAAAGCTTGAAGTGGATTTAGGCTTTGAAAAAAGAACCATTGTTTCGGGTATTGCAATGCATTTTAAGCCAGAAGAAATCGTAGGTAAACAAGTTACGGTTGTGTGTAATCTTGCTCCACGTAAAATGAGAGGAATTGAAAGTAATGGAATGATATTAATAGCAGAGGATAAAGCTGGAAAACTACATTTTGTAAATCCTGATTCAATAATTGATGCTGGAAGTACAGTGAGTTAATTTATTAATTTTATTACCAATTGTTTAAACAAACGCTGTCTTGCTAAATAGGCAGCGTTTCGTTTTGAAAAACTATCTCAATAAAATCTGTATTTTCATCCCACAAATATCTGCTTATGAAGATTTTCTTTACTCGGTTATATTTTTTGCTTGTTTTAGTTATTGTTACACAATCTGCATGTGAGCATATCAATCCTAAAAAAAATAAGTTCAAGTCAAATGAGGAAGAAGAAGGGAGCATCCCATTACGTGACAGAATGGATTTGGCATGGAAACAAGAAAAAGAAATGACACAAGACCCTGCATTGGGTTATGTGCCTACTGAAAGGTTATTGGCGGCATGGGATTATACCAAACGAAATATTGCTAGCAGAAGTAATGCTGCTATAGCCAATATGAATTGGATAGAGTTGGGACCTAAAAACTGCGGTGGTCGCAGCCGTGCAATTTGTGTAGATTTAAATGACGTCACCCGTAAAACAGTGTTTGCAGGTAGTGTTGGTGGTGGGCTATGGAAAACAACAGATATTACACAAGCTGCACCCAATTGGCAACCAGTAAATGAGTTTTTTGGAAATATTGCTATTACTTCTATTGCACAAGACCCATCCAATACACAAAACATGTATTTTTCAACAGGTGAAGGTTATGGTAATAGTGATGCTATAAGAGGATTAGGGGTTTGGAAAAGTATTGATGGTGGCATTAGCTGGAATCAATTATCAGCGACGAATAATAGTTCATTCAATTACTGTCAAAAAGTATTCGTCAATAATTCGGGTGTATTATTTATTTGCACCAACAATGGCTTATACAGAAGTAGTAATGGTGGAACAAGTTTTGCCAAGGTACTGGGAACTGGTTTAGGGGTTGTCGGAGCTTCAAGTAATACAAGTTATGATATTGAGTCAGCGGGCAGTGATTTGTATGCAAGTTTATCCGGAACAGTTCATAAATCAACAGATGGGGGTGTTACCTGGGGCAGTGCTCTAACATTAGGTATTTCGGCCAGTCGTCTTGAAATTGCTACATCGACAAGTAACAATAGTTATGTGTATGTTTTGGCTGCTAGTGGTAGCGTTGTTGCGGGTGTTTTACAAAGTACAGATGCTGGTGCTACATTTACTTTAAAAACAGAACCTGTAGATGCTGATACTGGAATTCCGTCAACTGATTTTTCTAGAGGTCAGGCTTGGTACGATTTAACCATAGCTGTAGATCCAAATAATGTAAATAATATTTTTGTTGGGGCTATAGATTTATTCAAATCAACCAATGGAGGAAATGCTTGGCAGCAAATCAGTCACTGGTATGGCGGCTTTGGTTTTCAAGATGTACATGCCGATCAGCACAACATTATTTTTAATCCTGGCAGTTCTACCATTGCTTATTTTTTAAATGATGGATCTATTTATCGAACTACAAATGCCAGTGCCACAATTCCAACATTAGAATCGAAAGAACTTAACTATAATACTACCCAGTTTTACAGTTGTGCTATTAATCCAACTGCTGGTTCTTATGAATTTGTTGCAGGAGCTCAGGACAATGGTTCACATAAACTTAATGCATCTTTTGTTCAAAACTCTACAGAAGTAACAGGTGGAGATGGTGCATTTTGCCATATTGATCAAAACCAATCTCAATACTGGTTTACCAGTTATGTGTACAATAACTTTTATAGAAGTACCGATGGTGGCAATACATTCTCCAGTGTTAATAGTGGCAATACTGGGCGTTTTATCAATCCAACTGATTATGACGATAATGCCAACATTATGTACTGTGCCAAAGGCTCTAATGAATATTTAAGGTGGGATAATCCTCAAACAGGAAATACTTTTACCACCATGTCTGTATCAATTGGTGGAATAGTTTCGGCAATAAAAGTTTCTCCAAATACCGCCAACAGAGTTTTTATGGCAACAGGTTCAGGTACTTTAGCAAGGGTAGATGACGCAAATGGTGCAACACCTACAATTGCTTTGATTTCAACAGGGTTACCAGCTAGCTATATTTCTTGTGTAGAAGTAGAAACAGGAAATGACAATCATCTTTTAGTAACACTTAGCAACTTTGGTACTAACAGTATTTGGGAAACAACAAATGGAGGTACTAGCTGGACAAGTGTAGAAGGTAATTTACCGGATATGCCAGTACGTTGGGTTGTATTCAATCCTAACAATAGCAATCAGGCAGTTATTGCAACTGATTTGGGTGTTTGGAGCACTGACAACTTAAATGGAACAAGTACAGTTTGGGGTGCAAGTAATAATGGCTTGGCAAATGTTAGAGTAGATATGTTGCAAATAAGACAAAGTGATAAGCTCTTAGTTGCAGCTACGCACGGACGAGGATTATTTTACTCAGGTGTTTTTGCACCACCAACAGCAAATTTTTTCATTCCAACAACAATTCTATATCCCGGTAGAGCTTTACAGTTTACCAATACATCTTTAAACGCTACATCTTATAATTGGAATTTTGGCGATGGCAACACTTCAACACTTGCAAATCCATTAAAGCAATACGCTAGTGCTGGAACCTATATGGTTACATTAAGCATTAATGGAGGAGCATCTACAGTTGTAAAAACAATAACAGTTTTGCCTAAAAAGGGAACTCCATATTTGTTGGCTGGTGGTGGAAATTTTGAAAGCAGCAATGGTGACTTTGCAGCTGAATTAATTACTGGAACAGGATGGCAAATTGGTAATTCTACTGTTAGTGGTAAAAATGGAGTTAATAGTGGAAGTAATGCATGGGTTACAGGTTTAACAGGTAACTATGTAAACAATACAGAGGCTTATTTATACACACCAAATTATAATTTTTCTTTGACTGGAACTTATAATTTTAGTTTTTACACCAAATATAATTGTGAAGCCAATTATGATGGGTTTAGAATTGAATACAGTACCGATACTGGTAAAATTTGGCAACCCTTAGGCACTACTGTAGCAAGCAATTGGTACAATTTTGCCAACACAACCGATCAAACTGCATTTACATTTGGACAAGCCTTTTTCAGTGGCAATTTTGGAACTTCTTTTGTAAAGAAAAACTACGATGTTTCTTCGTTAGCAGGAAATGGAAATGTATGTTTTAGGTTTGCTTTTAAATCTGATGGAGGTGTAACAGGTGTTGGTGTTGCAATGGATGATTTTGAACTTACAGGTCCAGCTAATGGAGTTTTACCAGCCACATTACTAAGTTTTACTGCAAGTAAACAAAACAAAAATTCACTTTTACAATGGAGTACATCGAATGAAATAAATGTTGCTTATTTTAGTATTGAACGTAGCTGGGAGGGTAGTCGTTTTTCTGAAATTGGAAAAACTGTGGCTAAAAATTCAAATAGCAATACTTATACATTCAACGACTTGTTGGGTAGCATCAATAAATGGCCTTCTTCAACAACTTATTACAGGTTAAAAGTGGTCGATAAAAATGGTTCATTCAAATACAGCAATATTGTACAATTACAATGGAACGATATTAAGCAAGTTTTGGTTACAGTAAGTCCAAACCCTTTTAACAGTTATATTCAAATAGATACAAAAGCAACTATTCATCAAATACAATTGTTGAGCTTTAACGGACAGGTAGTATTTAGTACCAAAACCGTAAATAATGGACGAATTAATTTATCCAATGGCATTACAAAAGGAAATTATTTGCTTAAAGTTTATACTGATAAAGGCATAGTCATTGAAAAGCTGATGAAGCAATAGGCATTATCTAAGGAAAAATTCACTTAAAATCCAGCAATCGCTGGATTTTTTTATTTGGTAAAAAATAGTTGCATAGCTAACTAATTTTTCTTTAGTTTTGTTTTCACAGATTTAATGTTCACAGATAACACAGATATTATTTATGGAAATTGATGAGGTTACATACAAAATCCGAGGTGTTATTTTTGAAGTATATAATCAATTAAGACCTAGGTTATTAGAAAGTGTTTATGAAGCTGCTTTAATGAAGGAGTTTGAATTAGTTGGGCTCAAAGCAAAGAATCAATAGGCATTACCTGTAACTTATAAAAACTATGATATTGAATTAGGGTTTAGGATAGATATTTTGGTTGAAGATGCAGTTATCATTGAAATTAAATCCGTCAAAGCATTAGAAGATGTTCATAAAAAACAATTACTAACTTATCTCAAACTAAGTCAAATTGAAATTGGAATTCTGGTAAATTTCAATGTAGCTTTTTTGAAAGATAAAGAATCAATTATTAGAATCATAAATAATTAACAATTACGAATACACATCTGTGTTATTTGTGTTATCTGCGAGAAATATGAAAAGAGTCATTAAAAAAATTGCCGTTCTGGGTAGCGGTGTAATGGGTTCAAGAATAGCATGCCATTTTGCAGGCGTTGGTGTACAAGTTTTATTGTTAGATATCGTACCAAAAGACACCCCTGCCGATGCAAAACCTGCATTAAAAAATAAAATCGTCAATGACGCATTAACTGCTGCTATAAAAAGCAATCCCAGTCCTGTTTATACAAAAGATGTGGTAAAGAAAATTATTACTGGCAATTTCGATGACAACATGAAAGATATTGCCACTTGTGATTGGATTATTGAAGTGGTTGTTGAAAGATTAGATATTAAACAACAAGTGTATGAAAAAGTAGAACAGTTTAGAAAAGCTGGAACATTGATTACTTCTAATACTTCAGGCATTCCTATTCACATGTTAAGTGTTGGAAGAAGCGATGATTTTAAGAAGAATTTTTGCGGTACACACTTTTTTAATCCACCACGATATTTAAGATTGTTGGAAATAATTCCAACTCCAGACACGGATGCAAGTGTCGTGGATTTTTTAATGCATTACGGTGATTTATTTTTAGGTAAAACAACTGTTTTATGTAAAGACACACCAGCATTTATAGCCAATAGAATTGGGGTGTTTAGCATCATGAGCATTTTTCACATCATGGAAAAATTGGGTTTGAGTATTGACGAAGTAGATGCATTAACAGGACCAGTAATTGGCCGTCCAAAATCAGCCACATTTAGAACAGCAGATGTAGTTGGGATTGACACCTTAGTAAAAGTTGCAAAAGGTGTAGCCGATAACTGCCCAACTGATGAGGCTAAAGATATTTTTACAATTCCTGCTTGGTTAGATAAAGTAGTTGCCAATAATTGGTTGGGTGATAAAACAGGACAAGGGTTTTTTAAGAAAACAAAATCCGAATCAGGTAAAGAAATTTTGACGTTGAATTTGCAAACCATGGAATATGGTGCAAGGGTAAAACCAAAATTTGCAACATTAGAAACAGCCAAACCAATCGATGATTTAAAAACAAGACTTAAAGCTTTGAGTGCTGGTACCGATAAAGCAGGTGAATTTTATCGTCAATTTCATTACTCCTTGTTCTCGTATATTTCTTTCAGAATTCCTGAAATAAGCGATGAAGTATATCGTGTTGATGATGCAATGATGGCAGGCTTTGGCTGGGAAATTGGTGCATTTGAAACATGGGATGTATTGGGTGTAGAAAGCACCGTAAAAAAGATGCTAGATGCTGGATATACTGTGGCATTATGGATTACAGAAATGTTAGCAGCGGGCTGTACATCTTTCTTTAAAGTTGAAGCAGGTAAACGTATGTATTACGATATACCCACGAAATCTTACAAGGCTTTGCCTGGCGGAGCATCATTTTTAGTATTAAACCACAATAGCGATAAAACTGTTTGGAAAAACAGTGCTTGCAGAATGTACGATATTGGTGATGGTGTTGCCGGATTAGAATGGAGTACTAAAATGAACAGTATTGGTGGAGAAGTTTTAGAAGGTATCAACAAATCAATTGCATTAGCTGAAGAGAAATTTAAGGGCTTAGTTATTGCGAATGAAGGAGCCAATTTTAGTGCTGGTGCTAATGTGGGTATGATTTTTATGTTGGCTATTGAGCAGGAATACGATGAGCTGGATATGGCAATCAGAATGTTCCAAAATACTATGATGCGTTTGCGTTATAGTAGTGTGCCTGTTGTAACAGCACCACATGGATTAACATTAGGGGGTGGTTGCGAAATGAATTTACATGCCGATAAAATTTGTGCCGCTGCAGAAACCTATATTGGCTTGGTGGAATTGGGTGTAGGCTTAATACCAGGTGGTGGTGGAACTAAAGAGTTTGTCCTACGTGCAAGCGACGAATTGCACAATGATGAACCAGAAACAAATACATTAAAAGATAGATTTTTCGCTATTGCTACAGCAAAAGTTGCAACCAGTGCTCATGAAGGTTTTGAGTTAGGAATCCTACGTAAAGGGCATGATGAAGTAGTAATGAACACTGGAAGACGGATTGCTGAAGCCAAAAAAAGTATAATTGAAATTTATGATGCTGGTTATACAATGCCTCAACAACGAAAAGATATTAAAGTGCTTGGTCGTTTAGGATTGGGTGCAATGCTTGCAGGTATTAATGGTATGCAACGCGGCAATTATGCAACTGAACATGATGCATTGGTAGCAAAAAAATTGGCTTATGTAATGTGTGGTGGAGATTTAAGTGAGCCTCAATTAGTAAGTGAACAATATTTACTTGATTTAGAAAGAGAAGCATTTTTAAGCCTTTGTGGAGAGAAAAAAACTCTAGAAAGAATTCAAAGTGTTTTGAAAAGTGGAA
This sequence comes from Chitinophagaceae bacterium, assembly GCA_044348985.1. Taxonomy (GTDB): domain Bacteria; phylum Bacteroidota; class Bacteroidia; order Chitinophagales; family Chitinophagaceae; genus UBA1930. The sequence goes on from JBIKRV010000042.1 coordinate 24,890, forward strand.
AGCCATTGAGGAATTAAAATCAACATGAAAAGCTGCTTTAAAAAGCAGCTTTTCATGTTGATTTATTTTTTTCTTCTTTCTCTTATTTTTTTTGCCCCATACCCTACACCTGCCGCTGCTAATAGCGATAAGCCACCATCAACAGGTACATCACCTACATCATCGGTAAAACCTGGCTGTGCA
>JBIKRV010000069.1:0-7724 GCA_044348985.1 Chitinophagaceae bacterium
TAATCATAATCAATCCACGCAAAATATCAATAGAATTAATCCTCGACGTAGAAGCAGTTGTTGGTTGCATGCAGTTATAATTTCAACCAAAATACAAACTATATACTATGCTGCAAATAAATATGATGCTTGTGATTTTTTGTTCGTGAAGAAAGCACAGAACTTTACCACAGACGTTAATAGAAATGGAGTTACACTGAGTATTTTTTTATCTTTTTGACCTTTGTATCGTTTATTGCTTTGTGTGAAATATGCTCACAGAAAACACAGATAACGCAGAATTTATCTTTGTGTATTCTAAAACCTTTGTGTACTTAGTATTCTTTGCTGCTTTGTGTGCAACAAAACACATTGCTTTCGTTGCTTACGTTGTTTCGTTGCGTGAAAACGGAGTTGCACTTTGTAATTATATAGCCTTTGTGGGCTTAGTATTCTTTGCTGCTTTGTGTGCAACAAAACACGTTGCTATCGTTGCTTACGTTGTTTCGTTGCGTGAAAACGGAGTTGCACTTTGTAATTATAAATCCTTTGTGGGCTTAGTATTCTTTGCTGCTTTGTGTGCAACAAAACACATTGCTTTCGTTGCGTGAAAAAATCCGTTCAATCTGTGTTATCCGTGTTCCACTATCCCACAGGCTTATTCAAAATTTGCCATAATTTATCTTTCAATTCTAACAAACCAGTTTGTGTTACTGATGATATAAATAGGTGTGGAATATCTATTGGTAATTCATTACCAATAGCTTCTTTCAATTCATCATCCAGCATATCGCTTTTGCTAATGGCAATTAAAAAATCTTTTTGCAACATTTCTGGATTATATTCTTTCAATTCATTGAGTAAAATATCAAACTCCTTTTTGTGGTCGTCACTATCAGCAGGAATCACAAACAACAAACAACTATTGCGTTCAATATGTCGTAAAAAACGATGTCCCAAACCTTTACCTTCAGCAGCACCTTCAATAATTCCAGGTAAATCGGCAATACAAAAACTCTTTCCATCTCTGTATTCAACCATACCCAATTGAGGAATTAAAGTAGTAAATGCATAATTGGCAATTTTTGGTTTTGCGGCAGTAATTACACTTAATAAAGTCGATTTACCAGCATTAGGAAATCCCACCAAACCTACGTCGGCCAATACTTTCAGCTCCAATTGTTTCCAACCTTCACTACCTTCTTCTCCAGGTTGAGCATGTTCAGGAACCTGATTGGTAGGTGTTGCAAAATGCTGATTTCCCCAACCACCACGGCCACCCTTCATTAAAATTATTTGCTGCCCATCTTCTAATATTTCTGCTTCAACTTCTCCAGTTTCTTCATTACGAGCAATGGTACCTAATGGAACATCAATAATAATATCTTCTCCATCTTTACCAGTACAATTGCTTTTGCTACCATTTTCTCCATCATCGGCCAATACGTTTTTAAAATATCGTAAATGCAATAGGGTCCACAATTGTGTGTTACCACGTAAAATAATATGCCCCCCACGTCCACCATCACCACCATCAGGTCCACCCATGGCAGTTAATTTATTACGCATAAAATGTCTTGCACCAGCACCACCATGCCCACTTCTACAAAAAATGCGTATATAATCAATGAAGTTGTTTCTTTCGCTCACTCGTAAATTATTTGACGGCAAAAATAACTTATTAAATGTGGATGATCATATTTAATAAAACCAACTGTTTTGGGCGTTACCCAAGGGTCGGGCTTTTCGTTACAATCCCTGCTGACTAGCAGGGTATTTTCACTGCAATCCCTAACGCAGCCCAACAAAAGAATAGTAATTCAACTGTTAGCAAGGCTAATGAACCTAACAAAACCATTTCTTTGCACTCAAAGTAATAAAGGTGATTACACAAACATTGAAACAACTCGAATCTGGAGCATTACAAGGCATTAAACAATTAAAATTGAGTTGTAACCTAACGGAATTTCCAAATGCAATTTTCGATTTAGCAGACACTTTAGAAATATTAGATTTATCGGGTAATCAGCTTTCAACATTACCCAATGATTTTATCAAGTTGAAAAACTTGAAAATTTTGTTCCTGTCTGATAACCAGTTTACTGTTTTTCCTGAAATATTGGGGAAATGCAAAAGCATTACTATGATTGGTTTTAAGTCCAATCAAATAGATACGATTGCTGAAACTGCTTTACATACCGAAATCCGCTGGTTAATTTTAACCAATAATCAGCTTACACAATTGCCAGTAAGTATTGGTAATTGCTGGAACATGCAAAAACTGGCTTTAGCTGGCAACCAACTTACATCGTTACCTGCTGAATTAAGCAATTGCAAGAACTTGGGGTTACTACGTATTTCAGCGAATCAACTTACAACATTTCCTGAATGGTTGTTAACGATGCCCAAATTAAGCTGGCTGGCTTTTGCAGGTAATCCATTTTGTTACAAACCTGCTATCGAAACCAGTTTGGCAGAAATTCACTGGGAAAGTTTATCACTCGAACATCAATTGGGACAAGGAGCATCGGGTATTATCAGTAAAGCCATTTGGCAAAAAAGCAACTATGAAACAACTGAAGTTGCTGTAAAAGAGTTTAAAGGAGCTGTCACAAGCGATGGTTTACCCGAAGACGAAATGAATGCTTGCATTTTAGCTGGTGCTCATAAAAATTTAATTCCATTGTTGGGTAAAATAACCAATCATGCACATCAAAAAGAAGGGTTGGTATTGGGGTTAATTCCTCCTTCTTTTAAAAATTTGGGATTGCCACCAAGCTTTGAAACTTGTACCAGAGATGTGTTTGAAGCCAATACATTTTTTACTGCAACACAAGTGTTACAAATTGTAAAAGCTGCTGCAAGTGTGGGTGCTCACTTACATAGCAAAGGTATTATGCATGGCGATTTTTATGCCCACAATACTTTAATAAATGCCAATGCTGAAATTTTGATGGGCGATTTTGGAGCAGCATCTTTATATAATATTAACGATACAACAATTGCTGAAAGTCTTGAAAAGATTGAAGTAAATGCTTGGGCTTGTATGTTAGATGATTTATTGCTCAACTTAAAGCCAATCGAATTGGGAAGTACAACAGTATTGGCTTTAAACATTATTAAAGAAAAAACCATGCAATCAGTTGTACTTAGACGACCAACTTTTAAAGAGGTGCAAGATATGTTAATGGCAATTGTATAAAGCCAATTCCTGCTATATTATACTGCTTTCTTAAACTGCCTTTTCACTCAATAAGTTTTGCATAGTACCATAAATTATATTAAGTTGTGCGTTGTATATATTAAGCTTGTCTTTTATCAATTTGCCGGAAAATAATACAAAGCTGTTCTAGCGTATGGTTGTTTAGCATCATTTTTAAATACGCATTTGTTGTCCTATGTATTTTATGATGCTGCTAAAAAATCTTTAGGTTAGAATAGGGCAAAACAAAAACTTTATACAGGATTGCATGTTTTACATTTGCACATTCATTTATTTAAAGTTGAGCTTATGATTGCAGAAGAGCGTAAAACAAAGGCGGTTGCCAACTGGATTTTTTTAGGGGTTGGCATGTTAATTATACAAGTATTATTGGGTGGTATTACCCGTTTAACGGGTAGTGGTTTAAGTATTACTGAATGGAAACCTATTATGGGTGTATTACCTCCAACCAATGAAATACAATGGCAGCATGCATTTGAGCAATACCAAACAATTGCTCAGTACAAATATTTAAACACCCATTTTTCAATAAGTGACTTTAAGTTTATTTTTTTTTGGGAGTGGTTTCACCGTTTATGGGCAAGGTTTATTGGCATAGTTTTTTTAATTCCATTTGTGTACTTTATTGTTAAAGGATACATTAAAAAGTGGATGGTAAATCCACTGATAATTTTGTTTTTACTGGGTGCTTTGCAAGGTGCAATTGGTTGGATTATGGTAAAGAGTGGTTTAAACGACAACGACCTATATGTAAGCCACATTCGTTTAGCCATTCACTTTGTGAGTGCAATGGTTTTAATTAGTTATGCGTTGGTTTTTGGTTTAATGTTGGTAGTAAAACCCAAGCAAAGAATACAACAACCCGTTCTTAAAAAAGCACTTTTATGGATGATTGCATTACTTACCATTCAACTTTTGTATGGAGCGTTTATGGCGGGTTTAAAAGCTGCCAATGCTGCTCCTACATGGCCAACCATTAATGGAATGATTATACCGAATGTACTCAGCAATATTTTTCATGATAGAATTACCATTCATTTTATACATAGAACATTGGCTTATATTTTAGCTGCATTGGTTATTGGGTGGTGGCTAAAAGCAAAAATTATTAATGCATCTACAGCTTTTAATAAAGTGAAACACTGGACTTTTATTCTGGTATTGTTACAAATAAGTTTAGGTGTATTTAGTGTATTAACAAGCCCGGGAATTAAGCCAGGCCATTTTGGTTTATTTGAATGGATGGCTCAGTTACACCAGTTGGTGGGCATGTTATTATTGCTTGCAATGATTGCTCAGGTATATGTTTTGCGTTTTAACAAAAGCTAATTTTTATTACTGCAAATATTGCTGTAACTTTTGGTGATAAAGCCATGTTTATGCAAACGTTTATAAGTTCTATATCGGGCAAATCTTTTTCAAATAATGAAAAAATTACTGGTGCTGCTATAAGAAATTGTATTGTAGAAGAGATTAAAAAAACACATCCTAATTTTACAGAAAGCAGCATAATGAGTGTGCAGGAGGTTGATGAATTTAGACAACAGTATATTCAAAATACATTAACCAAGGAGCTGGGCGATTTGGACACACTTGAAAAAACGGTGTTGGAGCATTTGCAAAAGAACGAACTTATTTCCGATCATTTAAACGAAGATAATGCCGCCGACCTTACGCTAAGTCAACGTTGGGCCGATAATGTAGCTGCTTTTGGCGGCAGCTGGCGATTCATCATTCTATTTGCCATTATTATTATTATTTGGATTATTTTGAATGTTATTGTATTGGTGAATAAACCATTCGATGCCTACCCTTTCATTTTATTAAACCTAATTCTTTCGTGTGTGGCTGCTTTGCAGGCTCCCGTAATTATGATGAGCCAAAACCGGCAAGAAGAAAAAGACCGTGAGCGTTCGAAAAATGATTATATGATTAACCTTAAAAGTGAAATGGAAATAAGAATGCTACACGAAAAAATTGATCATTTAATTGTGCATCAGCAAAAGCATTTAATGGAAATTCAGCAAGTGCAAATTGATATGATGAACGATATAATGCAGCGTTTACCTTTAAAGTAAAATCAATAAGCTATATGAAGAAATTGTTGATTGGTTTTTGGTACAGCTTGCCCATACAACTGTTTTTACTGCATTTTCGCAGGTATCAAATCTTTTTAGTTTTTTGGTATATTTTATTTGCAACTGTGGGGGGCAGTTTTATGGAAAGCTTTGGAGCCTGCTCTTTGTATTTAGCCCCTGAATATTATAATGAAGTAAATTTTTTTAGTACAGCAATTGTAGGTGGTGCAATTGGTATTTTTATTATGAGCTGGCATATAACTACATTTATTTTACATAGAAAACATATTCAGTTTTTAGCTACTACAGCACAGCCGTTTTTAAAATTCTGTATCAACAATAGTATTATGCCTCTTATTTTTTTGTTGTACTATTTTTTCACAGCAATCGATTTTGATGCTCATAAAGAGTTAATGAATACCTGGCAAATTATTGTTTTGGTGGGTGGCTTTTTAGTAGGTTTATTTTTATCTATTGCAGTGGCTTTTATTTATTTTTTCGGGGCAGATAGAACCATTTATAAAAGCATGCAATTAGACATTCATTCGGCCAATGACAATTATAAAACAGTTGTTGAAACGAATCCTTTACCACACGAAAAACATGAAATTCGGATTGATTGGTTTTTAAGTGCAAAATTACATTTACGTAAACCAAGAGATATAAGGCATTACAGCCAGACATTTTTAGATAGTATTTTTAAGCGACATCATTTAGTTACGGTAATTGCCTTTTTCATTGCATTTATTTTTTTAGTTGGTATTGGCTTTACGGCTGACAGCAGGTTATTTCAAATACCGGCAGCAGCAAGTATTACTATTTTATTTGCATTGCTCATTGCAGTTGGTGGAGCATTTTCGGTGTTCCTAAAAAGCTGGAGCATTCCCTTAGTAATGCTGGTTTACCTGTGCTTAAATTATTTATACGAACAAAACATCATTAATCCAACTAACAAAGCTTATGGTATTAATTATTGGAATAAAGAAGAACGCCCCAGCTACAACAGAGAGAGTTTACTGGCACTAGCAAGCAATGAAAACATGGCTGCAGATAAAAAAGCATTTTTACAAAGATTAAACGCTTGGAAGGTAAATCAAAAAGAAGAAAAACCTATATTGTACATAGTTAATACAAGTGGTGGTGGTGTAAGAAGTGCAACATTTACATTTAATGTTTTACAGCGTTTAGATAGTTTAATGCAAGGCGATTTAATGAAAAAAACCTTGTTTATTAATGGTGCTTCTGGTGGGCTATTGGGTGCAGCTTATTATAGAGAATTGTATCATTTAAAGTTGAAAACCCCATCCATTAATTTACAAGACAAATCCTATATCGATGATATTTCTAAAGATTTATTAAACCCATTGTTCTCCTCTTTTGTAAGCAGAGATATAATTGGTCCAGTCCAAAAATTTGCTGTTGGCGAATATGAATACATTAAAGATAGGGGCTATGCTTTTGAGCAAAAACTACACGACAATACCAATGGCTGTTTGAACAAAAGTTTAAAAGATTATACAGAAGCAGAAAATAAAGCTTTAATACCAACCATGTTGTTTAATAGCGTGGTTAGCCGAGATGGAAGAAAAATGATTATGTGCACACAGCCTGTTCGTTTTTTAATGAAGCCAGCAACTGATAGTAATAAAATTGTTGCTCAAGACCCCGACGCAATTGACTTCAACAGCTTTTTTGCTAAACAAAATAGTACCAACATTCGTATTTCTAGTGCATTAAGAATGAATGCAACATTTCCTTATGTACTACCCAATGTGTGGTTGCCTACCAATCCTGTTATCGATGTAATGGATGCTGGCATTAGAGATAATTTTGGACAAGAAAGTACATTGCGTTTTATAGAAGTTTTTAAAGACTGGCTAAAAGAAAATACCAGTAAAGTGGTTATTATTCAAATACGAGATAGAAGCATTAGCGATTGGGATAAACCCTATGAAAGTAAAACATTGGTAAGCATGTTTACCAAGCCAGCTTTTTTATTGCAGTATAATTGGTTTAAGCTGCAGGATTATTATCAAAACGGACAATTAGAATACCTGAGCGAAAGCTATGGAAAAAATATTGAAAGAATTTGTTTTCAGTATGTTGCTTCAGCAAAAGATAAAGCCGCCAGTTTAAGCTTTCATTTAACAGCAAGGGAGAAAGCTGAAATTGCTGCTTCGTTAAAAAGCCAAGTAAATAATCAGGAGTTTGGGAAGCTTAAAAAAATGATGAACTAATTTTTCCTTAATTTTAGAAAAATGATTTTCTATGAACGCTACTAAAAAGAATGAGATATTACAAACTTTAGCGGCCACAAACAATAGACCTCTTTCATAAATTAATTTTTTAATTCAAAGTTATAGATAGCTGCAATTAGGTTTAAACGCAAACAAAACCGCTTTCTTCTATTCCTGTACCTTTCGGCTATAATCTTGAATATTTTG
>JBIKRV010000003.1:0-243709 GCA_044348985.1 Chitinophagaceae bacterium
AACCTTTTGTAAGCAATTGGACATGTAGAATAAGACAAGAAAAATTATACTCTAAGGCTTCTATTTATAAAGTATTTATATACACATAGGGATTACTTTAAATAAAAAAGCTGCCCTTTTAAGACAGCCTTTTTAGGATTATGTGGTATAACACTTTATAACAAACTGTTAGTAGCCAGGATTTTGATCATAATTGGCATTTTGCTGAGTTTCCTCAATAGGAATTGGCCAAATAAACCTGAAATTGCTGTATGGAATTGCTGCTACGCTTCTTGTAACAGTAACCCCACCTGCACAGTTAAACATAGCAGCTGTAGCAGCACCACTGCCTACTTTAGCAGGTATACCACCACCAGCTACTGGTGCAAAAGTTGCATCTAAAGCCAAACGATGAATATCTCCCCAACGCTTACCTTCAGCTAAAAACTCAATTCTTCTTTCTTCTAATATTGCAGCAATCAATGCATTTTTAGTTAAGAAACTTGCTACGGTAAACTGCTCAGCAGGGGTTGTAACAGCTCGGTTACGAACTGCATTTAATAAATCAACTGCAGTAGTTGATACAGTAGCAGCATTTCTTGCCTGTGCTTCTGCAAGCATTAATAGTACTTCTGCATATCTGATTTGAGGTGTAGCATCAGATGTTGTAGCATAGTCTCTGAATTTTACAGAATAAACTGCATTTACCGGCGTTCCTGAGGTACGATACAACTGTGTACGACGTAAATCGCTACATCTCCAATCTGCATCACTCCACATAACAGGGCTTACCCTAACCAAACCTCTGGCACCTAAAGCAGGGTCTCCAAGCATCTGAGCCAATGCACCATTAACACCACTATTATCCGTTGCATCATTCTTAATAGAAAAGATGTTTTCTGTAGAAGTATTATTTACAAAAGGGCCATCAGGTGTTGCTGTTAATCTCCAACCACCAATTGGGCTGGTAAAATTCGGTGCAGTACCAGATACAATTTTTGCACCTTCTGCAATTACGCCAGCCCAATCTTGCATATGCATTTTTACACGCATTTTTAAAGCAATGGCTGCTGCTTTTGTTGCACGATAAGTACTTAAACCTGTACCTGTTTGAGTTGCAGGCAGATTTGCCTCGGCAAAATCTAAATCAGCTAAAATTTTAGCGTAAGTATCTGAAACTTTTGCAGTTGAACGCTTAATAGCTCTTGCTGCAGTAGATGTAGCATCGCTGTTAATTGCAAAATCTCTGTAAATAATACCCATTTGGCTTCCTGCACCATCGGCAAAAGGACGAGAGAAATTAATTACCAATTCATGGTGACCCATTGCTCTTAAGAAACGACACTCTGCTTCATACTGAGTGGCCAATGCTGTTGAAATGATACTTTTAGTACCAGCACCTTTTACACCATCGATGGTAAGATTAGCCTTGTTTACCATGTTATATATAGTTTGGAACATAAAACCATTGTTAGGAGAGGCATTATTGTATGTTGCTTCATACGTAATTTGATAAAAAGCAGCCTGGTTCATCATATCTTCTCCTCTCATATCGCCCTGAGCAATATTAGCAGCTCCAAAAGGATAACCACGAACCGCACCACCAGCATAAAAACCAGATTGTGCAGCATCATAAACACCATTTAATGCAAGTAAGCATCTATCGGCATTTGAAAAAGCTGATTGATCAGAGAAAGAAGTATAAGGTTGTAAGTCTAATGTTTTTTTCTCACAAGAGCCTAGTGTAAGACTTCCTGCGATTAAAACTGCCGAAAATATTTTGTAATTCATATAATAATTTTTAAACAGTTAATAATTTTAGAAGCCGACATTTAATCCGAATGAAATAGTTCTTGCCTGAGGTACAGAGTTATAATCTAAACCTCTGGAATCTGTATTATCCGGATCAATTCCTTTGTATTTGGTAATTAAAATTAAATTTTGACCTTGTACAAAGAAGCGGAATGATTTTACATAAGAGTTAGTAAGCTTAGTTAAAGTTTTGCTTTGAATATCATAGCTTATTTGTAAGTTGTCTAATCTTAAAAAATCGCCATTCTCAATAAATCTATCAACTGCCTGTTGGTTTAAGTTGGTAAAATTGTCTCTGTTATACCATAAACGAGGAACATCGGTAACATCACCAGCTTTTGTCCAACGGTTTAAGATATCTCTGCCATTGTTCAAAAATCCTTGGTTTAATAAAGATTCCTGCTTTGTGATATTCATGATTTTATTACCACCGGAGAATCTCCATAACATATCAATTGTAAATTGCTGATATCTAAGGGTACTGGTAATACCACCAAACCACTTAGGCAAACTATTACCCAAAACAACTCTGTCTGAAGCAGCTAAAGAAGATGCCGCACCTAATGTTCCACTATTAACATCAGTAACAGCAAAATATGAGGAGTTAGTTATGTTTCCTGCAACTAAACTTCCGTCAGCCTTATAATAAACCGGGTTTCCATTAGCCGAACTTACACCTGCAAAACGGTATCCAAATAAAGCATTAATAGGTTGTCCTACACGTAAGATATTGTAGTTACCTGTACCATTAGATACAATTACATCCTGATCTAAATAAAGTGATTTAACAACGTTATCCTGAGTTGTGAAGTTTACACCAAAATCCCATGAAAAATCCTTCTTACGGATAATATTTGCATTAACAGCAAGCTCAATACCCTTATTTTCCATGTTACCAATATTTTGGAAAATTTGGTTACCCGGTACACCAAAAGATGGTGGCTGAGGTGCTGCTAATACCAAGTTATTATTGTTGTTTTTATAGTAATCAAAAGTGATGTTTAAACGACTATTGAATAAACCCAAGTCGAAACCAAAACCTAATTTTTCGTTTGTTTCCCATTGTAGGTTAGGGTTACCAGCCTGAGAAGCAGCAATACCGCTAATAGCACCATAAGGAGCACTACCATATAAACTTAAATAAGGGAAGTTACCGCCAGCAATATCGGCATTACCCACTTTTGCCCACGAACCTCTTACACGAAACTCATTAATTGTTCTTGCAAGACCACTGTTTTTCCAGAAATCTTCGTTAGATACTCTGTAACCAACTGAAAAACCAGGGAAAGTACCAAAACGGTTTTCAGGAGCAAATCTTGACAAACCGTCTCTTCTGATTGATGCAGAAACAGAATATTTACCCTTATAATCATAGTTTACACGACCGAAGTAAGATACAAAACCTGGTCCTTCGCTATAACTTCCACTAGATTGCTGTACAGCGTAACTATTACTAATTACGTTGTTTTGCTGGAAAAATGGATCAGAAATATTGGTACCAATTGCCTGAAAGCTATTACTGTTTTGCATTTGATTTTCGTAACCCAATGTTGTTGATACATTATGACTGCCAAAAGATTTATTTATGTTGATATAATTTTGTATAGTATATCGTAATTGATTTGCAGCCTGATTTTGAACACGACCCAAACTGTTTCTGCCATCACCATGTTTAGGATCGTAAGTTAAATATTCGTCTAAGGTAATGTAATCAATATTAGCTTTAAAGCTGTAAGTTAACCAGTTTAATGGCTTAAGTTCTACGCCTAAGTTGTTAATGATTCTATTTTTTTTACTAGCAAATCTATTTTTTGCCATTACATATGCAATATTGGTATAGTTGTTTTCAATTACCCTTGTATTTGCATCGCTACCTAAAGCAGCTCCATCGGTTGTTACATTAAAAAAATCGAATTGTGGCAAAGCAGGATTCATAACCCTTACATTAGGCAAAGCTCTTAAAACATTAGCGGTAGCACCTGAAAGAGAGTTGCCTCCATTATTTTGGTCGGCATCCTCAGTTCTTGAAAGTGTAATGTAGTTGCTTAACTTCAACCATTTATTTACTTTTTGATCTATATTGGCTCTTATATTATATCTTTTAACGGAGTTTGTAAACACTAAACCCTGCTGATCGGCATAATTAAATGACACGAAATAGTTGCTTTTTTCTGTACCACCGTCAATTGATAAGTTGTGGTTAACAGCTTTTGCACTATTTCTGTAAACATAATCCTGCCAATCAGTATTGGTGTTTTCAGAATTTATAAATGCACCATTAGTAAGGCTAGCTGCACTTAATTTTTCATTGGCTATATTCACAAACTGTTGTGCATTTAATAAATCGAACTTTTTACTAGGTTTTGAAAACCCTTGTGTAAAACTATAATTTACATTAAGCTTACCAGATTTGCCCTTTTTAGTAGTAATCATGATTACACCATTTGCAGCACGTGAACCAAAAATGGCTGTTGCACTACCATCTTTTAATACTTCTATAGACTCTACATCGGCAGGGTTAATATTTGCCAAAAGGTTATCGTTAGTGTAACCAGCAAACCCACCAGATTCCATTGGAACTCCATCTAATACAAATAAAGGTGATGCACTCCCATTAATAGAGTTCACCCCTCTGATTCTGATACGGGGAGGTTGATTAACTAACCCACTTGAATTGGTTACCAAAACACCAGTAGCCCTACCACCCAATTGTTTATCGATACTTGGTGATACCAATGTAGCAATTGGACCAGGGTCTACTTTACTAATAGCACCAGTTACGTCTTTTTTCTTCTGAGTACCATAACCAACAACCACAACTTCTTCCAAGCTAGAGGTTGAAGATTCTAAACTAACTGAAACAGACCCACTTTTAGAAATTGAAACTTCTTTAGAAGCAAAATTTACGGAAGAAATAACAAAGGTTTTAGCTGTTTCAGGCACTTTTAAACTGAAAGTACCATCGTTAGCTGTTGTTGTACCAATAGTACTTCCCTTAACCAAGACCGATGCATTAGGAATTGGTGCTCCCTTATCATCTGTAACCTTACCTGTAATGGTTCGGCTGTTTTGTGCTATAACCTGCCCCACAAATACGGCAAAACATAGCATTAGCGTAGCTAATTTTCTCATGTGTTTGGAATTTTGTTTAAAAAATTAATTGTAATCTTAAACAAATATAGACATTGAAAAAAAAAATGTGCTGCAAAAAATAAAAAAATATAGCTAACAGCTATTGATTAAACATATGAGATTTGAATACCTGAAAATACAAGCTTGAAATTGTTTTGAAAACTATCAAAACGTGACATTCGTAAACTCAGACCTTACTTTTTCGAAAATCGAATTATTAATACCGGCAAAAGTACCAAATTGGTGATTGTGCCAATTACCAACGTAAAAGAAGTTAACCATCCTAAAGACTTAGTTCCTCCAAAATCGCTGAAACAAAAAATAACAAAACCAGCAATTAATACCAAGGAGGTATAAATAATGCTAATGCCTGTATGTTTTATGGTTTGTACCAATGTAGGTTTCACTTGGTAATTATAATGTGGCAACTCTTGCTTGTAGTTTACTAAAAATCGAATGGTTACATCTATTACTATACCCAATGCAACACTAAATACCAAAACTGTAGATGGCGTTAAACGAATGCCCAACCAACCCATAATACCTGCTGTAAAAACCAAAGGCATCAAGTTGGGTATTAGTGAACATACCAATATTCTGAACGATTTAAACAAGTACAACATACACAATGTAATTAGTGCAAATGCATAAATGATACTGTCTTTCAACCCAGCAATAATAAAACTGCTGCCTTCTAAAAAAGTAACACTCGTACCTGTGAACGTTACATGATAAATGGTGGTGTCGAAAATTTCGTTGGACTTTTTTTCAAATTCTTTTAATAAAATGGGCAATTGTACACTACCAATATCTTTCATATTTACACTGATACGTGCCACTTGCCTATTGCTATCTAAAAATCCATTGAGTAAATTGGCAGGACTTTGTTTCTTTGCTACACCACTATCTTCTACTGGTTTGGTTTTCAAATAGGAACCTAAAAATGCCATATCGCCTTCGTAAGGCACTGCATAACTAGCACTATCTCCATCATAATACGCTTGTTTTGCAAATTTTAATCCTTCTACAAAACTTAATGGTCGGGCTGCTTCGCTTTTATCAGAAATGTAAGCCGATAATTCATCTATTTTATTGATTGCAGCAGTACTTCTCAACAATCCATTTTTCTTTTTGGTATCTACCATTATTTCTAATGGCATCACCCCTTCGAAATTGGTTTCAAACCATTTTAAATCGGTATAAATTTTATCTTTTTGGGGTAAATCATCCACTATAAAGCCTTCACTTTTTAATTTAAAAATTCCTGCAATAGCAAAAGCCATACAAACAATGGTAATGCCATACACCCATTTAGAATGATGCAAAGCCCATCTTTCTACTTTTAATAAAACTGCTTCAATCAATTTATTGTCTAAATATTGTATATGCCTTTTTTTAGGTGCTGGCAAATAACTTAATACTGCAGGAATAAATATGAGCGATATAAAAAACAATGCCATGATATTTATACCAGCCACAGCCCCAAACTCTTGTAACAAAGCACTTTTGGTTAATGCAAAAACAGCAAAACCAATGGCAGCAGCTATATTGCAAAACAGGGTAACAATACCCATTTTACCCACCATAGTAACCAATGCTTTTTCTCGATTACCCGTTTCTTTGTAAGCAGTGTGGTATTTGTTTAAAAAATAAATACAATTGGGTACACCAATTACTACCACCAATGGTGGAATTAGTGCAGTTAACAAAGTGATTTTATAACCCAACAACACAATAGTTCCCAAACTAAAAATTACACCCGCCAACACCACAAATAAACTAATAGCTGTTGCACTAATACTTCTAAAAAACAGCAATAATGTAATGGCTGATAATAGAATTGAACCAATTAAAAAGTAGTTCATTTCATCTTTAATTCTATTGCCAATCGTTGTTCTTATATATGGTAACCCACTGGTGTGCAATTCAATGCCTGTTGCTTTTTCAAAAGCTGTTGCCTGCTGCATTACGTCGTTAATTAAACGTGTACGACTTTTACTGTTTACACTGTCTTTATTCAATTGAACACCCAATATATAAGCATTGGTTTTCGGATTGTATAAAAGCGATTTGTAAAATGGCAGAGTTTCGAACAACTGTTTGGCACTATCTAGCTGTGCCTGACTATTATAACTATTGCTAAATATTTTTTGTGGTTGCAATTTTTCGCCAGCCGAATCTTTTTGTAAAGTCACCACTTCTGGAATGCTCAACACATTCAATACACCATTTACGTTTTTCAAATTTTTATGCAATGCTTCAACGGCATTAAAAACTTTTGGTGTAAAAAAGTCTTTGCTTTCTATGCCAAAAACAAGTGTACTTCCGTCATCCCCAAATTTTTGTTTGAAGCTTTGGTAATCTTTGTACTTAGGGTTATCGGTAGGTATTGCTCTTGTAAATTCATAACTCAACTTAACCTTAGAAGCATAGTAGCCCATAAAGCCAGTTAATGCAAACAAAAAAACCAATAAAGCAACTCTGTATTTTAAAATAATTTTACCCAGCTTATACCACATAATCGATTGATTGAAAATAAACGATTGTAAAAAGCTGCAAAGAAATGAATATTCAGCTAAATGGCTAGATTATAGCATGAATAGAACGTTCAAGCATAAAAAAGCCTCGTACTGTACAATAAAAACAAGTCGTTTACAGTTTAGATAGTCCGCCTTAAAACCAATATCCTATTCGGTTCGTACTATTACCAATGGTATTTATACTATATCATACATAAACATTTATGTTCAATCTTTACAAAGCAGCAAAAGGTTATACGTAATTGATATTACCAATATGCAATTGCTGCAAGATAATTTACATAAGCACCCAATAACCCACCAATTGGCACAAAACACCTACGAGTAAACCAATATACATTTCTTGATTGGTGTGATTGCCTGCTATAAAACGGCTGGTAGCAACAAATCCTGTTAACAATGTAACCATACAAATTGGCAAGCCCAAATTGGTTTGGTAATACAATGCAAATAAAATGATTGCAGCCAATGCACCACCCATTGCCATTCCATGTAAGCTAATTTTTATGTAGTTATTAATAATTACACCAATGGAAGTTGAAATGAAAATACCAAAGAAAAAAAACTTCAAAACCTCAGGCTGATCTTTAAAATTTTTACTCAAATAAAACATCCACCAGTAAAAAAACATGGATACAAAAAAAGGAATAATTCTTTCTTTTTGTGTTCGTAAAAAAATGTTATCGATAAATTTTAAACGCCACAATAAAAATACGGCAAATGCAGGAAAAAAAGCCGTCATCCAAAAAACACTGAACACCCTTAGGCTCAAAACTTTGCCTTCCATACCAGGAAATTCATAGGCAAAATATTCTATCAAAAACCAAAAAATATAGGTAGGAATAAATAGTGGATGAAACACATAAGAAATAATCTTTGCTATGAAAGTAATGAACTTATTGGGTTGGTATGTTTCTGTTATTGGTGCTTCCATGCTAAATATTTCAATGTTGTAGTTCGATACAAATCTTTCCTTATTATTCTAAAGCGTATATAAAGCTAATTGTTCGTTATTTAATTTATACGACTCTGAATATAGTTTCTGAATTTTTTTAAACAAATCCTTGTTTACATTTACCATCATCATTCTAGCTTTTCTATTCCATACTGCTTTATTATTAACCAATTGTTTTCCATCAACTATAGTTTCTAACAATTTTGGTAAATCTATTTTTACTATTTGTCTTGTTTCATAACATAATCTAGTGCATTCTTCTTCAATCCAAAATCGCCTTTTTGAGTTGTGATACTTTCGATTATTTGTGCTTTTTTATCAAGCTGTAATAATAAATGTTGTAACTCTTGTTTCGTTTCAGTTATTTGATTTGAGGGTATAATTGAATTTTTACTATTTAGTTTTGTCCTATATAAATTATTCAACTGTTCTCTTGAACCATTTAATAATACTTCTAAATCCTTAACTTGTAATGATATTTTTAGAAAATAATCTAACCTTTCATTGTTGTTATACTTTGGTTTTATACATGAGTAAAAACAAAGTAGAAATATAAAGCCAAGTGATGTTAATTGTTTCATATTTATCATAGAATTAAGTATAAATAATATTACAATTCCTTTCTCAATCTTGCTACTGGAATATTTAATTGCTCTCTATATTTTGCAACTGTTCTTCGTGCAATATTATAGCCTTTTTCGTTGAGCATATCGGTTAAAGTCTCATCTGCCAAAGGTTTAAGTTTATCTTCTGCCTCAATAATATCGCTTAAAATTTTCTTTACTTCACGTGTACTTACTTCTTCTCCACTATCAGTGCTTAAACTTTCACTAAAGAAAAACTTCAATCGGTAAGTACCAAATTCGGTTTGTACAAACTTGCTATTGGCAACCCTACTCACAGTGCTTATATCTTGCCCTGTAACTTCTGCTATGTCTTTTAAAATCATTGGGTTCAGTTCGGTTTCATCGCCTGTTAAAAAAAACTCTTCTTGGTGTTTCATTATGGCATGCATGGTATTGTATAAAGTTGCCTGCCTTTGCTGTATCATTTCTATAAACCATTTAGCACTGTCTATTTTTTGTTTAATAAACATTACCGCTTCTTTTTGGCGTTTGTCTTTTTTGCTGCCTTTGTCATAATCCTTCAGCATGTCTCTATACCCTTCACTAATGCGTAAATCAGGGGCATTTTTCCCATTTAAAGTAAGTTCTAAAATACCTGCATTATTCAATATAAAAAAATCGGGTGTTATATAAGTTTCGGCATTGTTCATGCCGCCAATATTGCCTCCTGGCTTAGGGTTTAGCTTAATTATTTGATGAATAACTTCTTTCAAATCATCATCATTTAAATCTAATCCACGCTGTATTTTATCGTAGTGTTTTTTGGTAAATTCATCAAAGTATTTGGTGAGTACTTTAATGGCCAATTCAACACCAATACCTTCGCTTGTTTTACGTTTCAATTGCAGCAATAAACACTCTTGCAAATCTTTTGCACCAATCCCCGGCGGGTCGAACTGTTGAATTTGCTGAATAATTTCTTTCAACTCTTTTTCACTGGTCATTATGTTTTGCCTAAAAGCCAAGTCATCTACAATACTGCTTAATTCTCTTCTCAAATAACCATCATCATCTAAACTTCCAACCACTTGTTCGGCTACTTTAAACTTGCGTTCATCTAAATCTAGCATACCCAATTGGTTAACGAGTAGTTCATAAAAACTGACTTCATTTTTAATAGGCAACACTTTACCGTCATCCATTTCAGGATAATTTTCATCCTTCATTCTATAATCGCCAATTTCATCATCGCCTTCACTCACATATTCAGTAATATCAATATTTTCGTATTCATCTTCGCTGCCATCCAACACTTCATCATCATCATTATTAAACTCATCTTTTATATCATCTGCAAATTCATCTTCCATACCTTCTTCGCCTTGTTCTAATGCAGGATTTTCTTCTAATTCTTCTTTAATGCGTTCTTCTAAATTAGCAGTAGGAATTTGTAGCAACTTCATCAACTGAATTTGCTGAGGTGATAGTTTTTGTAATAGCTTTTGTTGTAACGACTGACTTAAACTCATGAAACACAATTTGTAATTTCAAATTGGTAATTCGAAATTTTTATACCATAAATTTACATGCAAACTAAAGCAAGAATTCGTTGAAACAGATTTGTTTATTTACATTTTTCTTTTTATGTATGGCATTTGCTGTGCAAGCACAACGTTTGGGGGATACTGTTTCAGTGATTTCTCTAAAAAAAGATAGTTCATTTATTTTTCAAAAAAACATACAAGTATTGCCTGCAAATTATTATACCAGCAAATTTGGTTTTATGTGTAAGCAAGAGTTACTGCTAGAAAAGAAAACAAAAATTCCGTTTCGTATAAGATTGGGCAGTTTGGCTTATACGAACATGCTTGAAGGAAAAAATAATTGATTTTTTTTATTTCCAAACCGCATCTATCGAAGTAAATCCCCTTATTGAAAAATTGTTTCTTCTACTGGAGTTTTGTACATAATTACCTCGTTTGGTATAAATGGCAATAGAGCCACCACCTGCTCTTCCTGGACCTTCCATTGGGCCAAAAACCTTTATCATAGCTACATCGGCAGGATTTACATAAATAGGATTTTCGGGTTCCATTCTAAACTCATCTAAATAAATATCTACAATGCTGCCATGTCTTTTAATACTATATCCACCTTCACCATCTGGTAAAACTTGCAAGCCGGGAACTCTTCCATTTAAAAAAGTATATACATCTAATGCACTTTCTAGTTCAGGATTATCGAGACCATCGAATATAGTACCACCCTTAAATAAGCCAGATGCATACTCATCATCAAACTTCTCTATATTCTTCTTTTTAGTTGATTTTACCACCACTTCATCTAAAGTAAATACCCCATTAAATTTTTTTGCATCTAAAGAATAAGGTTTTATTGTATCGGCAGCTATCAGTTTAGGATTGCCTACTATAATTTGCTCTGTATATTGTAATACTGGTGAAAAAGCCGAATCTATTGGCGTTTCAATATCAATGTATAAATCGCTTCCTTTTTTTCCAATTTCTGAAAAAATAAAACGTGCGGTATCGGCAAAAGCTAACCTTCCAACTTTAAAATTACCTCCATTATCGGGAATAATAGTATTAAAGTAGCTGCTTTTAGTTTTACTAAGCATCCACATTAACAACCCTTTTGACTTTTTATTGTAATCTCTTACTTTGCCTTTAATGTAAAAAAATGTGGGTTGCACCAAAAAGTTGATAGCATATTTTCCATCGGGTAAACTATCATGTATTGCAATATCAAAAGCGGTTCGCCCATTTAAAATTGGATATCTGAATTTCCAGGTTCTTGTTTTTTGAATATCTTCAATCCACACATTCAGCGTTACAGCTGCCATATCTTTGTTGCTGTATTTCAATAAACAATCTACACTTAAGGTATCGCCTTTATTAAAGGTTGTTTTGTTTAATTTAACATACAACGAGTCTGCTCCAAACACCTGCTGAACACAAACGAAAAAAACAAAAGCAACAATTAACTGCTTATTCATTGGGTGAAATTAACATTACTTACACTTTATTTCTAAACCCTTTAACGTTTTAATTGTTTTTTTACAATTGAATAACATAAATAACAGCTTCTTCTACATTTGCACTTATGCGTATTGCAGTAAATACAAGGTTTTTACTAAAGAATCATTTAGAAGGTTATGGTTACTATATTCATGAGCTGATGCAACGCATTACGCTTGCACATCCTGAGCATGAATTTTTGTTTTTATTCGATCGACCATTTGATGCTTCTTTTATTTACAATACCAACATTACAACCCGAATAATTACGCCACAAGCTGGGCATGGATTGGCTTTTAGATTTTGGTACGATATTAAATTAACATGGGCAGCAAAAAAATTTAAGGCCGATGTAATTGTTAGTTTGGATGGTTTTTGTAGTTTAACCAGCAGCATTCCGCAAGTATTGGCAGTACACGATTTGGCTTTTATTCATTACCCAAAACTAATACCTAAGCTGCATTTACTTTTTTATAAAATCCATCAAAAACGTTTTTTAAATAAGGCAAAAGCTGTTGTTACGGTTAGTGAGTTTAGTAAGCAGGATATTGTGCATCAATACAACATAAACAGCAATAAAATAAGTGTGGTGTACAATGCCACAAGAACAATATTTAAACCATTTGAATATGCCGATAATGATTTTGTGAAAAAGCATTACGCCGCAGGCAATGAGTTTTTCTTGTTTGTTGGTGGAATTCATCCCCGAAAAAATTTACTACAACTGCTTAAAGCATTTTCAATTTTTAAAAAAAGGCAATTAAGCAGTATGAAATTATTGGTTGCCGGGCGTTTGGCTTGGCAATACGAAGACATTATTGAAAAGCTAAAAACTTACAAATACCGAGATGAAGTTGTTTTGCTGGATTATATGCCTGAAGCCGAGTTGGCAAAAGTTACAGCAGCCGCTTATGCACTAATTTATCCATCGTATTTTGAGGGTTTTGGTGTACCTATTATAGAAGCCATGCAATGTGGTGTGCCTGTTGCTTGCAGCAATACCAGCAGTATGCCAGAAGTTGCTGGTGACGCAGCATTGCTATTTGACCCCAACGATGCAAATGATATTGTCCAACAAATGATGTTGTTGTATAAAGATGAAAAACTTAGAAGTGAATTAATACAAAAGGGTCATGTACAAGCCAACAAATTTTCATGGAACGATTCGGCACAAAAACTTTGGCAAATAATTGAACAAACAGCCAAAACATAATCTGCATTACATTTGCAGCCATTTAATTTTTACAAATTCAATTTGTATGCAACAATCAACCATCGCAATAGACGTACATTTAGACAACAATAAAGTACCTGAACAAATTACTTGGAGTGCAGATAATAGCAGTGCTGAAGCTGCACAAAAAGCCAAAGCCATGATGCTTTCTTTTTGGGATGGAGCCGATAAAAGTGCATTACGTATTGATCTTTGGACCAAAGACATGATGGTAGATGAAATGGCCGATTTCTTTTATCAAACCATGATGGGCATGGCCGATAGTTACGACCGAGCAACCCATAACCACGAATTGGTAAACGATATGAAAACTTTTGCCAAAGACTTTTACAAAAAATTCAGAGACCAGCAATTGAAGGAAAATAAAGTGTAAATAATTTGAAGTTTTTAAACTAACATAACCTTTTAAACTAAAAAAAATGAGCTTAGAAACAGAAATAATGGCACAAATGAAAGATGCCATGAAAGCCAAAGAGGAAGCTACTTTACGTGGTTTACGTGCCATAAAAGCTGAAATTATTAAAGCCAAAACCGACCCCGGTGCAGGTGGTCAAATTAGTGAAGAAGGCGAATTGAAATTGTTACAAAAACTAGTTAAACAACGTAAAGACAGTTTAGAAATTTTCAATCAGCAAAACCGTGCCGACCTTGCCCAAAAAGAGCAGGAAGAAATTGCTGTTATCGAAAAATTCTTACCTAAACAAATGAGTGAGACTGAACTAGAGGAAGCATTGAAAGCCATTATAGCACAAGTTGGTGCAGCTTCTGCTGCAGATTTAGGTAAAGTAATGGGTGCTGCAACCAAGCAATTGGCCGGTAAAGCCGATGGTAAAGCCATTAGTGCAACTGTAAAAAAATTATTGAGCTAAATAGTTATTCAGCTTTTATTGTAAAATTCCAAATTACAGTATTTTTTATGCTGCAATTTGGAATTGTTTTACTTTGTAATCTATTGCTCATGTTTATAGACAGCCTCTTTGTTATTTTAATTATATCAGCATTTATTAAAGGTTACACCCGTGGACTTATCGTAGCAATTTTCTCAAGCCTGGCCATATTAATTGGCATTGTAGCTGCAATAAAACTAAGTGCTGTTGTTGCTAATTATTTGTACCAAAATGCTCATTTAAGCATGCAATGGTTGCCCATTATTTCATTTACTCTGGTTATGTTTGCTGTTATTTTAGGCGTTCGATTATTGGCTAAAATGCTTCAAAAAACAGTAGAATTTGCTTTAATGGGTTGGGTAAATAAAGCAGGAGGCATATTACTGTATATCTGTATTTATATTACCTTATTTAGTGTATTTATTTTTTACCTTGAAAAGATGTCTTTGCTTTCTCAGCCTGCCATTGCTGATTCGAAGTTTTATCCTTTTGTACAACCCTGGGGACCGAAAGCTGTAAATGGTTTTGGCTATGTTGTTCCTTTATTCAAAGGATTGTTTACACAATTGGAATATTTTTTTACTGCTGTTAACAACAAAGCAGCTTGATATTCTTTTACAACAATTCAGCTTTTTTAAATACAAAACAATAACTTAGCACCAATGCGTATTATACTTACGTAAACAAATGATTGTACGCAATACTTTTTTAAATGTTTTTCCTTTTATTTGCCATAACTGCTGATTAAGAATTATACAGAATGAACTACGAAATAAAACAACACGACAAGTTTAAATATTTGGAAGAAGGAGAGGGAGAACCTTTGTTGTTGCTGCATGGTTTATTTGGTGCATTAAGCAACTTTGCTGATTTAATTGAACACTTTAAAGGCACACATAAAGTTATTGTGCCCATGCTTCCTTTATTTGAATTAGATATTTTTCATACATCGGTTGGTGGTTTACAAAAACATGTACAAAAGTTTATTGAAACAATGGGATATAACAATATTCACTTGTTGGGTAACTCGTTGGGTGGACATGTAGGATTGGTGCATGTTTTAAAAAATCCAGAAAAAATTAAAACCTTAACCCTAACAGGTAGCAGTGGTTTGTTTGAAAATGGTATGGGTGATAGTTACCCAAAACGTGGCGACAAAGATTATATACGTAAAAAAACAGAAGTTACTTTTTTCGATCCAGCAATGGCAACAGATGATTTGGTGAATGAAGTTTTCGAGATAACCAACAATCGCTTAAAAGTTATTAAAATTATTGCTTTAGCTAAAAGTGCCATACGTAATAATTTGGGCGAAGAGTTGAACCAAATAAAACAGCCCACGCTACTGGTTTGGGGCAATAATGATATTATTACGCCTCCTTTTGTAGGAGAAGAATTTAAAAAATTAATCCCCAATAGTGAACTACATTTTATAGATAAATGTGGTCATGCACCAATGATGGAAGTGCCACAAGAATTTAACACAATTCTTACCAATTTTTTAAGCAAAAACAAATAATTGCTGCAACAGTTATTGCATATTGATTGTCTTTATTACACATGCTGGCACAACAATTAACACAAAACGATTATCCTCCTGTTAAACTTTTTGATAAAATTAGTTTTGCTCTTCAATTAATGGAGGATTACGATGTACAGCATTTACCAGTAATTAATGAAGACAAATTTGTGGGCATTATTGGCAAAGAAGATTTGTTAGATGGCGATGAAACTTCACCAATTGCTTCAATTCAAGATCAACTCGTTAAGGCTTTTGTAAAAAGCGAAGAATACTTTTTAGCTGCCATTAAAACCATTGCACAACACCAACTATCGTTAATAGCTGTAGTAAATGATCAAATGGAATTAACTGGTGTTATTACTTTAACTCAACTTACAAAATATACTGCTCACTATTTAGGTTGTGAAGAATCAGGTGGAATTATAGTTTTAGAAACTGAAAAACGCCATTTTTCTTTTGGTGAAATCAGCCGATTGGTTGAAACCAACGATGCCTATATTACTCAATTAAACACCAGCACCGAAACCGAAACCGGTTTGGTAATTGTAACCATAAAAATTAACAAACCCGAAATCAGTGATATTGTAGCCACACTTCAACGCTACGATTACTCCATTAGGTACTACTTTGGCGAAGAACAATTTGGTAACGAGTTAAAAGAAAACTTCAATCAGTTAATGTTTTACCTTAATATTTAAAGCTTATTGCTTCTGATTTACCCAACTCATTTCCCTTTTAATTACATGATTTTTTGCAATATTGCCTGCAGGCTTAAAGCCAAAACCTTACATTTACGTAAATACCTAAAAAGTAAACGACAATGAAGCATTGCTGTATTTTACTACTCATTTTTTTGGCAGATTATTACACAGTGCATGCACAAACAAACAGTACCCTTTCTTACGATACTACAATTGCTGAAAACCGAACAGATACAACTTTATATATCATTGGCTCCATTGTATTATCGGGTAATAAAAGAACAAAAAGTTATATTGTTTTAAGAGAAGTTACTTTAAAAGAGGGGCAACCAATTAATCCCAAAGATCTTACAAAAATGTTGGAGTTAACCCGCCAGCAAATTATGAATACAACACTTTTTGTTGATGTTATAGTTTATGTTGCCAACCTAAAAAACAATATTGCTACTGTTAATATAGACGTAAAAGAGAGATGGTATTTATTTCCTTTACCTTATTTTAAATTGGTTGATAGAAATTTTAACCAATGGTGGTACGACCAAAAAAGGAGTTTAGAGAGGGTGAATTACGGATTGAAGTTTTTTCACAACAATGTTAGTGGACGTAACGACAAACTCAGTCTAGATTTAGTAAATGGTTATAACCAACAGGTCGCATTTAATTATAGCCAACCCTTTGCCGATAAATCTTTAAAGCATGGCTTCTCTATTGGTTTCAGTTACAATCAGCAAAGAGAAATGAACTATAAAACCATCAATAATAAACAGGCATTTATAAAATTAGGTGGTTTTGTAAGAGAAGCTACCCGCATTGCTGCATCTTATTCTTACAGACCCGATTCTAAATATCGCTTCTATGCAAGCATTACTTATGCAAGAGATCATGTAAAAGACACTGTACTAAAATTAAATCCCAATTATTTTCCTACACTAAACAATCAGCTTTTTTTTATAGCAGCAGCAACATCTCTTCAGTATTATGCGGTTGATTATATTCCTTTTCCCCAAAAAGGGTTTATGTATGAAATAAATTTGTACAACAGGGGTTTTAGTAAAACCATGAATTTGCTTTCTTTTGCTGTAGAAACCACCAATGCCGTTTCGTTAAGTAAAAACTGTTTTGTACAATTCCACAATTTAGCTGTACTGCGTTTTAGCGATAAACAGCCCTTTTACAACCAAGGTTTATTGGGCTATGGCGATAGTTATTTAAGAGGGTTAGAAAATTATGTAGTAGATGGAACTGCTGGATTTTTAAGCAATACAACTTTGTACCATAAACTATTTAAATACACGTTAAAAACACCACTTAAAAGTAAAAGCCACGATAAAATTCCGTTTACTTTTTATTTAAAAGTATTTGGCGATATGGGTTATGTACACAACAGCAATGTAAATGTCAACTCGTTTTCAAATAATTTTTTACGCTCTGCTGGTATAGGAATAGATATTGTTTCTATTTATGATTTTGTTTTTAGAATAGAATATAGTTTTAATCAGTTTGGTAATAAAGGTTTTGCTTTTAGAACCAGGGGAGATTTTTAAACTAAGCAGATACAGTATCTTTACAGCAGCTTTTTAAACATGTATTTCAAAAGCATTTTATCAAAACTCCATGAATGAAAATAGCAATTTATAGCAGAGGTTTGGATGCTGAGCAAGAAAATCCGTTACAGTTCTTATTACAAGAGCTTGCACAACATAAAATTGAAGTACTGCTATACAGCCAATTGCAGGAGCTGTGCCATGTACCAGATCAGTTAAAACAAGGTGTTTCTTTTTTTGACAAATCCGAAGATTTAAACGAAACGGTAGATTGTTTAATCAGCTTAGGTGGCGATGGTACAATGCTGGATTCGGTTACTTTAATTAAAGACAAAGGCATTCCTTTACTGGGTATCAATTTTGGGCGATTGGGCTTTTTAGCAAACATTAACAGAGAAGAATTAACTACAGCAGTAGATGCATTGGTAAACCAAACCATTGTAATAGATAAGCGTACCTTAATTCATGTAGATGCCAATATACCTTTATTCGATAATGCACCTTTTGGCTTAAATGAATTTGCTATACACAAAAGAGATACTTCGCCCATGATTAAAATTCACACCTATTTAAATGGTGAGTTTTTAAATACTTTTTGGGCCGATGGCTTAATTGTAGCAACACCTACTGGCAGTACTGGTTATAATATGAGTTGCAATGGTCCTATTGTTTTTCCAGATGCCTCCAGTTTTGTGATTACGCCCGTTGCTCCTCATAATTTGAATGTAAGAAGCATTGTTGTACCCGATAACAACATTATTTCTTTTGAAATTGAAGGAAGAACCGATGAATTTATTTGTATGCTGGATGCCCGAAGAGAAGTGGTGAATATCGATATTCAGCTTGCTGTAAAAAAAGAAACATTCGATGTAAGCTTGGTACGCCTAAATGAAGGTAGTTTCTTATCAACCCTGCGTAATAAATTAACCTGGGGAATGGATAAACGAAACTGATGCAGCAAAAACACATTGAATTGTATCATTAATTAACTTTTATTGTGCAAGAAAACACTGATTTTTACGTTTACATTGCATCCGTTAAATTTTAAAGTACCCAATGTTTAAAAAAGCCTTACTCATATTTTTCTCAATTGCTTTAGTTTTTTCTAAAAGTAATGCCCAGTTAATGGATGCTTTTGTGCATGAAGGCGAATTTGGTGTTAGTGTTGGTGCTGGTCATTATTTAGGCGATTTAACTGCCGGAATGAAATTATACAACACCAAACCAAAATTTGCAGCAGGTATATTTTTTAGAAAACAATTTAACAATTACGTAGGGCTTAAAGTAGCTGCCAATTATGCTTTTGTTGGTTATGCCGATAAATACACTGGTTTTAAAGACAATGTAGTACAAAAAAAACGTAACCTTAGTTTCAATTCTAATATTTGGGAGTTAAGTATAAGTGGCGATTTTAATTTCTTCCGTTTTCAGCCGGGTTTTTCTGAATATCGTTTTACACCTTATGTTTCGTTGGGTATTGGTGCTTTTGCTTATGACCCTTATGCTTATTTGTATGGCGAAAAGTACTATTTACGCCCAATTGGTACCGAAGGGCAGCAAGACAAAACCAATTATCCCAACTTAGAACCTTATGGTACAATGGCAGTTTGCTTTCCTGTTGGGTTTGGATTAAAATACAGTATTAACGAAAAAGTGAATGTTTTTGCAGAAACTGTTTATCGTTTTACCACCACCGATTATTTAGATGATGTAAGTGGCAATTATGCCCCTGACGCTTTTCCGATAGGTGCAAACGGAACTCCATCGGTTGGATATTTATTGCAAGACAGAAGCTATGAATGGGGAACACCAGTTGGTATTAAAGGCAGGCAACGTGGCAACAGTAAACAAAAAGATAGTTATTTAACTACTACAATTGGTGTGAGTTTTAATATTGGTTCTTACCGTTGCCCTAAATACTAACCATTTAATAAGTACTATCTGGTACAGTAAAATAACTCCCTTCTCTTACGCTAAAAAAGGTAATATTATTGAGTGTTTGATCAGAACGCATACCCCCATATCCTAAAATATAAGTTGAATTAAAACCTTTTTTCACCCGAACAAATTTGTCAGTATAAAATTCTCCTTTTAATTGATCCCAATACAATTCATCTGTCCATAAAGTATCTCCTGTTCTATTAAAAACTACCACACTGTCTCTTAAAAGTACTTTATTGTCGTTCTCTAAGTAACGCCCATACTTGCAGTTTAACTGGCTTTCTATGGCCAATGTATCATCATAAAAATCTACATGCATGGTTTTAGGAAATTCTACTTTAGGTGTATCCAATAAATAACGTAACATAAAAGGAGCTTTTAATTTAGCCCTCATTTTGCCACTTTGGCTCATGTAACTTTCTATGTTAGTACCTTCTTCTACACCCAATGTTTTTTTGCCTAGATCCTGTACTTTTTTTATTTCATTTTCGCAAGACATAACAAAAAAGCAGCCTATGGTTAAGGCTGCCAATATTGTTTTTATATTCATGAAACGATTAATCATATCTGCGTTTAATAAACCAAAGATCACTTAAACTTAAACCTAACGAAAGTTTTAAATAGTTTTCTGTAACAGCGTTTGCTGCACTACCTCTTTTACCAAATTCAATGGCAGTGTGTATTGTGGTAAATTGATAACTAAATCTTGCAGGACGAACAGGTAAACCAAAACCCAAGCTTAAACCAAAAGTTTTTAACTCTTTACCATCGGCATTAATATAATCTTTACCAATGTTAACACCTGCACGATAAGTAACTCTGCTCCAATAACTTCTAAGGTTTTTAGGATTAGGCACCCAAGAACCACCTACTTTAAACTGCCAATTATCTACTGTTGCATCCTTTTGGTTATAGAAGCTGTATTCACTCCATTTTGCAGTTGTAAACTCAGCACCAATATTCCAAATATCAAATGCGTTTGTGGCATCTAACGAAGTTTTTTGAATTAAAAACCCTGCTGTATAGGTTGTAGGAATTTGAATTCTGCCTTTTATATTACTTCCACTAGAAACACTATCCACTTTAAAAACACCACCTGAGTTATCGTAATCAAAGGTTTCTTTTACAAAATTTTGTTGTGCATATAGTTTTTGACCCAAAGCAACTGTACCACCTAAACGAATGTTATAAAGGTTGGTCATTTCTGTTCTTTTGTTAAACGAAGAGTCTAATCTTATTTCATATTGAAAACCACCGCTTAAAAAAGCTCCACCAAAAGAAGTAGTAGTAGAATAATTAGACTTATAATAAGCTACAGTATCGTTTACAAATGTTCTTTTGGTACTGTTTTCTTTTCTACCAAAGTTGTAACCTGTAGTAATACCTACTGATAGGTTTTTCCATTTTTTACCAACACCAACATAAAACTGATTTAACCCCCCACTTCCCTCAAATAGGGTTTGCATGCTGTCTACATTACTCAATCTTTCACTTCGTATAACAGAATAATTAATTCGGGTAATTGGTCTAAAACCAAAAGACATACCCAATCTTCTCTTAGCACTTAATGGTGCCGATACTGCTAAATAAGATGGAGAAAAATTAGTAGAGTTATATTTTGCAATAGAAGTATTTTCTCTCAAGGTTCTAGAGTCTATGGTAATTCCCAAGTCGTAGGTTACAACCCTCGCATTGGCAAATGTAGCAGGGTTAGAAAAGTTAACAGATTGACCATCGGCATAAGCCACACTTAAACCTCCCATGCCTCTATTTACAATGTGCTGGCTGAATGTTAAGTTTCCTAAACCATAACGGGAAAAAGGTGAATTTTCCTGTGCGAAAGCAGCCGATGTAATTAAACAACTACACAAAACCACAAAACCTATTTTAAACATTGTTGTACTCACTGATTGCATATAATCCTTTAAAAATTAAATAAGGGTCGGCAAATATCTTGTTTTTAAGGTGAGCCACAAAAAAAGCCATATCGCCCCCTGTTATTAGCACGTTAAAGTTGCTATATTTATTGGCATAAGCTTCGATTATGCCATCTATTTCTTTGGCCATACCCAATAAAACACCACTTAATAAGTTGGTTTTGGTATCATAGCCAATTAATGGAAAATCGTGTGTGGCTTCAATCATGGGTAAAAGTGCAGTTTGCTCGTTCATGGCTCTAAAACGCATATTCATGCCAGGCGAAATACTGCCACCTAAAAATTCATTAAATTTATTGATGAAATTATAGGTAATACAAGTACCTAAACCTATGGCTAAATTGTGTTGATTAGGGTATAAATGCACCGCTGCACTGCAAATGGCCAATCTATCGGCACCAATCGTTTCTGGTTTACCAACTGGTGTGGTAATGGGCAATTTGCTGGCATGATTCAGCTTATGAAATTTTGTACTATTAGCTAAAATTGTTTCTATTTCAATATTATGATTTATAACCGAAGAAAGAATTGATTTTGTTGCATTGTGTTGTTGAATAATTTGCTCAATAGTAGCAACATCGTCATTTTCTAATACAATTACTTCTTTTAAATCGGCTCCATTAAAAACAGCACACTTTAAACGGGTATTGCCAAAATCGAAACAAAGCGTTGTTTGCATGGTGGTGAAATTACAGGTTAAAGCCGTTTAATTCTTTAAAATGCCCATTCAATTGAATTCTTTCTTTCAAATTTTCCATTCCTTCAACCACAGGCATTATTTTTTTTAAATGTCTTTTTAAATATTCTAAGCGTTGCTCTTCCCTTAACAGTTGCAGCAACGCATATTCTTCCTGTAAAGTTAATCCTACATGATGTGCAACATCGTAACTCAATAATTCATCGGCAAGTTTCTTAAAATCTTTTTCTACATCAAGCAACTTATGCAATTGTTGTACTTGTTCTAACAGTTTATGCATTTGTGTACTTTTTTGTGCAACATCGTTAGCTGGATAATTTACAATTGCTCCACTATACAACTTATCGGGTAGCTCCTTAATAGTTTCTAAAATATTAAACAACTGAATACCCTTGGTTTTAATATTCATTTTACCATCATCATACACTTTTGAAACTTCAGTAATAGAAACAAGCGTTCCCATTTCGGCTATTCCATTGTTTAATACTGTAGGAATACCAAATGGTTTGTTGTTTGTATAACAATCGTTAATGAGTTGTTTATACCTTGATTCAAAAATATGCAGGTGCAATTGTTCGCCTGGATAAACAACAATTTCTAAAGGAAAAATAGGAATGAAGTTGGTCATATAAAATAAATAAAACAGATTTAAATAAAATCAAGTATTTTCAACTTAGCTTTTTGAACAATTATTCATAAAAATTGTCAAGTCAGAATTATGCGAAAATATATTTTATTTTTATTCCTGCTTTTAGCCAACTTCTTGACCGCACAAACGAACAACTTAGTTGGTGTTAAAGTAACACGTGTAAAACCCATAAATTGGTCGACAAGTTTTAGTATTGTTTTTTCAAAATTTAACGAATCGACAAATAGCTTAAATCAGGTAGGCAATCTATTGCCAATTAAATCATTAAGCGGTAACTCCAAGGCTTTTGACAATAATACACAAACGCTTTATTTTCCAGTTCAAACAATTCCGGGTTTTGAAGTAGTTGCATTAAACACTTTAAGTGGTAGTTTAACAACTGTTTTTAAAAATCCTAATTTTCAAGAACTAATTGAATCTATTGTTCTGAATGAAAAAACGCAAGAACTATATATTTTTAAACAAAAAATTGGAACTGCCAGTCAAAGTGCATATTACACGAAGACCTTAATAAAACTTAATCTAATTAATAAAATCGTAACAGATCTTGGAAATATTTACATTGAAGGCAATACTTCAAATGCATTATTTAATTCAATTACTAAAAAAATAATAACTCCAGCTAATTATAATGGGAAAGCCCACTTTTTAATAATTGATCCAAACACAGGACAAATTGTTGAAAGAAAGCCAATCCAATTTCCTTACGATTGTAAAAACATTAGCAATCTAGTAATTGATGAAGAAAGCAATACAATATTTGGACTAATAACAAAAATTAATACCAGTAACAGTGCTTTAAACCCACAACAAATTTATTTCGTCAAAATAAACGCTACCGACCTAACATTTTCTTACACTAATCCAACACCTATCAATGCTACATTAAGTTACAATGCTTGTACTTTAAATAAATCAAACGGTATTTATTTTTTTGGAGACTTAGTAAGCATTTCATCGATAAATACATTAACTGGAAATCTGGTAAAAACCGATACACTTTTCAGGAATGGAAATTCAATGGAAGAAAGTTATTTCACACACATGGTTTACATAAATAATAAGCAGCCAACTATTTTTACCAATAATATAGCTCCACGAAACATAAATATATATCCTAACCCAGTTTTGAGAAATAATTTAGCCACTGTTGAGATGAAAGACTTTGCAAACTCGACAGAGTGTATTATTTATAATAGTATTGGCAATAAAATTCATGGTTTTATATTGAACCAAAAAACAAAAAAATTAAATCTACAATCATTAAAGTCAGGTATATATTATATGAGAGTTGGCAAAGAAACAATACAATTTTCGGTCATAAATTAACTACAGAATTTTAGCTAGCTACATTTATCTTCGATTTAGTTATGCAAAAAATTTCGGCCACAGTTATTACGTTTAATGAAGAAAAAAATATTCGTCGATGCCTCCAAAGTTTGCAAGGCATTGCCGATGAAATTATAGTGGTTGATTCTCTTTCTACAGATAATACCAAAGCCATTTGCAAAGAGTTTAAAGTAACATTTATTGAACAGTCTTTTCTTGGATATATTGAACAGAAAAATTTTGCAATTGAACAAGCCAACTATGATTTTGTATTGAGTTTAGATGCCGATGAAGCATTGGATGAAACCCTGCAAAAGTCGATTATACAAGTAAAAAGTAGTGGAATAAAAAGCGATTGTTACAACATGAATCGCTGTACCAGTTTTTGTGGAAAATGGATAAAACATGGCACTTGGTATCCCGATAAAAAAATAAGATTATTTAATAAAAATAAAGCCAAATGGGCTGGTGTAAACCCACACGACAGAATTGAAACTTTACCCAACACTTCAACAACCTATTTAAAGGGAGATATACTGCATTACAGCTACAACAATTTAGAAGAAGTAATTGCACAAGCCAATAAGTTTACCAGCATACAAGCAAAAGCCATGCATGCACAAGGCAAAAGAGCAACGTTATTAAATTTGGTGTTAAATCCTGCTATTGCATTTTTTGGTGGTTACATTTTAAAAGCAGGATTTCTAGATGGAGCTGACGGATATGTATTGGCAAAAATTATTGCTTGGCAAACCCGAATGAAATACGCTAAACTACTGCACTTACAAAATAATTTCACACAAAGCAACTAAGGATACAAAGCTCACAAAGAAGTATTTCACGCAACGAAACAACGAATACAACGAACGCAAAGAATAAAAAACAACGTTGTTTAAATACTATTTTCCCTCTCTTAGTCCATATCTTCTTTCTCTTTTTCTCTTTAACTCTTTTAACCCCTTAGTCCTTCTCTTCTTTCCTCTCTACTTTTCTCCTTCCCCTTTTTAATCTCTTAGCCCTCACTTTCCTTATCTCTTTAGCTCCTTCAACCTCTTAGCTAAACTCCTTCAGCCCCTTAACCCCAACTCCCAACCCCACCAACAACCCAAAAATACTTACCCCATGTTGCCCTTCAAAACTATCGTCAGTAATTAAAGGAAGCAACAAAACCACAATCGTTATAAAAGAAAATAAATTTTTAGAAAATAATGGCTGCAACAACAACATCAATCCAATACTAAAACAAACAACACCCAACAATCCACTTCCTGCACCATAAATTAACCATTGATTGGTAGGTAAAAAACGTTCGTAATCTTTACTTGACGGATGTTGCATATCATGCCATTGACTGACTTCTGCTTGTACATCACCAAAACCAACACCACCCAACAAATGCTGCTGTGTAATATCCCAACCTGCTTTTAGAGATAAAACCCTTGCTCCATCACTGGAACCTTCAGTATATATTCCTTTACTGTAATTATTGAAATCGTACAACACATATTGCACACGATTTTTTAAAGAAGGTAAATTATTATATGCAGCAATAGCAAATAAACCAATCGCTGAAATGAGCAATAATCCTGCCCACCACCTAACTTTTACAATCAAATACAATCCAGCAATAGCAAGGCTTACATACAAGCAAAGCAATCCAGTTTTAGCAGCTAAAAAATGTAAATAAGCTATTAAAAAAAGGATGCAAACAACTGCTATCGATTTCTCAGCTTTTCCTTTGTGTTCTTTGTGCCTTTGTGGTAAAAAAGCAACCACTGTTAATGCAATTATATTCAACACAATCAACCAGCTGTAACGTATATGGTCATCATCCATTAAAACAGGCATTACTTTGGCTACCAAGTAGTTTTCTAAAATCAGTTCTTCATTCAAAAAAAAATTATACAAACTGTATAAAGCCGAGGTTGCAACAACAATGGTTAACCACCAAATTAATTGCTTTACTTGTTCAAAAGAAAATTGAGCCGCCAATACCCCTGCAATAATGGTTATTAAAGAAAGTTTTACTTCTACACTTCGCCACCAGGCTGTTGTATCATCACTACCTAGGCCCGAAGCCAATACAGGCAATAATATGAGAGCTATGCCTAAAAATATGTTTTTGTATGGTTGTAAATTTTGCCTATTCTCTATTGCAATAATACCTAAACCAATAGCTGCAATAGACAATACAGCCCTGCTATACACCAAACCAAGTATTAATGCAGCCGTTACGACAAACGCCAATTGTTGTTTCCAATTATTTTTAAGTGATAATACCATTCAGCAACTAAATTCGTGTATTCATTTTATTACACCAAAGTATGTGGCAGCAATTATTACAAGAAATACAAGAAGGCAACATCAAATCGTTGGCACGTAGCATTTCTTTGGTAGAAAATGAATATGCTGGCTACGAATCTTTCTTGCTAAATTTACCCTTTTCATCTACAAAAATTATTGGCATTACTGGTCCGCCAGGTGCAGGAAAAAGTACCTTGGTTGATGCATTAATTGGCGAAATCATTGCACAACAAAAAACAGTTGGTGTGTTGTGTGTCGACCCTTCTTCTCCTTTTAATTTAGGTGCATTATTAGGCGATAGAATTAGAATGAGTGAATGGTACAACAATCCCAATGTGTTTATTCGTTCATTGGCAACACGTGGTAGTTTGGGTGGATTGCATCCTAAAATTATTGAGATTACTGATGTACTTAAAACAGCAGCTTTCGATTTTATTATTGTAGAAACAGTTGGCGTTGGACAAAGTGAAATTGAAATTGCAGGATTGGCAGATACTACTGTTGTAGTGGCTGTGCCAGAAGCAGGCGACGAAGTGCAAACCATGAAAGCTGGCTTAATGGAAATTGCCGATGTGTTTGTAGTGAATAAAGCTGATAGACCCGATGCCGATACATTTGTAAAAAATCTTCGCCAAATGTTGGCACCTGCATTCATGCACACACAACACGAAATCGCAGTTATTAAAACCATTGCATCACAAAAAGAAGGCATAAAAGAATTGTTGGAAAAAATTATTCAACATCAACAAATCATTCAAACGACCGAAAGAAAATATTGGCTACTTGCCGAAAAAGCCTATCATTTAATTCAACAAAAACGAATGAAGGATATTGATAAAAAACAATTGAAGAACGCTTTAGAAACAAATCACGAAAGAAACCTGTATCGTTTCATTCAACAATTCAGTTAAATATTTTTTTAGAAGCATCAACTCTTGTTTTTCATTAACAGCTTCAGTTCCCTGCCTTTCGTTCCAATCCCTACTGGTTAGCAGGGTATTTCCACTTCAATCAGGGCTATTCTCAACAGTAGAACATCATGCTACAATTTCTTTTACATTTGCCCACACTTTATGGGACACAAAAAACTCATCCGCTTCGAAGCCATTAAACAATTTGAAAACGTACTGGAATATCCTGAAAACATGCAGGGTAACTGGCATACATTTTTCAAAAACGAAAACCCAATTACATTAGAATTGGCTTGTGGCAAGGGAGAATATTCTGTTGGACTTGGTAGAATGTACCCCAACAGAAATTTTATAGGAATTGATATTAAAGGCAATCGTTTATGGCGTGGTGCAAAAACTGCTCTTGAAGATGGTCTTACCAATGTTGCTTTTTTAAGAACTGAAATAGATAAAATCAATCTCTTCTTTGCAGCCAATGAAATCAATGAAATATGGATCACTTTTCCTGACCCACAATTACGAAGAGGCAAAGCAAAAAAGCGTTTAACACATCCTAAGTTTTTACGTTGTTATCAACAGTTATTACAACCAAATGGATTGGTGAATTTAAAAACCGATAGTCCTGATTTATATCATTTTACCAAAACTGTTATTGAGCTATGTGGTTTAGAATTGTTGGTAGATTATAACGATGCTTATAAAGTGCCCAACCTTGCTGAAGCGTTAAAAATTAAAACCCATTACGAGGGTTTAGATATTGCACAAAGCAATAGAATACATTATTTACAATTTCGTTTGAACAAACCGCTGCCTTTGGTGTTAGATGAACAGTTGAAAGCATTGATTAATGGAAATGGATCTAATTGAGGGCGTACATTATTACTATGAAGATGGCTATACGGTATTTACCGAAAAATACCATATAGACAAGGGCTTTTGCTGTGGTCATGCATGCAGACATTGCCCTTTTGATTATGAATGTGTGCCAGAACCCAAAAGAAGCATTGCATTAGAAATGCGTAATGAAGCTACTGAAAAATCGGAATCGTAATATTTGTTTTACCACAGAGCAAAGAATTAAAGGAGTTCAATTTCTCAATGATACTTAGTGTTCTCTGTGTTTCAGTGGCAAAAAAATATTCCTATCTTTCCCAACAAAATTGATTTCTATTTTGGCAAAGAAAATTTCCTCCACAACAAAGCCGTTACCAACTATTAAAAACCAAAATTCTTTTTTTGAAGATGTATATGACGTTGCACGTCAAATACCTAAAGGTCGTGTTACCAGTTATGGAGCAATTGCCAATTATTTAGGCACAAAATCAAGTGCAAGAATGGTAGGTTGGGCTATGAATGGTGCACACACAGTTCATCCAAAAGTGCCTGCACATAGAGTGGTTAACCGAAATGGAATGCTCAGCGGTAAAGCACATTTTGGCAGCCCAACACGAATGCAGGAATTATTAGAAAAAGAAAAAATAAAAGTAGAAAACGATACGGTTGTAAATTTTCAAAAATTGTTTTGGGATCCTGCAAAAGAGTTGGGCTTATAATTATTTTAAAGGTTTATTTCTTTCGCTGTAAATAACAGCTCTTATCAAATCTTTTAATACCATTACACCCATCAAATCATTATTTTCCTTTCTCATAATTTTTACCGATTATTACAATATACGATTAATCAGTATTGATAATATTACTCTATTATACAGTTACTCTTTTACAAACATAATTCCTGTAAAGCTTCTTCAAGAAATAATCAATTATATAAACACCTTTGCTAAAGCCAGTATTTTTATGTTGTAATTATTATTGCCTGTACTCAATTTTACATATTGCGTTTGCAAAACTTTTCCTCGCAAGTTGGTAACTTGTACTACTACCTGCTCTTGCTTTGCAGAGGTAATATACGTGCAAACAAGTTATTTTAACAGGGTTAGGGCTTAGAATGAAGAGTAACCATCAATTATTTTTTACTAATTGTGCAGCAACAATTTTACTAAACTGCTTATTGCTGCTTTTTTCAACTATTTGTAAACAGCAGTAAATTTTTTGTATTGGTTGGTAATATTACATCTGTAAAAAATTATAGTAAAAGTATCAGTAAAAAGTTAGGCTCTAAAGGCAAGTACGATTTGCTTTCTAAAAGCTTTCAGTTAAACACCAAACAGAATTAAGGTTTTTCGAACAGTTCATCTTTGCTTACGTTCATATCATAAGTCATTAATGTTACTGTTGGTTTTTGCCCTGCAAAAATAAAAATAAGTGCAATTGCTAAAAATATAAACGCTATGTTTTGAGTTAAAAAATAGCCTACTGCCGAAAATAAAATTGGGCTTTCTAGCAAAGCAAATTTCATGATAGATGCTGCTCTGTAATCATTCTTTTTTTCCTCAAAACCAGCAGTACCTGTTTGCCATTCTAAACGTTTTTTATTAAATGTTTTAAATGCTGCAAATGGTGCTGCAACAGATAGAAAAACTGCTACAAATTCCAATATTTTATCTAGAGAAGCATCTACGGGTGTAGTGATAATTTTTGCTGAAAAAAAGTACAATAAACCAGTAAGCACCAATACCATAATCAACATAATGGTGTGTATTAAAATCAATGCTTTTATTTCGGGTTTAAATTGGTTCATAAATACAATTATTTTACTTGCTGAATATTCAATATTGCTGTTTGCAAATTTGTTGAGCTTGCTTTAAGTTGAATAGTTGAAGCGGTTTTACCTGCCTGCAAAATTATTTGGCAATGCCCATTAAACAAAGTTCTTTGCCATTTGCTTGGTACACATTTATCTGGTTCGTGGCTGCTTGGATTGCCATTGCCCACACCAATAATTTGTGCACCTCCATCTAATGAAAACTCAATTAAATTATTGGCATCTGGCACCAATCTTCCTTCTTTATCCAGTACACTAACATTTACCACAACAGCATCTTTTCCATTGGCAGTAATTTTAGTGACAGATGGTTTCAATTCAATTTTTAAAGGCTCTGTTGTCGTTTCTACACTGGTAGTTATTTTTTTATTGTTTCTGTATGCAATAGCTTCTAATTTTCCTGACTCATAATTTACCATCCATTGTAAATGCTTGTTCTTAGGCATTTGTTTTTTACCTAAACTTTTGCCATTTAAGAATAGCTCAACATTATCGGCATTCGAATTTACCCAAACATCAATGGGTGTTCCCTCTTTGCCCTTCCAATTCCAATGAGGTGATATATGCAGTACGTCATCTAGTGTCCACCAACTTTTATAATAGTAATAAATATTTTTAGGAAACCCACACATATCCATTATACCAAAATGAGAATTAATATTGGGCCATTGGTAAGGTGTTGGCTCACCTCTATAGTCTAAACCAGTCCATACAAAACCACCCAACCAAAAATCATTATCAGCCGCCAATGTCCACCAAGCTTCAGCAGTACTTGCCCACCATGGTGCAGTAATATCTTGATCAGGGACATAAGCCCTGATACTATCTTTTTCATAAATACCACGAGTAGTAACAGTGCTGCCCATTTCTGTTCCTAATATGGGTTGTGTTGGATGGTCTTTATGATAATCGGCAACAGCAAAATGTCGGTAATTAAAACTACGTACTGGAATTACTTCATTAACACCGGTAAATACATTGGCCACATCTGCAGCATACGTACAGGTACGTGTTGGGTCTACTTCTTTTTGTTTGGCAATTAAAGTTTGTGCTATTTTTTTACCTGTATTGTTGGTGTGAACCCAACCTTCTTCGTTGCCAATACTCCACATAAAAACGGATGCTCGGCTTCTGTCTCTTTTTAGCAAACGTTCGAATTGGTCTATATATTCAGGACTACTGTTCAACAATCTTTGTTCATCCATTACCAACATACCTAGGCTATCACAAGCATCTAACAACTCTGGTGTTGGGGCATGATGGCTTGTTCTGTAGGCATTTACACCCATTTCTTTCAACAATTGAATTCTGTAATATTGAATATCGTCTGGTAATGCACTGCCAATACCTGCATGATCTTGATGACAGTTTACACCTTTAATTTTTTCATGTTTGCCATTTACAAATACACCATTGGTTTTAATATTAATTGTTCTTATACCAAAACGTTGTGTAACACTATCAATGGTTTTTCCATTTTGTTTAATTAAAGAAACGACTCGATACAAATATGGATTATTTACTGACCAAAGCTTTACGTCAGTAACATTTAATTGATGAATGATGGTTTTTGTTTCACCAGCTTTAAAAGCTGTATTGCTTATTGAAGATGTTGTAATTTTTTTACCTTCTCGATTGGTTAAATAATTTTCTACCGTGTAATTGCCTTTTACAAAAGATTGATTTTGTACAGGCACTTCAACTGTAACTATTGACTTAGTATTCTGAATTGTTGAATAAGCAAAAGGAATATCTGCGATATGTGTATTGTTGTATTGATTTAACCAAACATGCCTATAAATACCTGCACCTTCATAAAACCAGCCTTCGTATTGTGTAGCATCTACCCTAACAACGATTACATTTTTTTTGGAAAGGTTAATGTAATCCGTAACATCATAATTTACACCAACATAACCACTTTGATTGGTGCCCAAATAAAAACCATTTAACCAAAAAGAAGCGTTTCTAAAAACACCATCAAACTGTAATTGAAAACGTTGGTTACTATCATTTTTATTTACATTGAAACGCTTTCTGTACCAGCCAATACTTGTTTCAGGAAACATGCCACCAACAGGTTTATACCCATGCGATTGAACATCGAAATTGTTTACGTTTACAAAAGGTAATTCTACTGCCCAGTCGTGTGGTAAACTTAATTTACGCCAACTGCTATCGTTAAACTTAGGATCTATACAAGTTGTAGGAGCAGCTCCTGATTTTGAAAAAATGGTTGCAATAGCATAATTAAAATCTTTCGTTGCATCTGCAGCATGGCCAAAATGAAAAGTCCAGTCTTCATCGATATTTTGGTGAATTCTGTTTACAATTGTTTGTGCACTTAAAAACTCACAAACACAAATAAAAATAACAGTCACATATAGTCTAGTTAGATTCATTATTTAAAATATTAATTTTATTAGTTGAAATATTCTTTATAACTGTTTAAATTTTTAGGCTAGTTCAAATCACAAGAAGATTTTCTACAAATAATCCAAAACAATCGTCCAAAATTTAACTACACTATTAAATTCAATTCTAAGAATTTCAAAGTCCATACTAATTCTATAATATTTACCGTTTAGAAGTTTTAACTCATCTAAGTTAAAAAGGTCTTCAGTACAGTATCCTAATTCAGTGCATTTCTTGGAAGCTTGTTCTCTACTCTTAACAAATAAATTTTTTTGAATAAGCTTACTTTTAATTAATTCAAATGGTAGCTTATTAATCACGTCTTCTGTAGATGGATACCCAATATGTGTCACAAACCCTTTCACATCCAACATTCGAAATAAGTTTTCATTACCAATATGACTAGGTATAAAACATTTCTCACCTAAATTATGCTTATCAAATTCATACCAAATATTCTGAAACTCATTTATACCTCCTAGATCATCAAT
The DNA here is from genome assembly GCA_044348985.1 of Chitinophagaceae bacterium. Taxonomy (GTDB): domain Bacteria; phylum Bacteroidota; class Bacteroidia; order Chitinophagales; family Chitinophagaceae; genus UBA1930. Next base: position 33,247 of record JBIKRV010000003.1, read on the forward strand.
AAGCCAATGATATTTATTCAATAATTTGAGATTAAGTTCAAATAAGAAAATCAGGTCTTCTTTATTAAATCCATTTAAAAAATCAAAAAAACAATTTTGCTTTCTCAAATTAGAGACTCTAAATCCTTTTAGGATTTCTATCTTTTGTTTTTGCGTTATTTGTGATAAGTCAAAATTATTTCCAAAAATAATAGATACTCTATTGGTGTATCTATTTCTATTTTTTTGAAGATACTCTTCTAGCTCTTTTATCCTTACTTGATTTTTGATAAAAGACCCAACTAGTTCTTTCTTTTTGTAATTACCCGTCAAGTAGTACTCTAAAGAATTAGGGTTTATTTTAGCTTCAATTAAAGTGTATTTGTTTTTAAATGGAAAAGGAGACACTTCTTCTTTTTCAATCTTTTTATTTGAAAATTTTCTTTTACTTGCTTCAGCTCGTTCTTCTTTTATTCTTTTTTCTTTTTCTTTCTGCTCAAGTTTCTCAGCTTTAGCTATTTCCTTAACGATTTTTAATACAAAAGAAAGAAAGCTCATTAGCGAAAAGTTTTATACTACAAATGTGCAACACAACTTTAGTTTAATAATTATTTTTAAATGACAAAATGAGATTTTGTTAGTTTTAATTAAATGCATTTAATGCAATAGTAGGTTTGCCACTATTATCAAATGCTCCTTTGGTGTAACCTTGCCAATTGTTGTAAGCTTCGGGTTCCCAATAAAAAACGCCCAAGCCTTTATCGTTGGCAATAGATTTTGTTTTGGCAATAATATCTGCTAAAAATGCATTGCATGCTGCAGCCTGATCCCAACTCATGCCAACTTCTGCCACCATTACTTCTTTATTGTAACGTGTTACCATATCGTTCATGTTAGCCAAGCATTGTGTGTTTAAAGTTGACCATGTACTTACGTCAGGATATAATGAAACGCCAATTACATCCCAATTTGCTCCATTGTTTTTCAGTCCATCAAACATCCAACGAAACAATGCATTATCATATCCATTTGAAAGGTGCACAATTACTTTAATGTTGCTGTTAACTGCTTTTACCGCATTGTAACCTGCATTAATCATCGAAGCAAAATTGGCCATATTGGTACTTGCTTTTCCTTCAGGCCAAAGCATTCCATTGTTTGTTTCATTGCCCACCTGTACCCAATCTGGTGTAATACCAGCATTTTTTAAATCAGTTAATACCGCAGTGGTGTGTTGTGTAATGGAAGTTTGTAAACCTGCAAGTGTTAATGTACTCCATGCTGCTGGTTTTGTTTGTTGACCAGGATCGGCCCAGGAATCGCTGTAATGAAAGTCTATTAAGATTTTAAGTCCTAAGTTTTTTGCACGTGTTGCTTTAGCAACCACATCTGCACTACTATTCCAACCACCTGTTGGGTTAACCCAAACACGAAGTCGAATGGCATTCATACCAACACTTTTTAGTAGCTGCAAACATTCCGTTTCAGCATTACTGCTGTTGTAAAATTTTCTGCCCGATGATTCCATTTGTGTTAGCCAACCAATATCGGCTCCTTTTGCAAAATTAGAAGTAACCACTGGCGTTGGAGTTACGTCAACTGCTCTATCGGTTGGTGCTGCTTTCTTACAGCTTACAGCTGTGATTAACGGCAGTATAAAAATCCATAAACGTAAATTATTTTTTGGCATAGCAGATTCGTTTGAATAAATGTACAAAAAACACTTAATCAAACTTACACCAAATTATTGATAATACGGACTGATTAAATAATAAACTACAGGACCCGTTACCGCCACATAAAACCAAAGTGGCCAGGTAATTTTTGCTAATTTTTTATGTTGAACAAATTCGGCTGTAAGACCTCTGTAAGCAGTAAACAAAATGAAAGGTAAGATAACGGCTGCCAAGAAAATATGTGTAATGAGTATAACATAATAAATTGTTTTTGCAATGCCTTCTCCGCCAAATTTGGTTTCGCCAGCCAATAAATGATGGGCAATATAACTTACTAAAAATAGAATAGATAGCATTAATGAGGCTAGCATTAATCTTTTATGTAAGTGTAGTTTTTTATTTTTTACAGCAACTAATGCTGCAACCAGTAAAACTGCTATTAATGAGTTGATGAATGCATTGATTTTTGCAAAAATGTGCACATCGAAACCTAAATCTAGTTTTAAATGTATTCTTCCCAAACTCACTACCACTGCAAAAACTACAAATGAGAATATACCAATTAACCAGCCTGCCTTTTTATCGTTTTTTTGAATTGATGCTTGCATAAAAAAATTTGAAATTTGAAATTCAAAGATTAATAACTTATAACAACTGAATAACAAAATTGTTAGCCGTTAATTTTTCTTCTTTGGCTCATGTACCAAACAAAGCCTGTTACACATAAAACAATAATGAGCCATAACCAGCTTAAGTCTACAATATCTGTAAATACCTTACTTTTTTTAGTTTTGTCTTTTTCTAGCATTAATAAACCAATGTCTCTGGCTAAGGCTGCCATAGAAGCTGTGTCGTTAGCCAATCCACTGTAAGGTTGCTCTAATCTTCCACGAACGAGGTAATCTTTATCCAACAAAACAAAACGACCGGTATGAGGGAATTCTGGGCTAACAGGTACTTTTTCTAGCTTATCAATTTTTAGTTCCTGAAAAATAAAATTATAAATGCTGTCTCTGTTTCCTGTAAGCATCCACCAATTATCTGGGTTTACATCGTATCTATCGGCATAGCTTTTTAAAACCGGAACAGAATCTCTTTCGGGATCAATAGATAAAGAAATAAACTGAACGACCGAAGTATCAATTTTTCTACGTGTATTTCCACCACGAATAAAGCTTTGCTGCATTTTGGCCATGCTTCGAGTTAGTTGTGGGCATATGCTTCCACAACTGGTAAAAAATAAATCGATTACAATGGCTTTTCCTTTGATATCGTACAAATGCACAGTATCGCCCAATTGGTTTACTAGTTGAAAGTTGGCTGTTTTATGCCAAAAAGTATCGGTTTTTATTTTGCCGTTTTCTTCTCTGGTAACTACAGTGTCAAAAAAATATTTTTTGGGTACTGTTACTGCACTATCACTGGTAGATTTTAGTACCAAATAGCTGAATACTGGTATAAAAACAGCAATGAGTAATGCTAAAAATGCTTTTTTGTTCATAATTGGCGAATGTACTTAATAAAAAACCACCGCTATTAGGCGATGGTTGAGTAGAAAATATTTGTTGTGGAATAATTAATTTTTCTATTCAAGCAAAATTACTGATGCACCGCTGGTTTTGCTTCTTCTGTTCTATGAGTGTTATTATTATGAGAACCGCCATGTTCTTTTGGCTGAACTTTTACTTTGCTTTGCTCATTAAAGTGACGGTCATAGTTATTACGCAAATTTCTAAATGAGTTACCATCATATAAAAATGCTGCAATAAACCAAATAAATAAAGCTAATGGAACTATAATGGTCATAATTAAATTGCGAACTTCATGTTTCAAATGCATAAAATATCCTACGATATAATAGGCTTTGGCGAGCATTAAAACTATAATGGTAATTTTTGTAGCCATTACGCCAAAAGAACCATGTTCCATTTTCATCATTGCAAAACCCAAAGCCAGCTCAATTAAAGTAAGTACCGTTAAAACGATGGTTACGTTTCTTACTTCGTTTTTATTTTCATGGTGTTCTGCATGCAAAACCTCGTTGTGTTCCATATTAAATCAGTTGTAATAAAATATTTTAATTAAATTAAGTAGAAGCAGGTAAATACAAATACCCAAACTAAATCTACAAAGTGCCAGTAAAGTCCTGCTTTTTCAATCATTAAATAATGCCCTCTTTTTTCGAATGTATCGTTCAAAGTCATAATTAACATAACAATGTTTATTACTACACCACTAAATACATGGAAGCCATGAAAACCAGTAATCGTAAAGAAGTAATTGGTAAAGTTGGTTGAAGATTGAGAACCATCCGCATTTAAAAAAGGATTATTACCCCACCATGCACCTTCATGGTGTAAGTGACTCCATTCCCATGCCTGACAACCCAAGAAAGCTGCACCACCAATAATTGTCCAAATTAAATTGGTAACCACTTTTTGTTTATTGTTTTCGTGACCGGCTTTTACCGCTAATACCATTGTTACAGAACTGATGATAAGAATAAAGGTCATTAAACTTACAAACATTAATGGTAACCCACTACCTAAACCTGGAAAAGATTGGAAAACCTGATTTGGATCAGGCCACCCATTTGTAGAGAAACGAATGGTACCATAAGAAATAAGAAAAGCTCCAAAAGTAAAGGCATCACTCATTAAGAAATACCACATCATTAATTTGCCATACTCTACGTTGAAGGGGCTTTTTCCACCATTCCACCATTTGGGTTGTGCTGTTGTTGCAGTTGACATATTTGGTTATCTAATTTCGGTTACAAAAATATTGGCTAAAGGTTTATAAAGGCTATTTAGCTTCTACTTTTTTTTAGGTTTATAAATAAAAGTATCTATCCTACGATTATAATTACTGTTTTAGCGTATCCAAACAAAAAATATCAGTAAATAAATCCATAAAACATCTACAAAATGCCAGTAGGTACTTACTATTTCGATAGGTGTACTGCTATAGTTTTTGGTTTTACTTGCAAAAGCCCTGATTAAAGTTATTAGTAAAACAATTACGCCACCCAATACATGCAATGCATGCATACCAACGATTATTAAAATAAACGATGCTGCTGCATTGCTTTTTGGTCCGGTTAAATTAATACCATGGCTTTCTAAATCTCTAAACCCTATTGCCTGCAATACTGCAAACAGTACACCTAAAATGGCTGTAATGGTTATGAATGTTTTATAACGGTTTCTTTCTCTTGCTTTAAACGACTGAACAGCCAGTTGTACAGTTAAACTGCTGAATAAAATAACAAATGTACTATACCAAAAAATAGTGGGCAGGCTAAACTCTAAAAAATTACTTTGGTTCTTTTTTACAATATAAGCACTGGTAAAACCTGCAAACATCATACAAATACTACCCATAGCCACCCAAAGCGTAAACTTGTGTGGATGAATTCTTTTAACTTGATTTTCTGTTGTCATAGCTACTCTTATATTAATTTTTCAATTAAACTCAGTTATAACTTATTTGCTAATAATGCCAAATAAACAATAGGCAAATAGATATAGCTGCTAAACATAACTCTACGGGCAGCTTTAACATCCATTTCACGATATAATCTAATGCACTGCCAAATCATTGCTGCATTGGAAGCAATTAAAATCCACATACTGGTATGCCCTGAAAGACCAATATAGTTGGGTAATACACCAATGGGCAACATTAGTACACTATACATTAAAGCTTGCAAAGCTGTGAACTTTGTAGGCCCTTTATCGCTGGGCAATAATTTAAAACCTGCCTTTGTATAATCGGTATGTGATACCCATGCAATTGCCCAAAAATGTGGGAACTGCCAGATAAACTGAATGGCAAATAAAACCCAGCCACCGCCCCAGCTGATTTCCTGATCATAGAAACCGGCCAGCCAGCCAATTAAACAAGGCAATGCACCAGGAATGCCGCCAATTAAAACAGCTATCGAATTTTTGGTTTTTAATGGGGTATAGATAAATGAATATAAAAAAAGACTAAATGCAGAAACCAGTGCTGATGTAAAGTTGAAAAAATACCACATCATTAAAACACCAATCAACCCTGCAATAAAAGCAAAAGTATAAGCCTCGGTTTGACTCATTCTGCCAGATGCAACCGGCCTGCTGGCTGTACGTTTCATTAACGAATCAGAGTTTTTTTCAACTGCCTGATTAATGGCATTGGCACTTCCTGTAACCAACATACCAGCCACAAATAACAGTACAATCATTTTTAAATTATAGCTATTGTGGGGTGCCAGTAAAAAACAAATAACACAAGTGAACACTACTGTGAAGCTTAAAGTAAACTTAGTAAGTTCTTTATAATCTTTAAGTTTCGCAGCAAAAAAAGGCTTTGTGTTTTGTTGTGTATCCATTATATGTACAATCACATTAAGGTGATTGAATATCTTTAATTAAGCTGAAAAAAAACGCCCTGAATTAATCAGGGCATTTTAAAATATTGTACCTGAACTGTTGGTCAAAGAAATAACTACAATTCAATTAATCTTACTAGTGATGACTTTCATCTGCCCCAATTGGCGTTGTTTGAGAGATGAAATCTTTTCCATCTTTTCCATAATCATAAGCCCAACGGTACACCTCAGGAATTTCTCCAGGCCAGTTACCATGTCCAGGATTAATTGGTGTTGTCCACTCTAAAGTATTAGAACCCCAAGGATTTTGTGTAGTTACTTTTCTTCCTTTCCAAATTGAATAAAAGAAATTCAATAAGAATAAGAATTGAACTGCAAATACTATCATTGCAACTGTACTGATGAATCTGTTCAACTCAACAAAGTTTTTAAAGCTTTCCCAAATGCTGTAATCGTAGTAACGACGTGGCATACCAGCCAAACCTTCATAGTGCATTGGCCAGAAGATAAGGTAAGCTCCAATCATGGTTGCCCAGAAATGAATGTACCCTAGAGTATTATTCATGTAACGACCATACATTTTTGGATACCAGTGATAAACACCAGCAAACATACCAAACATACTCGCAACACCCATTACAATATGAAAGTGAGCAATTACAAAATAGGTATCGTGTAAGTGAATGTCTAATGCTGAGTTACCTAACCAAATACCTGTTAAACCACCCGAGATAAATAAGCTTACAAAACCAATTGCAAACAACATGGCTGGTGTAAAGCGTATATTACCTCTCCATAAAGTTGTTAGCCAGTTAAATACTTTAATGGCAGATGGAACAGCAATTAATAATGTTAACAATACGAATATTGAACCTAAGAATGGATTTAACCCTGTTACAAACATATGGTGTGCCCAAACCAAGAAAGCCAATATTGCAATTGCAAATAAAGAACCAATCATTGCCATGTAACCAAAGATTGGCTTACGAGCATTGGTACTTAAAATTTCGCTTACCATACCCATTGCTGGTAACAAGATAATGTACACCTCTGGGTGACCTAAGAACCAGAATAAATGTTGGAACAAAATTGCACTACCACCTTCGTTAGGTAAAGCTGAGTTGGTGGTGGTTAAGAAAATATCTGATAAGTAGAAACTGGTTCCAAAGTTTCTATCGAAAATTAATAAAATGAAACCTGATAACAATACAGGGAAAGACAATACACCCAGTACAGCAGTAAAAAACAATGCCCAAATAGTTAATGGCAATCTGGTCATGCTCATCCCTTTTGTACGCATATTTAATACAGTAGCAATATAATTAAGACCACCCAATAAAGAAGAAACTACGAATAATGCCATTGCGATAATCCACATATCCATACCAGTTTTAGAGCCTGGAGAAGCATCTCCTAAGGCACTTAAAGGAGGATAAGCTGTCCAACCACCACTAAATGGTCCTGTTTCAACAAATACAGAAGACAACATTACCACACTTGCAGCAAAAAAGAACCAGTAGCTTAACATGTTCATAAACGGAGAAGCCATGTCTCTTGCACCTACTTGTAATGGAATCAAGAAGTTGGCAAAAGTTCCACTTAAACCTGCAGTTAATACAAAGAATACCAATACGGTACCATGCGTAGTTACCAATGCATAATAGCCTTGGGCAGTGATGTGACCTTTTTCGGCCCACCATTTACCTAATAAATCTTCTAACCAAGGAAAAGAAGTATCCGGATAACCCAATTGTAAACGAAATAGTACACTCATAAAGCCACCAATTACAGCCCAAACCATACCTGTAATTAAAAACTGTTTAGCAATCATCTTATGATCCATGCTAAACACATATTTACTAATGAAAGTTTCATGATGATGATGATCTCCATGTGCTTCATGTGAAGTACCAACATTTGCATGTAGAACTGCTTCGTTACTCATTTTTATTCTTATTTCGTCTTTCTAATTATTTAATAAACAACCAATTTTAAATTCGGTTGAAATTTATTTTAGTTTTTTGCAGCAATTGGTTTGCCTGCAACAGATGCTTCAGCAGTTGCTGTTTTGGTTGTATCTGCTGCTGCTTTTGGAGCTTTATCAGGAAAAGCTGCATAGTATGCAGGTGATTTACTTGCCATCCATTTATCAAACTCTGCTTGAGTTACTACTTCAATAACACCCTTCATTGAATAGTGACCATTTCCACACATTTGATCACAACTGATTTCGTAAACAAAGTTTGGATTGCCAGTAATTTTTTTCATTTCGGCAGTGGTGTATTTTGGTGTAAACCACATTGTAGTTGGAATACCTGGAACAGCATCCATTTTCATACGAAAGTGTGATAAACCCACATCATGAATCACATCACGACTACCAATAATTAACTTAACCGGCTTATCTTTTACTAAATACATGGTTTGTTGTACTACAATATCATCGTGGCCTTTACTATCATCTTTCAAATTAAAAGCAGCATTATCTTGCCAAATTAATCCCAAAGGATTGGTAGCTTCATCAATTATCTTGTAATACTTTTTACCAAATTCTTTATCGTTTCCTTTATATCTGTAAATCCAACCAAATTGCTTTCCTACAACTTCTACTTCCATTGCATCTTTAGGAGCATCACCTGTAAAAGAATACCAGTTTCTTAAGCCAATAATTACTAAAACAGCCAGTACAATTGCTGGAACAACAGTCCATAAAGCTTCTAATTTATTGCTATGGGCAAAATAGAAAACTTTACGACCTTCTTTTTCCTGATATTTAAAAGCAAACCAAAACAATAAAATCTGTGTTCCAATAAATACAATTCCTGTTACAGCCAATGTAACCCATAACATTTGGTCAACCTTTTCACCATGATTGCTGGCAGCAGGATGAGCCAATAAAGTTTTACCAAATAATGCTTCATTACAATACCAAACGCCTATAAGACCTAGTATCATAAAACCAAGCATTAAAAAGGCATTGATTTTATTATTTTGTTTGCGTGCAGCTTCTTCACCTTTAATTACAGACACATATTCACTCGCCTTCGAAATCTGGAAAATGACTACGAAGATGAGCACAACTACAGCGATGGTTAAAAACATTGTCATGATGTATAACTATTTTCTTTTCTGCGATTTCAATTTTTCCTAAACAATCCTCATTTACTTATAACAAAATGTAGTAAGCAAATGTTTTACGTATGATGTATAATACTTTCTTTTAAGAATGGATGATGTATAGGAATTAATGGTTTACTTGCTAATGCTCTACTTACACCAAAAATCATCATACCAACAAACAAACTTAAAATTCCAAAATCTAACCAACCCATTGTAACGTGTTCTTTGCTGATACTACCCATTACCTGCTGATAATAATCAATCCAGTGACCAAAGATAATTAACACTGCCATGAATGTAACAAGTGTGTAATTTCTCTTTGCTCCACGCTTCATTAATATCAACAAAGGACAAATAAAGTTGATAATTAAGTTTAAAAAGAAGATTCCTTTATAAGCACCTTGTACTCTATGTTTAAAATAAATGGTTTCTTCTGGTTGGTTAGAATACCAGATTAACATGTATTGAGAGAACCATAAGTACGTCCAAAATACAGAGAACGCAAACATAAATTTACCCAAATCGTGTAAATGCTCTTGGTTGGTATATTCTAAATAACCTTTGTTCTTTAAGTAGATTACCCAAAGAGCTATTAAACTCATTCCCGAAACAAATGTACTTGCAAAGTTGTACCAACTGTACATTGTACTATACCAATGTGCATCAATACTCATCATCCATAACCAAGGAACGGTTGAACCAACAGTTAAACCAAACCAACCTAAGAATAAGGCAGCTCTGGTAGTATTTTTAATAATGAATTTATGCCCAGTTTCACCATTCATAGCAGCAACATCGGCTTCATTGCTTAATTTTCTCATTCTCCAGCCCAACAAACTCCATAAACCAATAGCCAACAACGACCAAATGGTGAAGAATTTTACATTTAAAAAACCCGATTTGCCTTTTAAAATTGGATCAGCATCTACAGCTGCAGTATTCGTCCAATGATATATATGACTGCCAGAAAAAGCTACATATAATAAAACAACCAATGTGATAGAACCAAAAATTGGTACCATGGTAGAGATTGCCTCTGGCACACGACGAAAAGATTGTTGCCAACCGCCCCAAGCCATTGTAGTAACACAAATAAAGAACATGGCTGCATTACAAACCAATGTCCAAAATATAGTATTGTACATTAAAGTACCTAAGAAAATATCTTGTTCATGATGGTCTTTACTCATGCCCTTTGTTACCAAGCCTGCAATTAAGGCAACAATGCCTATACCCATAAGAGCATAAGACCATGTTTTCATTTTACCGGGAATCTCAAAGCTTTGTCTGATAGATGCCATTGTTAATTATTTTTCTTGAATGCCTGAGCACATTAAAGGCTCTAAAATTTATGTTTATTATTATTCTGCTACAGAATATAAAATTATTTTGTTGCTGCAACTACTGCTTTTGCTGGTTCTGCTGGTGCTGCTTTTACTTTTTGTTTTGCTTTGATATAAGCAATTATTTCCCAGCGTTGTTTTCTGTTTAACTGAGAAGCATAACTACCCATTGTATTTTTACCATACGTTAAAGAGTAAAACATTTGCCCTGCTGGCATATTTACATATTTAGCATTGCCAATTAAATTAGCTGGTGCCGCTGGGTAAGGGCCATTGCCATCTTTCCATAATGGACCATTGCCATCCAATGCCTTTCCATGACAAATACCACAGTTAATTAAATACAATCTTTCGGCCTCAACAGTTTCTTCTTTGCTTAATGAATCAATTGGATTTACAATTAATTTAGAAGCAGTATAATTGGTGGTATCACCAGCAGCATCTTTAGCTAAAGGAAAAGGATATTCTTCGCCACGTGCAATAGTACCAGTAACTGGCATATTGTTGTAGTTGATGCCTTTTTCTTTTAGGTTGCTATGATCTGCATAGGTTTCATATGCACGGCTGTACGCCATATCTGGCATGTACGTGTTATTAGGGTTACGCTTAATATCGCTGCAGCTTACTATTGCAATTGCTACAGTTAAACATGCTATGATGGATAATTTCTTCATCTTTTTTCTTTATCTAAAAATTAAGCAAGTGCTGTTTGTTGTTCAAAAGGCATTTCATCTTTATCATATCGACCTAACCACCAACCATCTTCAGCAATTTCAGTTTTAACTTCTACCGCACCGGCATTACTTAAAAATGATTCTAAATCGGCAGTATTTGTTTTATCGGTACACTCAATTACCATTACAAATAAATCGTCGGTAGCTCTTAAATGAAAATGGTGTTTTTTTACAAATGGAGCTAACTGGCACAAATAGCAAAAAGTAAGTACCATACCCACAGCTGCAAACAATACTGTTAACTCAAACATAATAGGTATCCAAGCTGGCAAAGCAAAATGTGGTTTACCACCAATATCTAAAGGCCAGTCTTTGGTAAAAATCCAACTTATACAACTTACAGCAGTAACAGTACCTGTAATGCCATAAATAAATCCTGCTGTATGTAAGCTAGTTTCTCTCATTCCCAATGCATGGTCTAATCCATGTACAGGAAAAGGCGTATAAACATCTTGTATTTTATAACCTGCAGTTCTTACTTTCTTTACTGCTGGAAATAAAACATCTTCATCATCAAAACAGCCTACTACAAATTTCTTTTTTGCCATATTTCTGTCTTTTAGTCAATGGTTACTAAAACCAAAGAACAATTTGTTTTCAATTTTTTCAATTAGTGGTGTGCATGTTGTTCATGAGCAAATTCATCAGCAGTTTTTTGCTCAATAGCACCCATATTGTCTTTATAACTTTCTCCAGTTGTTTTCAATACATACTTAATCTCAGCAATTGCAATGGTTGGAAAGTATTTTGCAAACAAGAAGAAGCAGGTAAAGAACAATCCAAACGTACCCAAGTAGAAACCAATCTCCCAAATAGAAGGACTATAATAAACAGACCAGCTACTTGGTAAGTAATCACGATAAACAGATGTTACGATAATTACAAAACGCTCGAACCACATACCTATGTTTACCAACACACTCATAAAGAAGGTTACAAATAAGTTTCTTCTCATTTTTCTAAACCAAAAAATTTGTGGGCTCAATACGTTACAAGCCATCATACCCCAATAGCTCCATCCATAAGGACTGAACAAATTAGCACGGCTATACCAAAAAGTGTATCCTTCATATTTATTTTGAGAATACCAACCCATAAACAACTCAGTCAAATAAGCAATACCTACAATAGAACCAGTTAATACTATAACCTTGTTCATTGCCTCAATGTGACCCAAGGTTACGTAATCTTGTAATCCAAAAACTTTTCTTACCACCAACATTAACGATTGCACCATTGCAAATCCTGAGAAGATGGCACCAGCAACGAAATATGGAGGGAAAATGGTGGTATGCCAACCTGGAATTACTGAAGTGGCGAAGTCAAAAGATACGATGGTGTGTACCGAAAGTACCAATGGAGTTGATAAACCTGCTAATACCAATGATAAACTTTCATGACGCTGCCAGTGTTTCGTACTACCTGTCCAACCAAAAGCTGCAACACCATATAAATGCTTACGTAATTTAGTTTTTGCTCTATCACGAACAGTTGCGAAGTCAGGTAATAAACCAGAATACCAAAATAATAATGATACAGTAAAGTAGGTTGAAATCGCAAATACGTCCCACAATAATGGAGAGTTAAAGTTCACCCATAATGGACCACGACTATTGGCATAAGGCAATACAAAGAATGCCATCCAAACACGACCCATGTGGAAGATAGGAAACTGACCAGCACACATTACCGCAAAAATGGTCATTGCCTCAGCAGCACGGTTTACACCAGTTCTCCAACCTTGTCTAAACAACAACAAGATGGCCGAGATTAGTGTACCAGCATGACCAATACCTACCCACCATACGAAGTTGGTAATATCCCAACCCCATCCAATGGTTTTATTCAAGTTCCACTGGCCAATACCATAAGTAACCTCACGGTAAACGCTGTAAACACCAAACATTAATAAACATACAGAAATGAAGAAACCAATGTACCACAACTTGGTTGGTTTTGCTTCAATAGGGCGTACAATGTCTTCAGTTACCTGATGGTAAGTTTTATTACCGTACACCAATGGTTCCCTTAATTGCGATTCGTACTTTACGCTCATCTGGTCTTGGTTATTTAGCAGTTTACATTGCTGTAAACTGTGGTTTTATTTTTATGTAATCAACGTTCTGTTCTCTAATCAACTGTTCCCGATAACTATCGGGAGGCGTTGTTGCAAATCTTGCTTGTTGCAGGGCACACTTCAACTTTATCAACCAGTAAACTTATTACTAGTCAACTTTTTCTATGCATGTTCTTTCTCTGCTTTCTTTCCTTCAGCCTTGTGTCCTTCTTCTTCAATATTTCTCACTTTAGCCATGTAACTAACATTTGGCATTACATGTAATTGCTCTAAACTGTAGAATAATCTGTTGGCATTATTACTTCTGTGAGCAGTTACAGCACTCTTACTATCATTAACATTACCAAATACAATTGCTTCAGTTGGGCAAGATTGCTGACAAGCAACTTTCAAATCCCATTGCTTGTTTTCTCCACCAGTTTCTAACGGACGGCTTTCTTTCTTCGCTTTCAATTTACCTTCTTGTAAACGTTGTACACAGAAAGAGCATTTCTCAATTACACCTCTTGAACGTACAGTAACATCTGGATTTAATACCATTCTTGTTAAGTCGTCATTCATTAAGTGAATCGTATCGTTCAAATCGCCTTGGTTATTTGCAAAACTATCAGCACCACTGTAATCAGCCCAGTTAAAACGACGTACTTTATACGGACAGTTGTTTGCACAATATCTTGTACCAATACAACGGTTATAAGTCATTTGATTTAAACCTTCGCTACTGTGGTTGGTTGCAGCAACTGGACAAACGTTTTCGCAAGGTGCATTATCACAGTGCTGACACATTAATGGTTGGAAAACCACATTTGGATTTTCTAAATCGCCACTGTAATAACGGTCAATTCTTAACCATTGCATATCGTGAAAACGCAATACTTCTGGTTTACCAACAACGGCTACGTTGTTTTCTGCAGTACAAGCTACAACGCAGGCACCACAACCATTACAAGCATTTAAGTCAATGCTCATGCCCCATTTAACACCTGGTTTATCGTAAGGCTTATAAATAGAACCTTCTTGTCTAAAGTTTTCTACACCACCATAAGGATTCAATTCTTTTTCTCTTTCCTCTAATACTTCCTTAGGATTGTGTTTCAATGCAGCCAAGGTTAATTCTTTCATTACCTCAGTACGATTACCTTGATCGGTATTGTAAATATTGTGGGTTTGTGTTAACGCAACAGGATGTTTTTTATCGGTAAGCGTTAATGTAACATCTGTAATATCAAAACTTACACTACCATCTACCAATGAAGCCAAAGGAAATGCATTAGCACCTACCAATTCTCCATTTTCGTCAACTACTGCACGACCCACTTTTTTATCTCTTCCATAACCAACAGCCACACCAACAGTATCAGGATGTGTGCCAGGTATAATTAATGCAGGAAGTTTAATGGTTTTGCCATTTGCTTTAATTTCTACAACCTTTTTAGGTGGTTGTACTTCATAACTATCTGCCTGACCATTATTGGTTAAATCGATACCCAATAATTTTTTTGCCATTGCAGGAGAAACAATTAAATAATTATCCCAAGTTGCTCTTGTAACTGGATCAGGCATTTCTTGCAACCAAGGATTAGCAGCACCTTGTCCAGCACCAATGGCAACTTTTTGATACAATTGTAATTCAGTTTTAGTGCTTACTTTTTCAGCAGCAATTTTTGCCAATGAAGCAGCAACTGCACCACCATTAAAGGCAGCACCAGCTAATGTTGCAGCAGGTGTACCAAACACACCTTCTTGTAAGGCTTTATCCCATGCATTTGCACCAGTTAATTTAGTTGCCCAAAAAGATTTTAGGTAAGCCAAATAATCAGTTGTTGCACCACTCCATTTTAGCAAGCTATCTTGCCATTGGCGTGTTTTGAATAAAGGATAAATAGTTGGCTGAATGAAAGAATAATGTCCTGTTTTTGCTTCAGCATCACCCCAACTTTCTAAATAGTGATGATCAGGAATTACATATTTACAAACCTGTGTTGTTTCATCATTTTTTAATCCAAATGAAACTTTCACTTTTACTTTATCTAAACCACTTTTTAATTTAGCACCATCAAACCAACTGTAAACAGGGTTGGCACCAATTACCAATAATGCACCAACAGATCCTGCATTCATATCATCTACCAATTTCACAAAATCTGCATCTACACCATTTCTTACATTGTAAGTAGCAGACCAATCGATGGTTTTACCACCAGCTTGTAATACTTCATTAATTGCATTAATGGCAACTTGTACATGAATGTCGTTGCTACCACAAACCACCAAAGCTTCACCTTTCTTTTCAACCAATGCCTTAGCAGCTTTTTCGATACCAGCTTTTAATTTGGCATCATTAATACCTGTTGCACCTTGGCCATTTACTGCACTTAACAACGCTGCAACAACAGCACCAGTTTCAGATGGACGGTGTAAATATCTTTCATCAGAGTTACTTCCTGTTAAGCTGGCAACACTTTCAAAATGAATGTGCTTGCTCATTTCAGGATTCTTCTCATTAATTTTTTTACCTTTTGAATATTGTTTTGCAAACTCAACTGGACTAATCCAAGTTCCTAAAAAATCGGCTCCGATGCTTACAATAACTTTTGCATTATCGAAACGGTAAGAGGGAATGGTTTTTTTGCCATAAGTAAGTTCATTGGCTTGTAAAATACCACTATAAGAAACTGCATCATACGTTACATGCTTGCTTCCTGGATTTTTAGCCAAAAACTGTTGAATAACAGCTAAAGAAGATGGGGAGTTAACCGTACTGCTTAATACAACAATATTACCAGCACCAGTTAACGCTTCACCAACGGCTTTATCAATAGCTTCGAAAGTTACTTCTTTACCATCGATGGTTGGGAAACGCAGTCTTGCTCCATCATATAAATCTAACACACTAGCTTGTACTCTTGCTGAGGTACCACCTTGTGTAATTGGGCTTAATTCGTTACCCTCAATTTTAATGGGGCGACCATCACGTACTTTGGCTACAACGCTTACCACATCGCCATCTTGTACATAAGTAGTTGCATAATAATTAGCAACACCAGGTACAATATCTTCTGGACGATTGGCAAATGGAATAGCCTTTTTTACTGGCACTTCGCAACTTGCAGCAACCGCAGCAGCGGCTGTTGTAAATCCTAAATATTTAAGAAAATCACGGCGGGGAGTTTTTGCATCTAACAAGCTGGTGTCGCTAGATTCAAAAGGAAGTTCTTCTTTAAACTCATCTTTTGCTGATTGCTGAAAAGCTTCAGAATTATTCAGTTCGCCAAAACTTTGCCAGTACTTTTTTTCCATAAGCCCCAATCTCCTGAAGGGAGACATTATTTTGATTTATAAATAAAATGTTATTCGAAACAGCTCCTAAATTCCAAGTAAATGGATTTGGGCTTAATAGTGACATTTTTGACACTCAGTACCACCAATTTTTTCAACTGTGATGCCTTTGGTACTGTCTAACTTTCCACTCTTTAATTCATCGTGGAATTTCTCGTAAATGCTGTAAAATCCGTTTTCTTTAAACTGCACTTTGGTTTCTCTGTGACAATTAATACACCAGCCCATGCTTAAATCGCTGAATTGTTTAACCTCATCCATTTTGTTGATTTCGCCATGGCAGGTTTGACATTGTACTTTACCAGCTTTTACGTGTTGGCTATGGTTAAAATAAACGTGATCAGGTAAGTTGTGAATTTTAACCCACTCAATAGGTTTTGCTTTTGCAGGATCCCAACCAGCCAAATTATTTGGATCGGCTCCGGCATATTCATATAATTTTTGAATTTCGGCTGTACCGTTTACTTCTTTGCCTTCTTCATCATAAATTTTTTCGCCTTTATATTCATTAATGGCTTTATGACAGTTCATACACACATTTACAGATGGAATATTGGCATGTTTACCTTGCTCCGCACCACCATGGCAATACAAACAGTTTACCTGATTGGTACCAGCATGTACTTTATGAGAATAATAAATAGGTTGTACGGGTTGATAATCTTTGTTTCTGCCTAAGCCAATAGCACCTTTTGTAGTTAAATAACCACCCAAAACAAATAAAACAACAGTTACCATAGCTATATAAGCCTTGTTTTTCCAAAAAGGAACAGGCTCAGCCGTACGGAATCCAGCTTTTTCATCAGATAATTTCTTCAAATTGCTGTTCACCTGTAATAAAGTAAGAGCAACCACAGCAAGTATTAAAGTAAGAATACCAAATAATAGGGTATTGTCACTTTCTGCACCTTTTTCATTAGGATTTGGTGTTCCTGTTGGAGTTTTGGCTACTTCTGGCCCCTTCTTAATATAGTCTAAAATCGCATCAATTTGTTTATCGTCCAATACACCTTCAAAGGCATTCATGGCTGACTTATTGTATTCAATATACAATTTGTTGGCGTATTCGTCGCCAGTTTTTAAGAATGCTGCACTGTTTTTGATCCAAGCATGTAACTTCTTTCTATCACCACCCCAACGTTCTTCAACGCCCATTAATGCAGGACCAGTCATTTTTTGGTCTAACTTGTGACAGTTTGCACAATTGGTATTAAATAAGGCTTTGCCATCTTGGGCAGCAGCATTATTACCGAAAAAAGCACCCAAACAAATGAGTGTACTAAATAGAATGGTTTTGGCTATACTTCTGTGACTAATCATATTCACAAACTATGGTTCTAAGTGTGGAAAAATATCCCTGAACGGGTGCAAAAATATGACAGCAGATTGACAAAAACACATTGTTAAAAAAATTTTTTTAGTCTTACTGGGCTTAGGTTTCAGCGATTTTGCTTTCGGGTGGGTTGATTTTTGTCATTTTTTTGTAAATAGGTGAGCTGCTAAATTTATATTTTCTTTTGGGCTTGCCCGAACTAAAAAATTCCTTCACCTTCGAGCAATGTTTGGAAAATTAAAACAAAAATGGAAGGTAAACTGGTTACAGTTTACATTGATATTTTGCACGTTTGCTTTAGGTGGAAGTGGCTGTGCAAAATTGGGCAGTTGGCTACTCAGCTTTATATTAACCGAAAAAAGTGTGGTTTATTGGATAATCTATGTTCCACTCATTACTTTGCTTTGGCCAATCTGTGTTTTATTAATTAGTATTCCATTGGGGCAGTTTAAGTTTTTTAGTAATTACCTTAAAAGAATTTGGGTTAAAATAAAAGGGGGAATGGAATAGTGAAACGATTAGCCATTTTTGCAAGTGGAGCAGGAACTAATGCAGCCAAAATTATTGAGCATTTTGCTGGTAACTCCCAAATTGAAATAGCACTTATTGTTTGTAACAAACCCAATGCTGGTGTTTTAAGTATTGCTGCCAATAACCATGTACCCACCTTATTAATAGAAAAAGAAAATTTTTTTAGAGGAGATGCCTATTTACCACAACTAAAGGCAGCTACTATCGATTTTATTGTATTGGCTGGCTTTTTATGGAAGATACCCGAACAGTTGATTGCTGCTTATCCTAATAAAATCATTAACATACACCCTGCGTTATTGCCCAAATATGGTGGAAAAGGCATGTATGGTAATTTTGTACACGAAGCAGTAATTGCCAATAAAGAAAAAGAAAGTGGTATTACCATACATTATGTGAATGAGCATTTCGACGAAGGCCAACACATTTTTCAAACAAACTGTACTGTTGAAGCTGATGATACTGCTGATAGTTTAGCTGCAAAAATTCACATATTAGAGCATACTCATTTTGCAAAGGTGATTGAAGGAGTACTTAACGACTAAGCATTATTTATTTTAATTCGTTTCATACAAACATAATTTATTGTTGAGGGATACCACTTGTTTTTGTAGTTGATTAATTTGTAATAACAAAGTATTTATGGCTTCAATTCCTTCGAGGTTAATATTCATTTCGTAATGCAATCGTACCATTTTTTCCAGTTGGCTAATTTGATGAACAGGAAGAAAAACTTCTTTTTCAACACGAATAATTTCAATAAGATCAGATTGGTGTAAAGCATCAATAAACGATACTTCCACATTGTGATGGATACAAAACTGATTGGCAGAAACTAGGTTTTCTGTTTGCATAGTTTTTATTTAAGTGTGGACAATTGTGCAAATAATTGCTTTTGTTCTTCGGTAAGTTTGTTGGGCAATTGTACCTGATAAGTAATATAGAGATCACCAAATACACCATCTTGTTTATAAACAGGAAACCCTTTTCCTTTCAATCGGATTTTAGTACCTGATTGGGTTTCGGGTTTTACAAGGAGTTTTATTTTACCATTCAGTGTTTCGATGGTTATTTCTCCTCCCAATAGTGCTGTATATAAATCTATCGTTGTATTGGTAAACAAATCGCTTCTTAAACGTTTAAATTGTGGGTGTGGTGCAATGGAAAAAGTAATGAATAAATCTCCAAACGGACCTCCATTTTCACCTGGTGCTCCATAGCCTTTTAGTTTTATAACTTGTCCATTTTCTACACCTGCTGGTATCGTAATACGAATATTTTTGCCGTTGATTGTAAGTGTTTGTTGATGCGTTTGCAAAGCATCCAATAAGCTTAACTTAAGTTCAGCTTGATAATCTTGTCCACGAAATTTTGTTTGTTTGCTTCTACCTCCACCAAACATCGATTCGAAGAAGCTGGAAAAATCACCATCTGTATCACCAGTAAATTGTTGGCTATTGCCATATTGCTCACGCTGCTTTTTTTGTTCTTCAAAATGCTCAGCATGTTGCCAATCTTTGCCATACTGATCGTATTTTTTTCTTTTTTCAGGATCGCTTAAAACTTCGTTGGCTTCGTTTATTTGTTGAAAATTTTTTTGTGCGTTCTTATCGTTGGGATTAAGATCAGGGTGTAGTTTTCTTGCCAGTTTACGATATGCTTTTTTGATCTCTTCTTCAGAAGCTGTTTTATGAATACCTAAAACTTTATAATAATCGATAAAATCCATGGGAGGTATTTTTTAGTGCAGCTAAAGGAATGAAAAATAAATAGTACAATCTATGCTTAATATCATGGTTGTATTTGTTTAAATGCTTGTCCTAAGTTTTCGATAACATCGGTAATGAACATACTTTCCATGCTTTGCTCTTTAAGGGTAATATCGGCTGCAAGTCCATGTAAATAAACACCTATTTGAGCAGCAATAATTGGTTGATATCCTTGTGCTAAAAAAGCAGTGATTATACCTGTTAATGCATCTCCAGAACCACCTTTTGCAAGACCAGCATTGCCAGTTGTATTTTGGAAAGTTTCGCCACCATTTGTTATTATAGTTCGATGACCTTTTAAAACAATAATGAGATTTAATGCTTTGGCTTTTTGTACGGCAGTTTGAATTCTGTCTTCATCGTTTTTATGCATGCCAAATAACCTATCGAACTCTTTTGGGTGTGGTGTTAAAATAGTTTGTGGTGGAACGGAGTTCATTAAATGAGGATTCGCAGATATGTTATTCAACGCATCGGCATCTAATATTAATGGTTGATTAATTTGGCTGAGTATGTTGCTTAACAATTCAACAGCAATTGCATCTATACCTAAACCAGGTCCAATACCAATAGCACTAAAACGCTTGAAATCGCAAGTTGTGTTTTCTCTACGCAATAACATGGCTTCGGGAATGGTTGTTTGTAAAATAAAACGCTCATCGGCAGGAATATTTACTGTAAGCAACCCAACACCAGCTCTCAAACATCCTCTAGCAGCAATAACAGCTGCTCCCATGCAACCCATGCTTCCTGCAATAATTAATGCACTACCATGGTTACCTTTATGAGCATTTGCTTCTCTAGGTTTAAACAATAGTTGAATACTGTTATTGGTTATTTTTTTCATACACAGAAATGGTATATTAAATTATCCATTTTTGCCGCTTGCTGATTTTTGAACTACATTACTTAATGCTTGTGTTTGGTAGGTATAATGAGCAATGGTATTTTAGAATGATGCAGCACCTTTTGGGTTACACTACCTATTAATAATTCTTCAAGCCATTTTTTACTGAGCGAACCCATTACAATAATATCGGCTTTTTCTTCTACGGCTGTTTCTAAAATACAATCGGCTGCATCACCCGTTTTAATACATGTGTGTATATTAGTATCACCTAAATAATGCTTTGTATTTTCTAAAAAATTAAGCGACCATTTTTTAAGCTCATTTACAATTTCGGGCTGTAAAAAATCCATATCTACATATCCTCCAAAACCCATGATGGGTGCGTAAGCAGTAGATGAATAATAAATAGGTTCTAAGAGTACATGCAGCAATACCACTTCTGCATTTAATGCAAGTGCCAATTCATGACCTGTTTCAGCTATTTTTTGTGCAGTTGGATCGTAATCCAATGCAATTACTATTTTTTTCATGGTACACAATTGAAGCTTTTTTGAGCAAAAATTAAAGTTGATGAACTGGATAATCGGTGTATCCTTTTTCATTGTTACTGTAGAATAAATCCATTTTAAGATCTGTAGATAATGGCCAATTATTTACCATTCTTTCTACCAAATCAGGGTTGTTTATAAAAGGTCGACCAAAAGCAATCAAATCGGCAAGGCCTGTTTCCAAATTATTCTCAGCTTTTGTTTTATCATACCCACCACAAAGAATAATGGTGTTTTTAAAATAGCTGCGTATGGTTTGTTTTATTTTTAAAGGAACTTCAGGAGCACCCATTGCCGAATGATCGACTAAATGGATGTAGGCAATATTTAGCTTATTTAATTCTTCCGCTAAATATTGATAGGTTGCATCTATTGCATCATAATGAGGCATATCACTGGCTATACCATAAGGCGATAAACGAATGCCTGTTTTTTCTTTTCCTATTGCAAGTACAACTGCTGTTACTACTTCTAACACAAACCTGCAACGATTGTTGATACTACCACCATATTCATCTTCACGAATATTGCTGATAGGCGATAAAAATTCTTCTAACAAATAACCATTTGCTGCGTGTAATTCAACACCATCAAAACCAGCTTCTATTGCGTTTTTTGCAGCAGTAACAAATTCAATTTTGGTGTGTAAAATATCATCTATTGTCATTGCTGTTGGAATCATAAAATCTTGTAACTGCTTTTCATCTGTCCACATTTGTCCTGCTGCTTTAATTGCAGATGGTGCTAAAATTTGTGAACCAACAGGCATATTAAGTGGATGGCTAATTCTTCCTGTATGCATTAATTGCAAAAATATTTTGCTGCCATTTC
Source organism: Chitinophagaceae bacterium (assembly GCA_044348985.1). Taxonomy (GTDB): domain Bacteria; phylum Bacteroidota; class Bacteroidia; order Chitinophagales; family Chitinophagaceae; genus UBA1930. Next base: position 55,752 of record JBIKRV010000003.1, read on the forward strand.
CATGAGCTGCAAGGGTTATCTCTTTCCAGCCATTTACTTGTTCTGTATTAAAAATACCTGGTATTCTAGCATAGCCTAAACCATTGGGCGAAGGCGAAGTTCCTTCAGTAATAATAAGCCCTGCTTGTGAACGTTGTTCGTAATAGGTTGCCATTAAATTATTTGGAATATTATTAATGGCCCTGCACCTTGTCATTGGTGCCATTACTATGTGATTGAGTAAAGATGCACCAGCCAAGCTTGTTGGCGTAAATAATGTATTTTCTTTCATACGAAATATTTAAAAATGTATAGTTGTTGGTTACTTAACCAAATCAATTTCAAGTGCCTTTTTTCTTTCGGTATATTCTGTGATGGTTATTTGCCCACTGGCAAAACGATGTTTTAAAATATCGAGTGGCGAGTCTTTTTTTCTTCTTTGAAAAGGCACATCATAAGGTGTTGCAAAAATCCAAATCAAAAGAACAATCCAAACAATCCACCAAATGGTATTCATTCCCCAGTAATAATTATCGTAATGCATAACGGTATTTTTATATGTTGTTGGTTATTGTTTAAATGATTATTCCGGAAAATCATCTTCTTCCAAATTTTTATGGTTATCGCCACCTAAGCTGTAGTAATTATTTTCTTCATCTTCACTACCAATAAGTTCATCTGTATCATCAGCATCACTTCCTGGTACATCTAAATCATTGCCGAAAACATCTTCTTTAAAACTCTTTTCATTGCCCAGGTTTTGTTTTTCGTTGGATTCTTTTAAAACAGCGGTATTTTGCGGATTGATGTTTTGTTGCAATGTAGATTTTGTATAAATATCATCGGCTTCGGGATATACGAACTCACTGCTGCCAATTGGATTTTGGGGTTTTACTTGCTGAATGCGTTTTCGTTTCATGGTTTATGTTTTATACTATAAAGGTGTACAAGTAAAAAGCAAACGCATTACACAAGTGCAAAAAATCGTTACATGATTAACTGATTTTGAAAAAACTCCAATAGATTAATTTTTTGCTTTCTTTTCGGCAGCTTTTTGTTCAGCTTCTTTTTTCAACTTCGCTGCTGCCCGTTCTTTTCTTTTAAAATAACCTTTCAACAAAAAATTGTGTTTGGCAGCTTCCATATTTTCGGTTAATCCTTTGCTGCTGGTTTTAAGGTTCGATATGGTTGAACTTAAATTATTAGCCATCGAAGGGTCGCCAATTAGTTTACCCAATGTGCCTTTGCCACTATTAATTTTTACCATTATTTCGGCAAGCTCTTCTGTTATCACTTGTGCATTATCGGCAGATACTTGTAAGCTTGCCAAAATTGCATCGGTTTCTACAGGCTCGGCCGAGGCCAGATTTGCCCCATCTTTTACAGCTGCTGCTGTTGATGAGCCTTGTGTTATCAGCAATAGTTTATCGCCAACAATACCTTCTGAGCCAATGGTTATTTTACTATCTGTTTTTATAAACGCTTGTACTTCTTTTTTAATCAGTACATCTACCTGTACAGTTGAGTCGTTCAAAATAAAAATATTATCCACCGTACCTACATTAATACCTGAAAAACGAATGTTGTTACCTGTAAGCAAGCCACTAACATTGTAAAAAGTAGAACTCAGCTTAAATACAGGACTAAACAAATTTTTCTGCCTGCCAATAATAAAAATGGTGGCAAAAAACAATGCTATTCCAACTGCAACAAACAGACCCAATCGTATTTTAAACTTTTCTGTATAAGTATTCATAAAATAATTTTTTAATTAAAAAAAGCATGAACAAATGGATCTGTTGATTGATTAAATACATCGATTGTACCTTCTTTAAAAACAGCTCCTTCTTTTAACATAATTAATCTATTGGCAGTTATTCGAGCACAGGCAATATCGTGTGTAATAATGATAGATGAGGTGTTGTACTTTTTTTGAATGCTGTTAATAAGCAAGCTGATTTCATGTGCAGTAACAGGATCTAATCCTGTTGTGGGTTCATCGTATAACAATATCAATGGATCTGTAACAATTGTACGTGCCAGGCTAATTCTTTTACGCATACCACCCGATAATTGTGCTGGCATTTTATCTAATGCATCCAGCAAATCAACATTTACCAATGCTTCTTTAACCTTAGCATCAATTTCGTTTTCAGACAATCCTTTTTTAATTCTGCGTAGCGGAAATTCGATGTTTTCTTTTACCGTCATCGAATCGTACAGTGCTCCACTCTGAAAAAGAAAGCCAACTTTTTGCCGTACTTCATTCAATTCGAGTTTGCTTAATTCGGTAATGTTTTTGCCTAAAATATTTACCGTTCCACTATCACAATTCAGTAAACCAACCAAGCATTTTATTAAAACCGATTTACCCGAACCTGATTTTCCCAGTACCACTAGGTTTTCTCCTTTAAATAATTGTAGCGTTGTATTTTGTAATATCTGTTGGTTACCGAACGATTTATTTAAGTTGGAAACCTGAATGACTATATTCTGATTAAGTTGTTTTGTTGTATTGGTTACAGGTGTTTTCATACAGTCATCATATCAGTTATTTCTACAGCAATCATATCTATTACCAATATTAACAGAGAAGCTGTAACCACAGCTGCGTTTGCAGCAAGCCCAACACTCTCTGTACCTCTACCAGCATTAAAACCTTTATAGCAACCTGTTAAGCCAATGGCTGCACCAAAGAAAAATGATTTAATAACTGCAGGAATAAAATCGATAAACTCAACATGCGTAAAAGCCTGCGTATAAAACAATCTAATGCTTACATTGCCTTTTAAATTGGTGCCTATCCAGCTGCCAATAATTCCAAGAGCATCGGCATATAAAACAAGTAAAGGAACCATTAAAGAGGCTGCCAATACCCTTGTAACCAACAGGTATTTTACAGGATTGGTAGATGATACTTCCATTGCGTCAATTTGCTCAGTTACTTTCATAGAGCCCAGCTCGGCACCCATTCCTGAGCCAATTTTACCTGCACAAATAAGTGCTGTTATTACTGGTCCCATTTCTCGAATGATAGATATAGCCACCATTCCTGGCAGCATACTGGTTGCACCAAATTCCAGTAAAGAAGGTCTTGCCTGAATGGTGAGTACCAAACCCATGATGGTACCAGTAACCGAAATAAGTGGCAATGTTTTATAACCAATTTGAAAACACTGACGCAAAAACTCCCTTAATTCAAAACCTCCACCAAATGTTTCTATAACAATCCGATATGTAAATAAAAACGCATTGGCTATATCCGTTAGCACATTGTTGGTTTGTTCGGCTATAATTTTTGATGGTTTATGGGTTTGTAACGCCGGGTGTTTACTCAGTTCAACGGGTGTATGCTTGTTTTGTGTATTTTCCATTCAGCATCTATGATTCTTTGATAATACATAAAGATGAATGAAATAGTGTGCTGCTTTATTACACAATGTTTTGAAAAGATTACATCGTTTACATATTGTGTACCAACGATGGACTTAGGTAATAGCAAATGTTAAGTGCAGAAAAACTAAGCCAACTGCTTTTCCATATACACCACGCCGGGTAATGGATTTTGATAATACGCATTGGTTACAATAAATCCTTTTTTTAGGTACAATTGAATGGCAGCTTGCAAGCGTTCTAGTGTATCCAGCTTCATAACAGCATAATTCAATTCTTGTGCTTGTTGTAAAATTGCATCTACCAATGCTTCACCAATTTTATGTTTTCTAAATGCAGGTTGCACATACAATCTTTTCATTTCGCAGGTGGTGAATGAAGTCCTGAGCGTAGTCGAAGGATGATTGTTTTCAGCATTGAGCGTAGCCGAAATGCTGCATTCAGCAGCATGAGCAATTGTAGCATTGGTAATATTTGTTAATGCTACACAACCAACTGGTTCATTGTTCCAATAAGCCAATAATAGTGAGCCTGACGGAAGTCCATATTTTTTTAACGGATTCTCTAACTCAGCATCAAAGCTTTGAAAGCATAAATCTTCGTTTAACTCATTGGCGTATTCGTTAAAGAGTTGAATACAGGTTTGTAATTCAGTTCCTGTTGATGTGATGTGTTGTATGTGTAGCATGATTTCTTAGAATTTCTATTACTCCGCTTTCGACAAGCTCAAGCTGACAGGTTCATAAATAGTAAAACGTTGTCAGGCTGAGTTTTTCGAAGCCGATTTGGTTTAGGTCTTGAATTGGTTCACATAACCAAAATTCATAAAATTTTTATTGTTTTAAAAACTCATACTCGTAAACCTTAGGCGTTATTTTATCGGCAAGTATACTTAATGCTAAACGTAGATTACCAATCAATTCATTATATCGTTCATCTGTGCTTTTTGCATTCATTCGACCTTTATCGTTACGACCTTGAAAAAACGCTCTTATATCATATAAACTTGCATTTGCATTAATTGCATTAAATGAATTGTAGTATTTCCAAAGTAATTTGCCTGCATCAAAAACAGCTGTTGCTTCGCTTGAAAATTGTAAGGGTTGATTGTTTGTTGTTTCTTTACCAAACAGGTTGGTAATATTTTCAGATTTCAATTTTCCTTTTATGAAGTCTGTCATAAAATGGCTTTCAAACTTTTCTTTTGCGTTCACTTCACTTTCTGTAAAAGGTATCCAATGATTTACACCAAATTTTGTTTGAATGTTGTTACTGAATAATGTAAAAGTTAAACAATCACTTTGAAACTCATTATCAATTTTCCAATGTTCATTAGGATTTAAAAATTGATCTCTGTCATTTAACCAGTTTGCTTCTATAACTTTACGAACAGAAAAGTAAATTGAAACAGGTATCAAATTTTCTTTGTTTATCCATATACCACGTGGATTGGGCAATTGTTCTTTTGTATTTAAAACATAAACAATATTATTATGTTGAAAATCATTTCCATTTATGCCATCCATAAAGCCAATATTATTTTCTTTTGTCGCCTTATAAATAGAAATGAATTTGTTTATGTATTGGTTTTTGTTTAAAGCAAAAATTCCTTTTGTACCAATAAAATTTGCATTTTTATCGTAAATATCAGCAGTTACACTTTTAAATAATTCTTTTTTGTTTGTATTCCAAATTTTAAAGCCAATTGGAAACTGACCTTTCACATTATCAAATGTATCTGCTGGAGCTAAAAATACTTTTTCAAGCTTCGCTTGAAAGTGTTCTTTTAGGCTAATAAAAGCTGATCCTTGCAGAATTTTCAACGTTGAAAATTCTGCAAGGATTACGCCATTAAATTCAGAAAAAATTCTAATAAAAAACTGAGCAAATAATTCTCTTCCTGCTGTTCCTAATATTGAACCATATTGTGCATGTGTCTTTGTTTGGTTTATTCCAACTTTTCCTTTCTCTGCTTTACTTGATACTTCTGCATAAGGTGGGTTAATATAAATGATGAGTTTTTTTCGTTTTTGCTCATCGTTTATAATGTCTTGCAAGCCTTGTGGCAGTTTTGTAAAATCATCGTTTAAAAAATCAAACTGAAAAACATGGTTTTCTAAAAGATTAGCTCCATGTTCAATACGTTCATGCATTACTTTAACATCGGCTTGGTCTAAAGTGCTAGCCCAAATATTATACTTATTGGTTAACCCAGCCAAAAGGTTACCAGTACCGGCAGCACAATCCCAAATAAAATATTCTTCCTGCCAATTTTCTCCCAAATAATTGCCAAGATATTTTTGTGAAAGTTCAACCCAAATTCTTGGTGTGAAAAATGCACCTTTTCTTTCTCTAATATCTTGAGGTACCAACAAATCTCTTCGTTCAATAATATACTCCTGAAACTCTTTTAATGGTGGGCGTTTGTAGCCTTTCCAAAACGTTTGATATGCTTCTTTGTTTCTAATATTAATTGTAGCATCAAACATTTGTTTAATGTTCTCTTTGGCAATTTTATAACCTTGGTTTTGAAAAATGACAAATAAATTATCTCTAATGGTTAAATCATCATCAATTTTTTGTGTGTCTTTATCATCTACAAACAAATCGGCTAAATAAAAATCGCTATCTACAATATTGGCTTTTTTAAGTTCATCCCAATTAACATCAATAATTGGTTTTACATATTCTAACCAGCGTAAATAAATTGGTATAAAATTGTTTTTATCAATTTTTATTTTACTTACCTCTGTTGCTTTTGCGATATTGTTTGCAATAAAGTGTTTCAGCTCTTTTTCGTCTTTTACATAATCAAAAACATAGCTGTTTTGCTGAAGCGTTTTTTCAATTCTTTCTTTAATGAGTTTAAACTCCTTCGTTTCGTGATTACTGGGCGTTACATTCCAGTTAAAATCATTTATGTAAAAAATATCCTGTACGTTGATATATGAAACAAAAGCAATTTTTTTAAAGTCAAATGCTCCTAAAAAAGCAGGTGGTAAGGTCTTATCGAAAGTTCTTGCTTTGCCAATTGTTAAAATAAGTTGTACAAACATTGCAGGAATATCAAAATCACCAGTTTTGGCTTCTGCCCAAAGAAGTGGTACCCTACCAAAAATGTTACTTTGTTTTGGAAATAATGTAAAGTCTATGTTGCCAATTATTTCGGTTGTATTAAATGATTTGAAAAAGTCTGTGCCAACTTTATTTTTTAACTCTTCTTCTCTAATATTTCTATATTTCATTCGTTTTTATGTTCCTTGAGTTTTAATATTTTCACAAATTACTCACTCATTAATTACTTTGTGAAAATATTTAAAAAACACCAAATAATATCAGCCTTTCAAACACATAGGTACATAGGGTTTTAAGGGCACAGTAGAAATCCTCTATGTACTTTTCCTCACTATGTTTCTATGTGTTCAATAAAGTTACACAATACAAGGGTGCGACGCAACAGCGGTTCAATTGAAATACTACTGCTCGTTACCCAAAAATAAAAACCCCCGATAAATCGGGGGTTCGAAAATCTTAACCAGGAATACGAGAAATGTATTTTTCGATTTCTTTAATTTGATCGACTACTTGTTTGGTTTTGGGCTTTAGTGCTTTTGCTTTTCTAAAATAATCTTTGGCTGCTCTGAACTCTCGTTTGTTCATAAAAATTTGACACATTTGTAAAAAGGCAACGGCTTCACTTTCTTTATCGGGTATGCCTAAACGAATGGCTGCACGTATATAACTTTCGCCTTGTTTCATATCGCCTTTTTGCATGGCCATCATGCCCAATTGCAATTTGTTGGCTCCTTCTGCTTCTGGCATTGGACTACCCAATTCGTTGCTTTTCTTTAAATGTTTTTCGGCGGTATCAAAATCTTGATCCATCATTGCAATATTGCCTTTAATGGTATAAAATGTACTACGAACAGGCTTGTACAATAAATTAGGAAACCAAACCGTATCTAATATTTTTTTTACTTCTTCGATATTGCCTGCTTCCATTGGCTCTTGTATTAAACGTAATGGACCAATAAAAAAATGACTGGCAAAACCAATTACACCTATAAAATACAATGGAAAAGTTGGCCAAAAACCAGCAGAACCGGTAACATTTAAAACAATTGCACCAACAATGGCTACAATGCTTAACCAAAAACGAAACTTAATTATTATGTTGTAAAACTTCATACTTCAATTTTGAACTTTCATTAAAAATGGACTTCTATAAAAGTCCATTTAGAGTGGGCAAAGGTAATAGTATCAAGGTAATTGTAAAAAGAAATAGCTTTAAGCAACTAAAAGTTAAGTGGCAAGCAACTTATTATATGTTAATGCCGATTAAATTACAATTGTTTTAAAGCCACCGCATGCAAATTTTTATAGATAACCTTATTTTTTCTTTACAAAAAGCTGGTGGCATTTCTGTTTATTGGAGTGAGTTGATGCAACGCATGAATAACACCCAACAAAATATTACCTGTATTGATACCAAAGATTCGGGCAATTTTTTGGCTAAACCTTTAAACTGGCAAAAAAATACGCTTGCCGATAATGCTTTGCCCATAACTGTTAAACGCTTTTTGCCTTTGTTAAAAACCCTACCTGAACAATCTATTTTTCATTCGAGTTATTTGCGTTGGAGCAATCAAAAGAATGTGGCCAATATTGTTACCATACACGATTTGGCACCAGAACATGGCATGATTGGTGGCAAGGGAAAATATATACGACAATGGCAGCAACGAAAAGCCATTGAACATGCCGATGGAATTTTATGTGTATCGAACACCGTGAAAAATGATTTGCTGAATTACTATAGCTTTTTAGATGAAAGCAAGGTGAAAGCTGTTTATCATGGAGTGAGTGAACATTTTTTTAGTTTAGAAAAAAATGGAGCTAAAGAGTCCTTTATATTGTTTGTTGGTCACAGATCGGGTTATAAGAATTTTGATTTGGCAGTAGATGTTGTGCGTTCAATACCTAATATGAAGCTGGTGATTGTAGGTGGTAAAGAATTGAGCGAAGAAGAAAACAGTTTACTGAATAACAAACTGCCTAACCGTTATGAATATAAATCATTGATTGGTGTTGAAGCATTGAATGAATTGTACAATGCTGCTTTTTGTTTGTTGTATCCATCATCGTTTGAAGGTTTTGGTTTGCCTATTGTAGAAGCGATGAAAGTGGGATGCCCTGTGGTAACAAGCAATAAAGCTGCCATACCTGAAATTGCAAGAGGAGGTGCATTGCTGGTGGATGATTTATCGGTTAAAGGTTTTGTTGCAGCCATTGAATTGCTGAAAGAAAATGGTGTAAGAGCACAACTGATTGAGAAAGGCAAAGTACAGGCTGACAGATTTTGCTGGAACAGCTGTTTTGAGGAAACGATGGATTTTTATTCCATTATCTGGAATAATAAATTTAGTTAGCCGAGTTCTTGATAAAGTTGACTGTACTGTTCCCTCGTCCACACAATATCAAATTCTTTTGTCCAGTTATATCCATGTTGCTGTAGTTGATTGTACAACTGTGAATTGTTTAATAAGTGTAGTACTTTTTCAGCTAAGGCCGCTGCATCGTTAATATCAACAGCCATTGTTGCTTTATTTTCTAAATCAGCTATTAAACCAACCCTTGTGCCACAAACCACCACACCATAATTCATGGCTTCATTTACTACAACACCTTGCGATTCGGATGATGAAGTGAGTAAAAAAATATCTGCCTGTTTATAGTAATTAACCAATTCTTGTTGTGTTAAAACCCCATGAAAAAAAACTTGTTTTTCCAGTTGCATTTCTTTGGCTAATAATTGAATTTCTCCATTTAATGTATCCATACCAATAATGTGTAGCTCTGCATTAACAGATGAGCTGACGATGGAAAAAGCCTTTAACAACATTGCCTGATTTTTTACTTTGTTTAAATTGGCAACATGCAGTAGTGTATATTTTTCTTTGGGTAGAAATGGGCGGACAGATTGATGATTATGGATTATTCCGCTATAAATTATTTTTAATGTTTTGTATTGTACTGTAGCTTTTATTTTTACTGCATAATATTCAGATTGTGCAACTAAGCAATGGGCATTTTTTGTTACCCATTTTACGATGGCTTTATCCCGTTGACGTATAAACAAACCATAATGAATTGCTTGCAATGCAACCACTTCGGCACCTTTAAAAGTTACTGCTGATTTTTTACGAAAGAGTTTTGCAAAAAATACCGCTATTAAACCACCCGGAAAACCCCACAAGCCATGAAAAACCCGATACGGTTTTTGTATATGATTTTTCAGCAATAAAAAAGAAAGCCAAAGTATTCGTAGCGTTAAATTGTTTTGGTAGGTTAAAGGAATGTCGATTGCTGTATAGTTTTTGGGTATAAACAATGGACTGTATTTTTCTAAAGAATAAACTGTTACATCAAATTCTTTAGCCAACTGTTCAATTAATAACATGGTTGCAGGTATTCCTTGCTGGTGGTGTCCACTGCCCACACCTCCATGTGTAATAATGGCTATTCGTTGTTTACTGCTCATTGTTTTTTGTATTGATGGCAGTTTTATAATAGCCAATGATTGTTTGAGTAATTGCTGCAAACGAGAGTTGCTGCTCAAAAAATTGAATACATGCAGCAGAGGTTGCAGCCTTATTTTTCTGTAAAGCAACTGTTGCAGCTTGCACAAAAGAAGCACTATTGCTCGGTTGCCATAATGCTCCAAGTTCTCCATTCTTCGTCATCATACTAAAACTAGGAATAGCTGTTACAACAGGAATACAGCCACAAGCCAATGCTTCACACAATGCATAACCACTGCCTTCGTAATGGCTGCCTAAAACAAAATAATCTGCACTATTGTAATAAGCTTCCAGTTTGTTATGTGGCAGTTTACCTACTAAATGCACTGCATTTTTTAATCTAGTTGATTGATTAATTTTTTTTACCACCTGTTGCAATACATCTTCACTACTGTACACCATATACAATTGAGCAGTAGCATGTATTTGAAGGAACTGTTCAAAGCCACCTAATACCGTTAACGGATCTTTATTTTCATTCAATCTGCCTACCCAAATAAATACTGGATTTCCTTTTAATCCTGTTATTGTTCTAGCTACTGTTTTATCTGAATGTTTAAACCATGTGGAGCCTTCCATTACAGGCATAATTTTATGGCTGATCTTCTTTGTATTAAACCAGTTTAACCCCTGAGCTTTTGCAGTAAATAAAAAGCCATCAGCCATTTGATAAATACTTCTGTACAAAAAAGCTTTCAAACCAACTGGAGGTTTACCTGCATGCTGCTGAATAAACAGGCAAACTTTTTTATTCAACAGCATACGTAAATAAAGAAACTGTAATGGAAACATAAAACCATGCAGTTGTACAATATCTGGCTTTAGTTGTTTTATCTTGTGTAAAGTTTTTAAGGGAATTTGCCATGGTCTTAATCGTCCTTTAAACCTGTCGTGTATAAAAATGTGTTGAATACCATGTATTGTTTTTGTTTCAGTTGTTTTAAAGCGTTTCACCACAATAATATCCACTTGATTGTTGTGCAAAGTTTGTGTAATATTAATAGTAGTAGTATGCTGCTGATACAAGTCTATAGCCGAAGCTGCGGCTTCGTCATAAAAAAAAGAAACATCAACAACTTTCATACATTAAATTTATAGTGCTTTTTCACAATTCTGTTAATAAGAAATGAATAATTGTTTTTTGTTTTTCGGGGCAACCCTTTGTATAAAAAAAACGAATAAAGATTTACCAAGATAAACGTATATCATGCAATACCAAACTGCATCTATATCATACACATCAGCATTGCAACTCTCCAGTAATGCTATTGATGTACTACAGGTAGTATTGTATTTTGATATTTTCGACTACCCACTAACCAAAGATGAAATCTTTAACCGCTCAACTCTTAAAAACAGTACAGAAGTAAGTAATGGATTGCATCAATTAACATCGGTTAATATTCTTTACTGTATTGAGGGGTTTTATTCGTTGTACAACGAAAACAGGCAAATTCATAAACGCATTAGCGGTAATAGAAGTGCACAACAGCATTTAAAAAAGGCTTGCAGAATGAGCTCATTCATAAAACGTTTTCCTTTTGTAAGAGCTGTAATGTTATCGGGTTCCATTTCAAAAAATTATATGGATAAATCCAGTGATATAGACTATTTTATTATTACAGCAACCAACCGTTTATGGGTATGCCGTTTATTTTTTGTATTGTTTCAAAAACTGGTATTGTTTAATCGCTATAAGTATTTCTGTTACAATTACATGATTGATGAAAATCACTTAGCCATTACAGATAAAAGTTTTTACACCGCCATAGAAACAACTACCGTAGTGCCTGTATATAATTATAACCTGTACCAGCATTTCAGAGAAAGCAATTTGTGGACACAAGCCTTTTTTCCAAACTTTCCATTGGCTGAAAAAAGTTTATTATCTAATAAACAAAGTTTTATACAAAAAGCTGGTGAGGTTTTATTCAATAATGCTATGGGTGATGCATTTGATAAATGGCTGATGAAAAAAACAGAAATCAAATGGCGAAAACAACATCTTACAGAAATGTTTGGTATAAAAAATTTGCAATTGAAAAGATACGCAGCAAAAGCACATACTGAAGGGCATTACAACAGAATTATGAGTCAGTTCGATGAAAAGCAAAGGGCATACGAAAAAAAGTATAATATTATATTTAAACAACCCAAAAATCTTTTAACATCTTTAAAGCCGAATGCCTGATAAAATACTTTTTACTCCTGCTTATTTTTATCGGTTAGATGAAAAGCAATGGCGAAACCAGCAACCATATCCGCCATACGGTACTATGTTGGCTGCAGCATACTTGCGTAGTGCAGGTTACGATGTTCAGTTATTTGATAGTAATTTAAAATACCGTGCTGCTGAAATAAAAGAACAACTTAACAAGTTTAAGCCCGATTATCTCGTAGTATTTGATGATAGTTTCAACTACCTCAGTAAAATGTGTTTAACCATTATGAGGGAAGCTTGCTTTGAATTAATAGAATATGGCAAAACTGCTGGCTGCAAGGTTTTGGTAAACAGTTCCGATGCAACCGACCATGTACAATTGTACTTAGAAAATGGAGCCGATATTATAATTAAAGGCGAAGGTGAACTAACCTTACATGAATTAATTACCACAAAATGTACCGCTCTTGAAAACTGCAGGGGTATTGCTTACCTAAACAACAAAGCTGTTGTTACTACCCTCAAACGACCTGTATTAACACAATTAGATGTATTGCCACCCCCAGCATGGGACTTAATAGATATACAGCAGTATAAAAATATCTGGTTTAAAGCCCATCAAAAATTTTCTTTAAACATTGCTACAACAAGAGGATGCCCTTTTAAATGCAATTGGTGTGCTAAACCTATTTATGGCAATCGCTATAATTCAAGAACACCGGAATCGGTTGTAGAAGAATTGAAATTGCTGATGAACAATTTTGATGCAACGCATTTTTGGGTTTGTGATGATATTTTTGGGTTGAAGCCAGGCTGGGTTGAAAGCTTTAGTAAACTACTGAAAAAAGAAAACCTACAACCCAAACTGAAAATACAATGCAGAGCCGATTTGTTGTTAAACGAAAACACAATACACCATTTGGTGAATGCAGGATTAGATGAAGTTTGGATGGGAGCCGAAAGTGGCTCTCAACAAATTCTAGATGCTATGGATAAAGGCACACAGGTTGAACAAATTACCGAAGCTACACAATTGCTTAAAAAATTTGGTGTAAAAGTTTGTTTCTTTTTGCAGTATGGTTATTTAGGCGAAACCAAAAACGATATTGATAAAACGTTGAACATGGTACAGCAACTATTACCACACGATATTGGTATTTCTGTTTCTTATCCTTTACCCGGCACTGTTTTTTACGAAAAAGTAAAACAACAATTACAAGCCAAACAAAACTGGACAGATTCTGACGATTTAGCCATGTTGTACCAAGGCAATTACTCTGCTTCATTTTATAAACACCTGCACAGGCATACCCATAAAGTTTTTCGCAAACAAAAAAGCATAGTGCACTTTCAAAAAATATGTTCAACACCAGCCAACATTTCTACCACACAAGTTAAAAGTGCAGTGAAACTTCCTTTGCATTGGATAGATGAAAAATTAAGTTCGCTAAAACTGCAATTGCTATTAAAAAAATGATTGCAGCCTTTGACCATATTGCAACAGAATATGACGGGCATTTTACCAACACTCTTATAGGTAAAACCCAACGGCAACTGGTATTACAATATTTAAAACCATTACTGTTGCAACAGGAAAATATAGCTGTTTTAGAATTAAACTGTGGTACTGGTGAAGATGCAAAATGGATAGCTCAACATGGTGCAACTGTTGTAGCAACAGATATTTCATTAAGCATGATTCAACAGGCGGAAGCTAAAATTGAAGCAGCAGCGTTAACACAAAAAGTAATTTGTAAACAACTGGATATAAACAGCATGCAAGAACTTACAGGCATAGATAAGTTTGATCTTATTTTTTCCAATTTTGGTGGGCTTAATTGTATTGCTCCAAAAAAACTACATGAGTTATTACAAAATCAATTGCCTAGTTTGCTTAATAAAAACGGTTCTATGATTTTTGTTATGATGCCAAAGTTTTGTTTATGGGAAAGTCTTTATCACACCATCATTTTTAAATGGAAAAATGTGTTTAGAAGGCTTACCAATAACGCTGTTATTGCATCTGTTGGCAATGGAGTAAGTATAAAAACATGGTATTATAACCCAAATTGGCTGAAGCAGCATTTACCAGCAAACAGTACTGTTCAAAAAGTTATACCTGTTGGTTTTTTTATTCCACCCAGCTACTTAAATCATTTTGTTGCAAAACGCCCCAAGCTGTTTGCTTTGCTAAATAAATTAGAACTTAAAGTGAGTAAGTATTCATTTTTAGCATCCGCTTCTGATCATTATTTAATTCATCTTAAAAAATAAAAAGATGATTGTATTAACCCACGGATATTTTATTGCAGAAGATGTCAAAGAGCAACAAATTGTGAAGCCCTATCCACCATTGGGCATTTTATATTTATCGGCGTATTTAGAAGAAAAGGGTTATGAACACACTGTGTTCGATACCACTTTTTCAACGAAACAATTGTTTCTAAATTATCTGTTAGATCACCGTCCTGCTGTATTGGCCATTTACATCAATCTAATGACCAAGATTAATGTTATTGATGCCATTCGTTTTGTAAAATCACAACCAAGTTTATCAAATACAAAAATAATCTTAGGTGGCCCCGATGTACGTTACAATAAAGAAAACCTATTAAACCACGGAGCCGATTTTTTAGTAATTGGCGAAGGTGAAGAAAGTTTTTTAGAGCTTACAGAGGCTTTGTATAACAACCAATCTTTTGTGGCTATTAATGGCATATCGTTCAAAACAAAAGAAGGTGCAATTATTATTAATCCGGAAAGAAGTTTAAGAAAAAATTTAGATGAGCTGCCTTTTCCCAACCGAAAAAAAATAAATCTATATCAATACCTCGATACCTGGAAAAAACACCATGGCTACAGTTCTGTAACCATTAATACGATGAGGGGTTGCCCGTACAGTTGTCATTGGTGCAGCAGGGGGGTGTATGGAAAAAGTTATCGTCGCCGATCTCCTCAAAATGTAGTGAATGAAATAAAGTTTATTCAACAACAATATAAGCCCGATAATATTTGGTTTGTAGATGACGTATTTACAGTAAGCCATAAATGGCTCGAAGAGTTTACCGTTTTACTTGAAGAACAACAAGTGAAAGTAAATTTTGAATGTATTACCAGAGCCGACAGATTGAACGAAGAAGCTATTCAGCTATTAAAACGTGCTGGCTGTTTCAGGGTATGGATTGGTGCTGAAAGTGGCAGTCAAAAAATAATTGATTTAATGGACAGAAGGGTAGATGTAAAAGTGGTACAGCAAATGATTAATGCTGCACAAAAGGCTGGCATTCAGGCTGGAACATTTATTATGCTTGGCTATCCAACAGAAACGGAAGAAGACATTAAGCAAACATTACAGCATTTAAAAAATGCCAATCCTGAATGGTTTACCATTACCATTACTTATCCCATTCGTGGTACCGAGTTGTTTGAAGAAGTAGAAGCTGTAAGCAATGCCAATCAAATAAACTGGGCAGCAAATACCGATAGAGATATTGATTTTAAAAGAACCTACAGCAAAAAATACTATCACCACGCAGTACAATGGATTATTAATGAAATGGCTTTTTATCAAAGAAAAAACAAACAGTTGAGTATGGCTACTGCTATAAAAACCAAAATAAAATCGGTACGTGCAAGAATTGGTATGATGGTAGAAAAAAGAAAAACAGCTATCGCTTAATTATACAACCGTGTTAAAGAAAATAATAAGTCGTTCTATACTTACCGGTAAGGTGATTGCTCAAAAAAAATATTCGTTTCAAATGATTCATTCCAGCTATAATTAAACAAACAAATGCCCATAGATTTATATCATAGAACAATTAAAGTATTGTCACAAAAGCAACAACGATTGTTTTTTGTAAATACATTTCTTGGGCTATTTATTGCTCTTTTAGATATTTCGACCATATCAGTTTTACTGTACAGTTTACATCATGTGTATCAACTGCAAACAAACATTACTGCTGCAAATGCCTTGCAGTGGTTACTTAATTTAACCAACTATAATATACAGTTGTACAGTATTGCTGTATTAAGTGTTGTATTTGCAGTATTACTTATTAAAAACGCAGTTGCATTATTCATTTATAAAAAGCATTTACAGTTTATCAGTTCTGTTGCAACTGGGTTTGCTCAACAACAATTAAACGGTTATTTTTTACAGCCATTTTCTAACCATGTGGAAACCACAACTGGAGAACAAATAAGAAATACAGGCAATCTTACCATAGAGTTTGCACAACATTTGGTTTTAGGATTCATGAATATTATCAGCGATTGTATTTTTTTATTCATAGCAATTGTTGGAATATTTATATACAGCCCAACACTTTTTGCATTGCTTATTATAACACTACTTCCTTGTTTTCTAGTTATTCAATTTTTTTCGAAAAAAAAGTTGCAACATATCAGACAAAATATAAAAAAAGAACATGGCATTGGCTTGCAGTATTTAATAGAAGCAATCAGCAATTATGTAGAAGCCAAAATATACAATACGGAAAATTTTTTTGTAACACGATATACTCAACAACAAAAAAGTATCAATAACAACCTTTCGCAATTACTGTTCATGCAGGCCATACCCAACAGGATTTTTGAATTGTGTATTGTAATCAGTAGCATGGTTTTTTTTATGTACCAGCAAAGCCTGCACCAATTAAACAGCAGCAGTTTGCTTGTTATTGGAATTTTTATTGCAGCCTCCTTAAAAGTAGTTGGTGCATTTACTAAAATAATCGCCAATATCAGTCAGGCTAAAACATACAGCTTTACATTAACTGAACTGGAAAAAATACAAATATCTGTTTCCGAGACTGGAGCATCAAAAACCATAGCTATGAAAAGCAATGTACAGATAAAAAATCTTACTTATTGTTTTTCGAACAGAATACCTGTTTTAAACAATGTTCAATTGCAGTTTAAAGTTGGTGCCATTACAGGTATTTACGGAGCATCGGGTTCGGGGAAAAGTACTTTATTACATCTTTTAACGGGATTAATACCTTCACAAGTAAATATTTTAGTTGATAATAAGCCTGTGGATTTCGATACGCAATTAAATAGTTGGCAGCAGCAAATTGCATTTGTAAAACAATCGTTTTTCTTAATTCAGGCAAGTATTGCAACCAATATAACTTTATCAGAAAATGCTTTTGATGAAAATAAACTGAATGATGCAATCGAACAATCGGGTTTAACCAATTTTATACAACAGCAAAACAATGGTGTACAAACAATAGTACAAGACAATGGCAAAAATATTTCGGGTGGAGAAAAGCAAAGAATTGCCATTGCAAGAGCTTTGTACCATAACAGAAACATACTCATTTTAGATGAATCATTAAATGAATTAGATGCTCAAAATATTCAACGCATTATTCAGCAGTTAAAACAAATTGCTGCAAAAGGGAAATATATCATCATTGTTTCTCATCAGCCACATGTACTGAAAGAGTGTGATTGTTTGTATTATTTAAATAATGGAGAAGTTAATGAAACTACTCTATATCAATTGGCAAATTAATGTTGCTGTTGTGATTTCTAATTGCTTTAACCAGTTCTGTTAAATTTCCAAAAACATATTTTACTGCTGAGCTAACATACACTTTACTAAAACTGCTTAATGGCAAATGACTTAATTGTGCAAGTAAGCTTTTATCAAATAATTTAATCTTTCCATGTCGTATAATCAATAAAATGTCTTCTGGGTTTATTAAATAAAACGACTCGATATCTACTTCATTTTTTCTCTTTGCAATTACAATATCAGCTATATTACCTTCTTCAATTGTGGCTGTATTTTTTAATCTCCATACATCAGCAGCAACAGTGGTGCAGGATTTATATAATTCATCGTTTGTAAGTAACGATAAGCTTCTTGCAAAACGTAGCTGGTGCCAAAAGTTCCAACTTGCCGATAAGGTAGAATCGGTTCCGAATAAAATTTTTGTATGCTGTTTTAACACATCAATTTCTGCCGTTTTATTCAGTAAAAAAAAATTCGATTCTGGACACCAAATTAAAGCTCTAAATGCTTTTGCCTGTTGCACATTCATAGCTACACCATGAACAGCAATCATTTGTTTTTTAAATAAATTCCACTTTATTAAATGATTAATTTCTTCACTGGCTTTTTTATTTATCCCTTCTCCAACATGAATAACATACGGCCATTTATTTTTAAAAACAAGGTTGAGTTTCAGTTTCCAGTTTTTCTCGTACTGTACCGAATGTAAAGAATTACAGTTTTGAAAAACCGTAATTAAATCATTGGTTTCTCTTACGCTTTTATCGTGCTGTATAACAGTGGTTACGCCATTCAGTAAATTTTTATAAACGCTCCAGTCAATTCTCAGCTGTTCTGGAATTTTAAGTATTTCTTTAATTTTAGTCCGATTGTTTACTTGAATATCATTTGCCCATTCTGTATAATCATTATAAATACAATTGCCTGTTTGCTGATACAGATTGAATAATAAATGATCATGGCTATTAATAATTCCAGGAAACGCAATCGCATTTTTTATATAAATATTGCCTGTATAATTATTAGGTAATTCAGTTGTTGCAATTGCAGCAATAGTGTCTCCCTCAATAGCAATATCTTTTATTCCTTCATTAAGTACATGTATGTTTCTTAAAGTTATCATTCATTTGTTTAGACAAAATGTTTAAGCAGTACGTAGCCTGAAACAATTAATGCCCGAAAGATTAATTATATAAACTAAAAGTTTAGCTAACCCAAAATGCATTAACTAAACAAAGAAATAATTAATCGTTTTATAAATCTTTTACTTCAGCAACAACCAGATAAACAGGAAGTGTTTTCAAGGTTTGTAAAACTTTTATCCAATCAAATTGAGCACTAAAAATTCTTTCTCCATTTGAATTCCATGTTTCGGGGCTACATAAACAACCAAGTGATGGCGTACAAGGAAAATATTTTTGATGGATATAATATTGTGGGTCAATAGTGGTACCATGTGCAATAATTTCAGAACGGCCAATTTTACCTGCCTGATAGCTTTGCCATAGAGAAGTATATTTAGCTAAATTGCCGAGTAATTTTTTATAGAGATTATTAAAAGAAGTGTCTTTACCAAAGAAAAATTCTGTCCCATTTTCAAAAGGCATCACCAATTGAAGATTTGTAGTGGGCCCAATCCAGTTATTATTAGATGTATCAAACCCTACAATTTTATATAAACCTTGTGGTGTATTACCATTGGTTAAGTAGAAGGGTAAATTAGAAATTGAACGAGCCAGTTGGGTGAATTTAAATACCTTGCCCTTTACATCCTTCAACCATTTACCTTCTGCTGTTCTAAACATTAAATAGCCAGGTTTATCTCTATTAGTTGATTGAAAACTAACAAGAACATTTTGCCCAGGAAGAAAATCTGGTTGTAAAAAAGCATTTTTGGATGGTTGTGGTACTTCAGCTTGTTTCCATCTGTTTATATAAAAACTATAATATTCGGATAAATAAAAAGAATTATCATTTTTAATAGCCGGAAATATAGCAGCTTGTGCCATATACTCCAATGCCATACTTTTTATCTTATCTTCTGCAAGATTAAACCATATTCCTTCTACCTTTTTTCCAAACTCTTTTGGATATAATGTGTATAACATCTCAAAAAAAGCACGTTGAAAATTGGCGGGTGTACTTGAAATTACTTGTAGCAACTGAGGAATTTTTTGCTGCAGCCCTGCTGGTTTATACAACATTATTTCCATTGCCCAAAAGGCTGAAGTCCATTTAGTATATGAATCCTGATTTAATGGCAATAATACCGTTGCTTCTATATGAGCAACTAAGTTTAATGTTACCGAATCTCTGCAATGCTTTGAGGCAAAAAAATATGGTTTTGATGACTGTGCAAATGCGAAGCCAAGCAACAATAGAGATAATATTATTGTAATTGAAATTTTCACTTTTATTTACTGCATTATAATAATGGCTAATACTACAAAATGTTCAACAGTTTTACTGCCCTAAGCTTGCTTGTAGCTAAATAATTATAAAAAATATCTTATTTCATCATTTTCTTTTTATAAGAACCGCACTTACTACCGGTCTTTCTATACCACCGGCATCCCCTGGTCGTACAGTTTTAGTTCCACCAATTACCAATGACGTAGAGCCACCTCCATCTAAATTTATGGCATCGGTACACCCCAATGATTTCAAAAATGCTGCAAAACTGACCAAATTTATTCCGCTATAAATAGGTGGGTTATCACCTTCAACTGCAACAAGTAATACAATGCCATTTGCATTATAGCCAATGCCTGAACGAGGACGTGAACTAGTGTTATTAATATCAATTAGTTCTGCAGCATCTGAAATATTTACGGTATTGTCTTTTAATAACATGGGGGAACCACCAATTGCACTATTTGTGTTCCAAATACTACCACCAGCTGGAAAGCTTGCTGTTGGCACAGCTTGTGGTGCTGTATTTATTGCATTAGGGCTAGGAGATGGATAAGAGTAAATTAAATCGTTGCCACTCCCAACATTATATATCCAAGCTACAGAAGGTGCACCTGTTGTAGAAACACCAAATGCTGCTCTTGTTGGGTAATAAGAAGTATTGGCACTGTTGAATGTTCTTGTTACAGCTTTAATATTTGCCGATGAAACTGTATTGTTGTACTCAACTAAACTGTAAGATTGATTGCCACCAAAATAGCCGCCATTAATACAGCCATAAACCGTACTTGTGGTTGCCTCTGTGTTATAAAAGTTAGTTGGGGTAGTTGCAGTTGCAGCCATTACAGGTTTAAATTCAAAATTGGTATTCTTACTATCGTATGCCAAGCAAAACGCTTTAATCGTTTGTCCTTGAAATATGCTATCAAACTGATATACCTGAATGCCTGTAGGGAAAGATGTTCCAAATGTTGTACTTACTTTCCAGCCTGCTGGAAGTGTAATTAAATTCGTAACTGTTGGCGGTGTTACTGGTGGAATAGTTGTTGTAACGGTTGTACTTTTTTTGCAACCTACAGTAGCAAATAGTGCAATGTATAGTGCTGATTGTACAATAATTTTCTTCATTTTATATTATGTTTTATTTGTTTGTATAAAAATTACTTTTTAAGCGGTTTAAAGTTTCAAAATAAAAAAACACTTCTCCATTAAAACCATATTTTCTGTTGAGTTGAATCATAGAATCTGTAAGTTCTCTGGTAGATTGATAGCCATCTCCTAAAGAAGTTAATATGCCGGGAAAAACCCTGTTTAAATATTGTGTAGGAACTTGTGTTTTTAATTCCTTTAAAATTTTTTCGTATGCAGGTAAATTATATCGATACAATTGTGGAATAATATAATCGGCATAACCTTCTTTTAACCATGTAGGCCAATCTTGCAAGTAATTTTCTTTGCTCCAAGGATAAATGCTAGGAGCCCAAGAAACAGTACAAGTTGGTTTTATTTTTTTTACACCTTGGTACAATGATTTACCAAAGGCACTCAATTGATCGGCTTTCCATTGAAGCCATGCAGAATCATTTGGATTTTGTGGTGGTTTTGCACCATTGTGTTCTTTTGCATATAGTTTTAATGTATAATCATCATAACCACCTTCTCCAGGCATCGCAGGCATTCTATCATCTCCTTGCACACCATCTATATCATAATTCTTTACCACTTCGGTTACAAGAGCATGCATAAATTTTTGTACTTCTGGGTTAATACTACTCCACCAATAAAAACCATTTTTTTGTAATAGTTCACCTTTGTTATTTCTGCCAACCCAGTTAGGATATTTTTTTAACCAAATAGAATTGGTGTCTTTATAGGTGTATGAAAAACCAAACTCAAACCAAGCATGTACTTTAATACCTGCTTTATGACCTGCGTCAATCATTTCTTTCAACGGATCTCTGCCTTCAAAATTGTTATTTTGTTTAATTCCAACATATTGTTCAGTTACTTTACTTGGATGAATGGTTTTGCCCATGTTCCAAACAACAACATAAATATTGTTTAAGCCATTTTCTTTGCATTGAGCAACTGCTTTTTCAATATTTTCTTTTGAGTACAATACTTTACTAGCCACATTGGTGATCCACGTGCCACGAATAGGTTCAACAGTTACAGATGTTTGAGCTGTAGAACAATTTGTATAAAGTAATACAATGAAAATGCTAAATAATAAACTACGCATTAATAATTTGATTTTTATATTCTTGATAACGATTAAATAAATGATGTGCTGAGCCATACATAGATTGTGGACTCATAAAATGTGAGAACTCAAACGTAATGGCTTTATCATAGCCAGCTTTTCTTGCAGCATCTAATTTGAGTTTTAGTTTTTCGAATTTAATTGGCAAAAACTTAATGGGCATGTCTCTGTCAAAAGATTCAGCGTTCGTCCAGCATTGCATGCCATATTTATCAGCTAATTTTTTATTGATGGTAAAGAAGTCAGTTAGTTCACTATAATCAATATGTCCATCTTGAAAAGCAACAGCATCTACATTGTCTTTTATACCACTAAATATTTCGTTCCATTCTGTTTCATGTTCTTGTAAACTAACAGCATCAGTTTTTGAAATTACGCCAGATGCTGCCATCACTGCTTTCTTGCCATCGATCCAAGGAGAAATAAATGTTGGTAAACCATTACTCACCATTTTACATTGCTTACCCAAACTATTAAAAGCTTCTATAGCACCTTTTGTTTTACGGCTAATTTCCATACTTAAATACCACCCTTTAAAAGATGGATGATGACCATATTTTGCCCATACTTCATCTATTACAAATTTGTTATGGTCAATTTCGTGTTGCATGTTTCCAGTATCCCAATATTCTCCACTATCATACAATCCAAAGTAAAATTGCATATTGTATTTATCTGCAAGAGTTAAGAACAAATCAACTAAATCAATTGGCGGAGTATAACAACCTTTTTGTTGAATTAAATAATTAGATGGATAAGTAATAAATTTTCTATACCCACTTCTTATTAAAATTACAGTATCAATACCTGCTTCTTTCATGTATTGAAAATCGCTTTCCCATTCCTTTGCACCCCAGTTTTGGTGAGGGATGTCGTGGCTTATTTCATCTATAAAAGTTCCTGTAATCAGCATGTAAAAAATCTTAAAGTTTGTTATACTTACATTAATTTCTTTTCTTGTACTATTTTTTTCCAAAACATATAACCTTCGCCTGTTAAGTGCAAACCATCATTGGTAAAGGATTTGCTTAGTTTACCATTTTCGTCTAAAAAATGCGGGTATAGATTTACAAAGCTTATTTTTCTATAAGCACAAATTTTTTGTAATTGCTCATTTATATAAACGATATGTTCTGTTTTATTCTGATGATTTTTAAAATCTTTAAAATCGTTATTGGTTGGTAAGATACTTTGTATGAATAATTTCGTTTTAGGCGAATTGGTAATAATAATATCTATAATTTTTTTATAGTTTGCCACAATTACCGAATCAGGAATGTTTCTGGCAATATCATTAATACCAATCATGATAAATATTTTGGCAGGAGTACCAATAACTACATCATTTAATCTTGCCAAAACACCAAAAGTATTATCACTACTAATACCTCTATTTTTTACGTTTTTGTTTTGCCACACTTCTGCCCATTCAGCAATGTCGGTAATGCTATTGCCTAAAAAAATGATATCCTGTTTGCTTTTAGGTAGTAATTTAAATAAGCTTGTTTTTTGTAAATAGTAAGTAGTGGTATAGCTGCTGTCGTATTTGTTTTGGGCAAAGCTATTTACACCAACAAAGCAGGTTATCAGTAGTAGTAATAATTTATTAAAAGTGTTCATAGCAAAAAAATTAACTGGTAGCAGTTACATGTTCAGCTTCTAATGCAGCAGCTTCTTCTGGTTTTAATAAAGGCACTATCCAAGTTACAATAAATGCTGGAATCGTTGCAATTAATACCCAAATAAAAAACTCTCTATAGCCTAAGTAGTCACTTACAATACCACTTACCATTGATGGAATCATAAATCCCAAATTCATTAATCCACTACCAAATGCATAGTGAGCCATTTTGTATTTTCCGGGTGCAATATTTTGCATCATAAATAATATTAATCCCACAAATCCAAAACCATAGCCAAAGTATTCAATTGCAACAGCACCACCAATCACAAAAACATTTTCTGGTAAGGTAACTGCTAAAAAAGTGTAAGCTAAAAATGGAATATTAAAGAAAGCACATAATACCAATAAAGTTTTTCTGGTTAGTCCTTTATTCGAAACAAAATAGCCTGCAATAATAGAACCTAGTACAAATGCTATAGAACCAAATACGCCATATAAAACTCCTATGGTTGACGTTGATAATCCAAGTCCACCTTCGCTTCTAGCTGCTTTAAAAAATAACGGAGTAATTTTTATGGCTTGACCTTCGGCAAAGCGATAAAAAACAATAAAGCATAAACTAAACCAAATATTTTTCTTTTGAAAGAAGGTAATTATTACATCTTTCAATGTTGCAAAGCCCTCTTTTACAGAATGTACTTCAGAAGATTTTCCTCCAGACGGTAACATTTTTTTATTGTACAAACCAAGTACAATCATAATGATACCATACAAAAACATCACAAACATCCATGCGTTGGTAATGCCAATTTTTTTCTCTAGTTCACCTGCTAGGTAAACTAAAACACCACCACTTAACACTTTTGCTATATTATAAAAAGCACCTTGCCATCCAACATATTTGGCTTGTAATTCGGGTGTTAGTTCGTTCAAATACACTCCATCAGCAGCAGTATCATGAGTTGCTCCACTGAAAGCTATAATTGATAATATACCAATTGAGATACTAAAAAAATGATTGAGTTGTAGCGATAAGCCTACCAAAGCAAACAAAACACCTGTAATAATTTGTGTAACGTACACAAAGAATTTTTTGGTTTTATACATTTCTAAGAATGGCCCCCAAAGTGGTTTTAAAGTCCATGGAAGCATTATTAGGGAAGTCCAAAATGCAATTTGTGTATCCGAAATACCCATGTTTTTGTACATTAAGGAGCTAGCTGCTGCTAATGCTACAAAAGGTAAACCCATTGCAAACCATGTGGTTGGAATCCAGTAAATAGGATTTTTTTTGCTACTATTTGTTAATGGCACGTGCTTCGTTATTTGTTAAGAATGCGAAAGTTAATAAAATAATTTATAAACAATCTCTAAATTTTAAATTATTTTATTTAAGTTCGTATAACCATTCATTATTTAAAATGCTGTATGAAATTAAGTCTATCACTCCGTAAGATTACTTTACTCTTTATTGCCATTTCATTTATAGCAATATCCTCTTGTAAAAAAAGTACAACTGTAACTACCGATCCAGGTTCTGGTGGTGGTACGCCTCCTCCTCCTGTTTGGGATCCTAACGCACTAAGAGGTGTTTGGATTACCACTGCAGCTAGTACTGTATTAGATACAAGAGCCAATATTAAGCAGGCTGTACAAAATTGCAAAGCTGCTAATATTAATAACATCTTCATGGTGGTGTATAATAATGGTCGTACGATATACCCTAGCACAGTAATGCAAAATTTAATTGGCATACCTATAATGGAACGATTTTCTGGTAGAGATCCTTTGCAAGAAGTGATTGCTGAAGCAAGTGCTGTAGGCATTAAAGTACATGCTTGGTTTGAATATGGATTTTCGTCTTCATACTCTGCTAATGGTGGTGCAATTGTTGCAGCGAAACCTAATTGGGCAGCTAAAGATGTTAATGGAAATTTAGTGGTGAAAAATGGATTTGATTGGTTAAATGCGTTTGATCCTGAAGTACAGAATTATATGATTTCCTTATTTAAAGAAGTTACTACAAATTATAATATTGATGGCGTACAAGGCGATGATCGTTTGCCTGCAGTTGCCTCTACAGCTGGTTATGAGCCTTACACTATTGCTTTATATAAATCTGAGAGTGGAGGTGTAAATCCACCTAGCAATTATGCCCAAACTGATTGGATTAATTGGAGAGCCAAAAAGTTGAATGCATTTATGAAGAAATTAAGAAACGAAGTAAAGGCAATTAAACCTAGTGTTCAAGTAACCATGAGCCCTAGTGCATATCCTTTTGCATTAACTGAATATTTACAAGATTGGCCTACATGGGTAGATAGTAGTTATGTAGATGCAGTAATGCCTCAATGCTATCGTTACGACATCAGTGCATATAATGCAACATTGGCACAACAAAAAGGCTATTATAAAAATGCTGCAGTTCCTTTTTATCCTGGTGTATTAATTAAATCTGGAAGTACACTTGCGTCAGATCCTTTTTTAACTCAAATGATTCAATCTAACAGAGCCAATGGGTTTAAAGGAGAATGTTTTTTCTTCTATGAAGGAATAAAAGACAAACTAACTTTCTTTCAAGGTCAATATCCCTACATTAAATAGATAAATTTATTTATGAAAAAACTTTTTATAATGGCTGTACTGTTAAAGTGCAGCCTTATTGTTTATAGTCAAAAATTAACTTCTTTAGTTGATCCATTTTTAGGTACAGGTGGTCATGGCCATGTCTATCCTGGTGCAACAGTTCCTTTTGGAATGGTACAATTGAGTCCAGATAATGGAGTAGAAGGTTGGGATTGGTGTGGTGGTTATCATTACAGCAGTAAAACAATTGCAGGCTTTAGTCACACACATTTAAGTGGAACAGGCATTGGTGATTGGTGTGATATTTCTGTATTGCCTTTAATGGATACCAGCAATATTCGTAAAGAGAAAATATTGCTTCCTTTTTCTCATACCAATGAAAAAGCATCACCTGGTTTTTATCAGGTTCGTTTAGATAATAACATTACTTGTGCATTTACTGCAACCACTAGAAATGGCTATCACAAATATACTTTTCCCAACAAAGTTGGTTGGCTTCGTTTTGATATGGGTTTCCGCATTAATTGGGATAAATCAATCGATGGCATGTTGCAAATAGTAGACGATTATACTATTGTAGGATATAGATATAGTACAGGTTGGGCTAAAGGCCAAAAAGTATATTTTGCTGCTAAGTTTTCTTCAAAAATTACCAATCATATTTTTATTGATGATTCTTTGCAAAGCAATAATAAAGGCATTGGTAAAAATGTGAAATTGGCATTGCAGTTTAATTCTGCAAACCCTTTATTGGTAAGGGTTGGATTAAGTTCTGTTAGTACAGAAAAAGCTTTAGCATCATTAGTTGAAACGGAACAAAAAACGTTTGATCAAGTAGCAAAAAATGCTAATGCCTTATGGGAAACTGAATTGCAAAAAGTTACCATTAAAGCCAATACTAAAAATCAAGCACAACAATTTTATACTGCCTTGTATAGAACTTGTTTGGCACCAGTAATTCATTCAGATGCTGATGGTGCTTATCAAACACATGACAACAAACAATTGCATTTTACAAAAGGAAAAAATAAATATACTGTTTTTTCTCAATGGGATGTTTTTAGAGCCTTGAATCCTTTGTTCACTTTTACACAAACAAAACGTCTACCTGACTTAATTAATAGCATGTTGCAGTTGTATGAAGACAATGGCTTATTGCCTGTTTGGGATTTAAGTACTTGGGAAGCGAATACAATGACTGGCTATCATAGTATACCTATTATTGCAGATGCTATTTTAAAAGATATAAAAGGGTTTGATTATAATTATGCTTATCAAGCAATGAAGAAAAGTGCTTTTCAAAATCAAAGAGGCACACCTGAATATATAAAGTATGGTTACTTACCACAAGATAAACATGGTTGGAGTGTTACGATAACTTTAGAATATGCTTTTGATGATTGGTGTATTGCACAAGTGGCTAAAAAATTGAATAAGCAAGATGATTATGCATTATTTATGCAAAGAGCAAAAAGTTATGAAAAATTATTTGATGTAAAAACAGGTTTCATGCGTGCAAAAAATAGTAATGGCAATTTTGTAGAGCCTTTTGATCCTATTTTTTCTGAACATGGTTTCGATGGTCAATATGTAGAAGGAACAGCATGGCAACATAGTTTCTTTGTGCCACATGATGTAGAAGGCTTAGCCAAATTGTATGGTGGCAAAGAAAAGTTAGTGGCTAAACTAGATGCTCTTTTTGCAACATCTTCTGAATTGCATGGAGAGAATGTAAGTGCAGATGTGACTGGACTTATTGGTCAGTATGCTCATGGTAATGAACCAAGTCATCACATTATTTACATGTACACAGCTTTGGGTCATCCTGAAAAAGCTGCGAAGTGGATAAAAGTAGTAACTGATAGTATGTATAAAACTGGCCCTGATGGATTAAGTGGTAACGATGATTGTGGCCAAATGAGTGCATGGTATATTTGGAGCAGTTTGGGTATGTATCCAATGAATCCTGCAAGTGGAAAATATGTTTTTGGAGTTCCATTAATTAAACAGGCAACAATACAATTACCAAATAATAAACAATTAAACATTGAGGTAGTTACTGTTAAGAACAAAACAAGAAAAGGAATTACAGCAATACTATTCAATGGAAAATCTATTCCTATAACATCTATTACACATCAACAAATGCTGCAAGGCGGAAAACTTATTTTTACAGTTGCTGATTAAGTGTTTTAGTTACAATTTAGGTTTTCCAAAACCATTTTTTTCTAACGAAAAGAATAGTAATGATGGATACAACTCCTGTAAACAAAATACCCTTTAAGCAGCCCATTAAAAAATTTTGGTGCATGGCATCCCAATAAGGTTTTGTTGCTGTTAATGAAAGCAAAGGCAATACAATTAGGTTGCCTGCAACATAGGCTACCATTGGATTTTTTCCATTGAGTGATAAGTAATGAGTAATTGAAGAAAGTATTTTTAATCTATTTAAAATATTAAATGCCGTTAATAAAAAGAAGGCTAAACCTACTGTTACAAAATAATAGCTGTAAGTAGAAACATCTTTTTTAATACCACCTTCATAAGCTTCAAATACAAGTCCAAGTAATAAAAAATAAGAACCAGTATTGATAAGTTTTTTTAAGAGGTATTCTTTTGATGTTGGCATTATAATTAAAATAAGTAAAATACAGATAACGGCAGTTACAATAAAATTTAGCAATAAGTGTCTTGTAAACAAGCCATATAAATTTATCGGAATTAAGAGTACGCAAAGCAATGCAATTGCTTTTTCAAGAAAACTATTTACTTCTTTGCTTTGTTGGTTTTTATTTATTGTGAAGTTTTGTAAAATCCAATCACCTGCAAGTGTACCAGGTAAAACAATAAAAAGATACTTGAGAAAATAAAACTTATACATCCAATCAAACTTAAAGTTGCCAATATGATTAAAGTTGTACAATTCTTTTGTCCAACTATTGATTGGCTCTTTGGCAGATAAGAATACACCAAATACAAATACTAATATGCCTAATCTCAACAGTTGATTTTCTTTTG
Organism: Chitinophagaceae bacterium; assembly: GCA_044348985.1. Lineage (GTDB taxonomy): Bacteria > Bacteroidota > Bacteroidia > Chitinophagales > Chitinophagaceae > UBA1930. The sequence goes on from JBIKRV010000003.1 coordinate 85,299, forward strand.
TAAAATAATAGATGATTGTTGCAAACAAAGCCATATTGCCCAATAACATTATAATGATATCACTTTTATAAAAATCAAATCCTTTGCCATTCCAAAAAGGCAATACCCATAGCAACCCAATGGCTATTAAAAAGGCAATAACTTTGGTAATGAGGAAAAATGTTTTTCGTTGCTCATTTTTGTTTTCATAAAACTGAAAGAACAATAACACAAATGCAAGTAACGATAATACATATTCTTGTGCAGTGGGATTGGTAGCTATTGCCCAAGCTTTCATGTGGTTGGTGAACAATGCAAAAAAAGTAAGCAACAACATTCTCTTCATTGCCATTAATGCAATAGCTAGAAAACCTTTTTGTTCATCTATATGTTTTTTTAAAGCTAGTGGAATAGCAGCCCCCATACTAAATAAAAAGAAAGGGAAAACTAAATCTACCCAAGTGATCCCCGCAATGGTTGGAATAAATTTATGCAATGGTGGAGGTACTTGTGCATGAAACATCCATGTAGGCATTGCTTCATTATAAGCAATACTGCCACTTAATATCATTGTGAGAATTGCAAAGCCTCTTAATGCATCTATGCTGTTATCTCTTTGTTGCATAAGTAAATTTTAAAATTGTGTAGCTACAAAAAAGGGTAGCGATAAATCGCCACCCTTGTAAAATAAAGTAGTCAATTACCAGCCTGGATTTTGTTTTAAGGTTGGTACTTTGTCTAATTCCCCTTGTGGAATTGGACAAAGTATATGTTGATTTGCGTTGAATAAACGTAGTTCTCTTTTTAATCTGGTTGCATCACCATTTGTATAAGTCATTGGCACTTTATAAACAGGATCGAAAATAGGAATAGGTGCTGGATTGTTGATTACTAATCCTTGTCCTGTTACAAAAGTTGAATTAGATAAATCTGCACCATAGATTTGTACACTCATTACTTTAGCTGCATACGCTCCATTATCCCATCGACGCATATCTGCCATGTGAATACCTTCATTTGCAAACTCAATTGTTTTTTCTCTACGAACCAATTGTTTTAAAGCAGTTGGATTACTTAAAGTAGCTGCATCTATATTTGGCATACCTGCTCTTGCTCTTACTTTATTTACCTGTGTTGCAACTTCAGTTGCACTTCCACCATTTTCTAATTTGGCTTCGGCATTTAACAATAATATTTCAGAATAACGCATGTAAATCCAACCAACTTTATACAAATTTCCTGCAGTACCATTGATATCTCTATCATTGGTGTATTTTCTCCATAAGTTTCCACAACCATTTAAACGAGGGCCGAAAATATTGGCACTATCTTGATTGGCTGTAGTACTTAATGCTACAGCTTGAGTAGTTGGAGTGAAAGTATGTACCAATCTATTCGTTGCACTAAAAACATTGCTAGTAAAGCCTTGCACCACAACTGTATCGCCAGAAATAATAACAGTGTGTTTCATTCTTGGGTCTCTGTTTTTAGATGGTTGAGCAGGATTGTACAATGGAGAAACATCGATGGTTCTACCATCTGAACATTCAAATAAATCTACTAAAAATTGAGAAGGGAAATGGCTTGATTGCCCACCTTGATTTCTAGAGCCTTGTACTAAATTTAAATAGTTAAATGAACCACCATCTGCATCTCCAAAAGGATAAATGAACATGATTTCATTGTTCGAATTATTATTTTGCCCAGCTTTTCTAAATAAGTTTTGAAAAGAAGGGTTCAAGCCATAAGGAGAGTTGGTTATAATATTGTCTGTAAGGCTAATTACCTCAGGATAATTTTTTTCTAACATGGCTAATCTAGCTGCAGTTCCTAACGCAACACCACGGCTTACCCTTCCTTGTTCACTTGGCAACCATTCTAAATTACCTGCACAAGCTTTTAAATCTGCCACTAAAGCTGTTACAATTTCTGACTTTGGTTTTCTCACAGCTGCAAAGAAATCTTCTTGTTCTAGTGGGCCAGTAAAAAACGGCACATCTCCAAAGTAAACCATCAAATACCAGTAAGCCGATGCTCTTAACACTTTAGCCTCAGCTTGAACTCTGTTATATTCGGCAGGAGTCATCAAAGCTTGAGCCCTCTGCATATTAAACAACAAACTATTGGCACGTTGAATTACTTGATAAAATCCAGCCCATAATTCTCTGATTGTTCCATCGGTTGGACCATATGCTCCAGAACCAATGGTGCCATTTAATCCTCTTTCTAAGCCAATTTCTGTGTGTAAATCCATCTTGGCATAATAGGGAGTTGGATTGGCATAACCTGGACTAATTGTTCTTGCTCCATAAGCACTATACACGCCTGTTAATGCTTGTTGCACCTGTGTAGCGTTGCTATAAAATGCTTCAGATGTAATGGTGTCAAGCGGTAGTTTGTCTAAATACTTTTTACAAGAAAAGCTGCCTAAAATAAGGGCTGCAATGCTTGGTAGTACTATATATTTTTTAAAGTTCATAATTGTAATTTTAGGTGTTAAGAGTATTAAAATTTAACGTTAAAACCAATTGTGGTTGTTTTCATAATAGGATAGAAAGCACCACTTGTATTACTAATTTCAGGATCGAAACCAGGTTCGTAATTAGAAATAGTAAAAGGATTAACAACACTTATATACAATCTGCATTGTTGTAATTTTGCTTTTTCCATCAAACGTTTAGCAAGATTGTAACCTAAGGTAATGTGCTTTACTCTTAAGAAAGCACCATTTCTTAACCAGAAATCAGAACCCAAATAGTTGCCATTCCCACCAGAATACAATCTAGGATATTTTGCACTTGGATTAGATGGTGTCCATCTGTCTAAAATTGGTTCTAAGCCTGACGCAATCCAGTTGCCAGCATTGAATGGTTCTACACCAACACCACTTATATAATTATCTCTTTTGGCAACACCATAAATAAATACATTTAAATCAAAATCTTTGTAGTTAACACTAAGGTCAGTGCTATACTCATATCTTGGGAAATTATTGCCCATTAAGGTTCTGTCATTACCATCTACTTTTCCATCGCCATTAACATCTACATATTTAATGTCTCCAGCACCTGTAAATCTTGTGCCATTAGTTGGCACATTAAAGTTTTCTCCTGCTTGGTATAAACCATTTGTTGTATAAAAATTGTAAGAATTAATTGGGTAACCACCTCTAGCAATTAAGCCTGCAGAAGTAACAATATCTTGACCTCTTGTTTCTAATACTTTATTCACCACATCAGCAAGGTTTACCGTTACACTGTAGCCCAGTTTACCCACTTTATTTTTATAGGTTGTAGAAAACTCCCAACCTTTATTAATCATAGACGCAGCATTTGTAGGAACACTTGGGTTGTTGATATAGCCAATATATGAAGGCATAGTTATATCAATAATCATATCAGTAACTTTCTTCTCATAGTAATCGAAAGTGATGCTTAATTTATTTTTCAGTAAGCTAAGGTCTAATCCAATATTAGCTTGAGTTGATTTTTCCCAACTAATACTTAAATTCTGTACATTGCTTAATGAAAAACCTCTGGTAAGTATATTGTTAAAATAGTAAGCTGTGCCAGGGTCTAGTGTTGCAGTGAATGGATAGTTAGAGCCAACTTCTTGGTTACCCAAAGCACCATAAGAAACCCTTAGTTTAGCATAGTTGATTACTTTTAAAGGAATGAAGAATTTTTCGTTACTCATTACCCAACCTGCACTGGCACCAGGAAAAAATCCTCTTTGTTGATTATACAGCTGGCTGAATCTAGAAGAACCATCATACCGCCCACTAAATTCAAATAAATATTTATTGCTGAAGTTGTAATTAACTTTTCCAAAAAATCCAGCCACTGAACCTTCTGCAGCACCACCACCAACTTGTGGTTGTAAAGGAGAAGTTGCCAAATTTAAATAGGGCCTATCTGGGTATTGTAAGCCAAAACGAGTTGCAGATAGATTTTCTACATAATTATCAACGGCCTGCATACCAGCTTGTATTTTTATACTGTGGTTCTTTATTTTAAAGCTGTATTCAGTAGAAGCAAAGTATTGGTTAGAATTAGATCTGCTATTGGAATAGTTTATTGATGAGTCACCAATTGCTGCAGAATAATTTAAAGTACCTGTAAATGCATTTGGTGTATATACATCGTAGGTTCTACCTGGGCGTACCGTTTGCGTATAAGAACTTCTATTGTTGTAAGAGAACTCTACAAACAAATTTTTAATAATTTCGGCTCTTGCTCCAAATCTTAAAGATAAGGTAGGCGTTTCAGTTTTTTGAACATTCGATGCCTCGGCCATAGCAATTGGGTTGATGGAGTTCGACTGACCAGCATCTCCATACTTTCCATCTTCAAACTTTCCAGGAAAGTTTTTTGCCATTGTAATGGCTCTTTGAATGATTTGAGTAGGAGCCATTCCTGCAGGAACTCTATTGGTAGCTTTTGTGTAGAAGATATCTGTAAAAAATTTAATTTTGTTGGTAACATTCACATCACCATTAATTCTTAAGTCCCATTTAGTAAAACTATTATTGGTTACCAAACCTTGTTGTGTTAAGTAAGTACCAGAAGCTAAAAAGGACGATTTATCTGAACCACCACTAACGATCAAGTTATAGTTTTGCATTAAACCTGTGTTCTGAAAAATTAAATCTTGCCAATCTGTATTAAACACAGTAAAATTATTGGGATTGGTATTTTTGTATTGATCGATTAAAGTTTGTGAGTAAGGTAAACTTGTAGAACCTGTATTTGCAACTGCTTCATTATTCAATATCATATTATCAACAGCCGAAAGTGTTTTAGGCATATTGGTAGGTTGCTGATAGGTTGCAAAACTGTTAAATGATACAGATGTTTTACCAGGACATAGCCCTTTCTCCCCCCTTTTAGTTTTTACCAAAATAACACCATTGGTTGCACGAACTCCATAAACAGCAGTAGATGCAGCATCTTTTAAAATGGAGATACTTTCAATAATATTAGGGTCAATATCATTTAAACTTACACCTTCCACTCCATCCACAATAATTAATGGCTGGCTATTAAGGTTGATTGATCCATTTCCCCTTATATTAATTGCACCACCATCGGCACCAGGTTGTCCTGATCCTTGACGAACTGTTACACCTGGCGACATACCTTGTAAGCCCATACTTACGTTGGCTAAAGGTCGTCTAATTAATTGGTCGCCAGTAACAGTAGCAATTGAACCAGTTATTTTTGCCTTTTTTTGTGTGCCATAACCAACTACAACTACATCTTGTAATTCTTTAGATTCTAATGTTAATTGTACTTCAATGTAATCACTGTTAATGGTTACTTCTTTATTTGCATAACCAATAGTACCAATTACTAGCTTTTGACCTTTTTCTGCATTAATGCTAAATGTTCCTTCAGCAGTAGTGATTGCATTTATTTTTCCACTATTTAATTTAATAGTTGCTCCTTCTAATGGAATGCCAGTTGTGGCATCGGTTACTTTACCTGTAACTTTTATTTTTTGTGCCAGAAGTAGTTGCCCAAAAGCAAAAAACAGCAGCAGCAATAACGTCATTTTTTTCATGTTTATAATTTTGGTTTTAGAAATTCATTAATAAATTTTCCTGAATGATTGATTTTTTTTAAGTTAAATGGATCTATTGTTTGGTTAATAAGTGTCGCTAATTCTGCCCTTGTAATGAATCTACTTCCAGCAAAGTTTTTTAATGCCCAATTTGTCCAAGCTTTCCCAATTTCATTAAAAAATGTATTGTACAAAACGTAGTCAAACTTTTTTACCAAGCTCTTTTTGTTTTTGAAAATACTGGAGATGGCTTCTTCAATGGTTAACAATGAATCAGTGCTGTTAAACTGTAATCCTAAGATCATTGAATTACTGTTAAGGCTTTTTGTATGCACAGTCGAATCAGGATAAAACCAGGTTCTATTTGCCCATGCATTGGGTTGCCCAGTTCCTCTTAAAATACCTGTTGCTCCAATTTTTTGTATAGCTTCAAATTGTGGATGATTGGGCTTAACATCATAATAGGGCATGATGTAAGCTTTACTGTTTAATAGTTGTTGCTGCACATCTCTTACTGAAATATTTTGAGCTTGTTTTTTTTGTAACACACACAACGCTGCTAATGTGCCAGCTGCTTGTCCTGTAAGCATTACACAAGGTTGTAATCTGGTTGTACCATTTACAACATTGCTTACACTAATACCTTTTTCGGCTACAATAATTCCTTTTGTACCATTGGAAGGAATTAATGCACCAAGTGGAACATTAAATGATGGAACTGGATAAAAGCCCAAGTGTTGAGGTGCGTCAGGGTTTTCTCTGTGGTGGTGATCTATTGGGTAATCGCCAACTGAAATGCCAGTTCTATAATAAGGTGTTGCTTCATTAAATGGATCAGAAATATGTTGAATTTTAAATCGAACCAAACCCTGTAATCTTCTTCCTTCTCTGTGATAAGGAATTAAAGGCAATAAGTCTGCAGTAGGAAATTCGTCATCAGCCAAACCCAAATTTTTAAAGCCAAATTGTGTTTGTAAAAAATATAAAAAACGAATGGTTTTCGCCTTTGCTTTTTCAAGTTCTTTTGTTCTTTGTTCTTCGGTTAATGAAATAATGTTTAAATAAATATCGTTGCCTTTGCCTGGCCAATTAATCATGTATTTGTTGTTGGGTAATTTGCCATATTCCAACATTTTTTTAGCCGATACATTTGAAGTTAATTTAGATGGGTTACTGCAAAACTCATTGCAGCAACCATCAAATTCCATTGGGTCGTAATTAGCTGGCTTTGCAATTGTTTGATCTGCTGCTGGCCCATAATCTTTTAAAATAGCAGCATAAGTAATGTCCTGAATAATATTGTTAGACGCTGGAACATTTACATTTTCTCCAGTAATAGAATTGGCTTCCATACCAATGTCAAAAGGTATTTTGGCACTTGCCATTGCATCGCCTAATTCAGTGGCATCAATGGTTTGCTTGGCGTATATGGTTATCGTTTGCTTATTCTTTTTATCAAAAAAAATGACACCTTTTACTTGTTTATTTTCAACCAGTACTTTTTGAAAAGATAATTGATAATACACTTTTAAGAATGGTTCTTTTTGGGCAAATACTTTTAAAATGCTATCGCCAACATGTGGTTCGAATAAGGTATTGCTTACCCAACCTGTTTCAACTTTTTTTGCTCCACCATATACTTTATACAATTGTTCTCTAAATTCAGCCCAAATGCCCGATGGCATATTGTGATTGCCATCAAATGCTGGTACACCTGCTGCTGAAAACATTCCACCCAGCCAAATGGTAGGTTCAGCAATAATTGTTTTTACCTTCAATCTGGCACTTTGTAATCCTGCTGCACTGCCTGCAGTGCCACCACCAATTACCAAAACATCGGTAGTGAGTGATGTTTGTGCAAATACAGGTGCTGGCAACAAAAGTGTGAGCAATAGTATTGTAGGGCAGTATGTAATAAATTTTTTCAATAGCAAGTTGTGTAAGGTTTAAATTGAGTCGAGTGTTTTGGCTATCTGATACAATGATCTTGGAATATGAAAACAGCCTTTCCATTTTCCGCCTTTAAGCGGTAGTAAAACTTCGCCTCTTCTGTTTAAGTAGCCAAACCATTCCCCGTATTCTTGATCCTTAAAATGCTTCCAAGTATAGTCGTGTACTTTTTCGAACCATTCTAAGCAAGCAGGGTTGCCTGTTAATTCATATCCCTTTGCAAGTGCAACGAGTGCTTCCACATGTACCCACCATAATTTTTGATCCCACTCTAGTTGTTGTGGTGGGTTATTTTTAATATCTAAGAAATAAAAGATGCCACCAAATTCTTTATCCCATCCATATTCTAATGTATTCAACATTATGTCACATGCCTTATTAATTAGTGCTGTGTCGTTGTTTCTTTTCCCTAAATCCATAATAAACCACATAGCTTCAATTGCATGGCCTGGGTTCATTAATCTGCCTTCGTAGCTATCGCAAAAACTACCATCGGCATAAACGTTTTCTAAGATTAACCCTTTGTCAGGTTGATAGAAAACGTCCATCACTTCATGAATAACGGTAGGTATAAAACTGTTTACTTCTTCTTTACCAATAATATGCTCCAACTCTAAGGATAGGTTACATAATATCATAGGCAAAGAGAAATTCTTTAAATCTCTTGTGCCGGGAAACAACTTATTATAATCGCCTTTTGAGTTTTCCTTACGTTTAATAATATTTCTGAAAGTATCTAAAGCAATTTGTTTGTATTTTTCTTGTGGAGATGCTTTGTGTAAAGAAGCAAAACCCATACAAGCAAAGCAATCACTAAAAATATTGTAAGGTTGTACCAATGGCTTACCATCGGCAGTTAATGAAAAATACCAGTTACCATTTTTGTCTCTGCCATATTTTTCCATAAAATTAGCTCCATGTATTGCCATATCGAGCCATTGTTGATTTGGCTGAACATGATTGTACATATAGCTAAAACACCAAACCTCTCTGCCTTGTAACCACATAAACTTATCGGTGTCGTAAACATTGCCCATTTGGTCTAAGCAAGTAAAATATCCTCCGTTTACTTCATCTTTACTATGGTTTAGCCAAAATGGTAAAATGTTATTGAGCAATTCATTGCGGTATAAGGTTGCGTATTTTGCAAATGGAAATATTGCATTTTGGGCAATAGCAGTTTCGTTAGAAGCAATCTTGGCAGATGTTAGCATTTAAATAATATTTATTACTAAGTTATGTAACAAAAATAAATTATTATTATCAATTGCTCATACTTTTTTAAAAAATTTATTTAGTTTAATCTCTTTAATTAATCTCCAAAAAAAATAGAATACCATTTATCTTAGCAATATGACAACAGCACATCAACTTTTTGAAGTTTTTTCTGGCGAAAAGCCTGGAAGTGGCGTAGCTCACAAGAATAAAACCCTAAAAAAAGATATCATTAATCAAATTGATCGTAATGGCGATATGACCATTGCTGATTTGGCAAAGGAATTATCTATAAGCACACCCAAAATAACCAATCTTGTAAATGAACTAATTGAAGATGGTATTTTGCAAGATGAAGGGAAGATTGATTCTACTGGTGGTCGTAGAGCAAATATTTATGGACTGGTAAGCGATGCTTGTTATTTTATTGGAGTTGATGTTAAACGTTTTGGAATTAATATAGGGTTGCTCGATTTTAAAAAACATTTGGTTACGGTAAATGAAAATGTTCCTTATGTAATGGAAAACACCCAAGAATCGTTGAATAATTTAATTAACTGTATCAAAAGTTTTATTAAAGAACAAAAATTAGGTGCTAACAAAATTTTGGGAATAGGAATTAATTTATCGGGTAGGGTTAATCACTTAATTGGGTATAGTTATAGCTTTTTTCATTTTAACGAAGAGCCTTTAAGTGCAACAATTGAAAAAGCATTGGGCGTAAGAACTTTTTTAGAAAATGATTCTAGGGCAATGGCTTATGGGGAGTTTTGTAGCGGTGTTGTAAGCAATGAAAAAAATATTCTATTTGTTAACCTGGATTATGGTACAGGGTTGGGAATTATCGTAGATGGAAAACTTTATTATGGTAAATCAGGTTTTAGTGGAGAGTTTGGACATATACCCTTTTTTAACAATGAAATTATTTGTCAGTGTGGTAAAAAAGGTTGCTTAGAAACTGAGGTATCAGGGTTGGCATTGATACGATTGGTAAAGGAAAAATTGAAAAGTGGTTCATCTTCTAATCTTTTAAAAAAAGGAAAGAAAATTGATGATATTAAATTAGAAGATATAGTTGCAGCAGCATTAAACGAAGACATGCTCATTATTGAAATATTAGAAGAGTTTGGTGAAAAACTAGGTAGGGCATTGGCTGTGTTAATTAATTTATTGAATCCTGAGTTGGTAATTTTAGGAGGTACAATTTCTAAAACAGGTGATTATATAAAATTTCCAGCACGTACTGCTTTAAATAAATACTCACTAAGCTTAGTTAATAGCGACACCCAGTTTAAATTAACTAAACTAGCCGAACGTGCTGGTGTTTTAGGTGGTTGTTTAATTGCCAGAAATAAAATACTCTCTTAAAATGTTTGATAGCATTAAACTAAAAGAGAGGTCTTGCATAAAGACCTCTCTTTGTGTATAGGGGGGATTTAGTATTACTCTTTTATGATTTTAATTGCTTGCTCTTGGGTATTCGTTTTTGTATCTTTAAAAGTGACAAATAATACGCCTTTTGGTAATGCACTTGCGTCAAGTGTAAAATTATTTTCGCCAGTTGTTACATTAATTTGTTTGCCTAAAACAACTTGACCAGCAGCATTGGTAACATTAATTTGTAACGACTTAGTAGAAGTAGATTTTACATTTAATACCAAGTTAGATTTTACAGGATTATTTAATACTGTTACGACTAAATTTTGGTTGGTGCTTAAGTTTACAACCTCTGTATTAGAGATACTGAATTTACCATCTTTATCTACTTGTTTTAAACGATAGTAGTTGTTACCAGTAAATGGTTTTGTATCTTCAAAACTGTAGGTAATTTCAGCAGAACTATTACCATTCGTAGCTTTCGATGCAATTGTACCTATGCTTGAAAAGTCTTTTCCATTCACAGATTTCTCAATTTCAAATGCACTGTTATTTATTTCAGAAATAGTAGACCAGGTTAATTGAGCTTTTTTATTGCGTAATGACGCAGAGAAATTAGTGATGGAAGCAGGTAAAATAGTCCACTCACTTTTAGTAGCAGCTAACCCATTATTTGTTGATAGAAAAAATATTGTGTAAGTCCCATCTGTGTTATATTTATAAGCTATGTCTCCTGTACCATTTCCATTAGAAGCATAAGTATTTTCAGCCCCTAATGAATCTATTCCATAAGTTGTAATATTCGCCTCATCTTTTATATTTATCGCTTTCATTTTTGTTCCTACTACTTGATTATTCCCGCCTCCAAATACCAAATATTTATTAGGATTGATACCGTTAAAGATATAACGCATACCACCATATCCACCAAGATTACTTACGGTTGTAGTTGACATATCAAACGCTACTGTACCTGTACGAACATTGTTTCCATCTTTAGACCCAACGTTGATTCTTCTTGCCGGACCACCCCCAGATAAAATCCATAAATCAGATGTTAAGCTATTTGTTACAGGCTCAACTACCCTATTTGCCCATTGTGATATACTCCCAGAAGTAACTAAATTTATTTTGCTTTCAAGAAAAAAATTCAATCCATTTACCGTATTTAAAACATAAATATTAATTGCACCGCTTGTAATACCTGCACCACTTGCATATAAAATTGTGTTGTTACCAGATCCGGATAAGCCAAATGAGTCGCCGCATCTTTCTGTTACTGAGAATGTGGCACAAAGTGTAGGGGTTGCTGATTCATTTGCCCAACGCCAAATCCAACAATTTCCGGGTGTGGCTACGCTTGCAGTAACTTGCATGGAAATTGCATAAATAACTCCATCAGATGTAACCCTTACTTTAGTAAATCGATATGTATCTAAGGTACTAGGAAGTGCTAATGTATTTAATGAATCACCATTTGTTACATCAACAACTTTTATGTGTGAGCCTCTTCTAGCCACTAGTAAATGATTGGTGGTTGAATTGAAATCAATACTAGTTTGAGAATTGTCAGTAGCAGTCCAAGTAGTAAAACCTGCACTACCAGGTAATTTTTTCCAAAGTTGTGTAAAAGGTTGTGCTTTCCCAAGTAAAGCAATAAACACGATTAGAATGAGTGAGTAAATTTTTTTCATAAAGCAAAATTTATATTTTGCTGTGAAAATAAATATTTTTATTAAGTTTTGAAAGTTTTTATAAAAAAATTAATAAAACCACCCTGTTTAAACTGTTGAATAAATATTGAAATGTGTTTCAGCATTTCCTCTGGTAAAATAATCTAAGAAAATAAGTTTCAATCATAATTTAACCATTTAGCCCAATAATTGTGTTGTTAATAATTAAAATATGCTCTGTTTACTAATTTTCTAACAGCATACAATATTAACAACTGATACTGTCGATTTTATTTTGACTCATGTTCACAGTAAATACTACAGCTTTTGAAAGTACAGTGGGTAAAATTTAATTACATTAAAAAATTCAGAAGTAGAATTACGAAAAAAAGCCTACCTGTTCATTTTATTACAATTAAATTACTGTAAATAGATAAATCTGACGCATCACTAATTAGTAAATTACAAAATCTTTCTAACGATATTATTACATCATCAAAAAAAATTATTACCAATTGGTTTTAACTAATACTATTTTAAATGTTTTTAGTGAAAAGATTTGTTGCCAGCCAGTCTTATTAACGAATCAAGCATTGAAAGTAATGGTATGAAAAGAGCTTGAGCATGAATTGTCGAATGGTTATGATTATTTAGGAATAAAAATGAACATTGAAAAATTTATCAACAAGTTCTATATAAAAAAAGAGAATATCCAAACCCCTTAATTAAAGTGTTTTCTTTTAGCAAATACATTTTTAATGAATCAGTCTGCTGCAGCTGAAAAACCAGTAAGGTAGATTGTATTGAATTTCTTAAATAAAATTTCTTCATAGTTCTATTCTATTTAAGATGTGTATATTTCATTAAAACATAAACTTTAAGAATAATTCAGGATTATTTTAGGCATTAACACTTAGTCTGATAAATAAAATATTTATTTACAGCAACTTCTCGTATAATAAATAACAATAGTTATAATGATAATTAAACTTTACAGTATTCGATTTTCTCTCATGGTATAAAAAAAGGAAGTTCTAACTTCTAGAGTTAATGCAGTATTCTATGAAAAATAAAATAAAAAATGACCTCAATTTGTATGAATGTGGTCCCGCCAAGAATCGAACTTGGATCTAGAGTTTAGGAAACTCCTATTCTATCCATTGAACTACGGGACCATCCTCTGAATACTTTAGTCAGGGAAACAAAAGTAAGGTATTTGATTTTTCATCAAAGCCAAACGGGTAATTTTCATCCATTTATATTATTTTCATAACGTTGGCTATTATTTTTTACAAACTAAATTACCTGCTATGCAAACTAAACAGCAAAATGAGTTTCATACAAATTGGTTCATAAAATTTATAGAATGTTTGTTTGCGGCTGTTGCTGTTACAAATACATCAGCCATTTTTTTTGAAATATTACCCAATTCAATTCTTATAAAACTGGGCGGTAACTTTTTTAGTTGGCTGCTCATTGGTCAGGTTGTATTAGCAATTGTATTTGCTATTGGTTACTCCATTTACTGGCATAAAAAATCTATCGCAGGAAATATTCAATCGGGCATTCGTCATGCTTGGTTCAGAGGCATTTTACGCTATTGGCTGGCTTTTGATATTGCCACTTATGGTTTTGCCAAAATATTAAAAACACAGTTTGCAAAATCATTACATAGAAACGACTCGTTGGTGGGCAGTTTAAATGGTTTCAATTTAACATGGCATTATTTTGCTCATTCTTATGCACTGGCTGTAATCATTGGGTTGTTACAAATAATTGGCTCCATATTGTTATTATTTAGAAAAACAACATTGTCGGGTGTTGCTATTTTATTGCCCATACTCGTAAATATTTTGCTTATTAATGTATTTTACGATATTGCTACTGGTGCTTTTTTAAACTCAGTTTTGTTTACGCTTGGTTTACTTTACTTATTGTTATTGAGGTGGAATGATTTAAAAGCTGTTTTCCTAAACAATATTTCAACATTACCAACTATTGGCTATGCATGGTTTAGATATGTTACAAAATTTTTGAGTATAGCCGCAGCATTTGCACTTATTTATTATTTAGTAAACACCAGAAATGGCAATAATCAATTGGTAGGAAAATGGAATGTAACACAGTTGATTAAAAATAAAGATACACTGGCAGAAAACGCATGGCTAAAAGATTCTACGGCATGGAAGAATATTTATATTGAAGAAAGGGGAGATTTAAATTGTTCTCCCAATCCTTATGTATGTGATACAAAAAAAGGATTATGGTTAGAATACAAATACGATTCAACTGTAAGAAATATTCAAGTTATTTACTGGAAAAAAAATGACCCAATCGATACAACTATTTTTAAAGTGAGCAATTTCAATGGTAAGCACATGCAATGGAATACTATTTTTCACAAAGACACATTGCAGCTTCGGCTGAGTAAAGTAGAATTTAAAAATTGATAAGAAATTAAAATGAGATTATTCAATTACTACCTACAGAGGAATTATATTGCCTTATGAAAATCGTAATTATTACGCTTATAGTATTGTTTAGTTGCAAATCAGCCTCCTTTAACTCTTCCCAAAAAATGGATATAGCGTTCGATATTCAGGGCCATCGTGGTTGCCGTGGATTAATGCCAGAAAACACCATTGCTGCTTTTATAAAAGCTGTAGAGTTGGGTGTAACTACTTTAGAAATGGATGCTGTAATTGCTAAAGATGGGCAAGTAGTTGTTAGTCATGAACCTTTTTTTAACCATGAAATTTCTACCAAACCCAATGGTGCTGTTGTAAATGAAGTGGAAGAAAAAAGCTTGAATATTTACAACATGACGTACCGTGATATTCAGCAATTTGATGTAGGATTAAAAACGCATCCACGTTTTCCCAATCAGCAAAAGCAAGCTGCTATAAAACCTTTGCTTGCCGATGTAATTGATAGTGTGGAACTATATATTAAGAAGAAAAATCTGAAACCCATTCAGTACAATATTGAAACCAAAAGTCAGGCTTCTACAGATAATGTTTTTCATCCAGCACCTAAAGCGTTTGTAGATATTTTAATGAACGTTATTTTTAATAAAGGCATTGAAAAAAGAACCACTATTCAATCTTTTGATATAAGAACATTGCAGTATTTGCATACAAATCATCCAACTATTCAAACTGCTTATTTATTCGAAGGCATTTCATTAAATTCATTAGAAAAAAGATTAGAGATATTGGGATTTACGCCCACCATTTATTCTCCAGCTTATCAATTGGTAAGTAAATCTGTAGTTGAAAAATGTCACTCAAAAGGTATTAAAGTAATTCCATGGACAGTGAATGATGTAAAAAATATGCAACATCAAATTGCATTGGGTGTAGATGGATTAATAACAGATTATCCAAACTTAGCCATTCAATTCAAAAAATAAAAAACGGCTTATCACTTTCGTAACAAGCCGCCGCTTCAATATTTAAAAACTTAACTAAGCTTTTTTAGCTTCTGTTGTTTTTGTTCCTTTTTTGCAGCACTCTTTAGTACTGTTTTTGCACTCTTCTTTTTTAGTAGTTGCATTGGTTTTGCAACATTCTTTTCCTTTAGCACATTTTTTCTTATCGCCACCATGTGCAAATGCAACACCTGTAAATAAGAAAGCTGCAGTAGCCAACATTAAAATCTTTTTCATACGTGTATTTTTTTTAGTTTTTAAATTTCAGTTGTAAATATAGTTTTTAATCACATTTTAATAACGCCCAATCTGTTAAAATTATTATGCCCAGCTTGCCAAAACCGTTACACCGCCCTTAACCACCTCATTTAATTGCACATTTACTTTAGTGCCAACTGGCAATAAAATATCTACACGGCTGCCAAATTTAATAAATCCATACTCATCACACTGCTTCACCTGCTGACCAACGCTTGTATAATTACAAATACGTTTTGCCAATGCACCTGCAATTTGTTTGTATAAAATAGTACCGTGGTTGTTTTTTACAGCCACACTCCAGCGTTCATTTTCAGTAGAGCTTTTAGGATGCCAAGCTACCAAATATTTTCCTTTATGGTATTGGTTATACACCACTTCGCCACTCATTGGATTACGATTTACATGCACATTTGCAGGGCTCATAAACACGCTCACCTGTATTCTTTTGTCTTTAAAGTATTCAACATCCGTAATTTCTTCAATTACAACAACTTTGCCATCAGCAGGACAAACAATTTTATTGTCATCTAACGTATGCACTCTATTTGGAATTCTGAAAAAAGAAATAATGAACAACAATAAAAAGAGCATCACCCCAAAAATTGCCAATGCCAACCAAGGCATTGATGCACTAAAAAAGTAAAATGAAGCCACGTTAACAATACCAAAAATTAATGCAGTTATGCCAATGGTTTGGTAACCTTCTCTATGAATAGTCATGTAATAATTTTGAGCAGCAAATGTAATGCTGATAAGTGAAAGATAGAATTTTTTGTAACCAGCTGAAGAATAAGCATCAACACCCTCGGCAAGTTTATCCTGAGCGAAGTCGAAGGGCACTCTTCAACGTTTATAACAATATTGAGCAGAAGAAAAAGTTGTCTGACATCTTCAAGAAGTCTTGACGCAATTTTCTTTTACAAAAACAATTTCAAATACAGCCACACAAATGGTGTTGCCAATATTAAAGAATCGAATCTGTCTAAAAACCCACCATGACCAGGCATAAAACTGCCACTGTCTTTTACATTGGCTAAACGTTTCAGTTTACTTTCCAATAAATCACCAATAGTGCCAATGATTGCTCCAATAGCTGCTATGATATACCAATGATAATTCATAAAAAGAAGAGGCTGGTCTTTTAAAACAACAAACTGAATTGTACAACCAACAACGGCTATACAAAGTATTATCCCACCAATTGTTCCTTCCCATGTTTTCTTTGGCGATATTTTAGATAATGGCGTTTTTCCAATAAAAGAACCAACTATATAAGCCATCGTATCGTTAATCCACATGCAAGAAATGACAAGTATTGGCAACAATCCATCAATGGTAGTAATGAATCCATCAGATCCTTTGCTAGGTGAGTTTTCAAAATAATACAAATCCATCATCAAACCCCAACTTAAAGAAATATATACCAAGCCAAAAAATGAATGAGCAATCGTTTTAACATTGGGCTTTTTACTGAATAAAATTTCTTGTATGGGTAATGTAATTGCTGCAATTACCAACATCCACCAGCCCAATTCGTGCAATCTAAAGCCAGCAATATTGTACGTATCATTTAACATCCATAACATAAAACCAAAGCCAGCTATCATTACGCCATACTTATGAAAAACATTGATTTGCTGATAGTCTTTATCAATTAAACCCACAAGTTTTTGGTACTCAAACCAACAACCAAAATGAATAATACTGAACAATAAAAAAAAGCTCCATTGATTAATGAGTAAACCAGCCAACATAACCACCACAAAAATTACAGCAGTTAATGCACGGGTTTTAAAAGTTTGAATGTTTAAAGCCATAAATGCTATTGTAAAGGCAAATTAACAAAATATGTAGTGGCAAAAAGCACAACGAACTATTTATCTTCTTTTCTTTATGCTTCTGTTTATGAAATATTTTGTACAAGCTGTATTGTTTCAACTGCTATTTTCGACCATTCTTTTTGCTCAAAAAGGATTGGATATTGATGATTTTACAATTGCTGGATTTCCCCGAAAAGAAGAATTGTCTAAAGCCGTTTTAGCAAATAATATTTTTGTCAGAGTAGAGGCATCGGCTAAGAAATGTTTTGTTGGTGAACCCATTTTGGTAACCTATAAATTTTATACAAGGCTGGTTGCACAAAGTAAAGTAACACGTATGCCAGGCTTTAGTGGTTGTAGTGTGCAGGAAATGACCACCAACGATATTACGAGTACTATTGAAACCTTGAATGGTAAAAAGTATAAAGTTAATACCATTCGAAAAATTCAACTAACGCCTTTACAATCGGGAACACTAATTTTAGATACCGCTAGTGTAGAAAGTAGTTTCACCGTTTACAACGAAGGCGTAACTGAACAACAAATTAAATATGGCAGTGCTTTAACACACGATGAAACCATTACCCTGCACAGCAAAGAGGTTTTTATAGAAGTAAATGAACTTCCAGAGAAAGATAAACCTACCACATTCAATGGTGTGATTGGCAACTTTACCATTGGTGCCAAATTATCTAAACAAACCGATACGGCTAAAGAAAATAACAACCTTAAAATTACCATTACAGGTTTTGGCAATTTCGCCAATATTGTTTGTCCAATTGTTAACTGGCCTAAAAATGTAGAACATTTTGAACCAGTTGTTTCAGAAGATATGAACAAATTCATTTTCCCAAATGCTGGTAAGAAAGTGTTTGATATTCCTTTTGTGGTGAAAGAAAAAGGCACTATCGAAATACCAGCAATTGCTTTTGTGTATTTCGATAATATCCTGAAAATATACAAAACGGCTACTACTGATAGTTTAAAAATTGATGTAAAACCTGCACTCGATAAAACCATTGATGAAACTAAATTATCACAGAATATTACCAACAAAAAATACATTTGGATAGTGCCTGTTATAGCAATACTTGCTGGTATAGGTTGGTGGTTAAAATTTGGTAAAAAACAAAAGCCAACACCTACCGATTTAATTCAAACTGCCGAACAAAGAATTGAAGAAGACGTAACACTATTTACAGCAACCATTATTCCAACAACAAATAATACAATACTACACGAACTTTCTTTTTTAACTTCCGACGATACAGCCTTTTTTACAAAAGCAAAACAATTGCTACAAACTACATTAGAACAACCAAATGAAGATTCAAAAAAAAGCTCTTTACAAAGTTTGTTGAACGAGTGCAATGCTGCTTTATATGGTGGCAAAAAAATTATAGATAAAGATCAATTTCTTGAGCTTTTAAAAACACTGCTCAGTTAAAAAGCCTTTACGCTTTTTATTTAGGCTAAACTCCTTCAACTTATTTAATATTGTGCAATTATGAGTCAGGGTGTAGATTATTTAATTGCCGATGAAAAAGGTTTTACAGGTGAACTGTTAGACATGTTTTTGGCTCAGGGATATTACCGCATGCAACATGCCATTTTTACCTGCAACGAAGCCCAAATTGATTTTGATAGTTACAGCATTCCTGTATTTTGGTTAAGAACAATTCTGTCAAAAATCAGAACACAAAAAACGGGTACAATTATTCGAAAAAAATGTAGCTCATTTTCTGTTGAATACAAGCAAGCAGCTATTACAACTGAAATAAATGAATTGTACACACAATACAGAAACCAACTTTCATTTCACACAGCTGAGCTATGTGAAGACTATTTACACCAATCTGAAATTCCCAACCCTTTTGATTCTTGGATGATTGAAATAAGAGACGATGGAAAATTAATTGGAGCTGGTTATTTTGATAAGGGTCAAAATAGCATTGCTGGCATTTTAAACATGTATAACCACAACTACAGCAAATACAGTTTGGGCAAATACCTGATGCTTAAAAAAATTGATTTTGCTATTTCAAATAATATTGGACTTTATTACACTGGTTACATTAGCACAGCAATCAACAAATTCGATTACAAAATTTTTCCCGATGAACAAGCCATTGAAGTGTATTTACCAATCGAAAGAAAATGGGTGTCTTATAGTTTTTTAGGCAAAGATTTGCTGACCGATTATTATATCAACCACTTAATCTAAGCAGCATCAATATTGCTAAAGTATAAACTTAATACACTGTTTGTACAACAGGATTACCTTTATACAAATTCTTTGCATGAAACCTACGCTTGTATTGTTTGCTATACTGTGCAGCACATTTGTAATTGCTCAAACCAATAAAGTACAATTGCCCAATGGCTGGAGTTTATCGCCTGCCGGCAGAAGTATTGGTTTGGGAGATTTACCTCTAAACATTGCTGTGAGCAACAATAAAAAAATGCTGGCAGTAACTAACAATGGACAAAGTACACAATCCATTCAACTGATTGATGCAGCTTCAGAAAAAGTACTCGATAGTATTACCATTGCTAAAAGCTGGTATGGTTTAACCTTTAGCAGCAACGACAAATTTTTATACGCCAGTGGTGGCAACGATAATTGGATTGTTCAATACCAAATCATCAATAAAAAATTACAATTGATTGATACCATTCAACTGGGTAAAAAATGGCCTGAAAAAATTTCACCTACGGGCATTGCGACAGATGATGAACAAAAAATATTGTATGCAGTAACCAGAGAAGACAATAGTTTATACTCCATTGATTTAGCCACCAAAAAAGTTACTTCAAAATTGGCTCTAGGTTCCGAAGCATATACCTGTTTGCTCAGTAAAGACAAAAAAATCTTGTTCATTAGTCTTTGGGGTGGCGATAAAATTTTGTATTACGATATTGCTGCTCAAAAAATTTCAGCAACCATTAATGTTGGTGATAATCCCAACGAAATGTGTTTAGATAAATCGGGTAACCGCTTGTTTGTTGCCAACAGCAACGATAATTCAGTGAGTGTAATTGATGTTAAAACACAAACCGTTATCGAAACGCTGAATGCTGCTTTATATCCCAATGCACCAAGTGGCAGCACCAGTAACAGTGTAGCCATCAATAAAAAAGGAACAACATTATACATTGCCAATGCCGATAATAATTGTTTGGCAGCTTTTGATATCAGTGAAAGCAGAAAAAGTAAATCCAAAGGCTTTATTCCTGTTGGTTGGTATCCTACCAATGTAAAAGTAATTGGCAAAAAAATTTTTGTAGCCAATGGAAAAGGATTTTCATCTCTGGCAAACCCTTATGGGCCCAATCCTTTGGGTAAAAAACAAGCAGTCAACTATCAGCAAAGCGATAACCAAAAAGAGCAACCTGTACAATATATTGGTGGTTTATTTACAGGAACTATGAGTGTTATTGATGAACCCAATGATAAAGAGTTGAGTGTTTTTTCTACAGCAGTTTACAGCAATACTCCTTATAACAAAAACAAAGAATTACTAGCAGAAGGTGAAGCTGGAAACCCAATTCCCATGAAGGTTGGCGAAAGTTCTCCCATCAAGTATGTGTTTTACATTATTAAAGAAAACAGAACATTCGACCAAGTGTTGAGTGATATACCAGGTGGCAATGGTGATACCAGCTTATTGTTATTTGGAGAAAAAATTACACCCAACCAACATGCACTTGCAAAAGAGTTTGTTTTGCTCGATAATTTTTATGTTGATGCAGAAGTAAGTGCCGATGGGCACAACTGGAGCATGGGTGCTTATGCAACAGATTATTTAGAAAAAACCTGGCCTACAAGCTATGGTGGTAGAGGTGGTGCATACACTGCAGAAGGTAACAGAGCCATTGCCAATAATAAAGATGGCTTTATTTGGGACTTATGTAAACGCAGCAATGTTAGCTACAGAACCTATGGTGAGTTTGCAGATAAAGCACACAAGCCTCAACTTAATTCTTTAATTGACCATACCTGCCCAAACTTTACTGGATGGGATATGAGTACTAGAGACACGGTTCGTTTCAGACAATGGAAAAATGATTTTGATTCACTGGTTGCAATCAATGCTTTGCCAACGGTTAATACCATTCGTATGGGTAACGACCATACAGAAGGTATGAAGGCAGGAAAACCAACACCATTTGCTCATGCAGCAGATAATGACTTAGCAATTGGTTTATTTATTGAATATTTAAGCAACAGCAAAGTATGGAAAGAATCAGCTGTTTTTATTTTAGAAGATGATGCTCAAAATGGGCCCGACCATGTAGATGCACATAGAAGCACAGCTTATGTAATTAGTCCTTACGTTAAGCGTAATTCTATAGACCATACCATGTATTCTACCAGTTCGGTTTTAAGAACCATTGAATTAATTGCTGGTATGCCACCAATGACACAATATGATGCTGCTGCAACACCTATGTGGCGTTGCTTTACAGCCAATGCCAACACAACAGCTTTTACAGCATTGCCTGTTACCATAAATTTAAACGATAAAAATCCTAGCAATACAGCAGCTGCAAAAGCAAGTGCATCATTAAACTTTAACAAAGAAGATGGTATTCCCGATTTGTTATTCAACGAAATTTTATGGCAAGGCATCAAAGGCACTTCAGCACCTGCACCAGCAAGAGCTGCATTCGTAAAATTGGGTAAAAAGAAAAAAGACGATGATGATTAGAGAAACACATTTTTGTTTCTAAAAATTTATTGCGGTGTAATGTTTTACTTTTACAACCGCAATGAACCCTGCTAGTTTTAACTGTTTACTTTTAGAAAATAAAATTCGCCAATCTAATTGGTGGACAAAAGCTGCTGCAACCATAGATAGCCATTACAGCAACACCAGTGGTGTGATGCTTACCCATCATTTAGAAACAGTGTATGACAATGTAGGTTTAATTTTTAATCAGCCCGAAGAAGGCTTTACAGGTGAGTTATTCACTTTAATTCGTAGTTTAAAATTACACAAAGAACAGGTTTTACAAGAATTAAAAATTATTGCATTACTACACGACATTGGCAAAACCGAGCAGGATAAATCTCAAATCATACCCCACCCATTAACAGGCAAAGCAGCACACTTACGTCATGGTATTGTTGGGCTTATGGCTGCCATGGAAATTATTGGCGAAGATTTAATTCCTTTTCCACAACAACAAATCTCGATTTACCGTACTGTAGAAATGCATGATGTTTCGTATGGTCTTTATCGTGAATTTAAACTAACAGGCAATATCCCTTCAACCGAACAACTCATTAAAATAAACCACAAAATTCATCCTACACAGGGAGCCGGTTTAATGTACTTGCTGCTTTTTAAGCTGGCTGATATTCATGGTCATGCCAATCTAGGCGATGTAGTTTGGTTTTTTAATATTGCTCAAGAATATTATTATAGTACTTTAAATATTCAATTACCCATTCCTACCGAAAAAGATATTCGCTAATTATTTTTTCTGATTAATCAAGTAAATAACAATTGTCATTCGTTTTTTATACCCCATTAGTCTCTTTAGTGCAGCAAATTATTGGTTATACACAGTTGCCATATTTTATAATACTAAAAACCTAAACCAATAGTTATCAAAGTAATGCATAACGAAATGATTAATGAAAGCAAACAATAGTTCAACATTCGTTTCTTTGTACAGAAAAAAGTAAATATCCAAAAAACCGAATCGTACTTTTTTGCTCCAAAAAAATGAATATGATTTATTGGTAAAAATTGAACATTATCTAAACTAATTTCACACTCAACTAATCAATGCACTTGATTTGAAACATGAAATTAGAAGACATATAATTGAAGCCTATTGTAAACAAGAAGTTGAAGTAGAATAAACTTTTCTCAGTGCGGAGCTTTTAGTTAATAAAATCTGGTATATAAAACTTATATCGGATTTTTTATTGTGTAACATTGTACAAACAATTGCATGCAGCCGCAAATTTTACTGAATGAAAACTACTGGAACAATCGTTACCTCGAAAATCAAACAGGTTGGGATTTACAACAAGTTTCGCCACCAATAAAAAATTATATCGACCAGTTAAGGGATACATCCAAAAGCATACTCATTCCCGGTTGTGGCAATGCACATGAAGCTGAATATTTAGCACAACAAGGATTTACCAAGATTACATTAATAGATATTGCTCCTGCATTGGTTGCAAGTTTGCAACAAAAGCTGCAACACTACCCACAAATAAACATTATTCAAGGCAATTTTTTTGAACATGCAGGCTCTTACGATATTATTTTAGAGCAAACTTTTTTCTGTGCATTACACCCAACACTCAGGCAACAATATGTTGCTAAAATGCACCAACTGCTGCACAACAATGGCAAATTGGTGGGTGTTTTATTCGATACAGTTTTTGAAAAAGAAGAACCACCATTTGGTGGCAATGCAGCACAGTACAAATTATTATTCGAACCTTATTTTACTTTACAACAATTTGAGTCTTGTTATAATTCGTATTCAAAAAGACAAGGAACAGAATTGTTTGTAATACTTCAAAAGAAATGAAACCTATGAAATACCTGATAGCAATAATTGCTTTATTCTTTATTCAATGCAAAAGCAGTAACGTTATGACAAACACCAGCACACCTGTTAAAATACATGCTTTTCGTTTAAAGCCTGGGCAGGATTTACGTAAAGAAATTGAAGCATTGGTTGCCAAAGAAAAAATTGCAGCAGGCTACATTATTACTTGTGTGGGCAGCCTGACGCAAACCAATATTCGTTATGCCAATCAGCCCAATGGCACACAAATGAATGGTCATTTTGAAATTGTTTCTTTAACAGGCACGGTAAGTACCAATGGTTGTCATTTACACATGAGTATTAGCGATAGTTTGGGCAAAACAATAGGTGGACATTTATTACCTAACAATTTGGTGTACACTACTGCTGAAATTGTAATTGGCGAAAGTCCCAACCTTGTTTTTACCAGAGAAAAAGATGGCAGCACACCATGGGAAGAATTACAGATTAAGGAAAAAGATGAAAGGTAGAGGGTGGAAGGTGAAAGATAAAAGGTGAAGGCTGTAAGGAAATGTTTATAGTTGCACGTCATGTCGACTATAGGAGACATCTGCGAAACTTTTAAACCAATGCTCAGCAGATTTCTCTCCTGCTAGTCAGCAGGACTCGAAATGACGATAAAACTGCTAGTTGATTCTCTAGTGGTGTGGTGTCTCACCCACCACAGTTGCTTTTTGTAGATGTGTCACCTATCGATAGAAAGCTACTGCTCATTGTAGCATGTCATGTCGACGATAGGAGACATCTGCTCAACTTTTAAACCAATGCCCTACAGATTTCTCTCCTGCTAGTCAGCAGGACTCGAAATGACAGAAAAAAGCTAGTTGATTCTCTAGTGGTGTGGTGTCTCACCCACCACAGTTGCTTTTTGTAGATGTGTCACCTATCGATAGAAAGCTACTGCTCATTGTAGCATGTCATGTCGACTATAGGAGACATCTGCTCAACTTTTAAACCAATGCCCTACAGATTTCTCTCCTGCTAGTCAGCAGGACTCGAAATGAAATAAAATTTAGAACTTTTCTCTAGTGGTGTGGTGTCTCACCAACCACAGTGATTTTCGTTTGAAGAGACACCTATCGATAGAAAGCTACTGCTCATTGTAGCATGTCATGTCGAAGATAGGAGACATCTGCTCAACTTTTAAACCAATGCCCTACAGATTTCTCTCCTGCTAGTCAGCAGGACTCGAAATGAAATAAAATTTAGAACTTTTCTCTAGTGGTGTGGTGTCTCACCAACCACAGTGATTTTCGTTTGGTGAGACATCAACCGATAGAAATTGAACCTATTCCTTTATCACTGCTTCCAAAGCTTTTTTAAACTCATTTTCATTTTCATAGTTATAAAAAGGAACACCTGTGATAACATATTTATCAGTATCAATTTTTATGGTTTGTTCCGTATTTCTAATATTCAATAAAAAATCTTCTTTCCACTTATCATTAGCAATCAAATGTGCTCCCTTGGGCTCAATAAAAACTTGATAGGTTAATTCTTCTCCTTTCTTTTGTTTGCAGAATAAAATAAAATCTGGTTCAAATGCTCTGCCTTGTTTGTCTATTATTTTAACTTCTCTTTCGTTTCTTATTAGGTAAATGTTCTTAAATTTTTGATTGAGTGAATCAAACTTTTTTGCAAATAGTTTAACAAAATCTTTCTCTTCCCTTGTCCCATAATTAGCATTGTAAACATACCAATCTTCATTGGCAATCAATAGTTCTTGTCCATTTGCTCTTTCACTTCCTTTTTGTACCTTAATATCCTTGTCTTTAAAAACTTCGTGTATATATTTCTTGACATAATCAGAGCCTTCAAACTCGGTTGTATTGTTTTTAATTTCTAATTCTATTGCTTGTATTAATGATTGGATGGCTTGTAAATAATCATTGTTTGTAATACTTTCAAGTCTTTTTTCTGTACCAACAAAATCAATTTCTAAGCCTCCTAAATAGTCCTTGCTTTTTATGAATTGTGACAATGAATCTATGTTTGGAAAATGCTTTACTAACTTATCAAAGCGAAAGAATGGATTTTGGTTTAAAGTATATCTAACAATATGTGGAGGTATACAATCCAAATTTTGGGACTGTGTTTTTGTTTTCTCCACAACAGTTTCTTCTGCTTCTGTTGTAAAGAAATTTGACACACTGCCAGCCCCAGATGAAAGTTTGTATTCAATGTTTTTTCTCTTAACACCTAAGTCGGCAAATGATTTTATTTTGCTATAATTTTTTACAATCTTTTCATTATAAACTATCCTGCCTTGTTTATAAAAATCTGTTTTCTTAAAGTCTAGTTTTAATCTCAATTGCTTTGTTTCCAAATTGTCTTCATCTTCATAAATACCAGATTCAACAAGTGCTTTTTTTAACTCATAAATATATCTACTATCTTCTTTTGTGTGGTAATATAATTCTTCTAAAACCTTTAAATCATTGTTGATGTCATCATCATATTTTCTGGTGTATTTATCTTGTCCTTGTTGCAATGTAAATGGATAATATCTTGCACCACGCCCAATTAATTGTGCTTCTGAAAGTGTTGTTGCACCAACAGTTTTATTAGAACCACCTGTGTTTTGCCCCTCGTATAAACGAACAATATCAAACAAGTTTAAAACATCCCAACCCTCATTTAATTTTTGCACAGCAAACACAGCCCTTATTGGATTGTTTTCATTTTCTAATGTATTTAATAAAGCATCGCTTCTTAATTCTTCTTTCGATAAATTTTCTTTTATTGTTTCATTAGCACTTAAACAATTTTCTGCTTTAAAGTTTGTTTTTAACCTATGTGTTATCTCTTCTATACCGATATTCTTTGACGCAAAATAAGTTAAGGCTTTTTGTACAATAGGAACTGTTGATGTAATACTTATTTGCTCTATTTGTGAAGGTGTTAAGTTATCAATTAGCGAATGAAAATTGGCTTTGTTTTGCTCAGATTCTTTAATTGTTTTCTTAGCTTTAAATAGTATTACAGGTTTTAAATTAATATTGTTATCTGTGGCTAATTCTTGCCTGTATAAGTTTAAAATAATAGCTTGTAATATTCTTTCTTTCTCATCGTACAAAGACCTTATCAAGTTAATTTCTTTAGAATATTTATCTTTTCTAAAACTTGTCAAGTCGTATTTAAAAATTATTTTGTCTTGATACTTGTCAACAATCTCATTGCTTTTATAGTCTAGTGTTGCAGTAAATTCTGATAATATATTTTCAAAGTTTTGATGAAGAATTTCCAACACAGTATTTTCCCAACTGCCAAACATATCACCACCTTTTTTTGTTGCAGAGTTTAAGTGATGTGCTTCATCTGCTATCAGTGCTATTTTTTTATCTTTAAAGTCTTCGTAGGTGATACTATTTTCTTTGGTATTGTTAAGGTCTAAGTGAAGTTGCTGAATAGTAGTAAACTTTATATTGATGTTTTTATCATCCGTACTTTCAAATGTATCAGCGTCTTTAATATAAACTTCATTGCCACCGATAACTATTTTAGTATTGAATAAATATTTTGATGATTGTGGATTTAAGAAATTGTCTTTTGTTTTTGTAATAATATTATTTGAGTTTACAAAAAACAAAAAATTACGATATCCTTTATCGTATAAATAAAGCATTAGCCCAGCCATTATTAATGTTTTGCCACTGCCAGTTGCCATATTGTACAGTAAATGAAAAGGCTTGCGTGGCTTACCCTCAAAGTCTTCGTTGTATAAATAAATAAATCTTTTAAAAGATTCTATTTGATATGGTCTTTCTCCAAAGCCTGGCTTTAAGTTATCGGAAATATGATTTGGTAGAATAACGCTATCCAATGCTTTTTTGGCAAATGGGTTATCAAATATGTTATATAGAAAGTTCATTGAATTGTTTTAATTGTAACATCATTACTACAGTGGTGTCTCACCCACCACTACTTGCTTTTCTTTTGATGAGACACCAAACGATAGAACTCATTAGTGATTTTTTTCTCTTCTGCTGTTATTTCGAAATCTTTATCGTTTATAGAAGATAGGTTTACATACAATTGATTTTTATCGAGCAGTTTAATAAGCAATTGCTTTTGATTGTTGAGTGTATCTGCCTTAAATGCTGCAATGTGTTTTTCTTGTTCTTGTATATCTACATTGTAGTTTAAAAACGATTTGGCTTTCATTGCTTCCCAAATGCTTAATAAAGTTGCCGTGTCTTTTACAGCTTGAATTTGTTCTATAAATGTTTGATTGTATTTTTTTAGTTCAAGATAAATGAATGAACCTCCACCTTTCCAGTTAAGCCCCTTCGAAATACCTGATTGTTCCCCATTTATAACATTTTGCAATCTTTTTATAGAATCATTTTGTGCATAATCAAGTTGTTCAATTCCAATATATTGTCTATTCATTTTATGTGAAACAACTGCCGTAGTTCCACTACCTAAATGAAAATCCAAAATCAAATCGCCATCTTGTGTAATCATATCAATTATCCTATATAATAAAACCTCTGGCTTTTTTCCTGCTGGAAAGCTAACGCCCCCTTCGTTTTGGGTATTCTGAAAATCTATATCATTCCAAAAATCACATAATAGTGTAGCAATATCCTCTTTGAATTCCTGATTATAATATATTTTTTTTATTGTTTTTGAAAGAAAAGTAAGTCTTCGCCCATTAATAGCATAATTTATATTATCCCCTTCTCCATATTCAATTAAAACATCTTTTTGGGCTTTTGATTTTTCTTTAATTTCATGGGGTAGCTCAGGAGCGGTTTGGAAAATATTTTCTTTGTTCTTAATTAAAAAGCTAATTGTTTTTTTATCATTTATATCGATATCATCTAAATTTTCGGACTCTGTTAAAATTTTTTCTTTTCGTAATACTTCGAGTAATTTAAATATAGATTTAGTTTCTCTATTAAAAAAGTAGGAATAGTGTGTATCCCATTTTTCTTTTTTTGTATACTGTGGTTTTATATTAATAGTTTGCCCTTTTTTGTAAGCTAGAATCAAATCTTTCTGTTTAATTATTGTTTTTTCTTTGTGTGCTGTCTTCATTCCACTTGCAGTTGATGACCTTACAGCTATTGAATTAATAAAATTGTTTTTACCGAAAATTTCATCTGTTAATATTTTCAAGTAAGCAAACTCAATATCATCACATTGAATAAATAATGCTCCAGTATCACATAATAGTTCATTTGCTATTGATAGTCTGTTTTTCATAAATGTCAACCAAGTCGAATGATTAAAACTATCATTGTAATTAAAACTGTCATTTCCTGTATTGTAAGGTGGGTCTATATAAATCAACTTTACTTTTCCTGCAAACTCTTGTTTTAAACTATGCAGTGCTAAAAGGTTATTACCTTTTATAATTAGGTTATCTGTTATTGTTCCCTCTTCATTCCTATTAAAACTATCAATTACTTTTTCACCATCAACTGTATATTTTTTGGCATTGGTTAAAACCTTTTGCTCAAGTAATTGGTTTATTTCATCTTGTGCCAATATTTCATTAAAAAATATTTCTTCTCGTTTATCTTCTTCTCTACTTTGCCCACCTTCTAAAATGCAATCTTTAAAGGGCCACACCAATGCTACTTCATTTCGTTGTTTTAAATACTTACCATCAATGGTTAATCCTACTTTGTTTTTGTAGGCAGTATAACTGTCGTTCAAATAATTTTTTTGTTCTAAAAACTGTATAAAAGCATTTTGGTTAAATACCAACACATCTTTTACTTGCTTGAAAAAAGTTTCTTTAAGTGTGGGTTCGTCTAATAAATATTCAAGCAAATCGGCATCAAAATTTTGTGCCTTGTGTATCACTACCCATTTCTTTATCTCTCCATTATCAGTAATATAGTTGGGTTCTTTTTTCAGCGTATCTTCTAATGTTTTCAGCAGTTTCATAAGCAGTTTGGTTGCTGCTTACCATTTCTAAAAAAAGAATTAAAAGTGGAGAAAAAAAACAGGTGCAATCCTCCGCTTGAAATTCTACTTCAGAAAGGCACCTGAGAGAGCCCGAAGAAAATAGAAAACAGCCAAAGGATGCACCCTTGCAGGTGCATCGCTCAAACTGTTTCTTTTTCTTCTAAAGATTCTCAGGTTTTATCTGAAAAGAAACGTAAGCAACGCTATGCGTTAATAATATTTTATAAATCCAAATCTAAAGCATTGGTTGTAGATGTGAAATTTTTTTTCATTATCTATTCAATACAAGTTTTATGTGCAGGATTAAATTAAATTGATTCTAATAAACCACCCCTAGCCCCTCCACTGGAGGGGAATAAGAAAGCCTCATTCTATTGCCTCGACTGTATATTTAAATGATTATCTAATAGAGTGGTCTGCTTTGCAAAAGCAGACCACTCTACAAACCTATTCCTCTGTTCATGGGCTGCACAGTAATGTCATTTAGTTAAGAAAAAAGCTGTCAGTTTGAGCTTGTCGAAAACGGGTTTTCAGTCGAATTCATTACACCGCCTTCGACAAGCTCAGGCTGACAATTCTTAACTAAATTGAATACGGGCAGTGAACTGCTGTACGTTTTTGTACCAACCCTTACAGCCCCAACATAAAAAAACAATTTACAGTTGGCTGCATGGCAAAAATTGTGGTTATTTGCAAACGACTTAAATCAACTTAACATGCTCCCAAAATACAAACGTGTTTTATTAAAATTATCTGGTGAGGCTTTATTGGGTCAATCGGGTTCTAACGATCCATTTGATCCCAAAGTAATTGAGCAATATGCTTACGATATTAAAGATGTTACCAATTTGGGTGTTCAGGTGGCTATTGTAATTGGTGGTGGTAATATTTACCGTGGTATGAACGAAGCTGACAGTGGTATTGAACGTGCACATGGCGATTATATGGGCATGTTGGCTACTGTAATTAATGCTATGGCCATGCAGGCTATGTTAGAGAAAATTGGTGTGTACACCCGTTTGCAAAGTGCTATTAATATGGAGCAAGTTGCTGAGCCTTATATTCGTAGAAAAGCATTGAGACATTTAGAAAAAGGCCGTGTAGTAATTTTTGGTGCTGGTACGGGTAACCCTTATTTTACAACAGATACTGCTGGAAGTTTAAGAGCAATTGAAATGAAAGCCGATGTTATTTTAAAAGGCACCAGAGTAGATGGTATTTATAGTGCTGACCCTGAAAAAGACCCTACTGCAACTCGTTTTGATAAATTGAGTTTTAATGAATGTATTTCGGGAAACTTAAAAGTAATGGATATGACCGCCTTTACTTTATGCATGGAAAATAAATTACCCATTATTGTTTTTGATATGAACAAACCTGGCAACTTATTAAATGTTGTACAAGGCTTAGATGTAGGAACTTTGGTAAGCTAAATGCATTAAGCAAACTATTTTATACAAGCGATTAACCATTGTGTTAATCGCTTTTTTTATATTGAAGTTGTTTGGATTTTTAAATGTTGTAACAGCTTTTGTAATGAATAATAACAAGGATAAATTAATTGAGAAAACAACTTGGAACAGCGTTGTTTATTACAGGCTTATTGCATTATGGGTTATTTGTGAAGCTATGCTAGGTGGAGTTATTCATGGATTAAGATTGCCAATCAGTGGCTTATTAGTAGGTGGGTCGGCTGTGGTGATTATTTGTTTAATGGCACGCTATACACCAAAAAAAGGTAGCATTTTAAAGGCAGCAATAATTGTGGCTATTTTTAAAATGATGTTGAGTCCGCAAAGTCCACCAACAGCCTATGTTGCTGTTTTCTTTCAGGGATTTTTAGCCGAATTGGTATTTTTCAACAGCAACTTTTTTAAGCTTTCTTGTTTTTTATTGGCGGTGCTTAGCATGTTAGAATCGGCAGTACAAAGAATTTTGGTTTTAATGATTGTTTATGGAACTGCATTTTGGAAAGCAGTAGATGCATTTATTAGTAAATTATCGAACGAGCATTCGATTACCAGTTACAGTTATTATTTTGCTATTGGCTATATTGTATTACACTTGATAGCTGGATTGATTGTAGGATGGATTTGTTGTAGCATTCCTGTAAAAATACTGGAATGGAAAAAGACCATCATTCCATTTAAAAATTTTGATGAGCCAACAACCATAACGCAGTTTAACAAAAGCAAAAAAAGGCCTTTTAAAATAAGTTTAATCGTTGTTTGGTTGGTATTAATTGTGTTTTACATTCAATCGGCAATACCCATTGGAAAGCCTATTTTGCCAAGTAATTTGATACTACAAATAATTGTACGTTCATTAATTATTGTATTAAGTTGGTGGTTGGTATTTAGTCCTTTACTGACCAAGTGGTTACAAATTGTATTACAACGCAAGCAACTACAAATGCCACAATTGGTAAAAGAAATTACCCAATTATTACCTACTATAAAAAGTATGGTAGTACAAAGTTGGGCTGCTGCAAAACCTTTAACAGGTATAAAAAAATTGGCTGCGTTTATTAAAACAGTTACTGTAAATATTATTTATGCAGCCTAAGCTATATATACTCACAGGTAATATTCAAACAGGTAAAACAACTGCGTTATTAAATTGGTGCAAAAACAGAAATGACGTAAGTGGGCTTGCAACACCTATTATTAATGGCAAGCGTTGCTTTTACAATATTTTAACTGCTGGTTCTTTTGCGATGGAAGCAACAGAAAACGAAAGCAATACACTTGCAATTGGTCGGTTTATATTTTGCCAAGCAGCATTTAATAAAGCCAATACTATTTTACAACAAGCAACCAACAGCCAATTTATTGTGGTAGATGAAATTGGACCATTGGAACTTAATCAACAGGGATTGTACCAATCGGTATTGTATTTATTAAAAGAAAATAAAAGCAATTTGCTATTGGTTGTTCGTGAAAAATTGGTGCCATTGGTAATAGATTATTTCAAGCTACAACAAGTAACCATTTTAACAGTTGATGATTTGCAAAAACTAGAAAGGTAAATTGTGGTTACAAAAAAGCCCAACACAATATAGTTGGGCTTTCGATTTCAATTTACTATTTTACAATAACG
Source organism: Chitinophagaceae bacterium (assembly GCA_044348985.1). GTDB lineage: Bacteria > Bacteroidota > Bacteroidia > Chitinophagales > Chitinophagaceae > UBA1930. The sequence goes on from JBIKRV010000003.1 coordinate 118,169, forward strand.
CTTTTACAGCAGCAATTACTGTATCTAAATTACTTGCATCTTGTCCTCCGGCTGTTGCTAAGTTTTTACTTCCACCACCACCGCCTTTAATAATTGGAGTGATGTATTCTTTAATCAGTTTTGGTGCTTCAATTCCTTTTGCAACCAACTCATCAGCAACTGAAATAGCTACTGATGCTTTGCCACCAATATTTGCAGCAATGACAATCAATTGAGCATCGGTTTTTAAATCGTTCGCCAACTTTTTCAAACCATCGGCATTGCTTACTTCTAATACAGCACCAATAAAAGTGGAGCCATTAATGGTTTCAACTTTTGCTGCTAATTCAGTTTTAATGATAGCCAATTGTTTGGCTTCTAAACTTTCTATTTTCTTTTTCAGTTCTCTATTTTCAGCAACTGAATTTTCGATGGTTTTGATGAGTTCTTTTGGATTGTTGAATACTGCTTTAACGGCATCCAATTGTTGTAACTGTTCATTCAAATAGTTTTCTGCAGCAACGCCACTAACAGCCTCAATACGACGAACACCAGCAGCAACAGCAGTTTCATGTTTTATTTTAAAGAAACCCAATGCTCCTGTACTGCCAACATGCGTTCCTCCACACAATTCAATAGAATAATTGGGATCCATGATTACTACACGAACTATATCACCATATTTTTCGCCAAATAAAGCCATTGCTCCTAAAGCAACTGCTTCATCTTTACTCATTTCTTTAATTACAACAGGAACGTTTTCACGAATTTTTTGATTAACGATGGTTTCTATTTGAGCAATTTCTGCATCAGTAACTTTTGAAAAATGAGAAAAGTCGAAACGCAATTGTTCATTGTTTACCAAACTTCCTTTTTGTGCAACATGTGTGCCCAAGACCTGGCGTAAAGCTGCATGTAACAAGTGTGTAGCACTATGGTTGCTGGAGGTTTCAATTCTGGTTGAAGGATTTACTGTTGCACTGACTTCTCCAGTTAAATCAATTTCAGCAGGTAATGTTTCTGCAAAATGAATGAAGAGATTATTCTCTTTCTTGGTATCGAAAATATCTAATTTGAAATTTGAAATTTCCAATTGTCCTTTATCACCAACCTGACCACCACTTTCAGCATAAAAAGGTGTTGTGGCCAATACAATTTGATAAGCTTCTTTACCTTTGGCTTTTACTTTTCTGTATTTAACCACATTGGTTTTTATTGCTAAAGAATCATAGCCTACAAATGTTGAATCTCCATCGTTGATGATCACCCAATCTTCTGTATCTATTGCTCCTGCTGCACGGCTGCGATCTTTTTGTTCTTTTAAAGCTTTCTCATAACCAGCCATATCAACAGTCCAGCCAATTTCACTTGCCATCAATTGTGTTAAGTCAATGGGAAAACCATATGTATCAGTAAGGTCAAATGCAAAAGCCCCAGGTATTACCTTCTCTGCTTTATCAAACGCATATTGTTTACCATTATAATTTATGTATGGGATAAGTCCTTTGTTGATTCCTTCTTCTCCTTTTTTAATAAACAAATCGAAGTAAACAATTCCAAGATGTAACGTTCTCAAAAATGCATCTTCTTCTTCCTTTACTACTTTACTTACAAAATCCAACTGTGCATGTAATTCAGGAAAAACATGTTCAAATTGTTTTGCCAATGTGGGCAATAATTGATGCAACAATGGTTGCTTATAATCTAAATAAGAATAGTAATAACGAACGGCTCTACGTAAAATTCTACGAATTACATAGCCAGCACCAGTATTGCTTGGTAATTGTCCATCGGCAATGGTAAAACTAATTGCACGTATATGATCGGCAATTACACGAAATGCAATGGCTTCTTTACTATCGCTAAAATCATATTTTTTACCTGTGATGTTTTCTGTTGCAGCAATCGTTCCAGTAAAAACATCGGTATCGTAATTACTTGTTTTGCCTTGTATTACACGAACCAAACGTTCAAAACCCATTCCTGTATCTACATGTTGTGCAGGTAATGGTTGCAAGATTCCGTCTTTTAAACGGTTGTATTGCATAAATACATTGTTCCAGATTTCGATTACCTGTGGATGATCTTTATTTACCAAATCTCTTCCTGCAATTTTTGCACGTTCATCATCTGGTCTCATGTCCACATGTATTTCACTACAAGGACCACATGGACCAGTTTCACCCATTTCCCAGAAATTATCTTTTTTGTTACCAAAAACAATGTGTTCTGCGGCAACCAACTTTTTCCATTCAGTTAATGCAATAGAACTTGGTGGTAAGCCTTCTTTTGCATCACCTTCAAAAACGGTAACGTACAACCTGCTTTTATCCAATTTGTAAACTTCAGTCAATAATTCCCAACTCCATGCAATGGCTTCTGCTTTAAAATAATCACCAAAACTCCAGTTACCCAGCATTTCGAACATGGTGTGGTGGTAAGTATCAACACCAACTTCTTCTAAATCGTTGTGTTTACCACTTACACGCAAACATTTTTGTGTATCGGCAATACGTGTAAAATCGGGTTGTTTATTACCTAAGAAAAAATCTTTAAACTGGTTCATTCCAGCATTGGTGAACAACAATGTTGGATCGTTTTTAACAACAATAGAAGCCGAAGGCACAATTTGATGTCCTTTACTTTTGAAGAAATCTAAAAATTGTTGTCGTATCTCTGCACTTGTCATGGTAAAAGAAATTTGCAAGCTTTTTTGTGTTGATTAAAATTTATCTTTGATGGCTTGTAATCAAAGACTGGCAAAGATAGGGAAAGAGGCTACTTGATTGGAACACTGATAACACGGACTGAACGGATGAAAACGGATTTTTAAATTCAAAAAATAATCTTCCCCTCTTGGGAGGGGCAATATGAACATGAATTGATGAAAATCTTGTTGGGGTGGGTTTATCGATAGCATACATATAATAATGATTGAAAGATCAAAAACAGATTTTTTATCTAAATAAAATTGTTTCTACCCTTTAGGGGTTAGGTTAGGAGCATGAAAAAAATTAAATATTACTACAACACACACACATTACGCTACGAGAAACTCGATGTGCCTCTACGTGTGCAGTTGTTGCGTGTATTTGGTTTTATTGCTGCCAGTATTGTTACAGGATTTATTATTGTTGCCATTGCTTTCAGATATATTGATAGTCCGAAAGAAAAGTTATTGCGTCAGCAAAACGATGATTTCAGAGATAATTATGCGGTTTTACAAGAACGTGTGAAGCAATTAGAACTGCAAATGGATGAACTGGAAAACCGTGACAACAATGTGTACCGCAGCATATTTGAAGCTCAACCCATACCTGATAGTGCAAGGGTAAAAGATATTGAAACCAAAAAAGAAGTGAAGCTAGTACAAAGCATGGGCGAAACTGAATTGGTAAAAAGCACGACCGATCAGCTGAACAATTTATCGTTGCGTTTGGCTTATCAAACCAAAAGTTATACTGATATTGAGGATATGGTGAAGAATAAAGAAAAATTATTAGCCGCCATTCCTGCTATACAACCTGTAAGCAATAAAAACCTAACCCGTATTGCCAGTGGTTTTGGTAACAGAATTGACCCTGTATATAAAATTCCACGTTTTCATGCTGGTTTAGATTTTACTGCACCCATTGGTACACCTATTTATGCTACAGCTGATGGTGTGGTTAAAACAGCCACATTTGCTGCCAGTGGTTTTGGTAATCATGTGGTGATTGATCATGGTTATGGTTATGAAAGTTTGTATGGCCACATGGTTCGTATAAAAGCAAGGGTTGGACAAACCGTTAAACGTGGGGAAGTAATTGGTTATGTGGGTAGTACAGGTAAAAGTACAGGACCACACTGCCATTATGAAGTACACAGAGGAGGAACTCCTGTTGATCCTATTTATTATTTCTACAACGATTTAACACCTGCACAATACGACAGATTGTTGAAACTAGCTGCCAGCAGTAACCAAAGTTTTGATTAAGGAAGAAAAAGAAAATGGTAAATGGGCAATAGTGAATAAAGCTTTTTACAACAATTTGTTTGAATGATTGTAATTGTATAGAGTTCTATTAATTAATAATTTCACCTATCTTGGAACCAGAAGTAAGAGCTTTTTTAATACGCATCGTAAATACCATTTCAATGGGAATGTTGTGGATGATGATTAATGCTACAGCAGGTATAAAATTTGGTTATGCTTTTCCTGAAAAATCTTTTACGCTGGGTAATTATATTTTTTATGGTTGGTTTCTACTCAGTTTAGCTGGGTTAATTTGGTACATGATACGCATGTGGAGTAAGCCTTTGAATATTAAAATGTGATTTTTGAATGCTTTATTTTATTCGTTATTTTTGAAATAAACATTGTTGTATGATTACTCAAACAGCACAAAATGAATTAATTGAATATTTCACAAAGTTGAGCAGTGCTGAACAGGACAGTTTTTTGAGTTTAATTAAAACTGTCATTGCAAATAAAGAAGCAATTGGCATTAAGCAGTACAACGATGAATTAGAAAAAGCTGATGCTGAAATAGAAGCAGGTGAATTTATGTTACATGAAGATGTACAAAAATTGCTGCGTTAATGAATGTTGTAATAAAATGGAATAAGCAGGCTGTTCAACAATTGCAAGCTGCAATAGAATACTTTCTAAATTTCTTGCCGATTTATAATAACTAAGTTTTAGTACGAATCAAAAATATTAAGCTGAATTCGAACTGTTAATAAACTATTGTTACCCAATTTTTACAATACCTAATTATTATTGATTTTAATAAAATTAATTAAATTTTAATTTGCTAATTAATCTTATTATCATATTTTTTACTTATTTTTAATTTCAAATACTATAAAATGAAAAAAATAATTATTTCTTTAATTGTTATTGTTCTTTTTGCATCGTGTGGTGGAGACAAATACAAAGGCTACGATGGCTATTGGGTAAATGTAGATTATGCAAGATCATCAGTGGCTGCACCTCCTCCAGCGTTATATCTTTATTGTGATGGTCCAGGAGACGAATGTAAGGTTGGTGGGCCAAAAGATGGAGTTTTAATACCTACAACTCAAAATTATAATCGTTCATCTCCTGATTTGTGCATTGTAGATTCTTTAGAAGTTGATGACCCTGCAATTATAGACAAAATACACACCGCTTTTTCTAATGGTACATTGCCATCTCTTGCCTCAAATTCTCGCTTCAATATGGTATTTCGAAAAGCTAATGATAGACAACAATTCTTAAATTATTTAAATCAAGGGCAATACGGAATAACTCAATTTCAGAATGGAGATTTTGCAGTTTACAACGGACAAGTGTTAGATGGCAATTTTATTTACATTACCAAAATGCCAAAATAAGAAATAAATAAGTGAAACTTATAACCAACATTTTAAAAGCAATTATTGTTTCTATTTTGTTTTTTTGTTCTTGTAAAACAGAAGAAAGTAGCATAAGAGTACCTAAGAAATATGGAGATTCACTCATTTCCCAAAAAACAAGTATTCACCCCAAAAAATTAGCTAAATATAATTTCAGGTTTCGAGAGCAAATTTGTAATATTTATGGATTAAATTATTTGGTTTATCTAAATGAGGAGAAAAAATTAACGTTCTTATCAATTTTTGATACTTTATCATCTGCAATAGATATTAGCCAATATGTTTCTAAACTAGATCCAGTATATTCTATTTCATTTTCAGATTCTAATTTACTAATATTTAATAAAGGCGAATTTAAGTTATATGACATCAGCATCACTAAGGCTTTGCAAATAAAGAAAATTGATAGTTTTGACCTCAGCGTTTATAGGGGAATCGAGAAATTTCCTCAAAGATTAAACCCTAGTCAAGCAATTGTAAAATTTGATAAAAAAATCTACTTTCCAATTGCCAGTAATTCAGAAAGGAATAACTTTTCTGATAATTACTTATATCTAGTTTTTGATTTGTCAAATCCCTTTAAAATAGATAGAATAATCAAAACCCCAATTGAGTTTTTAAAAGGTAGGCGTAAATCAAAAAACACATATCTATTTTGTAAGAATAAAACAGATTTAATTGTTTTCTTTGAATCACTTGATAAAATTATTACCAGTAACCTTATAGCTAGCAGGGACTTACAAACGATAGATTACAACCCATACTCAGAATATGATACATATCATCCTGAAAAAAGTAAAGATCTGGGTTACACTAGAAAGTACTTAGAAATCAATGAAAGTAACGAATTTGTTTTGCCCATTGGTAACGATTATTTTTTAGTAATTAAGAGAATGAAAAGGGAAAATTTTTTTGATAAAAAAAAATATGAATATCTAGTTTTAAATAAAAACTTCGAGTTGAAGTTTTACAATGTCTTTAAAAACGAAATACATCCAAGACTTGCATTTGAATATAAAAATGGCTTTGTTATTTTTAATCAAAATTTATCTGAATCTTATTTTTATGCTGTTCAATAATAAAATACTCATAGTGAGCTGTTTTTTTATTCAAAGTTGTGTATGTAACAAAAAAAACAAGACAGCGAATGAAGAATTTCGAGTACAAATTTTAAATAATTATTGTAAAACTGAAAAAGGTATATTAATATCTTGTTTCCGCTGTAGTTGCGTGACTTCTTTTATCCAAAGCTATATTGATAAAGGAGGAAAAATAAATCTTTATGCAGATACATCATGCTTCAATTCGAAAAGTAAAAATGTTTTATTTCTTAGTCAAAAAGTCCTAGATAGTGTTTATGAGACAAATTATAATGCAATTGTTTACAAGAATTTAAATAAAGGTAAAAAATTTAAATATCTTTTGTTAAAGACCGAAGATTCTGAAAACTTTTCTAAAATTATTAATGAGTTCCTAAAAAATCCCTAGCTTATTTCTTTCTACTCCAATGTATAAAATCGGTTGCTGGAATTTTTTCTACGCCCAACTGCCTGAACATAGTTACCAATTGCCCACGATGGTAAGTACCATGATTAAACAAGTGCAACAACATTTGTGAAACCTTGTCTTTAAACTGTTCACGTTTTGTATTTTGATAAGCAAATACATAATTGATTTGAGCATCCGATGCATTTTTTACCCAGGTTAACCATTGCTGGCTTTGTTGTAAAATTTGCTCAACCACTTCTTCAGTTGAATAGTCTCTTAATGTGCTGTTTCTAACAACATGTTCTTGCAACTTTAATCTTTGCCACCAAATACTTTCGGCATCCCAAATGTGTAATAAAGTTGAGTGTATGCTTGGAAAACTACTGGCTATTGCTTGCTTTTGCTGCTCAGGTGTTAGCTTTAAAACAACATCCAAAATTTGCTGATTGGCCCATAAATGATAAGTGGCATACTGAGTAAGCAATTCCTTCATGCTGAATGACTATTTTTGAGTTGAAGATAAAGAATAGTTGCAAGTTTCAGGTTACTGGTTGCAAGTATGTGTTCGATTGGATGAATAAAGTTTTACAGTTGAAGTGTGCGACGCCACTGCAGCCCATTAAAGAAACAATAGCTAAGTACAAAATAAAATAATTACATGAGTCAATTTCCACTTACAGGTATTAGTTCAGTTGCCATGCACACAGGTAACGAACACAACGATGCAAATGCACACCTTACGCCTATATATGCAACTTCAACTTTTACTTTTGATACTGCAGAAAAAGGCATGGAACGCTTTGCCAGTATTGATAAAGAAAGAATTTACAGTCGCTGGGGTAACCCTACTTTTAAAGCTGCCGAAGAAACCATTGCTGCATTAGAAGCATTTGGATTGAAAGATGAAAATGGAAATCCATTGCAATTAAAAGCTTTACTACATGCAAGTGGACAAGCAGCCATGACCACTTTATTCATGGCCAATTTGAAAGCTGGCGATACTATTTTATCACACTTTTCTTTGTATGGAGGAACCTATGAATTGTTTCATAAAGTGATGGAACAAACAGGTGTAAAAACCATAATTGTCGATTTAAGAGATTTGACTATTGTTGAAGATGTTGTCAAGCAAAATCCATCTATAAAGTTGGTGCATTTAGAAACGCCTGCCAATCCAACCATTCAATGTGTAGATATTGAAGCCATTACTAAAATGGCGAAACAGCACAATTTATTAGTGAGTGTTGACAACACTTTTGCTACACCTTATTTACAACAACCTTTTAAGTATGGAGTAGATTTTGTGTTTCATTCAACAACAAAATTCTTAAATGGTCATGGTACAGCCATTGGTGGTGTATTAATTGGAAAAGACATTGAATTAATGCAAACCAAGGTTTGGAAATGGCATGCATTGTTAGGTGGAAATGGAAATCCGTTTGATGCGTTTTTATTAATCACCGGCATGAAAACTTTGGAATTAAGAATGGACAGGCATTGCAGCAATGCAATGATTGTTGCACAATACTTAGAAAATCATCCTGCTGTTGCTCATGTAAATTATACAGGCTTACCCTCTCACCCTGATTTTGCAGTAAGTGCTAAGCAAATGAAACATCCCGGTGCATTGATGAGCTTTGAATTAAAAGGCGGATTAGAAACGGGGAAACAATTCATCAACAAACTACAAATGTGTGTTAGGGCTGTAAGTTTAGGTACTGTTGATACTTTGATTTCTCATCCTGCAAGTATGACACATTTTAGCGTGCCACGTGAAGAAAGAATAAAGTTTGGCATTACCGATGGATTGATAAGATTAAGTGTAGGCATAGAAAACGTACAAGATGTTTTAAACGATTTTGAACAGGCTTTGAAATAATAGCCATCTCCTCTTAAATAATCACTTTTAAAACAAAACATGAAAAAAATAATTCTAACTTCTTTATTTTTTATTGCCGTTTCTTTTTCAAACGCTCAAAATAATTGGTTTAAACTCTATAATGATTCTGCATCTCTCGTACAGGATGCCAGAATCATTAGAAATAATTTTTTGAAAAAAGTAAATAAAAAGTTACCTGCTGCTCCAAGCGTAATTTTAAATACAACACCCTATCTTATTTTTTTCTTTCCAAAGGATTCTACCGTTAATATCCCCATTTGGAGTCAGGTAATCAATGAGCAAAAAAAATTCTTTTATGAACTGGCTGGCAGCGAAGAAGAAAGCAAGAAAATGTTTGCTATCTTTTTTAATGGATTTTATTTAACCCATGAGTTGGGACACTATTTACGCCGTGCTGCAAAATCAGAAGGTAAAGATGCATACGACGAAGAATACAAAGCCAATACTGTAGCAATGCTTTACTGGCTTGAAACCAAGCAGGAAAAACAATTAAAGCAATGTTATGCTTATGCTAAAAAAGCCATGGCAAAACTTACCAATCCAATACCTGCAGGAGAAAACACACGTGAATATTTTACCAAACATTATGAAGAACTAAGCAGCGATCCAAATAAATATGGATATATGCAATTTTCGCAGTTCATCGAAATATATGAAAGTAAGAAAAGCCTTCCTTCATTTAACCAATATGTTGAAAGCATCTTAAAGAAATAACATGAATATTGCTATACGTAATGTTGAAAGAAAAGATTGTAAACGTTTATTAGAATTGATTCACGAACTGGCTGTTTATGAAAAAGCACCTAATGAAGTAACTGTTACATTAGAACATTTTGAAGAAAGTGGGTTTGGTGAAAATCCTGTTTGGTGGGGATTTGTAGCAACCTCACTCCAACCCTCTCCTTCAGGAGAGGGAGAAATAATCCTAGGCTTTACTTTATACTACATTCGTTACAGTACCTGGAAAGGACAACGTATGTACCTCGAAGATTTTTTAGTAACTGAAACTGCAAGAGGCAAAGGAATTGGCAAACTATTATTCAATAAACTAATTGAAGAAGCCAAAGAAAAGAAATTCAATGCCATTGTTTGGCAGGTATTAGAATGGAATGAACCAGCTATTAATTTTTATAAGAAGTACAATGCCAGTTTCGATGGAGAGTGGGTTAATTGTAGTATTAGCCTTTAGCTATTAGCAGTAGATTCATGCTAATGGCTAATTACTAATAGCTTCTTCCTAACTCACTCCATCCACCACAGCTTCTTTATGTATTTTTTGTACCAATCCCTGTAAAACTTTTCCTGGACCTACTTCTGTAAAATGTGTTGCTCCATCAGCTACCATTGCTTGCACACTTTGTGTCCAACGAACAGCACCTGTTAATTGTGCAATTAAATTTTGTTTAATAGAGGCTGCATCACTAACAGCAGTTGCCACTACATTTTGATACACTGGGCAAGATGGTGTATTAAAATTGGTGGCTTCAATTGCAGCAGCCAATTCTTCTTTTGCAGGATTCATTAATGGACTATGAAATGCACCTCCTACAGGCAAAACCAATGCTCGTTTTGCACCAGCAACTTTCATTCTTTCACAAGCTATTTCTATGCCTTTAATACTTCCACTAATTACCAATTGTCCAGGACAATTGTAATTTGCTGGCACAACAATTTCGCCAGTTTCAGCCTGTATTGCAGCACAAATTTCTTCTACTTTATCATCAGCCAAAGCCAATACAGCAGCCATTGTACTAGGGTTTATTTCACATGCTTTTTGCATCGCATTTGCACGAATGCTTACCAATTTTAAAGCATCTTCAAAAGGCAATGTATTGTTGGCAACAAGAGCCGAAAATTCGCCCAATGAATGGCCTGCAACCATATCAGGTTTTGCATCATTCAATGTTTTAAATGCAACTACACTATGTAAAAAAACAGCAGGTTGTGTAACATTGGTTTGTTTCAATTCCTCATCAGTACCACCAAAAAGTACATCACTGATTCTAAACCCTAAAATATCATTGGCTTGCTCAAACAATTCCTTAGCAAATGCATTACTCTCGTATAAATTTTTACCCATTCCACTAAATTGTGAACCTTGTCCCGGAAAAACGTATGCATGTTTACTCATGTATATAATTTTAGGATTCAAAAATAAGGGATTGAAATTTGGGGCTATCGGCTCTAGTACAAAAATAAACAGAGGTTGAGGCTTTTCGTTTTTTGTGTTCTCCTTCATCGGTCAACTTCCAATTCAATTGGCTGCCCATCAAGTATTGCAACAAATGGTTATGCTTTTGTAGCTGTACAATCTATTAAACAACATCATGCATTACCCGAAGATTTATTTAATGTAATTGATGCTTCTTTGTAACGGAGTGCAACAATAAAAAAACATTATCTTGTGGCTGGGCAATTGTGTACTGCCAAAAATTACAGAGGCATTGGGCTGGTAAAAAATTTTTATAATTTTTATAAAGCCGAGTTAAGCAGTGAGTTTGATTATGCCATTAACGATGTTGCACAATACAATGCTCGTTCATTAAAAACACATCTAAAAGGAGGTTTTGAAGTAATTGAAACCCTAAGTTGTGGTGGTATAGACTGGTTTGTAATTTTGTGGGATTGGAAAAGTTGATAAAGTACTATTTATTCTATAAGGCATGAGAATTTCTTGAGCAGTGTTTAGAACAAAAAGTCTAATTGTGCAGTTGAAAAAATTACCAAAAAAAATTAACCAATTAAGCCTGCTGCCTTGCTAATATCCATCATTCGTTGCATGGGTTTTAAAGCTGCTAAACGCAAATTTTCTTCCATTTCAATTGACGGAGTCTCATACTTCATGCATAAATACAGTTTTTCGAGGGTATTCAGCTTCATGTGTGGACAGTCGTTACAGGCACAGGAGTTATTGGGTGGTGCAGGAATAAAGGTCTTATTTGGGCAGCTTAACTGCATTTGGTGTAAAATACCTGTTTCGGTAGCAACAATAAATTGTTCAGCTTCATTTTGCTGTGCATATTTCAGCAATTGAGTGGTGCTGCCCACAAAATCGGTAATATTTAAAATGGCTTCTTCACATTCGGGGTGTGCAATAAATTTAGCTTGTGGGTGGCGAATTTTTAGTTTGGTAATTTTTTCAAGGCTAAAAATTTCGTGTACCATGCAGGCTCCATTCCACAAAACCATGTTACGACCCGTTTTTTTATTGAGGTAAGCTCCCAGGTTTTTATCGGGTGCAAAAATGATCGGCTGATCAGCAGGAATACTTTCAATAATTTTTTCGGCATTACCACTGGTACAAATAATATCGCTTAAAGCTTTTATTTCAGCTGTACAATTGATATAACTTACCACCAAATGATTGGGATTTTTTTCTTTAAAAGCTTTAAATAATGGGGCAGGAGCACTATCGGCTAAAGAACAACCTGCTTTCAAATCGGGCAACAATACTTTTTTGGTTGGATTTAAAATTTTAGCAGTCTCTGCCATAAAGTGTACACCTGCAAAAACAATAATGTCGGCATTGGTTTTTGCTGCTGCTTGTGCAAGGCCTAAACTATCACCAATGTAATCAGCCACATCCTGAATGTCTGGTTCCTGGTAATAATGAGCCAGTAGTACAATATTTTTTTCTTTTTTTAATTTTTCTATTTCTGCAAATAAATCAATTGTTGCGGGTACTTCTATATCTAAGAATCCTTTTGCTAAAACTTGGTCTTTTGATGTGTTAATATCCATTGTAATAGTATTTAATAATACATATTTATATAAACCACTACTATTATTACGAGTGTGTATATCGTGATAACTTAGTTACGCACAGGTGGCAAAGTTAATATACTTAGCGGTTATTCACTTTAACTAACAGTTCATTCACAATTGACTTTATAAGTATATCCTATGTTTGATTATTTTTTAAACAATTGTTGATTAGCTAAATCTGTTTAATTCACAATGTCTAAATCACAGGTTATACACTGTTAAGAAACAGGTAGCAAAAAGTGCAATAATTAAGCATACCAGCAAAATGTGAAAAAAGGGTATTACTTATTCTACTAGTATTCACAATTCAATTTTCTTAAAACGTAATTTATACACCTCATTTGTTTATTATTAACAAGGTCTTCTGTATAAGTTTATGAAGCCTTTTTATCGTTAGTGCAGATGGGCTTTCTAAAATTCAAGTCCAAAGCGGTTTTAGAATGTTTTCCACAATTTGTTCAATAACTATATTCCCCTATTTTTGCCTTCCTTAAAATTTAATACATATAATATTATGTCTGTTATTCAAAGTATTCGAGATAGAGGAGCGTGGATTTTATTTGCCGTAATCGCTCTGGCATTAATTGCATTTATTTTACAAGATGGTATGGGTAGCCGTGGAGGAAGTATGTTTGGTAATTCTTCTACTTTGGTAAAAGTAAACGGAGTAACCATTAACAGGGAAGAATTTGAGAAAAAAGTAACCCTGTATTCTCAAAATGGTCAGGATAGGAACAATGTAATTGGTCAGTTGTGGAATATGGAAGTAGATAGAATTATTTTAAATCAAGAAGCTGAGAAATTGGGTTTACAGGTAACTGGTAAAGAATTATCGGATATTTTGTTTGGACCACAATCTCCTTTGGCTCGTGAACCTCAGTTTGTAGATGAGAATGGACAATTTAAAGCAGATGCTGCTCGTCAGGCTTTTGCACAATTGAAAAAATCTAAAAACAATCAACAATTACAAGGTGTAATAGAAGGCGTAATAGAACCAAGTAAGCAACAGGCTTTAAGTACAAAATATCAAAACTTGTTGCAGGGTATTGCTTATGTGCCTACTTGGTTAATAGAAAAACAAAAAGCTGAGAATACTTCAATTGCCAATATTTCTTACGTGTATGTACCTTACGGATCTATTGCAGATAGCACTGTAAAAGTATCTGATGATGAAGTAATGGCGTATGTAAAAAAACATCCCAGTGGTTTTGAAAAGAAAGAAGAAACAAGAATATTTTCTTTTGTAAGTTTTGATGCTTCACCCATTGGAATCGATTCTTTAAATACATTAAATCAAATCAATAGCTTAAAAAATGAATTTTCGTTTACTGCCGACGTAAAAGCATATTTAGCTCGTGTTGGTAGTGAATTGCCTTACCAAGAGGGTTATGTTTTGAAAACTGCAATGAAAATGCCGAATGCCGATAGTATTAAAACATTAGCAGATGGTAAAACATTTGGACCCTATTTAGATGCCAACAATTATGTAGTAGCTAAAATGATAGGTAAAAGAAATTTACCCGATAGTGTTAAGGTGAGACATATATTGGTTAAAACAGAAGATAATAGAAACCTAATTTTAGCTGATAGCGTTGCTAAAAAAAGAATAGATAGCGTAGAAGTTTTAGCTAAAGTTGCTGGAGCTGATTTTAATGCATTAGTTCAAAAATACAGTGATGACGGAGGAAGTAAAGGTACTAAAGGCGAATATGATTTTTCGTTGCAACAGTTTAGTGGAATAAGTAAAGAATTTGCGGAAACAATATTTTATGGTAAAACTGGTGATAAAAAAGTTGTGAAAGTTGAAAATGATAAATATTCAGGTTATCATTATATAGAAGTGATTAGCCAAAAGAATTTTGGAGAAGCTGTAAACGTAGCTTACCTGGCTAAATCAATTAGTGCAAGTAACGAAACTGTAAATGCTGCAAGTACTGCTGCACTTCAATTTGCTGCTACTGTAAAAAATAAAAAGCAATTTGATGAAACTGCAACTAAGTTGAATAAGCAAATTCAATTCAGTCAGGAAATTAAAGAGAGTGATTTCAGCATTGCAAACTTTGGTCAGGCTAATACACGTGGTTTAGTACGTTGGGTATATGAGCATGATTTAAATGATGTAAGTGAACCAACAGAAGTTGGGGATAAATATGTTGTTGCAATTATTACCAATGTAAATAAAAAAGGTTTGGCTAATGCTGCTTCTGCCCGTCCACAAGTTGAGCCATTTGTAAGAAACGAAAAAAAGGCAAAACAAATCATAGCTACCAAGTTTAAAGGAAGTTCTTTGCAAGAATATGCTACATCTACAGCAACACAAGTTCAAAAAGCTGATAGCATAAGTTTTGCAAATCCTTCAATTCCAGGTTTAGGTTACGATTTAAAAGTTACTGGTAGTGCATTTAATAAAGACTTAACCGGTAAAGTGTCTGCTCCAATAGCAGGAAACGCTGGTGTAATTGCAATTAAAGTTGAAGCAATTGGTGCAAAAGCTATTCCACAAGACAATGAAGCAATTAAACAACAATTGTTGCAAGCCCAAAAGCAAGCTGTTTATAGAAGTTCAAACGCTTTACGTAGTGCAGCAACAATTAAAGACAATCGTTTTAAATTTTTCTAGTAGAATTAATGAATATTAAAAAGCCCAATACATTGTGTTGGGCTTTTTCTTTTACGCAATACGAAAGCATTCTTTTGTTTTATACTGTAGTTTTACTTTTTAATTATTCGTTATGGCTGAAATTTTTGTAAATAAAGTTGCTGAGAGTGGAATTATAAGTATTGATTTAGAAGACTACTATCCTAAAGCACCCCTAAAAATTTTCGATTTAAAAGAATATTTATTTATGGGTTTAATTTTAAAAGAGAAAGACTTTAGAGCAGCATTACTGGCTTTTGACTGGTCGGTCTATGATAAAGCAAATGTTGGTATTACTTGCACAGCAGATGCCATTATACCCATGTGGGCCTTCATGTTAGTTGCTAGTTATTTACAACCTGTTGCAAATTTTGTTACAATTGGAAATGAGCAACAACTAATAGAGCAGCTTCTCCAAAAAAATATTAGTGAGCAAATTACTGCTAACAATTACGTAGATCAACGAGTAGTAATTAAAGGGTGTGGAGAAATTGCTATTCCCGAAATGGCTTATGTTGCTGTTACTAATAAATTAAGACCAGTTGTTAAAAGTATAATGTATGGAGAGCCTTGTAGTACAGTTCCAATTTATAAAAAGAAAATATAAAAAAACCCGATGATAATTCATCGGGTTTTTTATTTAGTTTCCAAAAACACTTAAAAACTTGATACGCATTATTTTCAGTTGTTCCCAATTGTAATCAAATTCGGCCAATTCTTTAATAGCCACATCCAAAGAAGAAGTTTCACAACCTTTGAAGTATTCTAAAATTTCTTCTTGATCTTCTTCATCCAACCAATCATCTATAGCGTAATCTAAATTTAGTTTAGTTCCGCTTGCAGCAATAGTTTCCATTTCTTCTAACAATTCATATAAGGTTAGTCCTTTTGTTTTAGCAATGGTTTCTAGGCTAATTTTTTTATCTACATTTTGAATAATAAAAATTTTGTTGCTACTCTTATTTGCAACACTTTTCATTATAAAATCATCCGGCTTTTCAATTTCATTTTCTTCCACATACTTAGCAATCATTTCTACAAAAGGTTTACCATATTTAATGGCCTTTCCTTTACTTACACCTTGGCATTTTTCTAATTCTTCCAAAGTAGTTGGATAAATAGTACTCATATCTTGCAATGAGTTTTCTAAGAATATTACAAACGGTGGCAAACTTTTTTTCTTGGCTTCTTCCTGACGTAAGTCTTTCAGCATTTCAAATAAAACATCATCGGCACCAGCACCATGTTCGGAAGCTGTTTCAGTTTCATCATCATCATTGTCTTGATCAGAGAAAACATTGTTCATTACAATTTTAAATGATGTGGGTTTTCTTAACCACTTTTCGGTGTGCTCTGTAAATTTCAATAAACCATATTCTTCAATGTCTTTAGTAATTAAGTTTTCTAAAATCATTTGTCTTAATAAACTATTCCAAAAATGTGCGTCTTTATTTTTCCCAATTCCAAACACATGCAATCCATCGTGACGGAACATTGTTATCTGTGGGGTTAGCTTACCCATTATTACATTTACTGCATAATCTATAACAAAGCGTTCATCTAAAGCTTTTATAACCTTTAGTGCTTTTACAACATCATCTTTGGTTTCAATTTTTTCTTTAGGATGTTTACAATTATCACAACTTCCACAATTTAGAGTTTCCCAATTTTCCCCAAAATAATGCAATAATATTTTTCTTCTACATACGCTGCTTTCGGCGTAGGCAACAGTTTCGTTAATTAATTGTGCACCTACTTCTCTTTCACTCAAAGGCTTATCTCTCATTAAATGTTCTAATTTAGAAACATCCTTATGAGAATAATATAAAACACAAATTCCTTCTAAACCATCTCTTCCGGCTCTTCCTGTTTCCTGATAATAGTTTTCTATAGATTTTGGAATATTGTAATGTATTACAAATCGAATATCTGGTTTATCAATTCCCATTCCAAAAGCGATTGTTGCAACAATTACCTGTACATCTTCATTTAAAAATTGATCTTGTCTGTTGGCTCTAAGCTTTTGATCTAAGCCTGCATGGTAAGCAACAGCTTTAATATTATTGGCCATTAAAACAGCTGCTAATTCTTCGGTGGTTTTCCTGTTTAAGGTATAAATAATACCACTCTTATTTTTGTGCTGCGTAATAAATTTTACAATGTGTTTTATGGTTTGCTCTTTCTGAAGTTTTGGCTGAATTTCATAAAAAAGATTGGTGCGGTTAAACGACGAAATAAAAATTTTTGGTTCATGTAATCCAAGATTTTTTACAATATCGCTTTGTACTTTAGGTGTTGCTGTTGCTGTTAGTGCAATTACAGGAATTTCAGGATTAATAATATCCATCATTTCTCTTAGTCTTCTATACTCAGGACGGAAGTCGTGCCCCCATTCACTAATACAGTGTGCTTCATCAACAGCAAAAAATGATATCTTCAAATCACTGAAAAACTCTAAATTTTCTTCTTTAGTTAAGGTTTCCGGAGCTACATACAGCAGTTTAGTTTTGCCTGAAAGTAAATCTTCTTTTACAACTTTGATTTGCCCTTTATTTAATGATGAGTTTAAGAAATGTGCAACATTATCCTGTTCGCTATAACCTCTAACTAAGTCCACCTGATTTTTCATTAAAGCAATTAAAGGAGAAACAATAATTGCACAACCTTCCATCATCATAGCTGGTAATTGGTAACACAAACTTTTGCCACCACCGGTTGGCATGATAACAAAAGTATCATTACCGCTCATTAAACTTTTAATAGATTCTTCCTGTGTTCCCTTAAACTCTTGAAATCCAAAATATCGTTGGAGACCATCGTGAATATCGTATGATGTGATAATACTGTTTGCTTTAACAGCTTTAACAGTAGTTTTTTTAGTAGTTGGAGTCTTTTTAACTGCAACATTCTTCTTTATACTTTTAAGCATTTTCTAGAATTTCCTTCCCTTCGTTCAATTGGGGTTATTAAAATTAAAAGATACTAATTTTTAAACAGAATAATCATTTTTTTTTTAAAGGGCAGCTAAATTACAATTTGCAAAACTGAATTACAACAGATACTTGTTAAACTTTAACTTTGATAAATGATGTTATCGAAGATTAAACTGGCTGCTGTTAATACAATAGAGTTAGAGGCTATATCTATATCAAATATGGTTCATTATATTAATGACGACTTCGAAAGAGTTGTTCAATTAATACATCAGTCAAAAGGTAGGGTAGTTATTTCGGGTATAGGAAAAAGTGCCATTATAGCACAAAAAATTGTGGCTACTTTAAATTCAACCGGCACGCCTTCTTTATTCATGCATGCTGCCGATGCTATACACGGAGACTTGGGTATGGTGCAAGAAAATGATGTTGTAATTATAATTAGTAAAAGCGGCGAAAGCCCAGAAATAAAAGTATTGGTTCCTTTAATAAAAAACTTTAAAAATCCTGTTATAGCAATAGTTGGAAATACTGCTAGTTTCTTGGCTTCTAATGCTGACTGTATATTAAACACTACAGTTAGCAAAGAAGCTTGCCCAAATAACCTTGCTCCAACAAGTAGTACAACTGCACAAATGGTTATGGGAGATGCTTTAGCTGTAGCATTAATGGATTTGAATGGATTTAGCGGAAGAGATTTTGCCAAATACCATCCTGGCGGAAACTTGGGAAAGCGTTTGTATCTAAGGGTTGATGATTTATACAAGCTGAATGAAAAACCAGGTGTATTACCTGATGCCAACTTAAAAGACGTAATAGTTGAAATTACTTCTAAAAGATTGGGTGTTACTGCAGTTATAGATGTTGATAATAATTTACATGGAATCATTACCGATGGTGATTTAAGAAGAATGCTAGAAAAAAGTGAAAATCTTGCAACAGTAAAAGCAAAAGATATTGCTAGTTTTTCGCCAAAGACAATAACCGCCGATGCATTGGCAATCCATGCATTTGAAGTCTTTAAGACTTATGATATAACACATTTGCTGGTAGTCGAAAATCAACAGTATTTGGGTGTTTTACATTTACATGATTTGGTTAGAGAAGGAATTTTGTAATCAATTAATGTGTTACTTCGCAGTCCTAATAAATGAATATGAACAAGCATCATTATGTGGCAATTATGGCTGGTGGTATTGGAAGCAGATTTTGGCCAAAGAGCAGAACAAGTATGCCCAAACAGTTTCTAGATATTTTAAATACTGGCAAAACTTTAATTCAGTGGACATTTGAGCGTTATGCTGAATTTATTCCCAAGGACAATATTTTCATTGTAACTTCCCAGGATTATGAAGCTATTGTTGCAGAACAGTTACCTGAGATAAATAGAGAAAATATACTGTGTGAACCCAGCAGAAAAAACACAGCCCCCTGCATTGCTTATATCTCATTTAAGCTTTTACAAAAAGATTCAGAAGCCTCATTAATAGTAGCTCCTAGCGATCATATTATATTAGAAAACAATGCGTTTAAAACCATTACATTAAAGGCCCTAGACTTTGTTGCTCATCTTAAAGCCTTCATTACTTTGGGCATTACACCAACTTATCCCAACACAGGTTATGGTTATATACAACACGATACAATGAGTGTTGCTGAGGATATTTATAAAGTAAAAACTTTTACTGAAAAGCCAAATTTAGAACTCGCTAAAACATTTATATTGAGTGGTGATTTTTTGTGGAATGCTGGCATTTTTGTTTGGCAGGTTAAAAATGTAATTAAAGCATTCGAGCAATTTCAACCAGAGATGTTTGAATTGTTTGATGTAGAAAAAAACAACTTCAATACACCAGATGAAAAAAACGCCATTAACAGAATTTATCCTTTGTGTACCAATATTTCTATCGACTTTGCCATAATGGAAAAAGCTGATAATGTATATGTAATTCCATCTTCTTTTGGTTGGAGTGATTTGGGAACCTGGAATAGTGCTTACGAAAACCTAGAGAAAGACTATTTGGGCAACGCAGTTGCTGGAGAAAATGTAATTATAATTGATGCTACAAAATGTATGGTAAGTGCACCCAAGGAAAAACTAGTTGTACTTCAGGGCTTGGATGATTGTATTGTGGTAGATACTAAAGATGTGTTGTTGATTTGCTCTAAAGATAAAGAACAGGAAATTAAAGAATATGTAGCAGAGGTAAAAAGAAGTAAAGGCGATAGTTATTTGTAGTAGCCATTTCTTTCTATTTCTAAACGAACATTTTCAGGGAGCATATATCGTATGCTCCTTTTTTGTTGAATAGATTTTCGGATTTCTGTAGAAGAAATTTCAAGTAATGGAGCATTTAAAATATGTATGTTCGATTGCTCTGAATGATTAACTTCTTCATTTGGTCGGTTATAAACAATTAATTGATAATCGTTTAGCAAAATTTGGTAGTTCTTCCATTTTGATAAATTCTGATAACTATCGCCCCCAAGAATCACAGAAAACGTATGTTGCGGATATTTTTCTTTTAGATGAATTAACGTATCAATTGTGTAAGAGGGTTTGGGTAATTTAAACTCAGCATCGCTTGCTTTAAACCTTGCATCATCTTCAATTGCCAGATTTACCAAGTGAAGCCTATCGTATTCATTCAACAATGTTGCAGATTGTTTCAATGGGTTTTGTGGACTAACCACAAACCAAACTTTATCTACTAATCCACTATCTGCAACATGGGAAGCAATCAATAAATGACCAACATGAATAGGGTTAAAGGAACCGAAGTATAAACCAATTTTCATAGTAGACTGGATTAAATGATTTCTTCTACAAAAATTTCTTCTGCTTCGCTCAGTCTAAGACTTAAAGAATAGCCAGCTACACTTACAGAAATTGGATCACCAAGAGGAGCAATTTGGTCAACCCTTATTTGTTCCCCAGGAACACAGCCCATTTCCATCAGCTTAATAAATATATCGTTCTTCTCAAAAGAATGGATGGTTGCTTTCTTGCCTATACCTAACTCACTGAGCTTTTTCATTATTTCCTGTTTCAACAAAAATAGTTCGGCTTAACGGGTTTTTGTTACGAATTTTGGAGCAAGAATTAATACTATGCCAAAGGTTCATTTTAGTTACGCCGATAAGCAACTTGTTTTTCCCAATAAAACAGCCTTAAAGCAATATGTAGAAACCATTTTCAAGAAGGAGAAAAAGGAATTGGGTAGTGTTCGTTATGTTTTCTGTTCTGACGAATTCCTGTTGGCGATTAACAAGAGCAGTTTAAACCACGATTACTATACAGATATAATCACATTTGACCTGTCTAATCTCGGTCAACCCATCGAATCAGAGATATATGTAAGCATCGACAGGGTAAAAGACAATGCTCAACAGTTAGGGGTTTCCTTTAAAGAAGAGTTGTGTAGGGTTGTTTTTCATGGAGCCCTTCATTTGTGTGGGTATAAGGACAAGAAGAAGGAAGATGTCTTATTGATGCGAAAGAAGGAGGGTTATTACTTAAGTGTGTTTTTTCGTCAATAATGTTCCACGAATCCCATTTTGACTTTGGTTTAATTTGTATGTTCCACGAATCACGAAAATTGAAATTGTTCCCTGCAGGATCAATAAATAGGAATGCTGATTTAACTGATTGAATGGTTTTTGTGAGAAAATCCATGATTTCCCCAATTATTGTTATCTGCTTTCTAATCGTCTAATTAGGAGCAAAAGCGACCCTTTCACTAAACAGTAAAATCTGTTCTAATCAGCTTAATCCGTGTCATCTGTGTTCCAATCTTTCACATCTGTACACCTTAATATATCTTTGCCACATGTTTCAAGAATACGATGTTATAGTTGCAGGTGCTGGTCATGCTGGTTGTGAAGCTGCTGCTGCCGCTGCCAATTTAGGTAGCAAGGTTTTATTAATTACCATGAACATGCAAACCATTGCTCAAATGAGTTGCAATCCTGCAATGGGTGGCATTGCAAAAGGGCAAATTGTTCGTGAAATTGATGCAATGGGTGGTTACAGTGGTATTGTGAGTGATAAAAGTATGATTCAGTTCAGGATGTTGAATAGAAGTAAGGGTCCCGCAATGTGGAGTCCAAGAACCCAAAACGATAGAATGTTGTTTGCCACCACCTGGAGAGAAATGTTGGAGCAAACTCCCAACGTAGATTTTTATCAGGATATGGTGAAGGGTCTCATCATAAAAAATGGAAAAGCTTGTGGTGTGGTAACGGGTTTGGGGCATGAGATTTTGGCAAAATCAGTCGTAATTACCAGTGGTACTTTTTTAAATGGTATCATACATATTGGAGAGAAAAAGCTGGGAGGAGGAAGAATTTCGGAAACTGCTGCTACAGGAATAACCGAACAATTGGTGGAACATGGTTTTGAAGCCGATCGTTTAAAAACAGGTACACCACCAAGAGTAGATGCTAGAAGTTTGGATTACTCGAAAATGGAAGAACAAAAAGGAGATGATGAAATTGTAGGTTTTTCTTTTTTAGATGTTGAAAGAATAAAACCAGAGCAACAAAGAAGTTGCCACATTACTTATACAAACACCGATGTTCACGAAATATTGAAAACAGGTTTTGATAGAAGCCCAATGTATCAGGGCCGAATTGAAGGAGTTGGTCCTCGTTATTGCCCAAGTATTGAAGATAAAATCAATCGTTTTGCCGATAGAGATCGTCATCAATTATTTGTAGAACCAGAAGGATGGAATACGGTAGAAATTTATGTAAACGGATTTTCTACTTCTTTACCAGAAGATGTTCAAATAAAAGCATTGAGAACTGTTTCGGGTTTTGAGAATTGTAAAATATTCCGTCCAGGTTATGCTATTGAATACGATTATTTTCCACCAACACAGCTCACACATACATTAGAAACAAAATTAATATCAAATTTATTTTTTGCAGGTCAAATTAATGGCACAACTGGTTATGAAGAAGCAGCTTGCCAAGGAATAATGGCAGGTATAAATGCTCATCAAAAAGCCAGAAATTTAGAACCCGTTATATTAAAAAGAAGTGATGCATATATTGGTGTGTTGATAGATGATTTAATTAGCAAAGGAACCCAAGAACCTTACAGAATGTTTACCAGTAGAGCAGAGTTTAGAACTTTGCTTAGACAAGATAATGCCGATTTAAGGTTGACGGAACTTAGCTATCGCCTTGGGTTGGCATCACAAGAACGAATGGATAGAGTTTTGCAGAAAAAAGATTCGGTCGCAGCGATTAAAAAAGTATTGGATAGTACACCAATCGATCCTTCAGAAATCAATTCCTATTTTGAGCAAATTAATTCTGCTCCATTAGGTGAAAGACAAAAAGCCAGCAAAATTGTACTTCGTCCAAATGTTTCTCTGCCCTCCATGATGCAGTATTCACAGCCATTACTGCAACAGTTACAACATTTAGATGCCGAAACTTTAGAGCAAGCCGAAATACAAGTAAAGTACGAACGCTACATTGAAAAAGAACAGGAATTGGTCGTAAGAATGAGTGAAATGGAAGATTTAATTATTCCTGATTCTTTTGATTACGAAAAGGTAGCAGCAATATCGGCAGAAGCCAAACAAAAGTTTAAAAAGATAAGACCAAGAACTCTGGGTCAGGCAGGACGGATAAGCGGAGTCAACCCAAGTGATGTTCAAATACTAATGGTATATATGGGAAGGTAAAGGATTATTCCACCGTTTCTAACACTTCAATAATCTGCTGTTTTTCTTTCTCAGAAAGTGAAGCAGCAGATTTTTTTTTCATTAAAGGAATGCTCTTTGTAAGTACTTTATTTTGTTTGAAAAAAATGGCACAAACCTTACATATAAACAAATGAACAAACAATTGAATGTGTTGCTTTAATGAAAGTAGCCCTTCCTCTTTTTGAGAAATCATTTTGGTAGCGTCTTTACATTGTATCATTAATCTCATAATCAGCAATTTCTTTATTTAACAAACCAGTTTTTTTCTAAGCAGCCACGTAGTTGCAGTTTGGCCCTGTGCAACAAAACCCAATAATTGGCAGATGTGATATTTAGTTCCTTACAAATTTCATCACTGTCAACACCATCTAAATATTTCATGCTGAAAACTGCATTTTGAATTTGTTTGAGTTTGCTTTTACACAACTCCAAAACCGAATAAAACTCTTTCTGTTCAATAGCTGTGTTGTAATCAATTCCCCAATCATTTGGTTGAACTTCTTTTTTCCAGTGACCGATTTCATCAAAACTATTTTCTCCTTGAGATGTGTCAACATTATCGGTTAACCTCGATGATGCTTTTCTGTAGTGATCAATGATTTTGTTCTTCAAAATAGTAAACAACCAATTTTTTTCGCTAGCTTCACCTTTATAATTGTCAACGTTTCGCCAAGCAGCCAAAAAGGTTTCCTGCACCAAGTCTTTTGCTATGCCACTATCGCTAACTCTTGGTAATGCATAACAATACAGCATATCACTAAAATCTTTTACCCATCTTGTTGCCAATTCATTTTGCATGGTTCAAATTTATGTACTTGTTGTTTCCAAAGAAACTTTTACCACAGAGCAAGGGAGCAACAGAGATACAAGAAGTTGTTTTCGTTGTGTTTCGTTGTGCCGTTCTTCCGTTGTGTTTTTTTCTTTACCACAGACCCAAAAAGAAACTTTGTGAACTTCGTCTCCTTTGTTCTTTTGTGTGAAACATCATATTATTTACGTGCAACACCCCATAACCTTACACTTTTACCGAAAATTTGATGAATGGTTACAACCATAGCCGTATTTGATTAGTTTTATAACAAAATAAAAAACCAAAATAAACATGATGAGAAAACTGAAACTCTTGCTTTCGGCAATGTTTCTTGTTTTGCTATTACAGGCACAAGAAACTTTTCCAATTAATGGTACAGCCGATGAACGTTTAGGCTTTTTTGCTTTTACCAATGCCACTATTGTAAAGGATGCACAAACTACTTTACAAAATGCCACATTGCTAATTAAACAAGGAAAAATTGTAGGCATCAATATACCTGTACCCAAAGAAGCGGTAATAGTAGATTGTAAAGCCAAGTTTATTTATCCTTCATTTATCGATTTATATAGTGATTATGGTGTTGCTCCTGTTGCACTACAAATTGCTGGTGGCGGAAGAAATTTTGGTGCTCCACAACAATTTGTAAGTAATACCAAGGGTGCCTATGGTTGGAATCAGGCAATTAAACCAGAAGTTCATGCTTATCTAAACTTTCAAATGAATGAAGCAAAAGCCAGAGAATTGCGTAATGCAGGTTTTGGAACAGTGGTTGCCAATAACCCTGATGGTATTGCAAGAGGAACAGGAACTTTAGTTACACTAGGCAATCAAAAAGAAAACTTTGAAATGCTGAAAGAAAAAGCAGCAGCATTTTATTCTTTTAATAAAGGAACAAGTACACAAGATTATCCAGGAAGTTTAATGGGTTGCATTGCACTCATTCGTCAAACATACTTAGATGCACAATGGTATAAAAACAAACCTTCAACCGAGGGAACGAATATCAGTTTGCAAGCCTGGTTAGACAATCAAAGTCTTCCTCAAATATTTGATATTGGTAACGATAAGTACAACGCACTACGTGCAGATAAAATTGCTAAAGAGTTTGGGGTGAATTTTATATTAAAAGGAACCAACGATTTATACCAACGTATCGAAGAGTTGAAAGCCACCAAAGCTTCTGTGATTCTACCTTTAAATTATCCTGCTGCAATGGATGTAGAAGATCCAAACGATGCAAGAATTGTAGCTCTTGGCGATATGAAGCATTGGGAAATGGCTCCATCTCAACCTGCTATGATTGAAAAAGCAGGAATCAATTTTGCTTTAACTGCATCTGGTTTAACCTCTGCTAATGACTTCTTAACCAATTTAAGAAAAGCCATTCAAAATGGATTGTCAGAAAAAGCTGCCATGGATGCACTAACTAAAATTCCTGCTACACTTATTAATGTGTATGATAAAGTAGGAAGCTTAGATGCGGGCAAAGTGGCCAACTTTATTATTACCAACAATAATATTTTTAAAGATTCAGCAAGCATTTTTCAAAACTGGATACAAGGTCAAAAATATACAGTGAAAGAAGAAGGCTGGAATGATTACAGAGGTGTGTACACTTTTGTAATGAACACCAAAGGAACAGCGAAAACTTTTGAAGCAACTATCAAGGGTAATATTGAAAAACCAAGCCTTTCGTTTAAGGCTGCAGGGGATACTACTGCAATTACAGCCACATTAACCCTTAATGATAGATTAGTAAAAATTAATTGGACCAATCGTGCCGATATGGGTCGCCAAAATAATTTGAGTGGTGTTATTGGTACACAAACCTGGAGTGGAAATGGTTACTTAGCCAATGGAGATGTGCTTACTTGGAAAATGAATTTTAATAATGCCTTACCTACTGAAACCGTTGATACCACTAAAAGGCAAGCTGGAACTGGTTTTGCAGGACCAAGAAGAAATATACCATCAACTGTTGCAGATGTAATGTATCCGTTCAATGGATATGGCTGGAAACAAGCACCTAAACAAGAAGAAATTTTAATTAAAAATGTTACCGTTTGGACCAACGAAAAAAATGGCAAATTAGAAAACACCGATGTGTTAATTAAAAATGGAAAAATTGCTGCCATTGGAAATAGCCTGAAAGGAGGAACAAAAATTATTGATGGAACCGGCAAACATTTGACTGCTGGAATTATTGATGAACACAGTCATATTGCTGCAACTGGTGGCATTAATGAATGTACGCAATCTGTTACTGCTGAAGTTAGAGTAGCCGATGTAATTAATCCAGAAGACATCAATATTTATCGTCAGTTAAGTGGTGGGGTAACATCATCTCACATTTTACATGGCAGTTGTAATCCTATTGGCGGACAAACACAATTACTAAAACTGCGTTGGGGTGTTGGACCGGAAGACATGAAGTTTGCCAATTGGGATGGTTTTATCAAGTTTGCTTTAGGAGAAAACGTAAAACGTTCCTCTTCTACCAGCAACAATCGTTTCCCTGATTCCCGTATGGGTGTTGAACAAACATATATGGACGCATTTCAACGAGCCGCAGATTATCAAAAACTGGGAGCCGATAAAAGAAAAGATTTAGAGCTGGAAACCCTTAGTGAAATATTGAATAAGAAAAGATTTGTTACCTGCCATTCGTATGTACAAAGTGAAATAAACATGATGTTGAAAGTGGCAGAAAAATTCAACTTTAAACTCAACACATTCACCCATATTTTAGAAGGGTATAAAGTTGCCGATAAATTAAAAGAACATGAAGCTTATGCTTCAACATTTAGCGATTGGTGGGCTTACAAAATGGAAGTACAAGATGCCATTGCTTACAATCCTGCTATTATGCAAAAAGTAGGTGTAACGGTTGCAATTAATAGCGATGATGCAGAAATGGCAAGACGTTTAAATCAAGAAGCTGCAAAAAGTGTGAAGTACGGAAATGTGAGTGAAGAAGAAGCGTTGAAAATGGCTACACTGAATCCTGCAAAAATGTTACATGTAGCCGATAGGGTTGGCAGTATTAAAATTGGCAAAGATGCAGATGTGGTTTTATGGAGCGATAACCCGCTGAGTATTTATGCAAAAGCATTGTACACCATTGTAGATGGTACAATTTATTTCGATAGAGAAAAAGATGCCGAAATGCGTAAACAAATTGCTGCAGAAAAAGCAAGACTCATTCAAAAATTATTGCAGGAAAAAAGAGGTCCTGCAGGAGCAGCAGGAATGATGAGAGCTAGGCCAAGATTAGATGAAATCAATGAATGTGAAATAGATCATCACCACAAACACAGTGTGTTGGAGAGAGATGATTATTAACTCCTAATCCCTAAAGAGGAATAATTCACATTCAAAAAATAAAAAGTAATCGAAATGAAAAAAATATTTTTAAGCATAAGTTTTCTAACAATAATTCTTGTTGGAAAAACACAAGAAACCGTTTATCCTGCAAAAGCTCAGCAACAAACCATTGCTTTAATTAATGCAACCATTCATATTGGCAATGGTGAAATTATTGAAAATGGAATGGTGCTTTTTTTAAAAGGAAAAATAGTTGACGTAAAGCCATCATCAACAAATATTGCAGATGCAAAAGTGATAGATTGTAAAGGCAAACATATTTATCCTGGTTTAATTTCAGCCCAAACCAATTTAGGGTTGGTTGAAATTGGAAGTACTCGTTCTACAGTAGATGAAAGAGAGTTGGGAGAAATTAACAGCAATGTTCGTTCGTTAATTGCTTATAATTCCGATAGTAAAATCATTGGTTCATTACGAGCGAATGGGATTTTATTGGCCAACGTTATTCCACAAGGAGGCATTATAAGTGGTTCTTCTTCTATTGTACAATTAGATGCATGGAATTGGGAAGATGCAGCTTATAAAACAGATGCTGGATTGCACTTTCGTGTACCCAATTTATCTGGTGCAAGAGGTGGCAGAGCTGCGTTCCTAGCACAGTTGGGTTTTGGAGGTGGTCAAACAGACCCTGTAAAAGCAGCATTGGAAAGAATTGAAAATGTTCGTAAATTTTTCAATGAAGCCAAAGCGTATTTTAATGAAGCAAAACATGAGCACACCAATTTAAAATTTGAAGCTGTAAAACTATTGTTCGAGCAAAAACAGAACTTTTATGTACATGCTGAAACTGTAAAAGAAATACAAGTGGGTGTGGAGTTTGCAAAAGAATTTGGTTTTAAAACTGTACTAATTGGAGGTACAGATAGTTGGATGATTACAGATTATTTAAAAGAAAATAATGTGCCGGTTATTTTGGGTGAAATGCATAATCTCCCAGTAACACAGGATGATGATGTTGATCAGCCATATAAAACCCCATTCTTATTACAACAGGCAGGTGTATTGTTTGCCATTGGTGATGTTGATGAAAATACTCGTGGTAGAAATTTAATGTTTAATGCGGGTACTGCTGTTGCTTATGGTTTAACGAAAGAACAAGCATTACAGGCTATTACTTTAAATGCTGCAAAAATTTTAGGTATCGATGACAGAACGGGTAGTTTGGAAAAAGGAAAAGATGCCAATATTGTAATTAGCGATGGAGATATTTTAGATATGAAAAGCAGTAACGTTTCGCTTGCTTTTATTCAGGGAAGAGAAGTAAGCTTAGACAATAAGCAAAAACAGTTGTACGAAAAGTATAAATACAAGTACAGTATTAAATAATAAAATTTCAATTGTTTTAAAAGCCTACTATACAAGGGTAGGCTTTTTTATTTATATGATATTTTGTTTCAAGCCGTTTATCGACTTTAATTACCACTCAATTAAAATAAACAATTCTTAAACACTACTTACAGAATATTTTGTAACACTTTAATATTTTACACGTTACAGAACACTATAAAAGAAACAGTATAGATTAACATGTTTATGTACTTGTTACGCCTGTTTTTTACTACCAGTTTTGTATCGACCCAAAAATGCTTTATGAGATATTTATGTGTTTTATTGTTGGTTTTATTTTCAACGAGTACCTGTTTAATTGCTCAAGAAAATACAGCAACACCCAAAAGAGAACTTGCTGCAGTAAGAACCAATCAAAAAATAGTTATTGATGGAGTTATTAATGATGAAGCATGGAAAACTGCCGCAAAAACAGGCAGTCTTGTTGAATGGAGACCCTCTTTTGGAAAAGTAGAAGATGAAAAAACAAAAACAGAATTGTATTTCATATACGATAACACAGCAATTTATGTAGCCGGCTTTTGTCATGAAATTTCTACTGACAGTATTTCTAAAGAACTGGTTGGAAGAGATGTGGTTGGTGTGAATGATTTTGTGGGAGTATTACTTGATACTTATGACGATAAGATAAATGGATTTGGATATTATGTAACACCGTTGGGCGAACAGTTTGATGCAAAATATTCCAGCAATGGAGAAGATGGTAGTTGGAATAGTGTATTTGAAAGTGCTGCAAAAATTGTAAACGGTGGTTGGACCTTTGAAATGAAAATTCCTTACGGAGCCATCCGTTTTAGCAATAAACCTGTACAAACTTGGGGATTGAATATTACCAGAAGAAGAAGTAAAAGTGGCAAGCAATTTATGTGGAATCCTGTCAATCCAACTGTTGGTGGAACTTTTTTTGCACAATCGGGTAAATGGATCAATATCGAAAACATTAAACCACCAATACGCTTATCGTTTTCACCATACTTATCAACATATGTAAATCACTATCCTTACAATTCTCTCAATCAAAAAAACTGGAATGCTTCTGTAAATGGAGGAATGGATGTAAAATATGGTATTAACCAAGCGTTTACTTTAGACATGACGCTGATACCCGACTTTGGTCAGGTACAAAGCGATAACCAAATTTTAAACCTTACACCTTTCGAGGTTCAGTACAACGAAAACAGAAGTTTTTTTACAGAAGGAACCGAACTATTTGGCAAAGGAAATTTATTCTATAGCCGCAGAATTGGAGGGACACCATTGCATTATTATGATGTGAATGGTGCAATTGACAATAATGAAACAATAACCAAAAACCCAACCGAAGCAAAATTAATTAACGCAACAAAAATAAGTGGCAGAACAAGCAAGGGTTTAGGGATTGGTTTTTTTAATGCAGTAGAAGACGCCCAGTATGCAACAGTTGAAGACAACTTAAAACACGAAAGAAAAATTCAAACCAACCCACTTACCAATTATAATATTGTTGTTTTAGATCAAACATTAAAAAACAATTCTAGCATATCTTTCATTAACACAAATACAATGCGTAGTGGTAGTGATTATGATGCAAATGTGGCTGCTGCAATGTGGGATATTTACGACAAGAAAAATAATTGGAACGTTTGGGGTAAGGTAGGATTAAGTCAATTATTTGGATATGAAGCACTAGGAAAAACAAAAACAGGCTATATACAAAATTTTGGTTTCGGAAAATTTGGTGGTCGTTTTAATTTCAATTTTAATCAGGATATGGCCAATCACAAGTACGACCAAAACGATATGGGCTATTTCACCAACAATAATTATATAGACAATAATATTTGGGCTGGCTACAAATGGCTGAAGCCAAAAAAATGGTACAATAACCTTTATTTAAATTTCAATGCCTATTACTCATTAAGATACAAGCAAGGTGATTATCAAACCTTTGGTTTAAATGCTAATATAAATGGTCAATTGAAAAAACTATGGAATGTTGGAATTAGAACCTCTTTTAATGCCGAACAAAATGATTTTTATGAACCTAGAATAGAAGGAATGGTTTTTAAACGCCCAACGAATATTGGAGCAGGCTTTTGGGTATATACCAATAGTGCTAAAAAGTATTCAGCCGGAATTGATTTTGCTGCAAGGGTTGCTAAAGGAAACAATACCCACAATTTCGAAATCAATTTATCTAATCAATATCGCTTCAATAAAAAACTAACCCTGAGCATCAGTAATTATTTAATGCCTATGTATAATAACTTAGGTTTTGCAACCATAGATAACGGCAAAAGTATTTTTGCTTTGCGTAATCGCGTAACGGTAGAAAATATTTTTAATGTGAAGTACAATTTCAACAATAAAATGGGCTTAAGCTTACGTGCAAGACATTATTGGAGTAAAGTCGAAAACAATCGGTTTTTTAATTTACAATCAGATGGAGGTTTAACACCAACCACTCTTAATAAAGACGTAAATCAAAATGCAAACTTTTTTAATATAGATATGGTGTATAATTGGCAGTTTGCTTTAGGGAGCTTTATAAATGTTGTATGGAAAAATGCAATTGGAAGTTTTGACAATAATATACAAGACAGTTATTTTTTAAATTTTAAAAACACATTGGCTGCACCACAAAACAATAGTTTGTCAATAAGAATTATTTACTTTTTAGATTATCTCAATATCAAAAAGAAAAAATAATAAGAAACCCCTGCTTTTGCAGGGGTTTCTTATTATATGGAAATGGTTATTGACTGCATCTAACTGTAAAACCAACTTTTATGGCAGAAATACAAACCACCACTAGTGCAAATAAACATACAGGAAGCAAACAAAAAAAACTAAGTACACGGGTAGATTTAACGCCAATGGTTGATCTTGGCTTTTTGCTAATTACTTTTTTCATTTTTACAACAGCAATAAGTAAACCAAATTCAATGAAATTGTTTTTACCTAAAGAAGATGAAAACACAATCGAAACCCAAATCCCACGTAGTAAAGTATTAACGATTTTACCTGCCGCCAATAATATTATTTATTACTACTATGGAGATAATCCATTGGCCATGCAGCAAACCAATTTTAGTGAAGACGGTATTCGAAAAATTATTTTAGATAAGAAAAAAGAAGTAGCAGCAAAATTTGGTGATGCAAAGCAAACAGTTGTGTTGATAAAGCCAACAGATAACACCACCTATCAAAATATGGTAGATATATTAGATGAAATGTTGATTAATAATATTAACCGTTATATGTTGTTAGATGCCGATAAAGAAGAGTTACAACAAATAAAAGGCTAATGAATTTGTTGTAATGCAACAGCAATTGCTGCCCCAATTGTTGCATTGTGTTTTATTAAAGCAATATTGGCTTCTAAACTTTCGCCAGCTGTGTGTTGGGCAATGTATTGTAATAAAAAAGGGGTTACTTCTTTTCCTTTAATACCTGCAATATCGGCTGCAGCCAATGCTTCTACAATATGTTGTTCCATTTCGTTTTGAGGAACTTCATCTTCGGCTTTAATTGGATTGGCAATCATTACAGAACCTTCTAAACCCAACGCCCATTTGGTATTGAGTATTTGTGCAATTTCTAGAGGTGTATCTAAACGAAGTGGTGTTGTAAAGCCACTTTTACGAGAATAAAAACTTGGAAATTCATCTTGACCCAAGGTTACAACAGGAATT
Organism: Chitinophagaceae bacterium; assembly: GCA_044348985.1. GTDB lineage: Bacteria > Bacteroidota > Bacteroidia > Chitinophagales > Chitinophagaceae > UBA1930. Next base: position 151,190 of record JBIKRV010000003.1, read on the forward strand.
CCTTTTGTTTCTAAATACTCAAGTGTTAAACCAATATCTAAAATCGATTTTACACCAGCACTTACCACAGCAACATTGGTTTGAGCCATTTCTGTAAGGTCGGCACTAATATCCATCGAGTTTTCTGCACCACGATGAACACCACCAATACCACCTGTTACAAAAATTTTTATGTCGGCCATTGCAGCAATACGCATGGTTGCAGCAACGGTTGTTGCTCCATATAAATTTTTAGAGATGACGTAAGGCATATCTCTTAAACTTACTTTCCACACATTTTTCTCCTTGCCAAAGGTTTCAATTTCATCTGCGGTTAAACCAATACAACAATTGCCATTGATAATTGCAACTGTAGCTGGGGTTGCTCCATTGTCTCTTACCACTTGTTCTACAGCTAATGCCGTTTCTATGTTTTTAGGATAAGGCATACCATGAGAAATGATGGTACTTTCTAATGCAACAACAGGTTGGTTGTTTTGAAGAGCTAGAGCTACTTCAGCAGATATTTTTAAAAATGCATTCATGACTAAGAAAATGTTGATTGTTGTTATGAACGTTGAAGTGTGCGATGCCGAGAACGCTGATGTATGTTCTACAGCAGGTTACAAAAAACTCCTTGTTTCATAATACTTGCTTACCAATGCCAATAATTTATCTTGGTTTAAATGAGTGGCAATGGCACCATTTACCTGTAAAATTTCGGCACTTAGTGTATGTGCCACTTTCAAGCTATCCTCATCGTCTAAACCCAAATATTTTGCTAAAATCCAGCCACTTAAACTGCCATCGCCAGCACCTGTAACGTCACGAATATCTGCAACTTCGGGAGCTGCCAAACTGTAAGTATTGTCTTTAGTAAATAACATAGAACCTTTTTTGCCACGATGTAGCCAAATTTTTTCTACACCACGACTTAAAATTTCTTGTGCATTTTCTTCAATGGTTTTTCCGCCATTGCTACACATTGCAGGTAGCTCATCTTCATTGGGTGTTACCAAGTGTACACCTTGCAAATTCATTTTTGCAAATTTTTGTGCAGGAGGAACAGAAACAGGTTCAATAATAAATGGAATATTTTTTCTTTGGCAGAATTGTGCCAACCAGGCAACTGTATCTGTGTTAATATTGGCATCTGCAATTATGGTAAATGCTGATGCTAATAAAGTTTCGTGTTGTTGTAAATGTTGTGATGTAATACTTTCTAACGAAGTATTGGTAAGCAGTGCTGTAAATAATGAACGGTCGTAATTTAAAATGCCCGTGTATTTGCCTGTTAAAGAATTATTGGTAATAGCAGCATCTAACTGAATGTTTATATAACCACAAATAGTTTTAAGCCAGTCGCCTTCCCCATCGTTGCCAAATACACTAATTAGTTGCACTGGCACACCCAATAAAGCCAATTGATGAGCAATATTTCTAGCTACGCCACCAGCACTTCTGTGTACAGTAGCATCGTTTGTAGTAGCCATTAACATGGGGTGATTTGCGGTATAAAGCTCATCTACTAAGGCTGCACCAATACAAATTACAGGTTTATTCATGGCAGCAAATGTAGTATTTCAAGGTTAGTAGATAAATTAAAAAACAACTCTTTTAATACAATAGATGGGTTGTATTTGTTTATTATATATTTTCAAACGATGAATGCCCTTCGGTTGATAATTTTTCTCCTTTTTATACCCTTTTCTGGCTTATTAGCTCAGGATTTGAACTTTATAAATATAAATACAGATAATGGGCTGCCCTCTAATGAGTGTTATAGAATAGCTCAGGATAAAAGGGGTTATATATGGGTTTCTACAGAAGCAGGATTGGTAAGGTATAATTCTAAAGATTTTGTGTTGTTTGATAAATCTAAAGGGATACCTAGTAACAATGTATATGCATTAGATTTAGATACAGCAAGCGGTAGGCTGTGGTTTGCTACTGGCAATTGGGATGTAGGTTATATTTTAAATGATAGTGTAACTGTATTGAAGAAGCTGGATTTTGCCATCCCAAATTATCAACTTTTTAATATTTTTGATCTTCCGTATAAGGTAAAATATAATTATAGTAGAAGTAGCCTATTTCTTTCTAGCCATCATCAAACTCGTGAAATCGTTTTAAAAGATGGTGAGTTTTTTTCTAAACAAGTTGATACGACAAATTTTCCTAGAGATTTTCTGTTTTTTAATGATAGCCAATTTAGCTATGTAGCTAATTTATATAATTATGAAAGAAACTATAGTAAAGATAGTTTAAAAGCCTATTTAGTTTTTAGCAAACTCGACTCTATTAATCTTCCTGTAAAAAAGAATAATTGGTTTTTAGAAAGCTTTTCTATAAGCCTAAATAATAATTGTGCATTTTCTATAGTCAATTATTTGCTAGTATTAAATAATCAAAATCGTATTACTAAGACAATTTCTTTTCCAAGTCAAATTCAAAGTGTTTACAAGGATGCAGACAATAATATCTGGATTGGGTGTAAAAAAAAGGGTGTTTTTTTAATTAAAAATGGAGATTTTAATGCTAAACCGATACACTATTTAAACAAACTAAGTGTCTCTAATATTTTAGAAGATAAAGATGGGGGAATATGGCTTACTACACTTGAAAATGGGATATATTATTGTATAAACAAAAAACTATCTCTAAGTTTTTATGACAAGTCTTCAATAGATAATGTTCCGTTTATTAAAGTAGTTAATGGGAATCTATTTATTAACAACACTGAAAATCCGCTTTCTATTTTTTCTAATAATCAAATATATAGTTTTAAGTCTATTGGCCCAGAGTCTAATCCTAAAATAACTGGACTAATAGCTAACACAAAGGGGTATTTACTTTCTACAAATCTTTTCGTACATCAATTAAACAATTCATTTAAGATAGTTAAAACATTATCTCTTAATAACTACACCATGGGAGGAAGCGGAATTATTAAGACAAAAGCTGGTAAAGTTTATTTGTTAAACAATTCGGGATTTTATATTATAAAAGAAGATAAAATTTTGTATCCGGATTTTATAAGTCCTTCCAAAATAAAAAATGCTCAATTAAATCAAGACGATAAAATTTTGTTTACAACTAAGTCAGATTTGTATGAAGTAGATAAAACAGTGGTAAGAAAAGTGGATCAGAAATTTACTTCATCTAAAAACTCGATGAACAAAATTTTCAACGATTCTTATAACAATATTTGGCTGCTGAATAACAATGATTCGATCATCATTTTAAACCAGTATTACCAGATGAAATCTGCTCTTTTATTTAAAAGCAAGGGCAATAGCTATAGAAATATTTTACAAACCAGCCCCCTAAACTTCTTCGTGTGTACCAATTTTGGGTTAATTAAAATAAGCTTTAACGATAGCTCTTTTAAAAACTACCAACTCCACTATTTCGATAAAACCAATGGTCTACTATCTAATGATATTTATAATATTGTAAAATTTAAAGAACAATATTATGTTAGTACTTCTAAGGGGCTATCTATCATTAAACGTCTAGAAGATCTGGAACATAAAACTTATCCCAATACTGTTATCAATAAAATAATTGTAAACGATAGTTTAATTTCTCCAACAACAAAACTTCAACTTGCTTATAACGAAAACAATATTTCTTTTCAAGTAGATGCCCTAGTGTATAAAAAAATTACACAAAGAGAAGCCTTTTATAAATATAAATTACAAGGCTGGGACAATGAATTTAAAACGGCTACCGGCAATACTGTAACTTATGACAATTTACCACCAGGCAATTATAAATTTATTGCTAAAGCCTTTTATGATGATAATTCAGAAGACCTTACCCCAGCAGAGTTTTCTTTTACCATTAAACCTGTCTTTTGGCAAACTTGGTGGGGAATACTTTTTTTAATTTGTACTGGTATGTTTTTGATTTTACTATTTATTCAATGGAGAATTAAAAGAGTTAGAAAACAAGAAGCTGAAAAAAGTTTAATCAATAAAACAATTGCCGAGTATAAGTTTACTGCATTAAAGGCACAAATGAATCCACATTTTGTATTCAACAGCATTAATGTAATTCAAAATTTAATTTTAGAAAAAGACAAAACAGAAGCCTATAATTCTTTAGGTAAGTTCTCACGATTAATTCGATATATTTTAAACCAATCCGATTCTGTTTATGCAACGATAGAAGAAGAAATTACTTTAATAGATTTATTTGTAGAGCTTAACCAGTTAAGGGTTCAGCATTTATTTACTTTTAAAAAAGAAATTCAACCGGAAACATTGGTATATTCTATACCCAGTTTAATCATTCAGCCTTTTATTGAAAATGCTTTATGGCATGGTATTTTACCTTATAAAGGAGAAAAGAAAGGAGAAAAGAAAGGAGAAATTATCCTCAGAATTTTTTCAAATCAGAAAAATGTGTTGACTATTGAAATTCAAGATAATGGTGTGGGCAGGAAAGCTACAGAAATAAAAAAATCAGCTTCATCAATCTATAAATCAAAAGGAATTAACTTAATAAAAGAAAGATTAAATGCTTATACATCAATGAACAAAAATTCTTTAGCAGAACTTGATATTATTGATTTAGAAGAGAACGGAATGCCATTAGGTACATTAGTTAAATTAAAAATTTCAATTGCCAATGAAGAAGAGTGATACCATACAAATATTAGTCGTAGATGATGAAGCAGCCGGAAGGGGAATTTTAACCAAGTTGCTACCAGAAGTTTTTTCAACTCCAATTGTTTTAAAAGAGGCCTGTGGTGTGGCTGAAGCTATAACTATTTTACAAACAAGTAAAATTGATATTCTGTTCTTGGATGTTCAAATGCCAGAGCAAAACGGCTTCGACTTATTACGTCAAATAAGTAAAATTGATTTTGAAACCATATTTGTTACTGGCTTCGACAAATATGCAATTCATGCATTTCGTTTTAATGCATTGGATTATCTTTTAAAACCTGTAGATATCGGAGAACTCAAATTAGCAGTATCGAAAGCTGTTAAACGTATCAACGAAAAAAAGAGCAGTGCAGAAAATATTAAACATTTATTATTACCAGCGGAGGGGGATGTTGGTTATGATAAAAAAATTGCTTTACACATAGCCGATAAAGTTGTTTTTATAGATATTATAAGCATTAGCCACATTTTGGCTTCTGATAATTACTCTGAATTAATTACTTGCGAAAAAGAGAGGTTTATTACGCCCAGACTTTTAAAAGAGTTTGAAGTGTACTTCGAATATCTTCCTGCTTTTATAAGAATTAGCCGAAGTATAATTATAAATGCAAAATGTATTAAATCGTACTCGAAAGATTTCCCATGTTGTGTCGAAATGCAAACAGGTGTTAGCTTTGAAATAAGCCGACGTAAAAAAGCCGATGTATTGAAAGTACTTGAGTTAATGGCTTAAATATGTGCCAAAAATTGAGTAAACGGTAACAATTATCTCAAATTATCTATGGTATTTTGTATTGTTCTTTTAAATACAGGTGAATACTTTAAAATAAAACAAAGCAGTTACTTTCTCAATAAATTGTGCTTTCCCGTGGGGGTTTAGTACAAAGGAAAAACGGTTATTATTAGCCGTTTTTCCTCTGCTTTGGTTTTCGATTCAAATCTCCATATACATTGGTCTGTTCTCAAAGTTCAAGCAACATAATTCAAAAAATAAATGATTGGGTACTATTCTCCTTTTTGCAAACTCAACATTATTCTTCTTTTCTTCTCACAACCAAATACCAATTTTCACCTAAAGGCAAATAACCATGATCATAACAAAAAAAATAAGTTTGTTCTTTTTTATTCTTATAAGTGTGGGTATGATATTTAAATACAAATCCTTTTTGTACCAACTTATCATGTGTAGTTTTTGCCATTTCTTCTGTTTCGGGTAAAACAGATTCTAATATTTTTCTGTTCTTTAGCAAACTGTTGTTTATGTTTTTTACATAATCGCTGGCTTTATCTTTTGCTTTTTGTAAATTGTTGTAATTACTTCGGCAATAATCGTCGCAAAACTTTTTATCAACCCTGCCTTTTAATACTTTGCCACAACTTAAACATAGTTTTTTTTCAGTTTCCATAAAAATTAATTGAAGTACTGGTTTTAAGAAAATAACGCATCAAACCCATGCCAATCAAGTCATTTATAGAATAAATATAATGCATTTATCCGTATTTAATCGGATATACACGAATAATATCGAGAGTAAACGGAAAAACTCCGACTAACGGTTTTTGGCAATAGCATCTTTGCCCTGTCAAACAATAACTGGTAAGACGTCGCCACGAAAGTTTGATCGAAATAAATTAAAAACCGTTCCGAAAACGCAGGAACACAAATCTTAAAATTATGTACGCATTAAAAAACAAAGTTCAGTTAATTGGTAACCTAGGTAACAACCCAGAAGTAAAAACATTAGATGGCGGTAAAAAAATGGCAAAATTCAGCGTAGCCACCAATGAAACTTATAGAAACGCAAAAGGTGAAAAAGTAGTAGAAACCCAATGGCACAATTTAATTGCCTGGGGTAAAGTTGCAGAAATTGCAGAAAAGTTTTTACAAAAAGGCACCGAAGTTGCATTAGAAGGAAAACTAATTAACAAAACTTATACCGATAAAAATGGTAACAAAAAGTACAGTACAGAAGTACAAGTAAACGAATTATTGCTATTAGGAAAAGAAGCAAAAGCTTAGTTTCAAAATAAAAATTTACGGATGCAGCGGATCATCATGAAAATGGTAGGATGTTGCATCCTTTTCTATATTAAAGACATAGAATCCTAAACATGTAGAAAAGCATTCTCAAAATATATTAACAATAGAAATAAAAATATGTGCCTTAAATGCCTATGTGGTAATTTTATCTTTCATGGCAACCGATACTTCAAACATTAATTTTCAGCTTGCAACCGATTTTATCAACTACACCAGCCGTTCTGTTTTTCTTACAGGAAAAGCCGGTACTGGTAAAACCACTTTTTTAAAACATATTCGCCAACACAGTGTAAAACAAATGGCTGTTGTTGCACCAACAGGTGTAGCTGCTATTAATGCTGGTGGCGTTACAATACATTCATTTTTTCAGTTGCCTTTTGGTCCTTATATACCCGAAGGTTCAGCCAATAATTTCAATGGCATTAATGCAGTTGATAAACATCATTTACTAAGCAGAATAAAAATTAATGGCGAAAGAAGAAAAATATTTCAACAACTTGAACTTTTAATTATTGATGAAATAAGTATGGTTCGTGCTGATGTTGTCGATGCCATTGATACTGTACTAAAACATTTTAGAAACAGGCATGGTGAACCGTTTGGCGGTGTGCAAGTTTTGTTTATTGGAGATATGTTTCAGCTACCCCCTGTTGCCAAAGAAGAAGAATGGAAAATATTGTCTCAATATTATAACAGCCCTTATTTTTTTAGTAGTAAAGTGGTAGAAGTTCAGCCACCAGCCTATATTGAGTTGAACAAAATTTATCGTCAAAGTGATCAGCGTTTTATCAACGTATTAAATCAGGTAAGAAACAATGAATTGGATGAAGACGCCTACGAACTATTGCACGAACAATACAATCCTAACTTTCAACCCAATGAAGCCGAAGGCTATATAACACTTACAACCCACAATGCAAAAGCCGACACAATTAATAGTGAGGAAATAGAAAAGTTACATACATCATTTCATTTTTTTAATGCTGAAGTAAAACAGGAGTTTTCTGAAAAAAGTTATCCTGCTGAAGAGGTGCTGAAACTTAAAGTAGGTGCTCAAGTAATGTTTATGAAAAATGATTTGGATAAAGCCAAACGTTATTTCAATGGTAAAATTGGTGTGATTGAAAAAATTGAATCCGATAAAATTTTCGTTCAATGTAAAGGCGAACCTGAAGCAATTGAAGTAAAGAAATATGTGTGGGAAAACATTCGTTACACATTAAATAAACAATCGCAAAAAGTAGAAGAAGAAGTAATTGGTTCTTTTACACAATATCCATTACGCTTGGCTTGGGCAATTACCATTCACAAAAGCCAAGGACTAACTTTCGAAAAAGCTGTAATCGATGCTGGCAGAGCATTTGCTCCAGGACAGGTTTATGTTGCCTTAAGTCGTTGTACCTCGTTAGAAGGTGTAGTTTTATTAAGTAGAATTACTGCAAGCAGTTTATATAGCGATGAACGAATTCTAAACTTCAGCAATAACCAACATGCTGCACAATTGCCCCATGCTTTACAAAATGAAAAGCATTATTATCAGTCTAAATTATTGCAAAACTTATTCAATTGTAGCATTGCCGTAAAACAAAGTAATAAGCTGTTTAGAGTAGTAAATGAAAACAAAGATGCTTTTAATGAAGAAGCCTTGACTTTTGTAACATCGGTTGAAAGTAAATTACTACATCTACAAGAAGTAAATAAAAAATTTGAACCTCAGCTTACGAAACTCTTAATGCAACAGGAATTGCCTGAAAAAAATACTGCTTTGCAGGAAAGAATTAAAAAAGCAGCACACTATTTTTATAATGAAATCTATCAATTTATTGATCAACTTAAAAAATCACCAGCAGTAACCGATAGTAAGCAATATGCAATAGCGTATAATGAAGACATTCGAGAACTGTACGAAACCTTAGCTTTACAACAACACTTAATACATAGTTGCATCAATGGTTTTACGGTCGATAATTTTCATCAGTATAAAAACAATTTTCAACTACCTTATTTCTCTGTGAATGCACATGCTAAAGGCTCTTCTTCTGAAAAAATTGTTTCACCTCATCCTGAATTATACCAACAATTAAAAAAATTAAGAGATAATATTTGTGATAGAACCAATGCTGCAATTTATATGGTAGCAGCAGGATCAACATTAGATGAAATGGCTCGTTACTTGCCACAAACATTAACCGATTTAAAAAAGATTAGTGGTTTTGGCGATGCTAAAGCAGAAAAATATGGGTTACAGTTTTTAGACATCATCATTCGTTATTGCAATGAACATAATTTAGCTTCTAAGATTGATGAAAAAGTACCTAAACGAGAACGTAAAGAAAAATCTAACACTCCAAAAGTAGATACCAAGCAAGAAAGTTTTAAACTACATAAAGAAGGCAAATCAATTGCTGAAATAGCAGCAACAAGAAACCTAACAGCAACAACTATTGAAACACATTTGGCTCATTTTGTAGCAACAGGGGAAATAAAGATTGTGGAATTGGTCAACCGAAAAAAAATCATTCAAATAGAACAAGCATTAGAAGAAAAAGAAGAAGGAACAACACTTACGTCCATCAAAGAAAAGTTGGGCAATGATATTTCTTTTGGAGAAATACGATTGGTAATGGCTTCGATAGAGTTTGAAAAAACGCAACAGGTTATAACAGATAAAAACTAAAAGTTATGAAACTCAAAGTGGTATAAATAACTCTTTGCGTTCGTTGTAACCGTTGTTTCGTTGCGTGAAAAATCTACAACCACCAACCCAATAACAAACAACCCATTACCACAAACGGAGCTCTAACTTTTGTAAACGTAAGTACTAAAAAAGTAGCACTAATTACAATGATGTTTTCCCAAATAGCTACCATACCCGTTTGGGCATCTGTGTTTAAAACATCTTTGGATAAATAAAATACAGCACCCAACATAATACCTACAACTGCTGCATTAATACCCTCTAACGAACGAAAAATAACTGCATACTTTTTTAAATTATGCCAAACCGGAAAAAAGAAAAGCACCAATAAAGCACTGGGAATAAAAATGGCAGCCCCACCCAAAATACAACCCAAAACATGCTGTGTTGTACTGTCTTCATTTCTTAAAACCATGCCACCGGTAAAAGCACCAATACTAAAAACAGGACCAGGAATTGCACGTACCATTCCAGAGCCAGTTAAAAAATCATCGCTATTCATTTTCAGCACATCTCTTTTGCTTTCTTGCACAGCAGTTGTTGTAGGTCGTACAACATATTGCTCATACATCATGGGCATTAGTACATCTCCCCCACCAAAAACCAAACTACCAAAACGATAATTGTTTTCAAACAAATTAATCACTTTCCTATTATTCCAATTGTTTACCGATGCTGTTTCTGATAGATAACCTGTAGCCCCAAACAGCACTAAAAAAATAATCAAATTGCCCCATTTAACTTGTTTTGGAGGCTCACCTTTTTGCGGAATACGTTTATCACTAAAATTGGTAGCAATACCAGCACAAATCATCACAATAGGAAAAATCCAAGGCGTTTTAAATGCAAAAAATGTAGCCAATGTTGCAACAACTAAAATAATACGTGTTATGGTATTGGTAATGGCAATTTTAAATAACCTAAATGCCGAAAAAGCAATAAAACCAATCGCCATGGGCTGAATAAACTGAAAAATTGTTGTGTCAATCGATTTATCATCGAAATAATCTAACAAAAAAGACAATGCACCCATAATAGTACAGGCAGGTAAAATCCAAATTAGTAAAGTAAGTAACGCTAACGGAATGCCACCACGTTTATAGCCAATTAATGTTAGTGTTTGTGTACTGCTTGCACCTGGCAACATGTTGCAAAAGCTTAACAGCTCCAATAATTCTTTTTCTGTAACATCTCTACGTTGGTTTACAAACGTTTTCAGCATCATACCATAATGCCCCTGCGGACCGCCAAATGCAGTAATACTATGTAAAAAAACAGCCCTCAAAAATGGTATATGACGAAGCAGTATCAAAACAAATTGCTTGGGGTTTAAAATGTGGTACAAGATAAAACAAAAAACATTGGGCTGTTAACATTGGTACAAATCCAAACATTTGTTCTTTGCCTGCCTGCAAGTTTTTGTGCCTTGCACAAAATGCAAAAAAGCTTTTCTTTGGGGTAAGTCGGTCATTGAACGATAAATTAAACACCCAACTATTTTAGGAAACTTTGTATTTTTCTAAGAATTTTAGGTTGAGTCATCTTTATTGTTTCATTTGTATGCCGCTATTTATGAATTAATATTACCCAATAAATAAAACTGTTATTTTAAAATACCACATAATTACTTTTTAACAAATAGTTTTACATAAAAAAAAGGTATAATAGTAGTTGTAGAATTTAACTTTAATGTTTCCCTTTCTTGAATAACAATTGACAAGTTGGACATCTTAATTGTAAAAATCAAAACTCAATGATTAAAAAATTTTACGCCATAATTGTACTCATCTTTTTTTCAGTTTTGGTCAAAGCACAGCCTGATTCTCTGTTAAAAGTATATGCCAATCAGTTTCAGGAAGAACGCATTTTTATACATTTCGATAAAACAGCCTACTTACCAGGAGAAACAGTTTGGTTTAAAGCGTACTTAATGCAAGGAATTGAACTTACCGATATCAGTAAAAATTTCTATGTCGATTTTATGAATGAAGAAAGTAAATTGATTGAGCATTTTACAGCACCCATAATTTTATCATCGGCTAAGGGCATGTTTAAAATACCTGACACATACAAATCGAATCAATTATTTATAAAAGCCTACACATCGTGGATGCTCAATTTCGATAGTGCTTTTCTTTACCATAAAAAATTACCCATTTTACAAACGCCTACTGCAACAGCCAACTTACAAGCCCCTGCAACCGAAATGGTTTTTTTACCCGAAGGGGGCCATTTGGTACATGACTTAAAAACTAGGGTAGCTTTTAAAGCAACTACAACACAAGGCTTACCTATATATGCAAAAGGTGCATTGTATAACAATAAAAATGTTTTAATAGATTCTGTAGAAACCATACACAATGGCATGGGCTTTTTTAATATAATCCCAATAAAGGGAGAAAGCTATGCCGTACAATGGAGAGATGAATTTAAAGTCAATCATACAACAATACTACCTACAGCTCAAGAAGCAGGCGTAGCAATGAAGCTTGATCAAAAAAACAAAAAATTGTATGTAGCAATTGCCAGACAAACCAATGCTTCAGAAAACTATAAGCTAATACGCATTGTTGCTACCATTAAAAAACAAGTAGTGTATCGCAGCAATATTAAGTTGCACAACAACAATGAAGCAGTAGCTGTAATTCCTGTAGATGGCTTTCCGTCGGGGATTATTCAAATAACATTATTTGATATTAATTGGATGCCGTTAGCCGAAAGAATTTGCTTTATAAAAAATGATGAATTTGAGCTACTTGCCGATGCTCGTTTGTTTCGTCCTAACTTTTCTCCCAAAGCAAAAAACACCATCGAAATAAATATTCCTGATACCATTACCACAAATTTATCGGTTGCTGTTACCGATGCTGTTTCGGTACAAGCCAATACAGAAAATATGATTAGCTCCATGTTATTAACCACAGAAATAAAAGGTTATGTTCATGAGCCCATGCAATATTTTTTAAACGATGCCGATAGTACCAATCAAAACCTCGATTTAGTACTGTTAACCAATGGTTGGCGAAATATTCGTTGGCAAGATATTGCAATAAATAAACTACCCGTTATTCAATATCCAAAAGACTCGGCTTTTCTTTCTATTGAAGCTACGATGCTGGGTACAAGAGCTGGCATAATGAGAGATGCTGGAGATATGAATTTAATTATTAAAACAAAAGATTCAGCAGTAAAATTTTTATCGTTGCCCATGGAACAAAACGGAAAATTTTTAGCTAAAGATTTGGTTTTTTTCGATACCGCAACATTGTATTATCAATTTAATAAAAATAAAGATATTGTAAATGTTGTAACCGTAACATTCGACAATTTATTGGTAAAAGCAAAAGATAAAATACTACTGAATAACTTTTTTGCTGCACCAACTAAAATTGATACCAATGGTTTATTTAGAAGAAATCAGTTATGGGAAAAACAATTGTATTTAGATAAGTTATTAGAAACAACAACATTAGAAGGCGTTACAGTAAAAGCAAAAACTAAAACACCTGCTGAAACTTTTGAAGCTAAATATGCTTCTGGACTATTTAGAGGAGGCGATGGTTATTTTTTTGACATGATGAATAATACAGGTGCACTTGGAGCAATAGATATTTTTTCTTATTTGCAAGGACGAGTTGCCGGAATGATGATTCAAAATTCAGGTTCAGAAACCTCTGTTCGATGGAGAGGTGGCGATGTAAAGTTTTTTTTAGATGAAATGCCTGTAGATGCAACTGTTTTAAAAATGGTGAGTGTTAGAGATATGGCTTATGTAAAAGTTTTACGTCCACCTTTTATGGGTGCTCCAGCAGGTGCCATTGCTGTTTATACTCGAAAAGCAGAAGACGCAACACCCGTTCCTGGAAAATCTTTAGAACATAAAAAAATTGCAGGCTATACCTATATCAAAGAATTTTATGCTCCCAATTATGATAAGCAGCCCGAGCTGAAATTTAACCAAGATGTTAGAACCACATTATACTGGAACCCTTTTGTAATACTGGATAAAAAGAACAGAACCATTCAACTGTCGTTTTTTAATAATGATGTAAGTAAAAAATTACGCATTAATATTCAGGGATTTAATATGGAAGGAAAACTAGTGAGTATAGAAAAACTCGTTCAATAATATTTTATTGGTAACCCCTTGCAAAATTGTTGTTGCAGAAGTTTTGTGTCAACTGTTTAACCTTTCAATGGTCTTGCCTACATTTACCAAATGCAAGAAAAGAAACTATTTTTATTAGATGCATTTGCATTAATTTTTAGAGCATATTATGCATTAATTCGTAATCCAAGAATTACGAGCACAGGCATGAACACCAATGCTCAATTTGGTTTTACCAACACATTGGTAGAGTTAATAAATAAAGAAAAACCAACCCATGTGGCTGTGTGTTTTGATGTGGCTGGAAAAACAGAACGTCATACAGATTTTGCTGATTATAAAGCCAATCGTCAGGAAACACCAGAAGATTTATTGGCTGCCGTGCCTTACATCAAAAGAATTATTGAAGGATTTAATATTCCAGTTATTGGTATTGAAGGTTATGAGGCTGATGATGTAATTGGTACATTGGCTTGGGAAGCTCATGATGCAGGTTATGAAGTGTTTATGGTAACGCCTGATAAAGATTATGGTCAGTTGGTTCGTGAAGGAATCAATATTTATAAACCAGGTTATCAGGGTGGCGATGTAGAGATTATGGGGCCAAAAGAAATTTGTACTAAATGGGATATTGAAAGAGTAGATCAGGTGATTGATATTTTAGGATTGATGGGTGATGCCGTTGATAATATTCCTGGTATAAAAGGCGTAGGTGAAAAAACGGCTGCCAAGTTGTTGAAAGAATATGGCACATTGGAAAATGTATTAGAGAATGCTGATAAAATAAAAGGAGCATTGGGTGAAAAAGTAAGGGCTGGAAAAGAGGATGCCATTATGAGCAAAAAACTGGCAACCATTATTACCAAAGTACCTGTTGAGTTTCACGAAGAAAATTTCAGGGTAAAAGAATGGAATAAAGAAGCGTTGAAAGAAGTGTTTGCTGAGTTGGAATTTAAAACATTGGGCAAACGTTTGCTGGGCGAAGATTTTAATGTATTTACACAAGCACCTGTTGGAGTGCAAACTGATTTGTTTGGAAATGTAGTAGAGCAAAAGTCGGGAGATAAAAAATCAGAAAGTCAAAAGAAAGACAGCCTGAATATTTTACCAACTGCTGATGAAATAGATAAAGGCTATCAGGTAGAAAAAAATATCAACAATGTTGAACATAAATATGAGTTGCTGGATAGTGAAGAAAAAATTCGCCAATTCGTTGATTCAATAATTGATGAAAAAGAAATATGCTTCGATACAGAAACCACAGGCATTGATGCTAATGAAGCAGAATTGGTAGGACTGAGTTTTTCAGTTAAACCACATGAAGCCTATTATATTCCTTGCCCTGCTGATAGAGATGAAACTTTGAAACTTCTTGAATTGCTTAAACCCTTGTTTGAACTTTCAACTATCACTTGGATAGGTCAGAATATTAAATACGATATGCTCATGCTGAAATGGTATGGCATTGAGTTAAAAGGAAATATTTATGATACCATGTTGGTACATTATGTGGTTGAGCCAGATGGCAAGCGTAGCATGGATTTGCTGAGTGCTCAATACTTGCAATATGAACCTGTTCATATCGAAGAGTTGATTGGTAAAAAAGGAAAAGGTCAGGGAACTATGAGAGATGTGGAGATTGAAAAGATTAAAGAATATGCTGCTGAAGATGCGGATATTACTTTACAACTAAAACAGGTATTAGACCCACAACTGAAAGAAAAAGAAGTAGAGAAAGTTTTTTATGAAGTGGAAAATCCTTTGGTGAAAGTGTTGACCGATATGGAATTTGAAGGAGTGAAAGTGGATGAAACATTCTTAAAAGATTACAGCAAGGTTTTAGAAATAGATGCCAAGCAAGCAGAAGAAAGTGTGTACCAACAAGCTGGTGTTCGTTTCAATTTGGCATCGCCTAAACAATTGGGTGAAGTATTATTTGAAAAATTACAATTAGATCCATCAGCCAAAAAAACTAAAACCGGTCAGTATCAAACGGGTGAAGATGTATTGCAAAAACTGGCTGTAAAAGGTCATTCCATTGTAGAAGATATTTTAACGTTTAGAGAATTAACGAAACTGAAAAGTACTTATGTTGATGCATTGCCAGAAATGATTAACCCTAAAACTGGTCGTGTACACACTTCGTATGCACAAGCTGTTGCTGTAACAGGAAGGTTGAGCAGCAATAATCCTAACCTGCAAAATATTCCTATCAGAACTGATAGAGGAAAGGAAATCCGCAAAGCATTTATACCAAGAGAAAAAGGAAGATTATTGGTAAGTGCCGATTATTCTCAAATAGAATTAAGAATTGTAGCAGCTATTAGTGGCGATCCAAACATGTGTGAGGCTTTCCGTCTGGGTAAAGATATTCATACAGCTACAGCAGCAAAAGTATATGGTATTGATGAAGCAGAAGTAACCAAAGAAATGCGTTACAAAGCCAAGAGTGTAAACTTTGGAATTATTTACGGACAAGGAGCATTTGGTTTAGCCGATAATTTGGGCATCAGCCGTACCGAAGCCAAAGAAATTATTGATAATTATAAACGTGAGTTTGCAGGCATTCAAAAGTACATGGATGATACCATCAACTTTGCCAGAGAAACTGGTTATGTAGAAACATTGATGGGCAGAAAGCGTTGGTTGAGAGATATTAACAGCAGCAATTTTACTGTTCGTGGTTTTGCTGAAAGAAATGCCATCAATAGTCCAATACAAGGTACAGCAGCCGATATGATTAAACTGGCGATGATAAAAATTCATGCTGCATTAAAAGCATCTACTTTACAAAGCAAAATGATTTTACAAGTACATGATGAATTAATTTTCGATGCTGTGGAAAGTGAAATTGACTTGTTGAAACCATTGATTTTAGACAATATGAAACAGGCATTGATATTACCCCATGAAGTACCTGTTGAAGCTGAAGTTGGTGTTGGAGAAAATTGGCTGGAGGCACATTAGTCTAAGAAATAAACCACAGTGCAAAGAAGCAATGAAGAGAAAATAATAAACCACAGAGCAATGAAGCCTAGAAAATATGTATTTAACAACAAGGTAAAGAATTGCATAGAGTAATTACTTCTTTGCTCCCTTGCTCTGTGTTTCAAAAAAAATATAATAAGCAAGCAGTGAAGAAAAATATTTTAATAAAAGTGTAAAGAAGTATATAGAGAAAATTCTCTTTTGCTTCTTTGCTCCGTGGTTCAAAAACATAAAAATGGATACCAATAAAATCACCAGTAAAATTATTGAAGCGGCCATTATTGTTCATAATGAATTAGGTCCTGGTTTATTGGAAAGTGTTTATGAAAAATGTTTGGAGGAGGTTTTGTATGAAATGGGATTTATTGTAGAAACACAAAAACCATTGCCAGTAGTTTTTAGAGGCAAAGAAATGGATATGAATTTCAGGATAGATTTATTAGTAAACGAGGTTGTTGTTGTAGAATTAAAAGCAGTTGATTCTGTTTTACCAATACATGAAGCCCAATTATTTACTTACTTAAAACTGTCAGGAAAAAATGTAGGCTTGCTCATTAATTTCAATGTTAAACTCTTAAAATCAGGAATAAAAAGAGTAGTTCTTGATTTTTCTAAACCATATTAATCTTCAATCACAGTGTAATAAAGCATACAGGCAAAACCCTTCTTTGCTTCCTTGCTCTGTGTTTCAAAAAATAAACATAAAATGATTTTCACCATAACCCTCAATCCGTGTATAGACAAAAGCTCTACCATGGAAAACCTAAAGCCCGAAAGTAAATTACGTTGTACAGAAGTAGTAAATGAACCAGGTGGTGGTGGAATTAACGTAAGTAAGGCTTTGAAAAAATTAGGAGCAGCATCAGTTGCATTATTTCCAGCAGGTGGCCATAATGGAAATATGTTGTGCTCTTTATTGAATAAAGAAGGCATTCCTTTTCATGCAGTTGACTCTGTTGTTGAAACAAGAGAAAATTGGGTAATGTTAGAAAATAGCACCAACAACCAATTTCGTTTTACTTTTCCCGGAAGAGCAGTAGTTGAAGAAACCATAATTACATTGGTAGATCATATTAGAACATTTTCGCCAACCTATGTTGTTGCAAGTGGTAGTTTACCTCCAGGTTTACCAGATTATTTTTATGGATTGATTGTAAAAAATGCGGCTGCTGTGGGTGCAAAATGTATCGTAGATACCAGTGGACCTGCACTAGAAGCTTTAAAAGGCAAACATGCGTTTTTAATAAAACCAAATATTGGGGAATTGTGTAAAATGCTGAATATAGAATGGCTGGATAAAAACGAAGTTCCTGACGCAGCCCAACAGGCAATTATTGATGGCTATGCAGAAATGATGGCAATAAGCCTTGGTCATCAAGGAGCATGGCTGGTAACCAAAGGTGAAAAACATTTTGCTGCAGCACCAAAGGTTGATAAGAAAAGTACTGTGGGTGCCGGTGACAGTATGGTTGCAGGAATTACTTATATGTTGCAGCAACAAAAATCACTGAAAGAAGTAATAGCATTTGGCGTTGCCTGTGGTAGTGCAGCAACTATGAATACAGGAACACAATTATTTAAAAAAGAAGATGTAGAAAAACTATACAGTACAATTATACCTGAATAATTAAATTGTAATTCAAAGTATTTATACCAATGTATTAAAATTGAAGTTATGTCAAAATATGAAGTACGAGTAGATGCTTACATTGAAAAAGCTGCTCCATTTGCACAACCCATTTTACATCATTACAGAGCATTGGTGCATGAGGCTTGTTATGATGTTGAAGAAAAAATAAAATGGGGTATGCCTTTTTTTGATTACAAAGGAAAAATGATGTGCCATATGGCAGCATTTAAACAGCATTGTGCATTTGGTTTTTTTAATGCTGGGTTAATGAATGAGCCATCGCTTATAAGAAATGCTGAATCAGAATCGGCAATGGGGCATTTGGGCAAAATAACTTCTATGAAAGATTTGCCATCCGACAAAGTATTAATTGGTTTTATTAAAAAAGCCATGCAAATAACTGACGAAGGAAAAACAATGGTAAAATCACCAAAGCCCAAAACTGAATATGTAGTTCCAGATTATATAAATCTTGCTATTAAAAAAAATAAAAAAGCGTTTGCTGTTTGGGCAGCTTTTGCACCCAGTCATAGAAAAGAATATGCAACCTGGATAGATGAAGCAAAAACAGAAGCCACCAAAACCAAACGCATTGAACAGGCAATTGAATGGATAGCCGAAGGCAAACAACGTAACTGGAAATACCAAACCAAATAATTACCAAACAGCTCTGTTCATAAATTGTACACCACCATTGCCTTCAACGGTAATTGTTCTGGTTTTTGTTTTGCCTGCAATAGTAATGTTGTTGGTTCCTTTTTGTAAAGGAATACGAACATATTGTATATAAGCTGGAAGGCTTTGCCAATTACGGGTATCCGCCTTTTCTGTTGCTGTATTAATTAGGTTAACCAATAATCCTGCAATTTCTCCAGCATCTTTTGCTTTCTCCTTTTTCTTTTGTTCGTCTTTTTCTTTGCTGTTGTTTTTAGCAACCTCTTCTGCACCTTTCTCTGCGGCTTTTTCAGCAAGCTTTTTTACAATTTGCCTGGCTAAAGCATCAGCAATTTCTTTCAGCATTCTTTCTCTTAAAATACTGGTCGAAAGTGTATTAATATCTTGGGCTGGTTCACTTGTATAAGTTGCATTGTTAACTTTAATGCTCACAGCATTATTATTGGTATATCGTACTTCATAATAAGGAATAGCCACACGAAAACTTCTAAAACTTTGTAACCTGCTATCGTTCCTATCAATGCTGTTGTAATAAGTATAATCAAAAGGAATATTTGCCTGATTGCCATATTCATCGGTAAAGAAAAAACCAGTTAATCCATTGTTGTTGTGCGATACATAAAAATTCTTTTCTCTTTTTACAGGAGCCAAACCACGTTCTACAAACAAAATTAAATAACCACCATTGGCACTATCTGTTTTTAAAGTAGTATTAAACAATTTTTCATAACGTTCCTGCTCAGCACCAAAACCCATTTGCTGTGCAGTACGCAAAACATCCTGCTTTAACTGTTTGGGTAAAGAAACACCATAATAATTATTTCCTGCATTAAGATATACGTCAGCTGCGTTTCTGTAAGCAATAAAAGCATTGTTTATGTCTCGATTGGCCTCGTACAACATGCCTTGCAAATTCAAGGCAAAAGCATCTTTGCTGTAACGGTTGGTTTTGTTGTTAAACTTATCGCCTTGAACATTTTCGGCCAACGTAATTCTTCTTGCTTCAACCACTGCTTCATTGGGTTGGTTAATGTATAAGTAGTTTAAGCCCTTGTAATAATGCATCATAAAGCGTTCCACATCTTCTCCCAAATACGTTTGCATCATTGGGTTTATCAGGTTGGCTTTAGCAATATCTCCAGCAGTTCTTTTAGAGGTTTCAATAAAATTATCAGCCCTGTTCAAAAATGCATTACTGCTATCGTATTGTTGCATTAAATGGTACAACCTTCCCTTCTCAAAATAATACAACAATTTATTTCTCTCACGCTGAATAAAACTGGTTTTATCCAAAGTGTTCATTGCCTTTGCATATTGTTTGTTTTCAAGCTGACCATAGTACGCTGTCATGCGTTGGTTATAGCTGGCACAGGAACAAAATAAAACAAGCATGAATACATTCATTATCCATGCTCGTTTTGTATAAAAGCTCAAAAACATCGTAATTATTTTTTGGGTAGCCAGCTTTTGTACTACTATGTTGCATTACTGGCGTCGCACTCTTGTACGTTTAGTACATTATTCAGCAGTTGTGCGTAAGGGTTTTTAATAGCTTCGTTTTAAACCTGTGTGCCACAACTTTGAGTATGTGGCACACGGCCTTCAACTAGTTTTTAACGTACTTGGCAATTTTTTTATCGCCAATCCAAACCACTTCATTGGTTTCTATATTGGTGAGTTCTAAATTAATTTGATAGGTAACCGTTTTCTTTTTCTTATAAGCATCTACAATAGAATTGATGCTTCCTTGCAAAATATAATCAGCACCTTTTTCTAGGCCAAACTTTTTTAAAGTACTTGCACTAGCATTGCTTTGCATATCGGCTTTTTCGGCCCTCATTTCTTCACGTTTTTTACCACTTTGTACTAAGCCAACTTTATTAGTAGTTATAAAACTTTTTTCTAAATCTTTCATAAAAGTTTCTGCCTCTATATGCTCATGGCTTTTATTGGTAACCATACCAACAATTACAACAGGTTTTTTACCTTTTTCACCAACATGGTTATTTAGCCATTTGCCCACTGAAATATCTTTAATTAATTCTTCTGCCGTTAAACGACTATCAGTATTGTTCCAGCTACCACTAATATCTGGAGTTTCACTTGGGTCAATACGGGTTACTTGTCTGTTAGCACAAGAAGATAAAAGTGCAGCAATTGCAACTGTAGAAACAATGAATAACTTTTTCATGTAAAATTGATTGATGTAGAAAGAATGTATTTAAAAGAATAAGGTTTATCAATTAAAACCAAAACCACCAATTGCCAGTTCTATAACCAATTGATGAGGGAAAGAAACGCCTGTTGTTCCAGTTGTTAAAACCATTATTCCATCTATTGTTAAAACGATCGTTATTAAAATAGCTGTAATCATTATAACTTCTGTATAATCGACGAACATTTCTGTTTTCTATACGGTTTTGTTTACGTTCTAATTTGGCTTGGTACCAATCGTAGGCTTTGTACGTTTGTTGCACAGTTGTATTCATGGTGCTTTGCAAAGAATCTTTGATACCTGTGTACTTTTGCTGACTGATTAAATAATTGGGATTTTGATCAGGAGCCAATTGTTGTTGTGCTTGTAAACTGCTAATAAACCCAATAAAAAAGAGGAGTAATATTGTTCTCATACAACATGTTTTTTTGTTTAACGGCAATTATTGTTCCATGTTACTGACTCTAAATGTTAAAATTAACAAAATGTACTACAAGGGGCAATTTTGATGGTAATCAATTAGCTCAATTGGCTCTCTAGCAATTTCTATTCCTTGGTAATATTTGTATAATTCGTCTAATACTTCAATAATTTCTTCTTGTAACATTAAGGTTACCAACCTTCCTCTGAATTCTTTAATGTTGGGCAAGCCTCGTAGATAATTTGCATAATGTCTACGCATTTCAAAAATGCCCACTTTGGGTCCTTTCCATTCAACAGATTTTATTAAATGTTTTTTACAAACTTCTACTCGTTCTTCTAAACTTGGAGGAGCTAATTCCTCCCCTGTTTGTACAAAATGTTTGATTTCTCTAAAAATCCAGGGATAACCAATGGCAGCACGGCCAATCATAATACCATCTACACCATAACGTTCTTTGTATAGTTTGGCTTTTTGCGGACTATCAATATCTCCGTTACCAAAAATTGGAATATGAATACGTGGATTGTTTTTTACTTTTTCAATTAAAGTCCAATCGGCTTCACCTTTATACATTTGGCTTCTTGTTCTGCCATGTATGGCTAAAGCTTTAATGCCAACATCTTGCAAACGCTCAGCTACTTCTTCAATGTTTTTGGTATTGTCATCCCAACCCAAACGTGTTTTAACAGTAACTGGCAATGAAGTAGATTTTACAACAGCATCGGTTAAACGCACCATCAAATCAATGTCCTTTAAAACACCAGCACCAGCACCTTTTAGTGCTACTTTTTTTACAGGGCAACCAAAATTAATGTCTAATAAATCGGGCTGTGTAACATCTACAATTTTAGCAGCCATTGCCAAACTATCTTCATCGCCACCAAAAATTTGAATACCAATCGGGCGTTCATAATCAAAAATGTCTAACTTTTTACGGCTTTTAATGGCATCACGAATCAATCCTTCACTGCTAATAAATTCAGTGTACATTAAATCGGCTCCATTATCTTTGCAAACCGCTCTGAAAGGGGGATCACTCACATCTTCCATGGGTGCAAGTAGTAAAGGAAAGTCGGGTAACTGTATTTTATCGCCTATTGTAACCATTTGTGTAAAGAAAAATTTAAGTAATGCTAAACTGTTGCAAATTTACAGTCTTATTTTAAGATTATTTTATGTACGAACAACAAGAAGCAACTTCTTTTACAGAAAACAAACCCTTTAAACCTTATTATTCTTATTTAGGTCAGTTTGGTATTTTATTGGGTTTTATTGGTGTAGGTTTTATTTTGGCAGCATTTATTCAATTAGGTGTTGGCTTTAGTTTGATAGAAAAAAATGTGCCCATGCAAAAATGGGGCGAAGCCATTGTTAAGGCAATGATGAAGCCTGAAAACATCAATATTACCCGATGGTTACAAATTATTAGTGCTGCTGTAATGTTTTTATTACCTGTTCTTTTTACAACAATGATTATTAGTAAAAAGCCTATTCCGTATATGGGCTTTAATGCAATAGCAAATAGAAATCAGGTTTTTACAGTTGTTGGTATTGCTTTTTTAGCCATCTTATTAAGTGGTGTTTTAGGAGAGATAAATAGCAAAATACCGATTCCTAAAAATTGGGAATTTACCTTTAAGAAATTGGAGGAAGACTACAATAGCCAGGTTTTACTAATGGCCAGAATGAACAATTTTGCAGAGTATGTTTTTGTAATGATTGTGATTGCACTTGCACCAGCAATATTCGAAGAAGTTTGTTTTAGATCGGGTTTACAACAAATTTTAATTAACTGGACCAAACAACCCATTGTTGCCATTGTAATTACAAGTGCCATATTTAGTGCAATACATTTTAGTTATTATGGATTCTTACCAAGATTTGCTTTGGGCTTATTATTAGGGTTGATTTTTTATTACAGTAAGAATATTTGGTTTAGCATACTCATGCATTTGTTAAACAATGGCATCAGCGTTACAGCCATTTATCTTACTAGTGTTAATGGCAAACCCAAACAAGAGTTATTAGATAGTAATATGGGTTTAACGGTAAGTCTTACTGCAATCGCACTTGTTGGTATTGTTGTACTTACAGGAATAACTTATTTACTACAGCAATTTAAAAAACAAAGTGAACAATTGCCCACAGTTGATCCAATAACGTATTTAAAGAAAGACAATAATCCGTTTATATAATGCAACAGTGGTTTTTATTACATCGTACCAAGAGCATTGCAGAAGCAAGTATTGTACAAGGTATGTTGGAAGAAAACAATATTCCTGCACAAATACTCAACAAGCAAGACAGCAGCTATTTGGCTTTTGGAGATATTGAGTTGTATGTTCCAACCCATTTAAAAGATTTGGCTAACACATTGCTGGCACAAGCTTTAATGAATTGAGTGATAGAACACCGATAACACCGATTAGACGGATTTGCAAGGATTTTTGTTTTCTTCTGTGTTTCAGAGCTTCTGTGGCAAAAGATAAGTATCCTTTTAAAGTCAGCCACTAGACATAAAATATATTTATCACAGTCCTTATCTTCGCCCAATGGAACAGTTGTTACAACAGGTAAATAATTACAAAGAAGAAATTAATGCATTTGAAGCCAATACATCTGAAACGGTAGAGGCTTTTCGAATAAAATATTTAGGTACCAAAGGCTTGGTTAAAAGCATTATGGGACTAATGAAAGATGTACCAGTTGAAAATAAAAAAGAAGCTGGTCAACTGTTGAACGAATTTAAATTATTTGTTGAGGAAAAATTCGAAACATTAAAAGCCGCAACAGAAAATAAGGAACAAGCCGATTCAAGCATTGATTGGAGTTTACCAGGAGATGCTGTGCCAGTTGGTTCACGTCATCCTTTAAGTTTGGTACGCAATAAAATCGTTTCTATTTTTCAACGTTTGGGTTTTGCAATTGCCGAGGGACCAGAAATTGAAGATGATTGGCACAATTTCGGAGCCATGAATTTGCCAGAAGATCATCCTGCTCGTGATATGCAGGATACGTTTTATATCAGTCAAAACCCATCTTGGTTATTACGTACACACACAAGTAGTGTACAGGCACGTGTAATGGAAAAACAAAAGCCGCCCATTCGTGTAATTTGTCCAGGACGTGTATATAGAAATGAAACCATCAGTGCAAGAGCCCATTGCTTTTTTCATCAGGTAGAAGGTTTGTACATTGATGAAAATGTAAGTTTTGCCGATTTAAAACAAACACTCTATTTCTTTGTACAGGAATTGTTTGGCAAAGATGTGAAAGTGAGGTTTCGTCCTTCTTATTTTCCTTTTACTGAGCCAAGTGCCGAAATGGATATCAGCTGTTTAATTTGTGAAAGCAAAGGCTGCAATGTTTGTAAACACACGGGTTGGGTAGAAATTTTAGGGAGCGGAATGGTGCATCCTAAAGTGTTGGAAAACTTTGGAATAGACAGTAATAAATACACAGGTTTTGCCTTTGGTATGGGTGTAGAAAGAATTTGTCAACTGAAATATCAGGTAAACGATTTGCGTTTGTACAGCCAAAACGATGTACGTTTTTTAAAACAGTTTACAGGTGTGGTTTAGCTACAAATAATAATTTTAACATAGTAAAACCTCAGGGCATTGCTTTGAGGTTTTTGTTTTAAAACGGAGAATATTGATAGTATCGTTTGTTAACTTACAAATTGTTTAATTAATTTCTATAAAAACACAAGTATGCCAAACTAAAAAGCAGTTCTTGCTTATTAAAGCCTATCTTACAAGTATTCAAAATTTCAACCTCATTCAATGCTTGTGATTATTGTGTTCTTTTTACTACATTGGTTTTTATCGTTGTTTTTTCATTCATTTTTTTTACATCGTTTTGCTTCTCATAAAATGTACACCACCAGTAAAAACTGGGAGCGTATTTTTTATCTCAGTACATGGTTTGTTCAAGGTTCTTCTTTTTTAGTACCTAGGGCTTACGGTGTAATGCATAGAATGCATCATGCGTACAGCGATACTGAACAAGACCCACATTCGCCTCATTTTTTTAAAGATGTGTATCAAATGATGCGGAGTACCATTTTAATTTTTCGTAGTTTTTTAACTGGTAAACGCTTACCCGATGCCCAATTTACAAAAGACTATTTACCAGTGTGGAATAAGCTAGATAAATTTGGTCATCACCCCATTACCAGAATTTTGTTTATGGGTGCTTATTTTTGGGTATATGTTGTTTTTGCACCCAGTTATTGGTGGTATTTGTTGCTACCCATTCATTTTTTAATGGGACCAATTCAAGGGGCAATTGTAAATTGGTGTGGTCATAAATATGGCTACAGTAATTTTAACAATGGAGATTATAGCAAAAACTCAACACCATGGGGAATTGTAATGATGGGAGAACTGTTTCAAAACAACCACCATTATGCGAAAAACGATGCAAATTTTGCAAAAAAATGGTTCGAATTCGATCTAACCTATTTTGTTATGAAAGGGTTTAATGCAATTGGAATTATTCAAATTATTCCAACCAAAATAAAAATATAACATTCAAATTTGATGCTATTATAGCCACAAAACATGTTATTTACTCACCTGCATATTCATTTTAAATAAGTGACCACATTTGTGGCTGTATCGTTTGCATGCATGGTTCAAATTCCATTACTTTTGCAGCACTTGCAGCAAAAAACAAGTAGTCTATTGTATGAAATGTTCTGAAATAAAAGTTTTGAACGAAAAAGAAACCAGAGGTGGTTTTGGAGAAGGTATTTATGAAGCAGGAAAAGAAAACCCAAATGTGGTTGTTTTAACTGCCGACTTAGCTGGCTCGATGAAAATTGCCCCTTTTATTAAAGATTTTCCTGAGCGTTTTGTACAGGTAGGTATTGCAGAAGCCAATATGATTGGTATTGCTGCTGGGATGACAATTGGAGGAAAAATTCCTTATACAACCACATTTGCAAATTTTAGTACAGGTCGTGTTTATGATCAAATTAGACAAAGTGTTGCATACAGTGGTAAGAACGTAAAAATTTGTGCCAGCCATGCTGGTTTAACACTAGGAGAAGATGGTGCAACACACCAAATTTTAGAAGATATAGGATTGATGAAAATGTTACCAGGAATGACGGTGATTGTTCCTTGTGATTTTAACCAAACTAAGGCTGCTACAAAAGCAATTGCCAATTACGAAGGACCTGTTTACTTGCGTTTTGGTCGTCCGAAATGGCCAAACTTTACCGCAGAAGATGGAAGTGATTTTATAATTGGTAAAGCACAGCAATTGAGTGAAGGTATCGATGTTTCCATTTTTGCCTGTGGTCACATGGTTTGGAAAGCCATTGAAGCAGGAAAAATTTTAGAAGAAAAGGGAATTAGTGTAGAAGTAATTAATATTCACACCATTAAGCCTTTAGATACAGAAGCTGTTTTGAAATCTATTGCCAAAACCAAATGTGCTGTAACTGTTGAAGAACACAATGTGATTGGTGGTTTAGGAGATGCAATTGCACAAGTTGCTGCTAAAAATTTGCCCATTCCTATTGAATACATTGGTACCAACGATACTTTTGGAGAAAGCGGCAAACCAACTGAATTGCTTACAAAATATGGTTTAGATACGCCATTTATTGTTGCAGCGGCTGAAAAAGTAATTGCCAGAAAGTAAACCAATACAATAACTATTTTATAACCCTACCCCAATAGTAGGGTTTTTTATTTTATGGTGCAGCGTTTAAGTTTTTAACCGTGTCTTTCAGAAACTCTGTTTTTGTACAGCACCATAAACACACACCAATATGTACATACAAAGCTTACAGCCAACTTTGATTACCAACAACAGTTATTTGCATGTTGTTGCAGACAGAATGGGTAAACTAACCATTAAAGTGTTAGACGTGCAAGGTATGGTTGCCAAAAGGGTAACCACTAACATACAAGCAGGTAACCAACAGTTGGATTTAAACTTAACCGATTTAACCAATGGTAACTATATACTTAATGTTTTTAATGGTGATATTTTTTTGAAAAGTATTCCGTTTAAAAAGCAGTAACTCGTTTTAGGGGGTGTTTAATAACTAGTCCTGCTGGAAACGGCAGGACTTACTTTTTCCAAAACATGCGAACCCTGTTGGCCGCATTTTCTCTGATACTGAGGTAATAAAAATTGTAATCGGCAATATGGTAATCTTTGTTACGTAATAAAAAACTGCCAAAAAAATGAGGATGACTAGCCCATAAAACGCCATCTTGTACCATAGCATTGGTTACTTCTGGAACTATTTTATTGAAGTTTTGTAGAACAGATCCTTTGTTGGCAGCAATATGAGTTTGTGGTTGATTTATATCCCAGGTTAAAGGGTTGGTAACTATAGCAGTAAATGGTTCTTGTATAACATAATTGGGTTTATATCCTTTTTTAAAGGTTCGCCAACTGCAAAAACAGCCTGTTGTATTTGGGTTAATACAGGGTTGTATACTTTTGAAATAGTTGGGTTCAACTGGCATCCCAGCCAAATAAGCAACCACTAATTTGTTCTGTAAAACAGTGCCATCAAAAAATTCTTTCAACAATCGTTTTGCATGTGTGGTTCCTTGGCTATGTGCTGCAATTACAATGGGGCGACCATTGTTATAATTGGCTAAATAGTATTCAAATGCTGTTTTAACATCGGTGTAAGCAAGCTCAAAAGCTGCAATTGCGTTGGTTGTATCGTCTTTTGTAAGTGGTAAATAGGCAAAATAATTTGCTTGTCGGTATCTTGGTGCAAAAACTCTTCCCACATTATTAAAAATACTGGCTTGGTATAAAATACTGCTATAATCGGTTTTTGCATTCAAGGTTGCGTCGTCTATTGGTGTATTCCAACCCAAAGATTTTTCTTTATCAGTATAAGACGTTGGATAAAGAAAAAAAACATCTACTGTACTATCAATTACAAAATCTTTTCTTAATGGTTTTGGAATGCTGTCGCTTGGATCTTTTTTCCATGGATGTGCAGCCCAATAGTCTAACTTGCTATAATCAGGCAATCCATTTGTACTTTTTGTATTGTAGTTACTTATAAAATTTTTGTACCCAGCCGAACAGGATGCAGCTACAAAAACAATAAAACTATAGAATACAATTTTTCTCATGCAATAAAGGTGCGATTTTTTTCTTTTTGTAATGGACGGAAATATAATTAACAACTTTACCATCGTTTAAAGACTACCTTGTTGAGGTTGCTGGCAATTATGCTAGCAAATAAAATAAGACCATGTCAAATATTACACAGGTAATTAATGCCGACAAGCATTTAAAAACCTTGAAAAAAAGTGTTTACTCTAGCGATTTAGATCAACTATTAAGTAGCACTGGGCCTTTTACGTTTTTTGCCCCATCGGATATTGCTTTTGAAAAATTAGACAAAGGCGTATTAGAAAACTTGTTAGAACCAAAAAATCATGTTCAATTAATTGATTTACTAAACAACCATATTGTAAATGGTAAAGTAGAGTTTAAAGATTTAAAAGATGGGGATACATTAACCACATTGAGTGGTAAAAAACTGAAAGTACATGTTACAAACGAAGAAGTATTTGTTGGAAAAATTGCAGTACATATGAAAGATAGTAAAGCAACCAATGGTGTAATACATGCTGTAGATGCTGTTGTTGTATAAATTGAATTTAGCAACAATAAAAAGGTGAAGCCAAAAAGCTTCACCTTTTTATGATGAGAAAAGTTAGTTAAAAGCATCTCACAATTTCTCTATTTTATTTGAAAGTACTAATATAGAAACGCCTGTTTCTTGAACAACAATATTTTCTTGTTGAATACAATACGGTAATAACTGCTCTATAAAAGGCTTTGCCATTAAACGCTGTGGTGTTGCTAAAATTATAGTGGTAGATTGTTGTAGAAATTGTTGCAACATGTTGAGTAAACTTTCGAATGATGCTGGCTCATAATTAATATCACTCAACAATAAAACATCAGCTACAATATTTTTTGGTAATTGATTCCAGTCTAACATTTCACAAGAAATATTCTTGAGCTGATTAACTTGAATAGATTGCATCACAAAATACAATGGCTCTTGTACATAATCACTACAACAAATTGTATTGGCAAATTCTGCAACTACTAAAGATGGCAAACCCAAGCCTGCTGCTATTTCCAACACATTTTTTTGTTGGATTAATATTGGGTTTTTTGCAATAAAATTTGCCAATGCAATAGATGCTGGCCAAACTTTTGCCCAATACGGAAAAGGCATTTCTGTTGTTTGTTGCATGTACCATTGTTGTACAGCATCAACATTAGGAACAACCAATTGAACTGTTGTATTTTTAAAAACAAATTCCTGAATGGTTGATGGAAGCATTATTGAACATTGCCTTTCATAAACTTATTGGCCTTCAACCATACCAAAACATTGTTGAACCAACTAATGGGTTCTGCTTTATTGTTCAATCCAAATCCATGATTACCGGCCTGAAACAAATGCATTTCTGCTGGTACCTTATTTTTCCTCAATGCCATATAAAACAAAATACTGTTTTCAACCTTTACTGCTTTATCATCGGCAGCATGAATTAAAAAGGTTGGAGGTGTTTGAGCAGTAACCTGCAGTTCATTGCTGTACAAATCTTTCTTTTCTTGTGTTGGATTTTTACCAAGCATATTGTTTCTTGAACCAGTATGAGCTAAGCTATCCTGAAAGCTGATAACAGGGTAACCCAGCACAGCAAAATCTGGTCGAAGACTAATGTTATTGGGGTTTTCAATAACTGTCGTATTGAAATGTGTAATAACCGTTGATGTTAAATGCCCACCAGCTGAAAAGCCCATTATGCCCAAAAGATTGGGATTGATGCCAAATTCAGCAGCTCTTTCTCTCACTATTTTAATAGCTTGCTGAGCATCTTGAAAAGCCACAACTTCTTTATTTACCACACAATCACTATCAATTGGGTTTCTGTATTTCAACACAAATGCAGTAATGCCTTTTTTATTAAACTCTTTGGCAATATCATGTCCTTCGTGATTGATCGCTAAACGTGCATAACCACCACCAGGACAAACGATCACTGCTGTTTTCAAGGAATCCTGTACAGCAGGAATATAAACGAACAAAGTAGGATTGGCAATTCCTTCGACTCTGCCGGGAGCAGGATTTGCTTCTTTCTTAGCACAGGGTTTACTGTTTAAAACAGTTCCTTCGTATAAAAGAATTTCTTTTTGAGCGTAGGCGTTCATAGTGTAACTAAATAAAAAAAAGAGGATAATTTTTTGAGTCATGGCTTGCTGTTAAAGATGCAAAGATGCTGTATTAATGAATAGGCAATTTCTATGGCAGTATGTTTTCTTATTTTCGTACCTTAAATACAATTATTTGTCAACCACAGTTTACTTAATTACGCCACCTTTTACACAATTAAATACGCCTTACCCCGCAACGGCTTATTTAAAAGGCTTTTTAAATACTAAAGGAATTACTGCCTATCAAAGTGATTTGGGTATTGAAGTAACAACACAATTGTTTTGTAAAGAGGGGTTGGAAAAACTATTTGCGACTATTGAAAATAATTCAAAAGAGATTTCTGAAAACATTGCCAGAATTATTGCTTTAAAAAATGATTACATCAATACCATTGATGCAACCATGGCTTTTTTGCAGGGTAAGCAACCCACGTTGGCACATTTAATTTGCAGTAGAAATTTTTTACCCGAAGCTTTCCGCTTTGCTCAGTTAGATGATTTGCATTGGGCATTTGGAACAATGGGTACAATGGATAAGGCTAAACATTTGGCCACCATGTATCTGGAAGATTTGAGTGATTTAATTAAAGAATGTGTGGATGAACATTTTGGCTTTAGCCGTTATGCTGAACGTTTAGGCAGAAGTGCCAATAGTTTTGATGAGTTGTATGAAGCTTTACGTCAACCATATACCTATATAGATGAAATTCTGCTGAATATTTTAGCCCAACGCATGAAAGCTGTACAGCCTAAACTGGTTTGTTTATCTGTTCCTTTTCCTGGTAATTTATATACTTCGTTTCGTTGTGCTCAATATATCAAGCAACATTATTCAACTGTAAAAGTGGCAATGGGTGGTGGTTTTCCTAATACTGAATTGCGTTCTTTAAAAGATGAACGAGTATTTGAGTTTTTTGATTTTATTACTTTGGATGATGGAGAAGCTCCTGTAGAAAATTTGATTGCTTTTGTTGAAGGCAATAAAACTGTGGAGGAATTAAAGAGGACTTATTTGATGGTTGATGGAGTGTTGACTTACGTCAACAATAAATCCTGTACCGATTATAAACAAGGAGAAGTTGGCACACCCGATTACAGTGATTTCTTTTTAGATCAATACATTCAAGCCATTGAAATTGTAAACCCCATGCACAGTTTATGGAGCAATGGAAGGTGGAATAAACTTACCATGGCTCATGGATGTTATTGGGGCAAATGTGCTTTTTGTGATATCAGTTTAGATTATATCAAACTCTACGAACCAGCTGCAGCAGGCCTTTTGTGTGATAGAATAGAACAATTGATTGCACAAACTGGTGAAACAGGATTTCATTTTGTAGATGAAGCTGCACCACCAGCATTAATGAGGGCATTGGCTTTAGAAATCATTAAACGGAAATTGGTAGTTAGCTGGTGGACCAATGTTCGTTTTGAAAAAAGCTTCACCAAAGATTTGTGTTTACTATTAAGAGCAAGTGGCTGCATTGGTGTAAGTGGAGGTTTAGAAGTTGCCAGTGACAGGTTACTGCAACTCATTAATAAAGGCATTACTGTTGCACAGGTAGCCAAAGTAAACAGGAACTTTACTGAAGCTGGCATTATGGTGCATGCTTATTTAATGTATGGCTTTCCTACACAAACTGCTCAGGAAACCATTGATAGTTTAGAAATGGTTCGTCAGCTATTTAAAGCTGGTATTTTACAAAGTGCATTCTGGCATTTGTTTACCATGACAGCTCATAGTCCTGTTGGATTGAACCCTGAAAAATTCAATGTACAAAAAGCAAAAGAAGTGGCCATCACATTTGCAGATAACGATGTAGAACATATTGACCCAACAGGAACAGACCATGAAGCATTTAGTTATGGACTAAAAAAATCGTTACTCAATTATATGCATGCAGTTGGTTTAGAAGAACCATTACATAAATGGTTCGATCATAAAACCCCAAAGCCATCTGTGCCAGCTGATTTTATTATCAATGCTTTACAAGAACCAGAACTAAACAGCAATAAACCTAATAGCAAAGTGGTGTTTATTGGTAATTTGCCAAGCATTGAAATTATCAGCAGAAGTAAAAAAGGCAATACCTGGGAAGAAGTATCTATCACTTTTCAAACAAAAAAAGAAACGGTAAATATTAAAGTTGATAAAGCCAAAGGAGAATGGCTATACACTTTGCTTCCATTGATTTCTGTAAACAATTCAAAAACCTACACATTACAAGAAGTACAAGCCAATTATGAAGCTGCCAGCTTAGAAGATTTTGAATTATTTTGGGATAATAAACCCGTGAGTGGATTGAGTAAAGTTGGATTACTGCTACTATAATTTTCTTTTCTTGTTAAAATTTTGCATTCGTCAAACTGTATGTAGTTAAAGTTTTTGCTGTTGACACAGGAAAACAAATGGGGCTGTTAACTTCACCCAACCCCAAAATATTCCTATGCAAAAGAAATGTCTCATTCCTTCTTTATTTGCTTTAATTATATTGTTCTCATTTACCATTACCCATACAATATTGGTGAAAGAAAATGTTGCTGTTACTCAACAAAACAATGATTCAACAAAAATCAATGTGTATGATTGTTTGCATTTAGCAGAACTTGGTTTAAGCAAACAAGTATTCGATTATGCATTTCAAGGATATCAGCAATTGTTACAAGCAGGAAAAATTAAAAATCCTGAAGCACTTTCTATCATCGATTTCAGTTTACCATCAACTGCAAAACGTTTTTTCGTTGTGGATGTGGTTAATTGCAAATTATTGTTCAATACTTATGTTGCTCATGGCAGAAACAGTGGATTGCAAACAGCCAACTCATTCTCCAATGCACCAGAAAGTTTTAAAAGTAGTTTAGGGTTTTATACAACAGCAACTACTTACGAAGGCAAGCATGGTTATTCGCTGCGTTTAGAAGGTTTAGAAAAGGGGTTTAATGATAATGCTATGAGACGTGGCATTGTAATGCATGCTGCCAATTATGTAGATGAAAGCATTGCAAAAGCCCAGGGATATATTGGCAGAAGCCTTGGCTGCCCTGCAGTTCCAGAGAAATTACATACAGCTATTATTGGTTCAATAGCACATGGAACCTGTTTGTTTATGTATGCCAACGATAAAAATTATTTAAAGCATTCGGCATATTTGCATCAGTCGTAAAGAGGCTCATTTTACTTATTGCATAAAGTACACTTTTGCAATTTTATTATTTTCAATAATGTAAATAGCAATAGCCCTAAAAGGTGGTTTAGAGGTATTAAAAAGAACCGATTCTTCATCAATAACTTTATTGCCTAATACTATACGTTTTACTAAAGTACAATGCAAGTCTTTGGTATCTGCAAACATGTCTTTGTATTGGCTTCGCATGGTTTCTTTGCCTTTGTAGAGTAATTTGTTTGAAAATTGATACACTTCTACACTATCTGAATAGGGTAATAAAAAAGCTTCAATATCTCTATTGTTATAGGCATCTAATTGTTGTTGTGCTAAGTTTTCTGCAACAGATTTAGTTTGTGCAAAAGCAGCTATCACCAAGAAACAGCAGCTTAGTAATAAAAGTGATTTTTTCATGTTATTATTTTAAATTATTTTCTTAACAAGTTTATCAATTTCTTCCATTTCTTTACTTAAATGCTTTTTAATAGCAGTACGTAACCTGCCCAAGTGCATGGCACTTAGCTCTTGTTGTGGTGGATTATTAGCAATATACACTTGTGTTTTTGCATGGCATTGTTTACTTAAAACTGCCAATTGTTGGTGTGTTTTACTACTGCTATCGTACTTAGGAAAATAAACATCCAATATTTTTTTGTGTACATCTCTTGCACCAAATAAACCTTTACTCTGAAAATCTTTCATCATTGCATTGGGTGCAGTAGCGTTTAAAATGGCTGTTAAATAATAAGCTTCATTTTCATCGTGGGTATATAAAACATAAGCTTTGTGGTCAACTAAAAAATGTAAATCAAGTTTAGTTCTATCAACAATAGTGGCATTGGCATCTTTTGCAGATGAATTATATAACACCAAATAATTTGCATTGAGATTTTGCTCAGTTAGCCCTCTTTGAAAATCTATTCTATCATTAGAAGACATGTCTTTCGACTTTTCTGTTTTTTGCAAATCCCATATCCGTTCTGTGTTACCAAACCATTTTGAAGCATTTAAAAATCCCTCCTTCATTAGTTCTTTTGATGATAAAAGATTTAAAACTATTTTATTATCATATTTATTTTCAACAATGACAGGTTGAACAATAAGGTCGGGCTTAAATAATAAAAAAGGCAAAATACTTTTTGACAAAGCGGTTCTAAAAACAAATTGGCTTTCAACTCTTCCGTTAAAATCCAAACCTTTCCAAGGTGCCTTTGCATCGGGCTGCACAGCTTCACTTGTTTTTAGATTAATTATTCTATCTTCAAAATCGGGTGGCATTTCTTGCGTTAGTTCTACAAAATAAAAAGTACGAGGTAATATAGTAGCACCTTGTTTAAAAAGATTTTTATAGGGGTTTACCTTGGTTTTATTTTTGGTTTTTGTATTGCTCAATGCACTCGCTTTCCCTTGCACGGCATAAAACCAAGTGGCGGTTTTTTCGGTTAATTTTTTATTGGCGGCTTCTAAATTACAATTGTGTGCAGGCAACCTACCTGCAAATGTTTTACCTGTTAAACCTGTTTTGGCAATGCCTTTTAATAGGGTTGTTTTTTGAGCAAATAGCACACAGCTTGGTATTCTAAACAAGGGGTTTACATCTTGCAAATCCCAAATATCGGTTAGCTTAAAACCTTTGGCTTTACCACTACGTGTATTATCGTGGTGGTCGGCACTAAAAAAACTACGAGGTAATACAAAAGCCAATTTTCCTTCTTCTTTTAAAAAATAATTGGTACAGTAAGCCAAGAAAATTGCAGCAATTTCTAAGTGAGGAAAGTTGGCAACCTTATCAGGCTTTACCTGATATTTTTCTGCTAAGGCATTTAATGTGTTTTGGTATTTTTCGTTTTTAATACTGCTAAAAGTAAACCAAGGTGGGTTACCAATTATAAAAGTAAACTTGTCTTTTAAAAAGTAGGGTTTGTATAAATTTTGTACAATAAATTTCCAAATACTATCACGCCCATCTTCCTTAACTTTTTTAAGGCCAGTATAAATTTTATAAAAACTTTCCGCCACTTGTGGGCTTATGCCACCTGCTTTGTATTGTCGTTTTAATATTTGAGAAAATATAGCTTCAGTTTCTAGTTTTTTTCCTTGTGTTTGTTCGGCTAATTCTTCGCAAACTTCTAAAGCTTCATCAAATAGTGAAACATCTTCAAAAACTTGAGTAGATAGAGAGTAATTGTCTTTGTCTATTTCCATTTTAAAATTACTACCAAACAAATCTTTTACGCCTTCAGGTGCTAGCAAAGTATTTGCCAGTATAATGTTTAAGTGTACAGGCTTTTTGCTTTTAGCTATGTCTTTACCCAAGCTTACCAATAAAGTTGTTTTAGCAATTTGTACACTTAATGGGTGTATATCTATCCCATAAATACAGTTATTTATTTCTTCGGCTTTTATGTTTGGGTTTTGTTGTTTTAGCCTGTGTATGGCTGCACGTAAAAAAGAGCCACTACCACAACTTGGGTCTAGAATTTTATCGGTGGTTTTAAAATCAAATTCTTGCACCACACGTTCACACAACCAATCTGGTGTGTAATATTCACCCAAAGCATGTCGGGTATCTAAGTCTATCAACTCTTGATAAACACCCTTTAGTACATCTTCATCGGGGTTGGTGAAATCAAAAGCGGCAATTTCTTGTGCAATTAATCTAAATACTTTTTTTAATGGATGAAAATATCTACTGCCATGTACCCAATGAAAGAAATCGTTATCTACAAAGTTTCTAATATTGTATTTATGAAAAATGCTGCCATTTAAAATGGTTTTCATTTCTTCATCATCAATAAAATCGTCGTTGCTTAATACTTCGTAAGCCAATACTTTAGCAAGAATGCTTAAGTAAGTATGTATTACAAAAGCATTATCGGTATCGGCAAAACTGCCATAAGCAATACTGAGAAATTTTTTCCATTGTTCGTAGCTTACTTGAACTTCGCCAAACTTTTTTGCATCTGTAAATACTTTGCTTATTTCTCTAAAACATTCAATAAATACTGGACTTTGGTAACCAAATGCTTCTTCAATACGTTTTAATGTGGCTTTTTGTTTTTCTTCTTTAAACAAAAAACGATCTATCCAATAATAAAAATCTTCTGCATTATTTTCGGTTAAAGTAAAAGAAGCCGTAGCAACTTCGTTTAGTTTCAATTCATGCTCTTGCAAATTATCTAATTGGTCTAACTGACTAACATCGGGTACTACAACTTTCCAGTTAATGAAGTCACTTGCTATTAATGTAAAGTTGTAGCCTTCACCATTTGCAAACTCTCCTAACATATAACCAGCTAATTGTTCTTTGGCATGTTTATAAGAAAGCTTTAAGTCGTTTTCAAATTCAATGATAATGTTGTTGTAAAGCGTATCGGCACTACCACGATGTTTTTTGTTTCGACGTGGGATATTTAAAATAGTTTTCTCACTGCCTGCACTTATGGCATCAATAATAGCTTCAATTTCTTTCTCGCCATGATAAAGTTTGTGAAGTAAATCTTTAAAATGTTCTTTTTTGGTAAGTTCTTTATTAGCCGTTTTTATCTTTTTAAGATAAGCAGTTATATGTTGTAAGTATTGATTTTCCATTGTAAACTGATGCCCTAATAGTTTATTTAAGTGCTATTTATTTATAATTTCAAATCTAATACATTGTTGCTTACGTTTGGGTACAATTATTTCAAAATTGCGTTTTTAACTTAATACACTTTCTTCCCTCACTATTGCAACCTGTACCTTTACAGCCTATGAACGCATTTACACAAAAAGCTGCTTTTATCGCTGCAATTACACACTTAATCTGCTTGTTTATATATGCCAATGATAAAAATTATTTGAAGCACTCTGCTTATTTGCATCAGTCGTAATGAAGCTTAAAGAGCAAACGATTATTTACGAAATTTCATTTTGGGATTTCTTTTGCCATGAAAAACCGAAAGTACAAATACAATCTTTTTCCTTTTATTCTCTCGATAAATAATTAAGTAGGGGAATGTCTCAATTCGGGTTTCTCGATAGTTTTTAAAAACAATAGGATAGCGATCTGGATGTAATTCTATTTGTTGTAATCGCTTAATTACTTCATTAAAAAAACGATCACCTAAACCTTGTAATCGTTCTTCGTACCAAAGCCAGGATTCCTCAATTTCTTTACTGGCTTTTACAGAAAAAACACTTTGATAAGTTACCTTATTTGGCATAACGTTTTTTTCTTAGCTTATCAATCGATGTTTTAAGCTGAGTGGTAGTTACGCCTTTGTCTATACCTGTATCAAGATCATTAAATCGAGTATCCAACTCTTCAACAAAAGCATTGTTCTTCCACCATTCATTGGTTTCAATAATTTCATCTTCCAGCATGGTATAAATGGCTTTCACTTTTTTATCATCTGCTACTCGTATATAGTCGTATAGTTTTTCTCTAATTAAAGAAGTTGTCATCTTTTTAGAATTTCAATAAAGTTAGTTTCAAATAAACAATCACCCAAACTTTCTTCCCTCACTATTGCAACCTGTACCTTTACAACTTATGAACGCATTTACACAAAAAGCAGCTGTTATAATTACTTGCCACAAACGCATTGCTCCTTATTTGCAAAAAGAAGTAGAAGCTTTGGGTTTTACCATTGAAGGTAGTTTTGTTACAGGCGTAAGAATTAATGCAACCATTAACGATTGTATTAAACTCAATCTCAATTTGCGTTGTGCAAGTCAGGTGTTGTACAGCTTACAAAGTTTTATTGCTAAAGATGCCGATGCTATTCATCAACATTTAAAAAGCTATCCTTGGGAAAAAATTATTCCCAATCCTGGCTATTTTTCTATTACGAGCAATGTTCAAAACGATACCATCAACAATAACATGTTTGCCAACCTTCGTGTGAAAGATGCTATTGTAGATAGAATGCGTGAAGTTCGTGGCAACAGACCAAGCACTGGTGCTGAATTAACAGGTGCGGTAATTCATTTGTTTTGGAAAAACGATGAAGCCGAAGTTTTTATTGATACTTCTGGCTATTCATTGGCTCGTCATGGTTATAGAAAAATTCCAGGACTTGCACCTATGTTAGAAGGCTTAGCTGCAGCAACTATTTATGCTACGAATTGGGATAAAATAAATCCATTCATCAATCCCATGTGTGGCTCAGGAACATTGGCTATTGAAGCTGCATTAATTGCCACGAACAGAGTTCCAGGTTTGTTTAGAACCAATTATGCTTTTATGCATATCGAAGGGTATAACAAAGCCGTGTATGAAAAAGAAAAAGCATTGTTGACTTCGCAAATAAAAGAGATGCCACATTTAAAAATCATCGCCACCGATTTAAGTAATAAAGCTGTTGAAAATGCTAAGAAAAATGCGGCAGCAGCTGGTATAGAAAACCTGATTCATTTTGCAGTATGCGATTTTGCTGCAACACAAGTGCCACAAAATAAAGCTGGTATAATGATGGTGAATCCTGAGTATGGAGAACGATTGGGCGATGAACAAGAATTGGAAGAAACCTATAGCCGTATTGGCGATTTTATGAAGCAACAATGTAGTGGTTATTTCGGTTATGTGTTTACGGGCAACTTAGACCTTGCCAAAAAAATTGGACTAAAAGCAAAACGCCGAATTGAATTTTACAACAGTACCATCGACTGTCGTTTATTAGAATATGAATTATACAGTGGTACAAGAAGAGTTGAAAAAGAAGTGCAACCAGCAGAATAAAGTATGAATCAAGCGTTCAGCTAAATTCATTTTGTAATGGGCAGCTTTTTCAGGTCAATTGTACTAAAATGAATCTTTATAGAGTTATTGTACAGCTTACCATTCAATAATGTAAATAAATGTTTTATACAGTCAATTACAAGTTCAAAATCTTGCATTTCATCATTCACGTATTGAACAATTAAATAACCGCTCTTATGTATAAATAATCTTCTACAATAATGGGTATCTATAATTAAAGGCAACAAAGTATCACCATTTAAAAATTATCTTGGTGTAGTATCAGTATTATAATTATTCTGTTGAATGTACACAGCCATTGCATCAATTACAATAACCAATATCACCAACCACTTTAAAATCTTGCTCATTGCCTACATTATCACTACCCTGAAACATCATGTGCTCAAAAAAATGTGCAAAGCCACTTTTACCAATTTCTTCTCTAGCACTACCTACGTGGTAGGTAACATCTACATGTACCAAGAAAACGAAAGTTAGAGCATCTACCATCTAAACCAAAACCTTTACACCAGCATTTGCCATTCGCCGTATAAAAAATTCATTTTATCGGAAAAAAAGTTGATTGATATTTGATGCAAGTAAAACTAGTTGTAGGATACTTCACAAATAATAAAGGTGGCTTTTTCAATCTTTGAAATAGCCTCCTTTAAAAACAATAAACTATAATTTAAAATACATGCCCTAAAGTAATACCAAATCTCAAAGGGTCACTTTTGCTAGAATATGCACCTTCAACATTACCTCCAACAATTTTGACACCTAAAAAACCACCAATGTAAAAATGCTTACTTGTTTGTCTTTGTAAGCCTACGTTTAGAGATAATCCACTACTGCCACCAGCAGCTACTCTTGGTTGGTTAATACTAATTATTGGATTAGTTATAAAAAATTGTTCAATGGATAAATAGTTAGCAGAATAGTTACGAATGGTTTTTTCTTTTTTTAATCTATGTTTTAAGTTGTAATAACAACGAGCTTCAACAGAACCCTGTGCATAAATATTCCAAGCAGTTTTATTATTTCCTGTAAAACTTGCAGACTTTGCATTAAAAGCAGGTCCAAGATTGAAAACAACAGTTAAAGGTTTTACAATTTGCCTTTCATAACTCATAGCAACAGCTAAACTTGGTACAGTAGCAGTTGCTCGAAAAATATTTTTCTCAATTTCTTTAGTGAAGTCTGTTTGAGCTATTCCTGTATAGAATAAAAGTATTAAAAAAATAGAGAAAGATATTTTCATACGTTTTATTTGTGAAATAATGGGTAGATCTTTATATAACCAAAAAATATTAATATTTCCAATTGTTGGAAAGTTTAAAAGTTTGTTACCTTGATAAATTTGACTTTAAGAAAGACTAAGAAATTAAGGTGAAAATTATTAAATATTTAAACTAAGAGATACAAGTAATTTTATCTCTAAGAATTATTTTAAAGGCTTTTATAGAAAGTAAATATATGTTTGAACAGTTAATTTGTATTATTAGTCCACAGACAACAATCAACTAATTTTAACAAAATAAACTTTGTAATATTTTATTCAATAACGCTACTTATTTTATAAAAATTAAATTATAATGAGAACAAATCACGAAATAGACTACCAAATTTTTGGAGAAGAAATGCAGTATGTTGAAGTTGAATTAGACCCCAACGAAACTGCTATTGCTGAGCCTGGTGCATTTATGATGATGGACGATGGCATACAAATGCAAACCCTTTTTGGCGATGGCAGTAATCAGCAAAACAATGGTTTACTGGGCAAATTATTTAGTGCAGGTAAACGGTTGCTTACGGGTGAAAATTTATTTATGACAGCTTTTACCAATATTGGTCATGGCAAAAAGCAGGTAAGTTTTGCATCGCCTTATCCCGGTAAAATTATTCCTCTCGATTTATTTCATTTAGGTGGTAAAATTATTTGCCAAAAAGATGCTTTTTTATGTGCCGCTAAAGGTGTGAGTATT
This sequence comes from Chitinophagaceae bacterium, assembly GCA_044348985.1. Taxonomy (GTDB): domain Bacteria; phylum Bacteroidota; class Bacteroidia; order Chitinophagales; family Chitinophagaceae; genus UBA1930. The sequence goes on from JBIKRV010000003.1 coordinate 192,729, forward strand.
GGTATTGAATTTCAACGAAAACTAGGCACAGGCTTATTTGGTGGCGAAGGTTTTATCATGCAAAAATTAGAAGGCGATGGCATGGCTTTTATGCATGCTGGGGGGCATGTACAGGAAAGAATTTTACAAGCTGGTGAAGTATTAAAAATAGATACAGGTTGTATTGTTGGATTTACAGCAGGGGTTGATTATGATATTCAGTTTGTAGGTGGTATTAAAAACACCATTTTTGGTGGCGAAGGATTATTTTTTGCAAGTTTACGTGGCCCAGGTAAAGTATGGATTCAAAGTTTACCTGTAAGTCGTTTGGCTGGCAGAATTTTACAATATGCAACCACTAGCCGTAGAGAAGAAGGTAGTGTTTTAGGTGGAATTGGTAATTTATTAGATGGTGATGGTTGGAGATAACTCAATCATCCTATAAAAGTTTAAACCCCTGCTTTCTTGCAGGGGTTTTTGTTTAAACAAAGCTGTATCAAAACCATCAATCATTAAAAACTAACAAAAAAGACATTGAGGAAAACATTTAACCCTAACATTTGTTAGTTTATTTAGCAACTATGCTTATTTTTGAACACTAAATAATGCCATTATGGAGTTGAAAAACTTAGAAGAAATTTTTCAGCAGAAAATAGACAACGAAATAAAAATTGAACCTAAAGATTGGATGCCAGATGCATACAGAAAAACCAATATTCGTCAAATAAGCCAACATGCTCACAGTGAAGTGGTGGGTATGTTACCAGAAGGCAATTGGATTAGCAGGGCTCCCTCTTTAAAACGTAAAGCCATTTTATTGGCTAAGGTGCAAGACGAAGCTGGTCATGGTTTGTATTTATACAGTTCAGCCGAAACTTTAGGTATCAGTCGTGATGAAATGATTGATCAGTTGCTTTCTGGCAAAGCCAAATATTCTTCCATCTTCAATTATCCAACACTTAGCTGGGCCGATATGGGTGCTGTTGGTTGGTTGGTAGATGGTGCTGCTATTTTAAATCAGGTCATGTTATGTCGTACTAGTTATGGACCTTATGCAAGAGCCATGGTGCGTATTTGTAAAGAAGAAAGCTTTCATCAACGACAAGGTTTTGAAACCTTATTGGTATTGAGTAAAGGAACACCTGAACAAAAAGCCATGTGCCAAGATGCTATCAATCGTTGGTGGTGGCCAAGTTTAATGATGTTTGGTCCTACAGATACTGAAAGTACCAACAGCGATCAAAGCATGAAATGGAAAATCAAGAGAAAAAGTAACGATGAACTTCGTCAAAGCTTTATAGATATGATTGCCGAGCAAGTAAAAGTGTTGGGCATGACGTTACCCGATGATCAACTAAAATGGAATGAAGAAAGAAAGCATTATGACTTTGGTCTAATTAATTGGACTGAATTTTGGAATGTAGTAAAAGGTAATGGTCCATGCAATAAACAACGTTTAGATGCTCGTAAAAAAGCACATGCCGAAGGAGCTTGGGTAAGAGAAGCAGCAATGGCTTATGCTGAGAAGAAAAAGAAATCCCATCCCGATAGTTATTGGGATCCTAAAGGGGCTTTAGAGGCAGCGTAATTAAATGTAAATAGTTTGCAAGTTGATTGAGTTGATAAGGTAAGCAAGAAGTCAACATTATTAACTCAGTTAACATTTTTAACCCTATCAACTATAATAAATGAACAACTTTTTTAAAAAATACTACTACGGCGATTATGGAGAAATTCAGGAAGGTGGGGCTTCTAATGCAGCTTCAGGTGGATTAAATCCTTGGCCTTTATGGGAAGTTTTCATTCGTAGTAAACAAGGTTTAGACCACAAACATGCTGGCAGTTTACATGCAGCCGATGCCCAAATGGCAATTGAAAATGCAAGAGATGTTTACACCCGTAGGATGGAAGGCATCAGCATTTGGGTGGTAGAAAGTAAATACATAACTGCAAGTAATCCTGAAGAAGCAGGGGAGTTGTATGAGCCAGCAGTTGATAAAATTTATCGACACCCCACTTTTTATAATTTGCCAGATGAAGTGAATCATATGTAGTTGTAAAAGGAATTAGTAATTTGTAATTAGTAAGAAGGATGAACTACAAAGGCTACAAAGATTTAGAGTGTTATAGTCAAGGAAGAAATTTGAGAATGCAAATTTCTGAATTCGTTAAAACACTTCCTGATAAAGAGAAACTTCTTCATTATTGCGAGGGGTTCTGTAACAGAAACTATGGAACATCTTCAAACTGCTTTTGATGAAAAATATATTAATGAAGAACTACTAAAGCAGCATGAAGAAAAATGTGAACTGGTTTTTAAATTGATAAATGGCTACATAGCTTATTTGGATAAATCGAAGCAACAAAAAATAAATAAATGATGCCCCAAATTCCTAATTTCCAATTACTCATAAACTACCTCCTCCACTTGGCAGATACAACCCACATTCTCTCACAAAGAAACAGTGAGTGGTGTGGTCATGGACCTATACTGGAACAGGATATTGCTATTACCAATATTTCATTGGATTTATTGGGACAATCAAGAACATTGTACCAATATGCTGCACAACTTATTGGTAATAATGCAACAGAAGATTCATTGGCTTATTTAAGAGGGGAGAGAGAATATAAAAATTTACTGTTAACAGAACAACCTCGTGGCGATTGGGCGATAACTGTGTTACGTCAATACTTGTTTAGTCAGTTTCAATATTTATTGTTTGAGCAATTACAAAAAAGTGATGATACACAATTAGCAGCTATTGCAGCTAAGAGTATTAAAGAAACTGCTTACCATGTTCGTTGGAGTAAAGAATGGGTTATTCGTTTGGGTGATGGGACAGATGTAAGTCAACAAAAAATGCTACAAGCCTTAGAAGATCTATGGCCTTATACTGGAGAAATGTTTGTAGCTGCTGATTATGAAGCAGATTCGAACATTAATTATGTTGTTTTACAAGACAATTGGAAAGAAAAAGTAACAGCCGTTTTTGATGAAGCTAAATTGCCTTATTTGGAAAATGTATTTATGCAAACAGGTGGAAAAACAGGCACACATACAGAGCATCTTGGTTTCATTTTGGCAGAAATGCAATACCTGCAAAGAACTTATTCTGATGCAGAATGGTAGAGAGTTCCACTATATCAACTCAATCTGTTTGGCAACTTTTAGAAACAATCCCAGACCCTGAAATTCCTGTATTAACCATTGTTGATTTGGGTATTGTACGAGATGTTTTATCAACCAATGAGGGTGTTGAAATAATTATTACCCCAACCTACAATGGTTGCCCTGCAATGGACATGATTAGCATGAACATTCGTTTGGTGTTGGCTGAACATGGCATTCCAAAAGTAAAAATCACATCTGTACTTTCTCCAGCTTGGACAACTGATTGGATGAGTGAAGATGGAAAAAGCAAACTAAAAGAATATGGCATTGCAGCACCCAATAAAAGCTTTGAAATTCCTGATGAAGGAGTTGAATGTCCATTATGCAATTCAGTAAATACAAGACTCATCAGCCATTTTGGAAGTACTGCCTGTAAGGCATTGTATCAATGCAGTGATTGTAAAGAACCTTTCGATTACTTTAAATGTCACTAATTTCATTCTATTAAAAAACTACTTATGTCTTCAATTCTTTTTGAAATAAAAGATGGTGTTGCAGTAATTACACTCAATCGTCCTGAAAAGTTTAATTCATTTAATAGAGAAATGGCTTTGTTGTTGCAAAGCAAATTAGATGAAGCTGCTGCATCAAAAGAAGTTCGTTGCATTTACTTAACTGGTGCTGGAAAAGCATTTTGTGCTGGTCAGGATTTAGCAGAAGTAGTTGATCCCAATGGTCCTGGCATGAATAAGATTTTGAGTGAACATTATAATCCCATTATTACTCGGTTAAGGAATTTACCTAAGCCCATTGTATGTGCTGTAAATGGAGTTGCTGCTGGTGCAGGTGCAAATATTGCATTGGCATGTGATGTGGTTGTGGCTAAAGAATCTGCATCTTTTTTACAGGCATTCAGCAAGATTGGTTTAATACCTGATAGTGGAGGAACATTCACATTACCAAGATTAATTGGTTTTCAAAAAGCAAGTGCATTGATGATGTTGGGTGATAAAGTAAGTGCAGCAGATGCAGAAAAGATGGGAATGTTGTACAAAGTTTTTAATGAAGATTCCTTTACTGAGGAAAGTTGGAGAATGGCTGTAACATTGGCTAATATGCCCACAAAAGCACTAGCTTACATTAAACATGCGTTAAATTATTCTGTAAAAAATAATATCGAAGAACAATTGTTGCTGGAAGATGAATATCAACAAAAAGCAGCTGCAACAAAAGATTTTAAGGAAGGGGTGGATGCATTTTTAGAGAAACGTTCTCCAGTTTTTAAAGGTGAATAGGTTATGTTGATAAGGTTGACAAAGTTGATTGCGTTGATACGATTAATTTTAAAATATATTCATGGCATATCAATCATTTGAAGAGTTAGAAGTTTGGAAGAAGCCAAGGGTTCTAAAAAATGAAATTATTCAACTTGTAAAAACATTTCCAGCAGAAGAAAAATTCAGGTTAATAGATCAATTGATAAGAAGTAGTCGTTCTGTTTGTGCTCAAATTGCTGAAGGTCATGGAAGAAGAACAAATCCAGATAGAATTCGATTTTGTATAATTGCAAGAGGCTCTTTAAGTGAAACATTAAATCACATGATTGATGCTTTAGATAACGCATACATTAAAAATGAACAATTCATTTATTATAAAGAAAAAATAGCTGAAGTAGAAAGAATATTGAATGGCTATATTGCTTATTTAGAAAAGAAAAACAAACTAAACTAGCTTTTCACCTTTATTAACACTGTCAACTCAGTCAACTTTATCAATCATGTCAACAACTTCAAAACAAGTAGTAACCCAAATGATGAAAGACGATTTATTCTCTCAATGGTTGGGAATTTCTATTCTTGATATTACAGAAGGTTATAGCAAAATAACAATGACTGTACGTCAGGAAATGATGAATGGATTAGGTATTGTACATGGTGGCATTTGTTTCAGCCTAGCGGATAGTGCATTTGCATTTGCCTGTAATAATAGAAACAATTTATCTGTTGCATTGGATACCAGTATCAATTTTACAAAACCCGTTCATGTAGGTGATGTATTAATTGCAGAGGCTAAAGAGTTGCACAATGGACGAAGTACTGGCTTGTACCATATTACCATTACCAATCAGCACAATCATATTGTTGCTTTGTTTAAGGGAACATGTTTTAGAACAGGAAAACAACTAGTCTAAACCAAGATTAATTAGATTAATGGATTTTTATGAAGTATAAAGAAATTACTGAAAAAATTATAGCAGCTGCTATGAAAGTTCATAGAACATTAGGTAATGGTTTTCAAGAAGTGATTTATCAAAGAGCATTAGAAATTGAGTTTACAAAACTTGACCTCAAGTTTGCAAGAGAATTTGAAATGCCCATTATTTACGAAGGCGTACATATTGGAACCAGAAGAGTTGATTTTTTGGTTGAAGATAAAATTAGTGTTGAAATAAAAGCTGTGATACAAACAGAAAATGTTCACCTGGCTCAGGCAATGAATTATTTAGAAGCGTATAACTTAGAGATTGGCTTACTTATAAATTTTGGAACTATGAGTTTAGAATTTAAAAGATTAACCAATCGTAAGCATCCAAATTATATTCCAACACAATCCAATTAATATTTTAAAATCCCAGTTCTGATGATTTACTCTTTCAACAACTACATTCCTGTAATTCACGAATCAACTTTCATTCATCCACTTGCAGCAGTTACAGGTAATGTAATCATTGGTAAAAATGTGTATGTTGGTCCAGGTGCAGCTATTCGTGGCGATTGGGGGCAAATCACAATTAAAGACGGTTGTAATATTCAGGAAAATTGCACCATTCACATGTTTCCTGGTACAACAGTAATTTTAAACGAAGCTGCACATATTGGCCATGGTGCTGTTATACATGGTGCAACAATTGGCAAAAATTGTTTAATAGGAATGAATGCTGTGATTATGGACAACGTAGTATTGGGAGATGAATGCATTGTGGGTGCATTAAGTTTTATTAAAGCAGATGAACAATTTGAAAACAGAAGTTTGATTGTAGGAAATCCAGCTAAAAAAATAAAAGAAGTAAGTGATGAAATGATTGGCTGGAAAAGTGAAGGCACAAAACTCTATCAGCAATTGCCAAAAGATATGTTTGATACATGGAAAGAAGTTGAGCCATTAAGAACAGTACCTGAACATTATATAATGCAGGAGTCAAATTATAAGACATGGAATGAAACGAAATAGTTATTGCTCCACTTCTATATGATTCAACACGAAATATTGTCCTAACTCATCCTCCATAGGATGCATTTCTTTCATTGCTCCGCTAAAGATAACTTTGGTATTTTCTTTCTTATAAACAGCAGGTAAATTGCTTGGCAGTAAATTCATGTAACCAGCTTCGTAACGTATAATATAGACTGGCTTTTCGTGTAGTACAATTTGTTTAATTATACCGATTTGTTGAGCCAATGTATCAATGGTTTTTCGTTTGGAAATAGCAGGAATGGGTTTGTTGCGAATGGTGTTTTTATAGCTAACGCCAATTCCTGTTAACAGCATTAATGCAATCAATAATTTCATACAGCTAATGTCATTAGCCAATGTTAACTTACTGTAATGCGATCGTTAAGGAAAAATGAACAAAAAGTTAACTGAACTTCGAAAGCTTTGCAATAGCCTTATCTAATGTTTCCTCTTTCTTGGCGAAACAAAAACGAATCACCTGATTGTCTTCTCCATTTTTATAAAAAGCTGAAACAGGAATAGTGGCTACACCAAATTCTTTGGTTAAATAAATAGCAAAATCTTTGTCGTTTAAATCACTTAATCCGGCATAACTGTAACACTCAAAATAGCTGCCATGAGAAGGTATGCATTTGAACGGAGTTGCTTTCATCAATTCCCTAAAATAATCTCTTTTAACTTGTATCGATGAACCCAATGTTAAGTAAGCCGCTTCATTTTTTAAATACTCTGCTAAGGCAAATTGTTTTGGACTATCGCAGGTAAAACAATTAAACTGATGCACTTTTCTAAACTCTTTCATCATATCAGCAGGACCAATACAATAGCCCAATTTCCAGCCTGTGCAGTGATAGGTTTTGCCAAAAGAAAAACACACAAAACTTCTTTCCATTAAATCGGCATGACGCAAAATACTTTGGTGTTGCAGGTTGTCGAAAATTAAGTGTTCATATACTTCATCACTTAAAATAATGATGTTGGTATTGCTAACAATCTTACTCAACTCCTCAATATCGTTTTCAATTAACACAGTACCCGTTGGATTGTGTGGGCTGTTAATCATAATCATTCTCGTCTTGCTGTTCACAGCAGCTTTTACTTCATTCCATGGAATTGAGTAATTGGGATATTGTAAAGAAATTCGAACAGCTTTTGCTCCATTAATTTCTATGTTTGGAATATAACTGTCGTAAGCAGGTTCAAAAACAATTACTTCATCATTGGGCTGCAATACTGCTGTTAAGGCTGTGTAAATAGCATACGTGCCACCTGGGGTAAGAGTAATTTGTGTTTCAGGGTTGATATTGGCGTTGTATAACTTGTTGCATTTTTCAGCAAGACGTTCTCTTAACAAAGGCAAACCATTCATGTGTACATATTGGTTGTTGCCTTGCGTCATGGCTTTATTAACCAAGCCAATTAATTCTTCACTCATCATAAAATCAGGAAATCCTTGACCAAGATTTACTGCATTATATTCTACAGCCAATGAACTCATTACTGTAAAAATTGTGGTACCAACATCGGGAAGTTTTGAATGAATGTGCATAAAGTAAAGATAGAGAATAGAGTTGCCAAATAGAGTGCTGGTTGAAATAATTAGTTTTCAAATTATGTATTTTGTACATTTAGCATGTGAATTATAAACGACATACAATTCAAAGATTAACTATTGTTATGATTAAGTTTTTAATGGTATTTACCTTTCTGATTTTTAGTGTTTCAATAACTGCTCAAAACAAGAAGAAACCGGTTGAGGAATTAATTAATAAAGCAGAACCAGCTTGGCCAAATGTGCTGGAGTGGATTGGTAAAGCAAAAAATAGTGTTGAAATACTTCCTTGCGATTCTGTAAAAGCAAAAGATGCTTTATATAAAACACAAGTAACAACACGTTCACCAATGGGAGCAATTGTTTATGCTACTGGGGGAATTTTAATTGATAGTGGTTGGATTCGTATTCTTGGTTCTGGTAATACTAAACTTAATAGAACATTACCAGATTGGAATAAAGGAAAATCATTTAAAGAGTTTGGTGAAGCTCCTTCTTTTTATTTGATAGCTGATGATGCTGTAGGTGGCTTTTTTGCAATTAATGGAGGAGGGTTTGGCAAAGAAACTGCAGGTAAAGTTTATTATTTATCTCCAGGTAGTTTAATCTGGGAAAATCTGGATATTACTTACACAAATTTTTTATTGTTTTGCTTTAATGGTAAGCTATCTACATTCTATAAAAATGTTCGTTGGAATACGTGGAATGAAGACATCAAAAAACTTGATGGAAATTCTGTGTTTAGTTTTTTCCCTTTTTTGTGGTCTAAAGAGGGAAAGGATGTAAACAAAAATTCAAAGACAATTATTCCAATAGAAGAGCATTATTTATTTACAACCAATAGTCGCAAAAAACTTGGTTTGTAGGAAAAATAAATAAGATTCATTTTACAACCCCAACTTACCACTCAATCTCTTCAATTCTATCTCAGCAATTTTTGCATTGTAGCTAAGATTGGTTAATCGATAACCTGCATCTTCATAACTTTTTAATGCATCGGTTAACTCTAAAATAGTGGCTTGTGCCAATTGATAACGTTGTATAACCAAGTTTACCAATTGTGCAGAAATGGCAAATGTATTCTGCTGGGTTTTAACCTGCTCTATATTTACAGTATAACTTTGATAGGTTTTAACTGCGTTGGATTGAAAACTATTTAATACACTTTCTTTTTGCAATTTGGCATTACGTGTATTGATGCTAGATGTTTGTTGCTGGCGTTTAATGGTACCACCACTATATAAAGGAATAGAAACTCCCACATTTACAAAAGGACCATAAGATTGATTGAGCAGTAACTGTCCACCATCGGCTTGTGTACGACCATAATTTACACCTGTATTGGCACGTACTGACGGAGATCGTAATGCAGCAGTTTCTTTTTCTATCAGTTCATTGATTTTAATTTGGTTGTCTAATGAAATGATTTGTGGGTTTGCCGCAATACCATTTAACACATCAGCCAGTTTAATGTCTTTTGCAACAACAATGGTATCGTGAATATTTACAGTAGAATCGGCTTTTAGATTCAACAAATTCAACAAATCAGTTTTCGCCTGCTGGATAAATAATAACTGTGATTGCATATCCTGCAAACGTGTATTTAAACCAATCTGACTTTGAAATAAATCACTGTTATTAGCCAAACCCAATCGTTGTTTTACCTGCACTAATTCTAATTGTTTTTTACTCAGGCTGATGCTTTGTTCTAAAGTTTTGATATAGCCTTGTTGCCGTACAACATCGTAATACTTCACCATTACAGCAGCAATGGTATTTTGTATTTGAGCATTCAATAATTGTTCACTTTGTTTTTGTAATTCTTCCAATCTCTTTTTTGTTGCAACAACCCTGTATCCATTAAACAGTAACATGGTTCCTGTAACATTAGCATTTAAGTTATTGCTGGTTGCACCATTACGAGAAATTTCGGTACCAGTATTTAGTTTTTGGTTGATGTTAATTACACTTTCCTGATCACTTGCTGTTGCTGTAACAGTGGGTAAACCACCAGCTACACCAATATTGTTATTAATGCTGCTGATTTGTACATTGTTTTTTGCAATTTGAATATCGAAACTGTTTTTTAATGCGATGTTTACGGCATCCTGCAAACTCAATTGCTGGGCATTTGCTTGTATGACAAATAGTGTAAGTATAAATACTAGTTTTTTCATTGTATGTTTTTTACACCACAGAGGAAATGAGTGGTAGAGTTACACTGAGTAAACTTTGTGGAATCTCTGTTTCTCTTATTCTCTGTGGTTAAGTTTTTAAAGAACGTATTGCCTTGTTATTCAGCCAGTACTCTGCCACTGAGTAAGCTCTGCGAAAACGCTGCCTCTCTTGTTCTCTGCGGTTAACTATTGTTCAATTTAATTCTACAGTACAAGCCGATAGCTATCGGCTGTGCCCTACTAGTCAGCAGGATTTGCAACGACGCAACAACAGTTACATTGAAATACTATAGCTCGTTACAAGATCTCCTAATTCGTATATTCAACAAATTATTAACTCGCCAATTGTTACTCTGTTATTTCCGTTTTCTTTACTTCGTGTTTACTACTAATATAACTGTACACTGCAGGTATTACAAACAAAGTAAGTACCAAAGAAAATATTAAACCGCCCACAATTACAATACCCAATGGAATACGACTGGTACTTGCTGCACCTAAACTTAATGCAATTGGCAATGCTCCTAAAGCTGTTGCCAAACTCGTCATTAAAATAGGACGTAAACGTTGTGCAGCTGCTTCTAATACAGCTTCTTTTTTAGGTAAACCAAACTCACGTTTTTGATTGGCAAACTCAACAATTAAAATACCATTTTTGGTTACCAAACCTATCAGCATAATCATACCAATTTGAGAGAAGATATTAATGGTTTGATTGAACAGGTATAAGCTTAACAATGCACCTGTTAATGCCAATGGCACAGTAATCATAATGGTGAATGGGTCTTTAAAGCTTTCAAACTGTGCAGCCAGTACCAGGTAAATTAAAACCAAAGCCAGTACAAAAGCAAAACTGGTATTGCTGCTACTTTCTGCATAATCTCGGCTTGGACCACTTAACGAAGTTTGGAAACTTTCATCCAGTAATTTATCGGCAATTGCCTGCATGGCTTTTACACCATCGCCAATGGTTTTTCCTTCGGCCAATGAAGCTGAAATGGTGGCAGCTTTAAAACGATTGTAATGAAACAATGTTGGTGGATTCGAACTTTCCATCAATTTGGTGACTGCTGGTAAGGGAATATTTTCTCCACGATTGTTTCTTACATAGAGTTTAGAAATATCGCTAGGCTCTTGCCTATCGCTATACTGTACCTGAGAAATTACCTGATACTGTTTTCCGTTCATGATGAAGTAAGCTAAACGACGTCCGCTAAAAGCACTTTGTACCACATCGGCAACATCACTTATACTTAATCCTAAATCTTTAGCCTTCATCCTGTCGATAGTGAGTTGTAATTCTGGTTTATTGAATTTCAAGTTCACATCTACATTGCTGAAGGTTTTATCTTTCTTGGCTTCTTCTAAAAACTTAGGAATAACGGTTCTCAGTTTTTCGAAATCTAAGTTTTGTAAAATAAATTGTACAGGCAGTGCCCCACGGCTACCCAAACCAACAGAAATGGTTTGCTCTTCTACAGGAAAAATCCGCAGCTGATTAAAACGTTGCATTTTTTTACCCAATTCTCTTGCCAATTCAGATTGAGTTTTCTTTCTTTCATTGGGTTGCACCAATCTTAAACCGGCAAAACCTGTGTTTAAGCCATTGCTACCAAAGCCAGGCACAGCACCAAATACAAATGTTTTTTCGGGTATGCTATCACTTAAAAAATCAATTACTTTATTGCCAGCTTCTACCATATAACCATAACTGGCACCTTCGGGACCTGTCATTTGAAAACGAATTCTGCTCTTATCTTCTAATGGGGCTAATTCACTTTGTAAATTGTTGTAAATAAAATAGCTGGTTATTGCACAAGCCAACACAATAATCCATGCTGCCCAACGAATTTGTAAAAAGCCAGTAAGCATTTTTTTGTAGCCATTTTCCATGCCCCTGAAAAAAGGTTCAGTCATGTCGTAAAATTTACCATGACCTGGTTTTTTTCTATTCAACACCACATTTAAAACTGGTGTAATGGTAAGCGATACAAAGGCCGAAATTAATACAGCTGCAGCTACCACAATACCAAACTCTCTAAATAAACTTCCTACAAAGCCCTGTAAAAAAACGACTGGTAAAAACACCACTGCCAAGGTGAGTGAAGTAGAAATTACTGCAAAGAAAATTTCTTTACTGCCTTCTAATGCAGCTTTTCGTATGGGTAAACCTTGCTCCAGTTTTCTAAAAATATTTTCTGTAACCACAATTCCGTCATCTACCACCAAACCTGTTGCTAGTACTATGCCCAACATGGTTAATACATTCACGCTAAAACCTGCTATATACATGATAAAGAAAGTGGCTATCAACGAAATGGGAATATCAATTAGCGGACGTAATGCTATTAAAATATTTCTGAAGAAGAAGAAAATTACCAATACAACCAATGCAAAAGAAATCAGCAAAGTTTCTTCCACCTCTTTAATTCCTTTTCGAACGTTTTGGGTAACGTCTATTAAGGTGGTCATTTCAAAATCGCCTTTTTGTTCTTTTTTAATTTGATTTAGGCGTTTGTAAAACTCATCTGCAATTTTAATATAGTTGGCTCCGGGCTGTGGTATTACCTGTAAACCAACAGCCGGTACACCATTAATTTTATAACTGGCTTCCATATTTTCAGGACCCAGTTCAACTTTTGCCACATCCGATAAACGAATAATACCATCGACATTTTCACGTAAAATAATATCGTTAAAATCTTTTTCCGTTGTAAGCCTTCCCATTGCTCTAATGGTCAGTTCAGTTTTATTGCCATAGAGTTTACCACTGGGTATTTCAACGTTTTCTTTATCTAGTGCAGTTTTAATTTCATTGAAGGCAATATTGTACGCATTCATTTTATCGGGCTGTACCCAAATTCGCATCGATGGGCGTTTTTGCCCAAACAAACCAATGCTGCTTACTTCTGGTATGGTTTGAAATTTTTCCTGCAATACATTCTCTGCATAATCACTCAGCTCCAGCAAACCCTTGGTTTTACTTTGCAATGCAATCAAAATAATAAAATCGCTGCTGGCATCACTTTTACTAACAACAGGTGGTGCATCAATATCCTGTGGTAAATTTCTAACAGCCTGGCTTACCTTATCTCTTACATCATTGGCGGCAGCTTCTAAATTTTCGCCTACATTAAACTCAACCGTAACATTACTGCTACCCACCGAGCTAGATGAAGTAATGGCTTTAATGCCAGGAATACCATTTACCGATTTTTCGATGGGTTCGGTAATCTGGCTTTCAATTACATCGGCACTTGCACCTGCATATGCTGTTCGAACATTAATGGTAGGAGGATCAATGGCAGGATATTCTCTTACAGCCAAAAATGTATAACCCACAGCACCAAAAAGAACAATTAAAATGTTCATTACAGTGGCTAATACCGGGCGTTTCAATGCTAATTCTGATATGTTCATACGCTTATCTCTATTTTAAAGAGACTCTTCGTTTTTGGTGAGTTTTATTTTTTTGTTACCAGCTGTAGTATTTCAATTTTGCTGCTCCCGATAGCTATCGGGAAGCGTCGTTGCAAATCCTGCTGATTAGCAGGGCACCCTTCAGCAATTGAAATTCTATTGAGCAGAAAAACTGCTTTTATAAACCAATATCTTCTAACTTCTTAACAGCTTTTACTTTTACAGGTGCATTTGGCCTAACAAACAATACACCAGTAACCACCACACTATCACCTACACTTAAACCTTTGGTTACTTCTACACCACTAGCTGTTCTTAGTCCTGTTTCAATCGTTACAAATTTGCCTTTGCCTTCTTTTACCACCACTACTTTTTTAGCATCTGCCTCAGGAATAATAGAATTGGTGGGTATCATAATGCTATTGGTTTTGCCACCAGCTTCCAACAGTACTTTTACAAAGTTTCCTGGATTTAATGGACTTCCATTTAACTCGGCTCTTACTTTTAAATTTCTCGTACTGATATTAATGTCGGCTTGTGTTGCAATTATTGTTGCTGTTCGTTTAATAGCACTTTCATTGGTTAGTATGCTTACTGTATTGCCTTTACGAATTAAGTTGGCATACTGTTCAGGTACAGTAAAATCTATTTTTACTGTACTTACCACTTGTAAAGTTGCCAAAATAGTTTGTGGCGTAACGTATGCTCCAGGACTGGTTTGACGCAAACCTAAAACCCCAGCAAATGGTGCTTTTACAACTGTTTTTTCAATTTGGGCTTTTAATAATTCAATATCGGCTTTAATGTTGTTTACATTGTTTAAGGCCAAATCATAATCAGCCTGATTAATCCCATTTACAGCCAATAATTTTCTTAAACGTTCTTCTGTTTTTTGAGCCAATTCTAATTGTACTTTACTCTTATTCATTTGAGCTTGCAGTTCGGCATCGTTTATTTTGGCTAGAATTGTGCCAGCAGCAACATTTGCACCATCTGGTACATTCAAATAGGTTAATCTACCACTAATTTCAGGATGTAGTTCCAGCATTTCATTGGCCACAACCGATCCATTGGCTTCAATGGTATTATTCAATTGTTTAGTACCAGCAATTAGCACATCAACAGAAGTTGGTGGCGGTGGTTGGTTTTTTTGAGAGGTTTCTTCTTTTTTCCCTTTACAAGAAAAAAGCAATAAAAGTAATAAGGTCGTTAGTGTGTTTTTATACATGTTTGCTATACTTAGCAATGAAGAATAAAATGAATGTGCTAAGATAACCTAAATCAATAGTGATTTGTTCAATTGGTAGGATGAATGGTTGAATACTACTGTTTTTCCATCAATCTTTTAGTTATTCTAACCTACATTTATATTTTCAAATTAAATGAGTTGTTTGTGAGCAGCGTTTATGTAGATAGCAAAACTTTTACCAAGCAAAGTTTCGAAATACGGGCTTTGCCTGATGGCGAATATGAAAATTGCATTTTTGACAACTGCGATTTTTCGAATATAGCCTTAGCGAAATTCGAGTTTATTGACTGTAGTTTCAACAATTGTAACCTGAGCAATGTCCAACTGCATCAAACAGTTTTTCGTGATGCTGTTTTTGATAACTGTAAATTATTAGGCTTACATTTTGAAGATTGCAGTTCGTTTTTATTTTCTATTCAACTAAACAATTGTAATTTAAAGCATTGTTCATTTTATAAGTTATCGCTAAAAAAAATGAACTTCAAGCAATGCATTATTCACGAAGTTGATTTTACGGATGCTGATTTATGTAATGCAGTTTTTGCAAACTGCGATTTAATGAGTTCCACCTTTATGAATACGAACTTGGAGAAAGCCAACTTCAGCACCGCCAAAAACTATTCGATTAATCCCCAATTAAATAAAATTAAAAAAGCCAGATTTTCTGTCCCGGAAATTACTGGCTTGTTGCATCAATATGATATTGTGATTGAGTAGTATTTAAAATAACAAGGATACTAAATACTTTCGTTCAATTAAAAGTCAGCTGCAACTCAAAATTCAACTCATCAAATTTTACATTTGTATTATTTTGAAAATAGCATCACCAAATATTGTAAAACAAATTCTGATTTGCATAGTTTCGATTATTACAATGACTGTGGTGTGTTTCTTTTTTAACCACTATATATCGTATAAAATTACTGCTCTTCTTTTTTTGTTCATTGTAACAATGTTTGCAGTTACTTTAGATATTATTCCTGTACTCATTGCATCAACATTAGCAGCATTAATGCTCAACTACTTTTTTATTCCTCCTTTATTTACCTTTCACATTTCAGGTACCGATGATGTTTTTTTATTTACAGCATTTTTTATTGTTGCAACAATAAACGCCATACTTACATATAAAATAAGAAAAGCACAAAACGAAGCCAGAGATAAAAAAGAAAAAGAACGTACCATTAAGCTGTACAATACACTGTTTAATTCGCTTTCTCATGAATTGAGAACTCCATTAGCAACAATTGTTGCATCGGCAGACACACTACAAAACTTTTCAACAAGTTTAAGTACTTCCAATAATCAAATTCTGTTGGAACAAATAAACGTTGCCGCTACACGTTTGAATGATCAGGTAGAAAATTTATTAAGCATGAGCCGTTTAGAAACAGGTATGCTGCAACTTAAAAAATCCTGGTACGATGTAAACGAAATAATAACTGATTGTATTAATAATACTGCTAAAATTTTGCAACAGGAGATTCATTACCTGCATGATGAAAACTTGCCTTTATTTAATGTAGATGCTGGTTTACTTAAACAAGTAATTCAAAATATTTTAAATAATGCCATTGCTTATACACCATTAGAAACAACAATTAACATTGTAGCATTATTGTTGGAAAAGGATATACTGCAAATTACAATTGTCGATAATGGCAAGGGTGTAAGCAATAATGAGTTGCCTTTTTTATTTGACAAGTTTTATAGAGTACCACATACAGCAACAGGTGGAACAGGACTTGGCTTATCGATTGTAAAAGGTTATGTAGAAGCACATAATGGTAAAGTGAATGCGTTTCATAATAACCCTTCGGGGCTGGTAATTGAAATTTCTATACCTGTAGAAACTTCATACATCAACAAATTGAAAAATGAGTAATCAAACAATATTAGTAATAGATGACGAATTACAAATTCGTAAACTATTGGCAATAGCTTTAGAAGCTAATGGTTATAAAGTAATAGAAGCCGATACTGCAAAAATGGGCATTGCTTTAGCTGCCAATCACAATCCAGATTTGATTTTATTAGACATTGAATTACCTGATAATAACGGACAAAATGTGTTAACAGCTTTGCGTCAGTGGTATAGTAATGCTGTTATTATGCTTTCTGTATTAAGCAGCGAAGAGGAAATTGTTAAAGCTTTAGATAATGGTGCAACAGATTATCTTACCAAACCATTTCGTACGGCCGAATTATTGGCTAGAATTCGCAGTGCTACAAAACGCAATGAACCAACTGATAGAAACACAGTATTGATTTTTGAAGATATCAATATAGATTTAACAGCAAGATTAGTAAAGCGTAATGATGAAATTGTAAAGCTTACAATAACAGAATATAATTTATTGGTTTTGCTGGCTAAAAATGTGGGTAGGGTTCTTACCCAACAATTTATTTTAAAAGATATATGGGGTGTTGGCTCACAAACAGAAACACAATATTTAAGAGTTTTTATAGGTACACTTCGGAAAAAAATTGAAGTAAACCCAACAAAGCCTATTCATATAATTACCGAAAGTGGAATTGGATATAGATTTCAGTAATCTTTATAAAATTTTTATACGCTGTATTTGTTTCTTTATAATTTTTTTATAGGTTAAAATAGAGTTTTGCTGCATTAAATTAAATATCATTTAATGCAATGAACAATCATCAGTCAATTCACAACAGCAAAGTAACAGCAGCATCTCTTTTAGTTGCCTTAGGTATTATTTATGGCGATATCGGTACAAGCCCACTCTATGTATTAAAAGCAATTATTGGCACAAAGAATATTACAGAAGAGCTGGTTTATGGAGGTGTTTCCTGCATCTTCTGGACATTGGCTATTCAAACATCAATAAAATATATATGGCTTACTCTTAAGGCCGATAATCAAGGTGAAGGAGGAATCTTTTCTTTATATGCCTTGGTAAAACGGTATGGTAAAGGATTAACCATTGTTGCAATTTTGGGAGCAACAACTCTTTTAGCAGATGGCATTATTACACCACCAATTTCTGTGGCAAGTGCTATTGAAGGATTGGCAAATGTTCATGGCTTAGAAAAAACATTTGCTGCTGGAAATACGCTTACTATTTCAATTGTAATTGTGATTCTTTCTATATTATTTTTCTTCCAGCGTTTTGGTACAAATAATGTAGGTAAAGCTTTTGGTCCTATTATGGTAATATGGTTTTTAATGTTAGCAACATTAGGCATTCGTGAAATAATTATTCATCCAAGTGTTTTCAAAGCAATTAACCCAATATATGCCTATAATTTATTGACCAAATACCCAAATGGTTTTTGGCTTTTAGGTGCAGTTTTCTTGTGTACTACAGGTGCAGAAGCATTGTACAGTGATCTTGGGCATTGTGGTAGAAAAAATATTAGACTTTCATGGGCATTTGTAAAAACAGCTTTACTCTTAAACTATATGGGCCAGTCGGCCTGGGTTTTATCAAGTGCTGGTGACTTACTAAATGGCAGAAATCCTTTTTATGAAATCATGCCTAACTGGTTTTTAATACCGGGAGTTATAATAGCTACTTTGGCAACCATCATTGCATCACAGGCATTAATTAGTGGCAGCTACACACTTATCAGCGAAGCAATGAATTTAAATTTTTGGCCAAGGGTTTCAGTTAGGCAACCTTCTGAAACGAAAGGTCAAATTTATATTCCAAGTGTAAACACTATTCTTTGGGTGGGCTGTATTTTAATGATTTTATACTTTAAATCTTCCGAGCATATGGAAGCTGCCTATGGTTTTAGTATAACTATTACTATGATGATGACGTCGGTATTATTAACTGTGTATCTTATTTATATTAAAAAATGGAGTAAGCTGTTGGTATTTGGTTTATTGCTAGTATTTGCAGTTGTCGAAACTTCTTTTTTTATTGCCAATGTAGCTAAAATAAAAGAACGCTGGATGTTTTTATTCTTTGAGTTGTTTATTTTTTTAGTAATGTATATTTGGTATTATGCTAGAAAAATAAACAATCGTTTTACCAAATTTATTGATTTGGGGAGATATAGTAATATACTTAAAGAACTGTCAGAAGATGATAATATTCCTAAGTTTTCTACTCACTTAATTTACCTTACTAAAGCAAACAACAGAAATCAAATAGAAGAAAAAGTAATAAAATCAATTTTTGCTAAAAATCCGAAACGAGCCGATGTTTATTGGTTTTTACACTTACATAGAACAAATCAGCCTTACGATTTGAGTTACGATGTATCTGAATTGGTAGATGATAAAGTCATTAAAATAAATATAAATATTGGTTTTCGTATTCAACCAAAAACGGAGCTGTATTTTAAAAAAATAGTACAGGAGTTGGTACTTAATAAAGAGTTGAATTTACATATCCGTCCAGATGGTTCTACTAAATACAATGATCAACCCGATTTCAAGTTTGTAGTTATAGAAAAATTTTTATCTATTGAAAATGAGTTTGCACTTAAAGAAGGCTTATTGCTAAATGGATATTTCTTTCTAAAACAACTTGGCCAAAGTGATGAAGCTGCATTTGGGTTAGAAAAAAGCGATGTAATAACAGAAGAAGTACCATTGGTATATCAACCAATTACAAATATTCAGCTAATCCGAAATGTAAAATGAAAACGATAAGCATACTTTTATTAACCTTTTTATTTTTAAAGGGGAATGCCCAAGAGAATGATACCACATCAAAAATTATTTTAAATGGATACGCCGAAGTTTATTATAGTTTCGATTTTGCTAATCCTAATAATCATGAAAAGCCAAGCTTTATTTACAATCATAAAAAACACAATGAATTAGGTCTTAATTTATTGCTTACATCAGTAAAATATACCAATAAGACAAGCAGGGTAAATTTTGGATTTATGGCAGGAAACTATGCTCAATACAATTTGGCTTCAGAACCAAATTGGGCAAAAATAATTTATGAAGCAAATTTTGGTATTAAACTTTCGGCACATAACAATATATGGTTAGATGCTGGTATTATGCCCTCACATATTGGATTTGAAAGTGCTGTTGGTAAAGATTGTTGGACACTTACCAGAAGTATAATGGCAGAAAATACGCCTTATTATGAAACAGGTATTAAACTAAGCTACAGCAATAAAAAATCTAATTTGTTATTATCGCTACTGCTTTTAAATGGCTGGCAAAAAATTAAATCGCCTGATAATTTTATAAAACCTGCCTGGGGTTTACAGGTCAATTATAAAGCTAGTACTAAACTAACATTTAACTATAGCAATTTTTTAGGAACTGATAAGCCAGATAGTTTAAATGCTACGAGGTTATTTCATAACTTTTATGCCATTTATGAACCTACAGCAAAACTTGGCTTCACTGTAGGATTTGATTTAGGAAGAGATAAATATGATTCTAAACAGTATGGTAATTGGTATTCAATAATTGCAATTATGCAATATGGGTTTAATAAAAAAATTAAAATGGCATATCGTGCAGAATACTATAGAGACATTAAACAAATAATGATAACTACAAATACTCCAAATGGTTTTGAGGTATTTGGTATTTCTGCTAACATAAATTATTCTTTTACGAATAAAACTCAATTTAGATTAGAAGGAAAATTATATCAATCGAAAGATAAAATATTTAATTTCAATTCTAACTTTTCAAATAATAACTCTTCTATAACTGGAGCGTTTATGATAAAAATATAACGATAAAAAAAGTTGAACTTACTAATCTAATAACAAAACCCAAACATACACATCGGTCACTACATTATTTTTGATAGCTGCTTTACGTTGAATACCCTCTAAATGAAATCCAGCTTTTTGTAAAGCCCTCATACTAGCTTTATTGTGTGCATATACACGACCAACAATCCTATTTGCTTGCATATGTTGTTGTATATATTGTACAATGGTTTTAATGGCTTGTGATGCAATACCCTTTCCCCAAAAAGATTCGCCAATAAAATAACCAAGTTCAACAGTATTGCGGTAAACATCTTCGTTTAATAGCATACCAATACCACCAACTAAAGTTCTATTATATTCTATAGCAAATTTGGTAACAGGTTGTGCAGTACTTTCTCTGTTAATCCATTGTAATGCATCCATTACAGTATAAGGCGTTGGAAAGTTATCTAATACATTGTTCCAAATATTTTTATTGTTAGCTAAGGCTGCTAGCTGCTGTGCATCGTCCCTTTGCCAAATCCTCAATTTCAGCTCACTCATCTTCTTTTATTTTTCTGTGTAAATAATTGGAATAATTAGGTACAGCAGCTTCGTAGGTTTCATGCATAAATGGCGATGTCATGATAAAATCTGCTGTAGCCCTGTCGCAGGCCATAATAATATTCCACGCAATACCCAGTCGTAGCAAAGCTTTTACATCACTATCGTGTGGTTGAGCCTCCATGGGATCCCAGAAAAAAATCAATACATCAATTTCTCCCTGTGCAATCATGCTACCAATTTGTTGATCGCCACCCAGTGGACCACTGAGTAATTTTTTTACAGGTCGGTCTAAAGTATCTTCAATTAATTTACCTGTTGTACCGGTAGCAACCAATTCATGTTTGGCTAAGGTTGTTTTATTAAAAATAGCCCATTCCATTAAATCTGGTTTCTTATGATCATGTGCTACCAATGCAATGGTTTTTCTTGCAGGTATTATTTTGGTTGTGCTCATAACGTAAATGTAGGTAAACGATTTTATTTTTTTCTAAACTAGAACTGCTATTCGTTTTATGGAATTTTTATGGCAGCTAATGCCAATATAATATGTGCAACTATTAATGTAAAAATTATTGCTAACGATACATTACAACTATAGAAAACCAACCCCAATAACATTAAATAAAAAGGATAGACCAGCATCAATGTTACAAATAAAATAGAGTCATAAAAAACAGTTCCATTTGTTTTTTTGCTTATCCATTTTTGTATGGAAAAATAAATGGGGTAATGCAATAGTTTACCAAAGATTTTTACAGTTTGTAATAAACCAGTTTTGTTCGAAGTTGTAAGAACTGATGTGTTTAATTGATGTGTTAACTTACCAAATAATACTTCATTAAAATATAGATAGTTTTTGGCTTCATCTGTTGGTTTGCTTAATTGCTCTTTGGTTAAAGCTTCATGCAATTGCACATCAATTTGCTTTGAATATTCAAACAACGAATGATACCGAATAGTTACAGGCATTACTTGTAATGGAATGTTAGAATTCCAGCAACTAAAAGCTATACGGGCTGCCCCTTTTTTAAATGGTTGCAGCTCATGTGTGTGTTTGCAAATACCTTCTATAAAAATAAGTACAATGCCATTGTTTTGCAGTATTTTTTTGCTTTTGGTAAATGCATATTCATTTAGGTGCAAGTGCTCTATTCCATCTCTGAGTCTATAAATAGGAATCATGTTTAATCGACTCAATAACTTTCTTTTCCAGTTTTTATTAAATGCATCTCCACGAGTTAAAAAATGAATAGGTTGGTTAAATAACAATCCAATTATCAAGGCATCTAACAAAGCATTAGGGTGATTAACAGTAAGCAGCAACGGACCTTTGGTTTGTAAAAGTTCTTTGTTTTTTACATGTATTTTTTTGTAAAAAAAGAAGAAGGCTAATTGAATAAACAGTTTTAGACTTTGGTATAGCAAGCTTGGGTATTTAAAACAAGATACAAGAAATGTAAACAATAAAAAGGGTTCCAATTAGAAACCCCTTTTAAGATATTCAAACATTACAAATTACAAACACTTCAAAGTGCCTTGCAATTGTTGTTGATTGCCTTCGCTTAAAGATTTTACAATTGTTTTTTCTACAGCAATCAATTTAATGCTTCTTACTTTGCTGCTAATTAACTTATTCAAAATAGTGGTGTTCTTTAAAATTTCACCAAAATACGTGGTTACCAAACCTTTACAACCTTCTTTTTCAAAGTTGTTTAAAATAGCTGTTTCACCATCTTCGAAAGTGAAGGTAATTTTAGTGGTATTGTCTATACAAACTCCATTCTCTAATGGTAAACCTCTCATTACTACTAATTTTTTTCCTTCGTAAGTAGTAGTGAAAAAAGTAAATCCAAATCCGGTAACACCATCATTAGAAATAATTAAAAATTCTTTTGCAACATTGTAAGAAGCACCTTTCTCATCTTTTTTAGTTTCCGTAAAAACACCACACTCCTCGCCAGCTGCAATAGCTCTCATGGTTTGTTGTTTGCCTGCAGAAGATTTAATAGCCAATGATGCTTTTTTAACAAAAGAAGCTGCTGGCTCTAACTTTAATTTTAACTGTGCAGATGCGGTTAAAGTAACTACTGTAATAATAGCAGTAAGGAATAATAATTTTTTCATGATGTTTTAATTTTAAGTAAAAGTATTGTTGTACAACAATCATTTCAATACCCAATGTAGGGTATTTGAGTATAATTGTTGGTTTTTGACAAACAAAAAATCTCATCGCTATAACGATGAGATTTTTTGTTTGTTAAACTGTATTTGTATAAAATATACTATACTTCTTCTTTTGCTACCGAAGCAATACCTGTAATTGCTTCATCTAACTTCACCCTGATTTTTGCTTCTATTTCATTAGCCATTTCAGGATTATCCATTAATAATTGTTTTACTGAATCACGACCCTGACCTAATTTATTGCTATTGTAGCTAAACCAGCTTCCACTTTTATTTACAATACCAAGCTCAACACCCATGTCGATAATTTCACCAACTTTACTGATTCCTTCGCCAAAAATAATGTCAAACTCTGCACTTCTAAAAGGTGGGGCAACTTTATTTTTTACCACTTTCACTTTTACATGATTACCTATTGCAGCATCGCCATCTTTAATTTGTGCACTTCTTCTGATATCTAAACGTACTGAAGCATAGAATTTTAAAGCATTACCACCGGTTGTTGTTTCTGGATTACCAAACATTACACCAATTTTTTCACGTAACTGATTGATGAAAATACAAATGGTGTTGGTTTTATTAATGGTGGCAGTTAGTTTACGCAAAGCCTGACTCATTAAACGAGCATGTAAACCCATTTTACTATCACCCATTTCGCCTTCCAGTTCACTTTTAGGTACCAATGCTGCCACAGAATCTATCACAACAACATCCAATGCTCCTGATAATATTAAACGATCAGCAATTTCTAAAGCTTGCTCACCATAATCGGGTTGAGAGATTAATAAATTGTCAACATCTACACCCAATTTTTGAGCATAAGCACTGTCAAATGCATGTTCTGCATCTATAAAAGCACACATGCCACCTTTTTTTTGAGCTTCAGCAATAATATGTGTGGCCAAAGTTGTTTTACCACTACTTTCTGGTCCATAAATTTCAATAATTCTTCCTTTTGGAACACCTCCAACGCCTAAAGCAGCATCTAATCCTATAGAACCTGTACTAATTACTTCCATTTCTTTATCAGCACGGTCACTCATCATCATTACACTTCCTTTACCATAATCTTTGTCAATTTTATCAATGGTAAGTTTTAGGGCTTTTAGTTTTTCTGCGTTACTCATAATTGTGTTTTTAAAGCTTCAAATTTAATAAGGATGCTAAGGTAATATCTTTTTCTTATTAACACTAATTTTTTTAGTATTTTTTGCTAAAAACTTTTAGTATTTGTTTTTTTGAGTATGGTTTAGCTACTTTTAAGCAATGAAAATTCTTTCACTAAATATTGGTAAATCAGTACAGCTAAACTGGCAAAATGAAACTGTTGAAACTGGCATTTTCAAAAATTCTACAACACAACCTTGTAAGGTTTCTTTTGCAGGAATTGACGGAGATGAACAGGCCGATTTGGTACATCATGGTGGAGTAGATAAAGCTGTTTACGCCTATGATACAGCCTATTACCAACACTGGCAAACCATTTTACCCCAATATAATTGGCAGCCGGCAATGCTGGGAGAAAATTTAACTACACAAGGTTTAACAGATAATCTTGTGTTAATAGGCAATCAATATAAAATTGGTTCAGCAATTGTAATGGCTGTTCAGCCAAGATTTCCTTGTTTTAAGCTGAATATTAAAACGGGCATTCCCAATATGCTGGAACTGTTTGTTCAACAACAAAAACATGGCATTTATTTTAAAGTTTTACAAGAAGGAACGATACAGGTAAACGATACCATTGAATTGTTACAGGCATCTAAACACAACGTAAGTATTTTGCAACTGGTGCAGGCTTATTACAGCAAAGGAGTAAATAAAACTTTGCTACAGGAGATTTTACAAATAGAAGTATTGCCTCAAAAATTGAGACAAACTTTTGAAAGTTTTATGAAACGTTGATTTATTAAGGCAACTTATTAACCTTTTTGTATTTCCATTTTACAGCACCTTAAATTGCAGGCTTCATTCTTGTGTACTGCACAAGAACAAAAACAGATTATGACGAATATTTTAAGTGGATTGAACGAACAGCAAAAAGAAGCTGTACAACACATTAATGGCCCATTGATGATTATTGCTGGTGCTGGTAGTGGTAAAACAAAAGTGCTTACTACACGTATTGCTAATTTAATGGCTGGTGGTGTAGATGCTTTTAATATTCTGGCATTAACTTTTACCAATAAAGCTGCTGCCGAAATGAAGGAACGTATTGAAAAAATACTGGGCAACAGCGAAGCAAGAAATTTATACATTGGTACATTCCATAGTGTTTTTGCAAGAATATTAAGAGCCGAAGCTCACCGATTGGGCTATCCCAACAACTTTACCATTTATGATACCGATGATAGCCGTAGTGTGTTGAAATCGGTGATTAATGAAATGAATCTAGATGATAAACACTATAAACCAAATGTAGTACACAACAGAATTTCAGGTGCAAAAAATGCATTGGTTGGTCCTGATGAATATGCAGTAGATTACTACATTCAGCAAGAAGATATGAGGGCGAATCGTCCTGCTATTGCCCAGATTTATAAAGCCTATGCCAACCGTTGTTTTAAAAACGGTGCAATGGATTTTGATGATTTATTATTCAAAATGTATGAGCTGCTAAAACTGCACAACGAAGCATTGGTAAAATATCAACGCAAGTTTCAGTACGTATTAATTGATGAGTACCAGGATACTAATGCTGTACAATATCAAATAACTAAACTTTTGGCTGCAGTACATGAAAACATTTGTGTGGTGGGCGATGATGCACAAAGCATTTACTCTTTTCGTGGTGCAACCATTGAAAATATTTTACAGTTTTCGAAAGATTACGACGATGTTAAAGTGATAAAGCTGGAACAAAATTATCGAAGCACACAAAGTATTTTAAAAGTTGCCAATGAAGTAATTGGAAACAACAAAGGTCAGTTGCCAAAAGAGTTGTGGACTGAAAACGAACAAGGAGAGAAGATAAAAATTGTTCGTACGATGACCGACAACGAAGAAGGAAAATTTGTTGCTGATACCATTAAAGAACAACAGCTTCGTAATCATTATAAGAATAATGATTTTGCAATTCTCTATCGCACCAATGCCCAAAGCCGTGCTTATGAAGAAAGCCTTCGCAAACAAGGTATTGTGTATCGTATTTATGGTGGTATGAGCTTTTACCAACGTAAAGAAATTAAAGATTTATTAGCTTATTTACGAGTAATTGTAAATACAGCCGATGAAGTTGCTTTGCAAAGAATTATCAATTACCCTGCAAGAGGTATTGGTAAAACCACTATCGAAAAATTGGCCACTTACGCTAGTGAACAAAACATTACCATGTATGAAGTGGTGAGCAGGGCAGTAGAGTTTGGGTTTAAAGCTGGTACACTGGAAGCGTTACAAAATTTTGTAACCATGATACGCTATTTTCAAACTTTGTTGAATGATAAAAATGCGTATGATGTTGCACAGCAAGTGGGTAAACATACCAATATTGTAAAAGAATTATTCAACGATAAAACCACCGAAGGTTTAGCTCGTTACGAAAACATTCAAGAGTTATTGAACTCTATTAAAGAATGGACTGAAAGTCCAGATAATGAAGATGGAGAAGTAGGCAGTAAAAGTTTAGGAGCTTACCTGCAACAAATTACTTTACTAACCGATGCCGATGACGATAAACAAAACAGCGATGCTGTAAAATTAATGACCATACATGCTGCAAAAGGATTGGAGTTTAGTTGTGTGTTTGTAGGTGGTGTCGAAGAAACCTTGTTTCCCAATGCAATGGCCATTAATACCAGAGAAGAGTTGGAAGAAGAACGTCGTTTATTTTATGTGGCAGTTACCAGGGCCAAACAAAAATTATGGATAACTTATGCCAATGCTCGTTATCGTTTTGGGCAATTGGTACAAAATGAACCTAGCCGTTTTTTAGATGAAATGCCTGAAGAATTTTTAGACAAATCTTATGCAGGTGGTGGTGCAAAAAATCAAGGATTTGGCAATATGGGAACTGCATTCGAAAGAATGAACAGGGGCTTTTCTCAAAGTGGATATACTGATACAGCCCAGGCAGAAAAAAAATATGGAACACCACCAGCCAAAAAAGAAAAGCCAACTGTGTTGTCACAAATTCCACCTGTACAAAAAGTGGTGCAACATATTCCAACAGCCAATTTTGAGGCCAGTGATATAACAGAATTACAAGCAGGACAAAGAGTAGAACACCAAAAATTTGGTTATGGTATAGTTGCCAAAATGGAAGGCAGTGCACACAATCCTGTAGCTACTATTAACTTCGAAAATAGTGGAGAGAAAAAGATTATGTTAAATTATGCTAAGTTGAGAATTATAAGGTAATGATTTTCTTTAGTGGCAGGTCATGTGGACGATAGGAGACATCTCCTCAGTTTTATACAAAGGATTAAAGTTCAGCAGATTCCTCGTACCTAGGAATAACAAAAAATTGAGCACCCTTAATAGTTTAATGAATATAATCAGAACACTCCATATAGGGAATAAAGGCTTTGTGTATTTTAAACCTTCCAGAATTAAATTTTTTAGCCTGAAAATTCTTTTTATCATCAATCTCATATCCGTAATCATAATAAAATTCATTTTGCCTTATTTCTCTGCCTATGAAAGATAGGGAACATAAGTGAGATATAAAATAGTCAACATCTTCTGGGGTTGAATTTGATATAGATGTAATTTCCATTATTTCCTGAATCTTAGTATATGTCAGTATTGAAGACTCTCCAACAATGTGATAGAAAAACTCTTTTAATTGAGCTATGGTGATTCCGTTTTCTACCATTAAAGATTGAATAACCCAATTGGAGTAGTCGCCATATGCGGATTTTATGTCATTTTCATCAATATAATTGTGACCTTTTGCTACTGCATTATTTTTAGCAGAATTGAGAAAAAAAATCAAGTCTCTAGGTCGAGGAATTATACATTCACTTATAAAATCTTTTACGGTTTGACCATTTATATTCCGAGTAATATATTGCTCCCAGAATTTATTACCATCAATAGTCTTGTCTAAACTTAGATAATCAATTCTTTTATCAATTAAGCGAAATAATACTTCTTGGTCTGTCCATATTAATCTTGTGTATTCAATTTTATCAGGCTCTCTTGCATTAGCTAAAAGTTGTTTGAAAATATCACTTCTCAAAAATATCACTAGATTCATCCTAATATCAACAGGATTTCTATTTCCTCCTTTTAAATCTTTATTAATTCTACCAATAATTCCCAAAAGACCAAGAATAAATTTACTTGTAATTTCTATATTGCTTCCTTTTCGCCAATTTTTGTCTAAGTTATCAATTAGCAGAACCAAAACACCTTTGTTAGTCATAAAATCTATAATACATTTAATCATAGATTTAAATAATTCTTGATGCAGTATTTCGGAGATTTTTGACCTGAATTCAGTTTGATCTTGAACGGTTTCTAATTTTTTTAAGTCATTAAATAATTGATTCAATCTTGATGATAAATCTGGTAATATTTTATCTTGATTTTGTCCCACGAAATCAATTATATTTTCCTCTTCTTGTTTTAAAGAATAAAGTGGCTTTTCATGAACACGTAAATAGATTGATTTTATTATTTCAGTAAATATTAGGAATTTCCAAACTAATTCTACAATAAAGCTTTTTCCAAACTCAATGTTAGTACCTTGTATAAGTTCAATTAAGCCATCTATTTCGAAATTTATAGGCTTTATTACAACAACCTGATTTCGAATATCGTTTGAAAACTTAGTTTTTAAATAATAAAAAGCTGCAGTTTTACCACTACCTTTTCGTCCAACAACTATATTATATTCTGCTTTTAAAAGATTATCATCATTAGCCGTGTTTACATAATATTCATATATTTCATTTGATTCATGTTCAGCAAGCATTTCTCCAAATTTTATTTTTTGAAGTACACCATCTTTTCTTTTAAATTTAGTTAAGTCTATTTTTTCTGTAATCAATTCGATAGCATGGTTTCGAATATCTTTTAAAAACGGATTGACAGCTTTTTGACAATCTTCCAAATTTATAAATCGGACTAAATGCTCTTGATAATCAATAGCAGAAGGATATGGCTGAGAAGCAATAAACTTATACTTCTTGTTAAAACCTAACGCTAGCAAAGCAATCAGCGAACATTTTGCGTTATGAATTTGAAAGTTAGACCTATTAACTGCTGAAAACTCAATTAATATTGAAAGGATTTTGATCAAGTTCTTTAAATACCATGATATTGGAGAAACTTTGTTTTCACTAGAATCATCAATTAAAACAGGGATTTTATTTTCTTCGATTGAATTAACAATGTATTGATTATAGTTTTGGTCAATCTAACTTTTTAAATAAAATAATATCTTTTTTCATCTCCTTCTGAATCATCAATTGGCAATGATTCCAACAATCAAATAAATATATTAAATATACAGAATTTAAAAAAACTCTTTTGCTTTGGTTCGTGATGATACAAACCTAGCGTTGGAAGAAAAAATACGTATGCCACACTTTAGAAGATTTGGCATACTGGATTACCCAACAAAAAAGCCGTTGCAAATTTTGCAACGGCTTTTTGAAAATCAAAATCAACAGAACTATGCTTTAGCTGGTGCAGGTTTTAATTGCCCCATCCAAACTTTTTTACCTTGTAATTTTTTTACCAGAAACATAATACCCACCAATATGAAGAAGAATGGTCCAGTAAAACCTAATAAGGCAACAAACTTAGTTCCATAAAAACGAATCATCGGTCTTCTTAATCGTTCACTTAAAATGTACATACTTGGTACCATAATTAAGGTTAAGAAGAAAGAGAAGATTAAACCGAAAATGATTGTCCAGCTTAATGGTCCCCAAAACACTACACTATCTCCACCAAAGAAAATATGTGGATTTAAGTGCTGGAACAATGAAACGAAATCAATATTTAAACCAACAGCCAAAGGAAATAATCCCAACATAGTTGCCAATGCAGTAAGCATTACGGGAATGATACGAATTTTACCTGCTTCAATTGCTGCTGCTTTTGTTTTGTAACCTCTGTGTCTTAATTCATCGGTAAACTCAATTAACAAAATACCATTTTTAATTACAATACCTGCTAATCCAATAATACCAACACCCAGCATAATGGTGGCAATCGTCATACCAGTTGCAGCATAACCAATAAATACCCCAATGATACTAAAGAAAATTTCGGTTAATACAATAAATGGTTTACTCAATCCATTAAACTGTAAAACAAGAATTAAAAAAATTAATAACAATGCTGTAAGTAAGGCTGTACCCAAAAATGCACCTGTTTCTTTTTCTTGTTCTCCTTGCCCTGTTTGTTTAATGATTACATCGGCAGGAATTTTTGTTTTACGTTTAAAGTCATCTATTTTTTTGGCCAATTCAATATTTGCAGGGCCAGCTAATGATGGATCTGTAACATTCGATTGTATCTGAATGGTACGTTTTACATTTTTACGTTTTACTGCTCCTGACGTATTGGTGTAATCAACAGTTGCTACAGCATTTAAAGGAACCTGCTTAATGGCCATGGTATTAAAATCTCTGAATGTAATACGCATGTTCATTAAATCGGTGATGTTGTTACGTTGCAAATCGGCATAACGAATCTGAATTTTATATTCATCTTCACCATCTTTTAATTTGCTGGCTTCTTTACCAAATACAGCATTCCGAATTTCCATACCCACCTGTGCTGTACTCAATCCTTCACGTAATGCTTTCTCTCTGTCTACCACAATCGATATTTCAGGATTTTGCAAATCAATATCCATTTTCAATTCTTCTACACCAACAATACGATTGGTATCGAGGTGGTTTTGTAAATCGTATGCCACCTTAGAAATTTCATCGAAATTATCACCGGTTATTTCAATATTTACTGGTGGATCTGTTGGTGGTCCTGCATCTTCTTGTGCAACTTGAATACTAGCACCAGGAATACCACTCATTTGCTTTCTGATTTCATCCATAAATGGTTTTGTGCTTTTACCATCTCTTTTTTCCGACTCTAAAAAGCTTACCTGTATTCTACCCAAATTGCTTTGTGTGCTTCTGTTATTGTCTCTTGGATTATTGGCACTAACAGCCACATTGGTAATAATACTTTCTACAATGCCGTTTGGTTTAGTAGGCAGTTCATTGGCCAAAATTTTTTGTACACGTTTTTCTAAAACGGTTGTTACCGAATCGGTAACGGTTGTTTTTGTACCAATTGGCATTTTTATGTACACATAAATAAAGTTGGGGTCGCCACTGGGGAAAAAGGTACTCTTGTTACCTCTGGCAATTAACAACAACAATGACACAGGAAATAAGATAAACAAACCAACTAATGCAACTGCCGGTCTGCGTCCCTGTAAAATCCATTTCAATAAAGTTTCATATTTGTTCATCAATTTAGGTAAAGCCCTGTCCTGAAAGAAATGGATAATATCTCTCAACACAAATCTTTCTAAAATACCTACCAATGGCATAAACAATAATAAATTACCCATGCCATGCCATCCTGCAAAATTTAGAATAATACCAAAGGCAATGCAGGTCCAAAACCAACCAGCTTTAAAAATAGCTTTACGTGGGCTCTCGAACTCTTTGCCCTCTGGCTTCATAAAACTTACTGCAAAAACAGGGTTAATGATAAAGGCAACAATTAATGATGCAGCCAATGTTAAGATTAACATGGTAGGCAGGTAAATCATAAACTTACCAATCAGTCCTTTCCATAATAACAGTGGGAAGAAAGGAGCCAATGTGGTTAATGTACCAGCCAATACAGGAATAAAAACCTCACCAGCTGCTTCTTTAGCTGCACGTTCAATTTTTACTTTTCCATTGTTGTAAATACGATGGGTGTTTTCAATTACCACAATCGCATCATCTACAATAATGCCCAGCCCAAACAGTAGTGCAAATAGCACAATGAAGTTTAAGGTTACGTGTGTACCAACAATATAATCGGCCACAGGTAAAAAGAGAAATGCAACGAACACAGATAGTGGCACACTCAATGCCACAAAGAAGGCATTGTTTACACCCATGAAGAACATTAGCACCAGTAACACCAATATAAAACCAATGATAATGGTATTGATAAGTTCATTAAATGAAGTAGCCGTTTTTTTACTTTGATCGCCGGTAATTACCACTTTCAATTTATCAGATGGAGGAATTTCTCCCTTTGCCTGCATTTCTTCGACCATTGCTTTAATCTTCGTAGCTGCACTAATTAAGTTTTCGCCACTACGTTTTACAATGTTTAGTGTAACAACGTTTTTACCATCTAAACGGGCATAGCTTTCTGTTTCTTTAACAGTATCTACTACTTCGGCAACGTCTCTTAAATAAATTGGTCCACCTTGTAAATTCTTCACTACAATGTTACGCATGTCGAAGGTGCTAGAAAACTGACCCTTAACACGTAAACCACGTTTCATTTCGCCAACAGAAACCAAGCCACCACTAATATCTTTATTCTCATAATTAATGGCATTGCTAATGTCTGTGAAAGACAATTTAGCAGCCTGCATTTTATACGGATCAACATTCACCTGAATCTCTCTTTCAGGAGCACCCACAATATCGGCACGGTTAATTTCTGTTAACTCTTCAAAATGATCCTGCATTTTATCTGCATAACGCTTTAGCGTCATACCATCATAATCGCCACTGATGTTCACGTACATAATGGGCATTTCACTGAAATCAAATTCCTGAACGTTGGGTTGTTGTGTTAAATCGTTGGGTAAATCACTCTGAGCCTTATCAATAGCATCTTTTACTTTTTGTTTGGCTATCTCTGTTTTAACATCGGTATCAAACTCAACAATAATTAAGCTAAAATCCTGCTGTGAAGTACTTTGAATTTTCTTCACTTTAGCACCACTGATGCCTTTTAATTGTTTTTCAATTGGACGGGTAACTAAGTTTTCCATATCCTTTGGAGAGTTACCAAAATATACTGTGTTTACACTAATCGTAGGTACCACAATATCAGGAAACTGTTCTTTAGGCAATGTATTAAACTTCGTTAATCCATATAACGATATTAAAATCGTAATAATGTAAGTAGCTGTTCGGTTGTCTATAGCCCAACTGGTGGGTTTAAACTGTTTAAACTTTGCAGCTATGCCTTCTATAAATTGCATATAATTTAAATTTTACCACATAGGCACATAAGGCATATAGTGGTGGTTTTATTAATCAGTTAATCTTGTATAATACTCGTTTACAAATGTTTTTTGACCTTCTTTAAAAATATTGGTACAATTAAAGTTGATTATTATTCCCTTTGGCTTTTCAAGCAATTTCATGTAAGTAAGAACCTGAGCCTGATGAACGGGAATAATGCTTTCAACAACTTTCAGTTCTACTATTATTAAATCTTCAACTAGTAAGTCTATTCTTAAATTGGTATCCATCTGCCTGCCTTTATATAATACAGGAACTTGTTTCTGTGCAACATATCTCAATCCAGCCATTTCAAATTCTTCTTTCATGCAACTTTCATAAACCGACTCTAAAAGTCCAGGCCCAAGCTCTCTGTGTACTTCAATTGCACATCCAATAATTGTATAAGAGAGTTCGTTGATGTATTTCTTTGTAAACATAACTATGTGTCTATCTGTCTATGTGGTAAACTATTGTTGCACTTTCAATAACTGACCTTCATAGATTCCCTGATACCCATCGGTAATTAATTTATCTCCCGACGCAATGCCACTTTTAACTTCTACAATTTGGTTATACACTTCGCCAACAACAATACTGCGTTTACGAGCTACCAACTTATTACCTTCTTGTACTGCAACGAAAACATATTTCCCTTTTTCATCGGTGCTTACTGTATTTACAGGAATAGCAATCGCATTTTTAGCAGCGTAATCTTCTATACGTACCTGTGCATTTTGGTTTGGGCGAATCAAACCATCGTAAGGCAATTTAGCTTCGGCAGAAAAACTTCTGTTATTTGGATTAATGGTTTTACCAGATAAATTAATCGAACTGTTGTAAGTTTTATTGATATCAGGTAATACAATTTGTACTTTGCTGCCCACTTTTACTTTAGCTGCATAATTCTCAGGCACATCCGTAATTACTTTTAACGAACTGGTATTTACAATTTTAATTTGTGCACCAGTTGCACCCATACCACTAAAGGTTTCACCAACCTGTATGTTTACTTCATCTGCAATACCATCTACATCACTATATACATTGCTTGCATTGGCTTGTTCTTGAATGGTTTTAATATTTTCATCACCGGCTTGCAATTGTCTTTCTAAAGTAGTTACATTGGTTTTTGCACTAATTAATTGCACTTCGGTTCCAATACCTTGTTTCCACAAATTATTTTGGCGATTGTATAAATCTTTTGCGTAAGCCAATTGTGTTTTAATGGTTTCTAAATTTTGTTTAGCTGCAGCAACACTTTGCTTTACAACAGCATCATCCATTCTTAACAACAACTGACCTCTTTTTACGTAATCACCCTTTTTAATGTACAAGGCTTTTACTTGTCCTGGTCCTAAACGTGGAGAAATGTAAGAAATATTATCTGCATCTACCCTACCTTGTAAATCTATATAATGCACAAAATTTTGTGTGGCAATTGCACTAACACCAACTAGTTTGGCAATATCCTCTTTCTTAACTGTGGTATCGAGTTTAGCAATATCGGTTTCTAGTGTTTTTATTTTTCCCGATAAACTGGTTTGCTCTTTCTTTAGTTTTTCCAGTTCAGCTTTTTTCTTAGAAAGATCGTCTTTACCGCCACATGCAGTTAAAGAAACAACCATTATTAGTAAGGTAATTTTAGTGAACACTCGTATCATAAATTGTATAGTTTTTATTGTTTAAATTATAATTTACCTGATGCCTTTAAGAAATCAACTTTTGCAATTACTGCATCGTACAATGCAGCTATGTAGTTGGTTTGTGCCGTTTTTAGCTCGGTTTGTGCTGCATTAATTTCAGTATTGCTGCCAGTACCTATTTCAAACTTCTTTTTGGTTTGGTTATATACCGTTTCGGCCAATTGAATATTTTTCTTTTGAAAATCCAGTGTTTGAATAGCCGATTTATATTTTAATCTTGCCGTTTCGGCTTCGCTGTCAATTGATAATTTCAGGTTATCAATTGTATTAAGGGTTTGCTGTAATTCAATTTTAGATTGTTTCACTTTGGCATCTTTACCAAAGCCACTGAAAATTGGCACAGAAACATTTAAACCTATATAAGTAATATTATACCAATCGCCTTTTTCAAAAAAAGAAAACTTGTTTCTAAAAGCCTGTTTACCAAATACACCAGTTGCGGCAACGGTTGGCAGGTAACTTAATTGGTAACGCTTAACGTTATACTCGTTTAATTTTTTTACAGTTTGTAAATACTGAAAATCTTTTCTATCTCCATAGTTAACACTGTCTATTAAAGCATTGGCTTTAATTTCAGCTTCGGTAATTTTATCTGTAAGTATTAAAGTATCTTTTACAGGCATACCCATTAAAGTTTTTAAACCCAGGTATCCTGTTTCGATACTGTTTAAAGCTTTTTGTTTTTCAGTTTTAAGATTAATTAAGGTTACTTCAACTTTATCAACATCTAACTTTTCAGCAAAGCCATTTTTATACAACTCGTTTGCATCGTGTTTCAGTTTTTCGAAACGTTCAATGTTGGCATCTAATAATTCAATTTGCGTTTTGCTTACCACCAACTGATAATAGATTTTGTAAATGTTGGTTTTAATTGCTTCTTCAGTTACTTCTACATTTTTGCGGGCATATTCCATTGATGTTCTACGGGCTTGTAAGCCAATAAAAACCTGCCCATCAAACAACAGTTGTTGTAATTGTAAGGTTGTACTGGAACTGTATTTTACACCAAACTTCACAGGAACTAATTGCCCAGGCTGACCAAAAAAATCGCCGGGAACCACCTGTGTTGGTACATCGATATAATCAGTAACACCAATGCTTCCATTTAATGACGGATAAGCCGCTGCAGTAATACCTCTATTGGTTTGTTCCTGCACCTGAATGTTTAATAATGCGTTTTTTACCTGAGCATTATTTTTACTGGCAAACTCTACCGCCTGTTTTACCGAAAACGAATATTTCGTTTCGGGCTGGGCAATGATCATTGTTGCAAAGAGTGTGTAACTAAACAGCAGCAATGGTTTTAGTATTCTTTCTTTTGTCATACATTTTCTTTTTTTGATCGTTGTTGTTTATATTTTAAAAATTGTTTTACGCCTTTTGGTGTGGTTAAGCCCAATAAAAAATTTTCAGTTGTTTCCCAAAGCACTTCACCAATATTGGTTTTATGTGGTGGAAAAGCATCGGGGTCAAAAATTAAAAACATACAGGCAATTCTAAACCTACACAGTATGTCTATATTAATTTCCGGTCTATACAACTCTTCTTCAATACCCCTTTCTAAATTGTCTTTAATGATGTCATAAAAAAACTGGTTCTTATAATCATTAAACTTTTTAAATCCATTTGGGTGATATTTTTTTAAATCGTACAATATCGATGGGTTCATGGTTTTCAGCATTTCATGTACCATATCCATTGCCAAAAAAATTTCGTGTACCGCATTTTCACATTTTTGTTTGTGTATTGTACACTCGTTTTCATTTCTCTGAACTTCAATATCTATAACACCATCTACCAGTGCATCTTTATCGGCGTAGTATTGATAAATTGTTTTTTTGCTGATACCCAATTGTGCGGCAATTTCATCCATACTAACACTCCTTATACCATAACGCATAAACAATTCGTGTGTTTTTACAATAATTCGTTCCTGTATTTCCATAGTTCTTTTAAGTCTGTGGCAAAACTATGGAAACTTTTGTTGACTTCAAAGTTTCCATAGTTTTTTTTGTTATTTTTTGTTGAGCGGTTCTAAAAAATGATAAAAGTTTAATCAAGGCTAGTACCTTTTTAAGGTTTATGTTTAGTGATATTATGGTTTGCTCTATTTTTACAGTATGGACAAGCAGCAAATCAAAGTGGCCTATCATGTGCAGTTAAAAAAGCTGTTTCAATATTTTTTACAAGGGTTAATCGTATTGGCTCCTATTGGAATAACGGTTTGGGCAATTGTTTCTTTATTTAATGTAGTAGATGGTATTTTACCCAATATTTTACATGCTGTTTTTCCAGAAATTATTAAAAAAGATATCGAGGGGAATATTCAGCGAATACCCGGATTGGGTTTTGTATTTGTAATTGGTTTTGTACTTTTAGTAGGGTGGTTATCCTCAATTTTTGTTATTGGGCGTTTGGTAAGTGTGCTAGATAAGGTTTTGGAAAATACCCCTGGCATTAAGTTTATTTATGGCTCGGTGAAAGATTTTTTAGAAGCTTTTGCAGGAAATAAAAAGAAATTCGATAAACCTGTTTTGGTAAATGTAGATGGAGCTGATATTTGGAGAATTGGTTTTATAACTCGGCCGGATGCTGCTGATTTCGAACTTAAACAACACTTGGTGGTATATGTACCACACTCTTATGCTATAAGTGGTATTACTTATTTTGTTCCTAAAGAAAAGATTAAACTGCTAAGCAATGTTTCGGCAGCCGATGCCATGAAATTTACTGTAAGTGGTGGTGTGGTAGATGTAGAAGATTAAAAAACCCATCATTTCTATGATGGGTTTAATTGCTTAATAGCCTCAAATTGAATCTGAAAATTGCTTTTCATAGTACAATATTCACACGTTTTATTTGCAATAACAATACCCATAAATAGGTATTTTTTAATTAATAATTGTATGCTTACAAACAATCGTTAATTAAGGAGTCTATGGTTTAAATAGATTATTTCTAAACCACTTATTACAATTCGTTTACTTTGCTGCCATAGATTAAGCAACATGAAGCAACACAATTTTAATTCTGGACCATCAGTATTGCCACAGGAGGTTTTACAACAAGCAGCCGAGGTCGTTTTAAACTTTAATAATCTTGGATTATCGTTGTTAGAAATTGGACATCGTACCAACCATTTTGTAGCAGTAATCGAAGAGGCAAAATCGTTGGTAAAACAATTGATGGATTTAGACGATACTTATGATGTTTTGTTTTTGCATGGTGGTGCTACAACACAGTTTATGCAAGTGCCTATGAACTTATTAGACAGCCAAGATACTGCTGCCTATTGCGACCATGGCATTTGGGGAACAAAAGCCATTAAGGAAGCAAGTTTGTTTGGTTCAGTTAATACAGTTGCCTCTTCTAAAGATAAAAAGTACACATACATTAATAAAGGCTTCGACATTCCCGAAAACAGTAAATACTTACATATTACAACCAACAATACTGTTGAAGGGACACAGTGGCATTCATTTCCTACAACAGCAGTGCCTATTGTTGCAGATATGAGCAGCGATATTTTTAGTAGAACAATGAACTTTAAACAATTTTCATTGATATATGCAGGTGCTCAAAAAAATATGGGTGCAGCTGGCGTTAATTTAGTGGTGATTAAAAAAGATTTATTAGGAAAAGTAGATAGAAAAATTCCTGCAATAATGGATTATCGCAACCATATAGAAGCAGGAAGCTTATTAAATACCCCACCCGTTTTTGCTATCTATGTTGCCATGTTAACCCTTAGGTGGATTGTAAAAGAAGGTGGATTGGCCGAAATGGAAAAAAGAGCCAACGAAAAATCAAACTTACTGTATAACACCATCGATGCTTTGCCTTTATTTAATTGCCCAATAGCTAAAGAAGATAGAAGTAAAATGAATGCTGTTTTCTTTATTGAAGATGAGGCTTTACAAAATAAATTCTTAGACGAATGCAAAGCCAATGGAATGGTAGGCGTTAAAGGCTACAGAACAGTTGGAGGTATTCGAGTAAGCATGTACAATGCATTGGCAATGGAAAGCGTAGTTGCAATAACCAATTTAATGAAACAATTTGCAATACAACATGCATAAAACAGGGGTTTAAATACTATTTTTTGCATTATATTAAAGTATTAACTAACCATCAACAAGAATAATTAAACACCAGTTTATTATCTTGCACACCTTATGAGTATAATAAAGCCTTTTAAAGCCCTTCGTCCGCAGGCTCAATTTGCAAAACAGGTGGCAAGCCGTCCTTATGATGTTTTAAATAGCACAGAAGCAAAAGTTGAAGCACAGGGAAACAATCATTCGTTTTTATACATCACTAAAAGCGAAATAAGCATCGACGATACTGTAGATATTCATTCACAAGAAGTGTATGATAAGGCCAAACAAAATTTAGATGCTTTTATTCAAAGAGATGTATTGTTTAGAGACAATAAAGCATGCTACTATATTTATCAGTTAATTATGCATGGCAAAAGCCAAACAGGTCTGGTTGCTGTAAGTAGTGTTGATGATTATGAAAACGACATCATTAAAAAGCATGAATTTACTCGTCCGGAAAAAGAACAAGATAGAATTAACCATATTAAAACATCTGGAGCACAAACAGGTAATGTTTTCTTGGCATATAGAAATAACAATGTTGTAGATGTATTAATCGAAAAATGGAAATCTGTAAAAAGTCCGGTGTATAATTTTACTGCCGATGATGATATACAACATACCATTTGGATTGTAAATGATGATGAAACCATAGAAAAAATTAGCCAGCTATTTGATACAGAAATTCCATGTACTTATATAGCTGACGGACATCATCGTGCAGCATCGGCGGCTAAAGTTCGTAAAGCATTGGGAGCAGCTGCAACTGAAGGAAGCAATTACTTTTTAACTACTTTATTTCCATCTAATCAATTATACATCATGGATTATAACCGTGTTGTAAAAGATTTGAATAATTTAACGAATGAGCAATTTTTTTCTTTACTCGAAGAAAATTTTACCATTACAACTGCAGGTAAACAAGCTGTAAAACCAACAACCTTGCATGAATTTGGCATGTACTTCGAAGGCAGTTGGCACACACTTGTAGCAAAAGAAGGCACTTACACCAATGACCCAATTGGTGTTTTGGATGTTACCATTTTATCGAACCTAATTTTAGATAAAATTTTAGGTATTAAAGATCAACGTACTGATAAAAGAATAGATTTTGTAGGTGGTATAAGAGGCTTGGGTGAGTTAGAAAAAAGAGTGGATAGCGGAGAAATGAAAGTTGCTTTTAGTTTATATCCTGTAACTATCAATCAACTTTTTGATATTGCAGATAGTGGCAATGTAATGCCTCCAAAAAGTACTTGGTTCGAGCCTAAATTAAGAGATGGATTATTAACGCACCTGATTTACGAATAAGGCCACCATTCACAAAAATTGTTGCATGAAAAAAAATATTGTGTTCCTTTTATTGGCGTTAAGTGTACATATTACTAATGTGGCTCAACCACAGCAAACAGCAAAAGAATTACACGAAACTGCTAAAATTTTTATGCGTCAGGGAGATTACGACAATGCCATTTTAGTAATTAAAAGAGCATTGGAAAAAGAACCCGATAATTTAGACATGCTCAAAGATGTATCGTTCATTTATTTTCTAAAAAGGGATTATGAAAAGGCAATTGAAACAGGAAAACCATTAATTGACCGAGCCGATGCCGATGTGCCAACTTTTCAAATTTTAGGGTTTACTTACAAAGCCATTGCTGAGTATAAAGAATGTAGAAAATTATATAAAAAAGCACTCGCTAAATTTCCAAACAGTGGTGTTATTTATAATGAATATGGTGAGTTATTGGCAATGGATAAAGAATTAAATAATGCCATTGTTCAATGGGAAAAAGGGATTGAAGTAGACGCCAATTACAGTAGTAATTATTACAACGCTGTTAAGTATTATGCACAAACACAAAATGCCGATTTGTTTTGGATTGCCTTGCACGGAGAAAATTTTGTAAACCTAGAAAGCTATACAGCACGAACAACGGAAATAAAAAAGATTGTATTAGAAGCCTATAAAAAATTATATACTTCCAGGGATTTAAATACATTCATAAAAAACAAAAATGTAAGTGCTTTTGAAAAAGAAGTATTGGCTACGCTAAATAAAAGTACTTCGATTGCAGGTGATGGAATTAATGCAGAAAACCTAATGGTAATTAAAGCCAGATTTATTTTAGACTGGTTCGAAGGTTTGCAAACTAAGTATCCATATCGTTTATTCGATCATTATCAGCAAATGTTGAAGGAAGGTATTTTCGATGCATACAACCAATGGTTATTTGCTGCTGTAAGTAACCCTGCTGAATACGATTTGTGGCTCAAAAATCACGATAAAGAAGCAGATGCTTTTAAGAAATTTCAAACAGCAAGAATATATAAAATACCAGCAGGACAATATTATAAATAAGCATTGTTTACAAATGCTTATTTATTTATTAATGCCAATTCTTTTTAAGCAGTTCCATTATGCTGTATCTTCAACGCAATGTCGTTTATACTGCAACCAACATTGTTCGATTATGTTTTGTCTGATGTTACAGAAAAGCATCTTACGATAAATCATGAAACAGCCGAACAAATATTCAACTTCAGCAAAAATTGCAGCCTCTTTAAGTGGAACGACATCAACAATAATTGTGAGGCAAGAGCCGATGCATTATCCATTTTATTAACCGAATGGAAAATTCCTCATTATAAAGCTTGGGTATTTAGTGGTGCATTTTTAAAAAACCATATTGGCGGTTTAAAGCAAAATTGGAATTATCATGTTGCTGTTTTATTGCAAGTGGAC
Source organism: Chitinophagaceae bacterium (assembly GCA_044348985.1). Lineage (GTDB taxonomy): Bacteria > Bacteroidota > Bacteroidia > Chitinophagales > Chitinophagaceae > UBA1930. The sequence continues at coordinate 234,618 of JBIKRV010000003.1, forward strand.
GAAAACGGTGTTTTAGAATATTTGGTGGTCGATCCATCAACACACAACAGTTTGCAAAACATAGTAAGCTGGGCTGAAAATATTACTGCTTTTGCCCATAGTTATCATCTAATAAAATTACCTGAGTACTATATCTTTCACAATAAAACAATTGAACCACACAATTGGCATAAACGCAATAAGCAAAATAAGAAATGGGTTATTCAGGGTTTGGCTGGTATTAATGGATTATCGGCAAAGGGCAAATGTCAATTGTGTTTTAATAAACAAAGAATTAGGCAAACAGCTATACAATTTAATCGTATTGCTAAACTCAACCCCTTAGCAGTTTTTCAAAACCAGATACAATAATTATTCCCTTTGGCTATGGGCAGGCTTTTTTATGTTACCATAAATACTTATTTTGTTACCCCTAAATCAAAGTTTTATGAACGAAGAACAAAAAGATGAACGCCTCTGGAAAATGGCAAGACGTAGAGCCGAATTTAAAAAAAGTTTGTTTAGCTACATTGCTATCAATGTTTTTTTATGGGCTATTTGGTGGTTTACAACAGGTCAATACACAGGTTTCAACACTCCGCTTCCTTGGCCAATTTGGGTAATGTTAGGTTGGGGAATTGGTTTAGCCTTTCAGTATTTTAAAGCTTATAATGGCGACAGTGTTTCTTTAACTGAGCAAGAATATGAAAGATTGAAAAAAGATAAAAACGCTAATTAATTTATATCCTGTTAATCAGGTTAGTTTGATTCAGAAGGTAACTTTTTTAAACCATTTTTTAAAAACTGTTTTAGAATTTATAACGAAAGCCATATGCAATACCCCAATTACAGGTTGTTTGATGTACTTACCTACCAAAAAAGTAAGTTTCCTAAAAGTGATATGCTCAGTGCAAAAGTCAATGGAAATTGGCAACACAATAGCACAATAGAAGTAGCAGATATTGTAAATAAATTTTCAGCAGGCTTGCACCAATTGGGTGTTCGCTGTAACGATTGTACAGCTGAAGGAAGTGATAAAATAGCTATTTTAAGCAACAACCGACCGGAGTGGTTATATGCTGATTTAGCTGCCCAACAAATTGGAGCTATTTTGGTGCCTATTTATCCTACCACCAATCCATTGGAGTTGGAATTTATTTTAAACGATGCTCAAGTAAAATATGTTTTTGTTAGCGACGAAGAGTTGTACCAAAAGGTAAGCAATGTTGCTTCAAAAGTTCCTTCCATAAAAACCATTTACACCTTTAATAAAATTGAAGAAGCACATCATTTTTCAGAAGTTACTGCACTGGCAGATGACGCAAGTCTGCAAGCTGTAGAAACCATAAAACAAGGAATTCCCAATAGCCATACAGCAACCATTATTTATACTTCAGGTACAACAGGTACACCAAAAGGCGTTGTATTAAGTCACGAAAATTTGGTGAGTTGTGTATTTCTATCAAAAGCAAGTTTTCCATTCGAGGATGCTCCACAAACAAAAGTGCTAAGCTTTTTACCGTTGAATCATATTTTCGAAAAAGCAGTAAGTTATATATACATGTTTAGTGGCATTAGTATTTATTATGCTGAAAGCCTTGATACGATTGGCGATAATTTAAAAGAAGTTCAGCCCGATGGTTTTACCACTGTACCTCGGTTGTTAGAAAAAGTGTACGAAAAAATTATGGCCAAAGGCAATGAGCTAACTGGTATAAAAAGAAAATTATTTTATTGGGCTGTTGATTTAGCAGAAAAATATGATAACCTAATTGATGGTGGTTTTGTGTACAATATTAAACTGGCAATTGCACGTAAACTCATTTTCAGTAAATGGAAAGAGGCATTGGGCGGTCACATTAATTACATTGTAACAGGCGGTGCCGCATGTCAGGAAAAACTGATGCGTATTTTTAACGCTGCAGGAATACCCATTTATGAAGGTTACGGACCTACAGAAAATAGTCCTGTAATTACCGTAAACCGTAAAGAAAAAGGTGGTAGTAAATACGGTACAGTTGGACCAAAAATTGAAGGCATTGAAGTTAAAATTGCTGAAGATGGAGAAATTTTAGTGAAAGGACCAACTGTTATGCAAGGCTATTACAAACGACCTGATTTAACAGCTGAAGTATTGATTGACGGATGGCTGCATACAGGCGATATTGGTGTTTGGGTAGATAATAAATATTTAAAAATCACTGATCGCAAAAAAGAGCTCTTTAAAACAAGTGGTGGTAAATATGTTGCACCACAACCAATCGAAAATAAACTAAAAGAAAGTCCTTTTGTAGAACAAGTGGTAATTGTTGGTGCCGATAAAAAGTTTGTGGGTGCCTTAATTGTTCCTTCATTTTTAACATTAAAAGAATGGTGCAGGGAGAAAGCAATTAATTATACCACCAATGAAGATATTATTCATCACCCTAAAGTATTGGAGTTATACAGAGAGTTGGTAGAAAGCTTCAACAAGTTTTTCAACCATGTAGAGCAAGTTAAAAAATTTGAATTACTACCCAAAGAGTGGAGCATTGAAAGTGGCGAAATGACCCCTAAAATGAGTTTGAAACGAAAAATTATTTTAGAGAAATATAAAGATGCGATTGATAGAATTTATAGTTAAATAAAAGGAGCAAACGCTCCTTTTATTTTTTCAAGATCTGTGCACACAAAGCATCTACCAAACTCATTTTTGGATGAAATGCAGAAATATTGCTCAGAATTATAATCCCCTTTTGGGCTTGTTTATCTAACATCACAGATGAGGTGTAACCACCTGTTCCTCCATTGTGAAATAAAACAGTAGCTCCCGTTTTTGTTGTAATAAGATGCCAACCTAAGCCAATACTCATTTGTTCATTAACCTTAAAAGTAGGTTTATGGCAGCTTGAAAAAATAGTATTCTGTTCGTTTAAATTTTCTTGAGCATATAAAGCCATATCACTGATGGTACTCTTAATGCCACCTGCTCCAGCTAAGCAATCAAAATTCCAGTTGCTGATTTCGTTGCCTTCAGCATCTTGACCTTTTACCAAAACTGCTTGTTGTTGCGGTGTAAGTTTTACAGAAGAAGTATTCATTTTATACAGCGTAAAAATGTATTGTTGCAAAGCTTGTTCATAGCTTAAGTGCAAAACATTGGCACAAATCGTTCCCAATAAACCAGCACCTGTATTCGAATAACTATAAACTGTTCCAGGCTTATTATCGAGTTTGGCTTTTTTCAAATAACTAAAAAGTTGTGTAGTATCATAATCTTCATAAGGGTTCGATGGATTATCCATCGTAAGATTTGATGGCAGCCTTGCCAAGCCTGAACTGTGGTTACTTAATTGTTCTAATGTTATAGCTTGAACATCATTAGGCATGGGTGTTTGTAAAACCTCTTTTAAAGTAGTACTAGGTTTCAACAATCCTCTTTCAAAACAAATAGCAGCCAATGCAGCTGTAAATGTTTTAGATACAGAACCAATTTCAAAAACTGCATGTTGGTTATTAACCACTTCTACGCCAGTTTCTTTATGTATGTAACCATAAAAAACTACCTTATCTTTTTGAATGTGTGCTACAGCAATTTGTGTATTAACAGGAAACTGAGATAAAAAAACCTGCAAGGCAGAGTCTATAGAATTTTGTTCTACAAAATATTCTAGCTCGGTTTTTTCTTTTTCTATACGACTAACTTTTACGTAAGCCCATACAAAAAATGATATCCCTACAAAAACAATCGTTAATACAATATACAATGCTATTTTCATGCTGTTAATTTAATAAACTTTGTTTTAAAATTTCGTACTATGAATTTGTTGAAACCATTGCTGGTTTTATCTTCTACAATTTTTTTGTTTGCCTGTAGCAGTTCAAAAAAAATAAATACCGATATAAACTCAATTCAGTCTATTCGGTTAGTAGCACAAAAAGAAATTCCTTACAATTTATCTTTTAAAAATACTATTGTTGGCGGACTATCGAGCATTGATTATGATGCAAGAAAAAACTTGTTTTATTTTATTTGTGACGATCGAAGTTATAAAAACCCAGCTCGTTTTTATACTGCCAAAATTACTTTTTCAAATAAACTAATAGATAGCATTGAGTTGATTGATGTACAATTTCTATTGCAAGCCAACGGAATCGTGTATCCAAATTCAAAGCAAAATCCAACTAATACACCCGATCCAGAAGCAATGCGTTACAATCCAATTTCAAAACAATTGGTATGGAGCAGCGAAGGCGAAAGAATTGTAAAAGCAAATGATACTGTTTTGGCAAATCCATCTATCAATATTATTTCCACGAAAGGAAAATTTATACAGTCATTTCCAATACCTGCAAATATGCACATGCAGGCAATTGAAAAAGGGCCACGACAAAATGGTGTTTTTGAAGGAATGACTTTTGCCGATAGCTACAAAACACTTTTTGTAAATATTGAAGAGCCTTTATACGAAGATGGTCCACGTGCCGATTTAACAGACAACAATGCTTTTATACGTATTGCAAAATTTGATGTGGCTACCAAACAAAACGTTGCTCAATATGCTTACAAATTAGAGCCTGTTGCTCACCCAGCAACACCAGCAGAAAAATTTAAAATTAATGGTGTACCCGATATTTTGTGGTTAGGCAATAACAAACTGTTGGTTATTGAACGTTCTTTTTCAACAGGTATAAAACCGTGTACCATAAAGGTTTTTATAGCCGATTTAGGTAATGCAACTGATGTAAAAAATAATCCTTCTTTGTCAGCCAATACTCAATTTATTGCAGTAACCAAGAAGCTATTATTAAACATGGATGAGTTAGGTATTTACACAGATAATATTGAAGGTGTAACTTTTGGACCAACCTTACCCAACGGCCATAAAACATTGTTATTTATAGCCGATAATAATTTTGATGAAACTGAGATAAGTCAGTTATTGTTGTTTGAAGTAATAGAATAATTTTTTATTTATTGAAACTAAACAAATTACAAAACCTACAAAGCTTTGTGCTTCCTTTGTGACCTTTGTGTCTTTGTGGTTAAGCCTTTCTTAACGGATCCAATAAATATTTTAAGCCATTCAAATTTATTTCATACATTGTATTCAGCAGCATACCAATTTTACCTTTCGGAAAACCTTTACGTGCAAACCACTCAATGTAAAACTCAGGTAAATCGCAAATAATACGGTCTTTGTATTTGCCAAAAGGCATTTTGGTTGTAGTTAGTTCTTGTAAAACATTGTGATTAAATAATGGTATTTCTTCCATTGCAAAATAGTGGTATCTAATGTAAAATAAACTACTGCAAGTAACTGGTTTTTTCGAATAATACTGCAGTGTTAATAATTATTCAATGCTACTCTAAGTTTTGCTTTTAACAGTTTTACACGAAGAGAGTATTTACTTTTGCCAACTTAAATCAATGTTATGAAACAATACAGTATTCTTGTTGCTTTAACAGCATTCATATTTACATCTTGCGTTAGCAGTAAAAAATTTAAAGCCGAACAAGCAAATTATACCCAGTTAGAAACTCGTTATACAACCCTAACCAAAGAAATATCGGATTGTAAAGAGCAAAAAGAAGGGTTCTCTAAAAAAATACAAAATTTGGAAGCTGATAAAACCGCCTTAAATGCAAAAATTGGTGATTTAAATAACCAGATTGATTTCTTAAAGCAAAATAATAACCAAGCTTTAAAGCAATTAGAGAGCATGTCGGTAATTACTGGTCAGCAGGCCGAAAGTATTAAGAAGTCAATGGAAAATATTGGTGTTAAAGATGCTTACATACAAACGCTACAACAACAAATGGCTCATAAAGATTCTTTAAACATGGCATTGGTAATGAACCTGAAAGGAGCTATTGGAAACTTAAATGATGAAGACATTAATATTAAGGTAGATAAAGGTGTGGTGTACATTGATATCTCTGATAAATTATTATTTAAAAGTGGCAGTTTCGATGTAACCGAAAATGCAAAAAACGTACTGGGCAAAGTAGCTCAGGTATTAAAAAACCAGCCCGATATTGAATTTATGGTAGAAGGGCATACCGATAGTGTACCTTATATAGGAAAAAATATTGGCTTAATTGATAACTGGGATTTAAGCGTTAAAAGAGCTACATCGGTAGTACGTTTATTGCAAACCCAATATGGTTTAGATGCTACTAAAATGGCAGCTGCTGGCCGTGGTGAATACAAACCTGTAGAAAGCAATACCACTAAAGAAGGTAGAGCCAGCAACAGAAGAACAAGAATTGTTATTTTACCACAACTCGATCAGTTTTTTAAATTGTTGGAACCGACAAAAAAATAGTTTTATAAATCTGATGTGTAAGGTTGAGCTTGTCGAAACCAATTTATAAGATTCCTCTTATCACATTTCGATACATTCAGATTATCAATAAAAAAGTCGCTAATTGTTTAGTGACTTTTTTATTGATAAATACACTCTAACTCTCTTCGTCAAAATACAATTTGTAAAACTTCTTACCACTCATTTCATCAATACCACGTTCTATTAAATCTCTTCTGCCATGTATATACACATGAAAGTTTTTATCTAGCTTTAAAATACTTTTAAAATTGCGTTCCTGTTTTTTTACTGCACTTAAATGAATATCGAAATTATCATCTAACTGAACTTGTTTGGCTGTTTCGTACGTCTGTTTGTATTGTGTAAATGCATCTATTACATCTTCGTGATGAATTACTTCTTTAGCAAAATCTTCAAACTCAAATTGCTCTTTGGTTTTAAAATATTCCATACTTCTGTTCAGCATATCTATCTGCTCTGGCTTTTGCATTTCAAAGCGTTCATTCATTTCGTTGTGAATAAACAATTTGCACATGCTCATCATATCATTGGTATGATGATAGTTGTTGGTTAATCGTTCAATTTGTAAAAAGTCCTGCATCCAGTATTGAGCATCGTTCTGTTTGTTGGTATTATCTACTGCCAATACCACATATCCGTTGGTCTTGTTTTGCCTGAGTATTAAACAGCCTTTATCCAGTTTATTAATGTCAACACCATCTTCTGCTGTTACTTCCCAGCTTTGTCCATGAGGAAATACTTTTAAAAAGGTTTCTTTGGTTTCGCTTTTAAACAATCCAATAGCTTCTGTATTTTCATTATCAATGAACACATTATTAAAATGTACAACATATAATTCACCTTCTTTTACTTTGGCATGAGTGCTTTTATTGTATAAAAATTTGGCCAGTAATGTACTTTGAACAACGAAACTTTTGGGGTTGGCAAAAATTTCACTTATATAGCTGTACACTTCGTTCATGGCAATATCACTCATGTGCGTAAAGTGGTACTGCTCATGCTCATTAAAAGGACTCAAAAAATATTTTGCCAATAAATCCCTTACAATGGTATCGTTTAATGATAGTGCATTGGAAGAAAGCTTTAATGCTTCACCTCTTGTGGGGTTGCCCACTTTATGTACAATGGCATGTACAATTTCAACATTTTTTATACCCGTCATAAGGTTATACAAATAAAAAAGGGCTACAATAAAGTAACCCTTTGATTTTTAAATGCTCCCCTTTTCAACGAAAGATGCAACTATAATGCGATGATTGAGTATGTGACTATTAGGAAATTGAGAATTTAATTTATTTTCTAAAGGATAATGTAACATTTATGAGGTTAATTCGTTTAACGAGAAAATTATACAAGTAGAAGAAAAATAGAAACATTATGCAACCTTTTTTATTATATATTCGTCTTTATTAAAAATTAGACAAGCTATTATGAAATCATTATTCATTACAATCGCCTTTTTAGGCCTTCCATTTTTAATGCAGGCACAATGCAACTGCCAAGAAGAATTTTCAAAAATTAAAAACCATTTGGAATCAAATTATGCTGGTTTTAAAGACAAGGTGAAAACAAGTAACATTAATAAATACAAAGACTTTACAGCGGATAAAGAGCACGTTGCTGCACAAGCTAAAAATAAGATGCAATGCTATTTTGTTATTAACCAGTGGATGAGTTATTTTAATGATAATCATTTGTATACTGGATTGAACACAGAAGCAATAGAGAAAATACAACCTCAAAAACTTCAAACTGATTTTCCAATTGAAAATTTTGCGGTAAGCGAGGCGCTAATAAAGAAATTAGAAAGCGCAAAAGGAATAGAAGGCATTTACACCAAAAAAGGCGAAGGCTTTTCAATTGCGGTTTTTAAAAACAAAAATCCTTTTAGAGATTATGTTGCTGTGGTAATAAAATCAAGCGATAGTAAATTTGAAAATGGCAGTGTTTTAGCCGAACTCAAAGAAAAATCAGCAAAAGAATATTTTTTATTGTATAACTCCTCTCATATGTTAGCCTTTGCTACTATAAAACCAAAGGACGGTGAGTTGATAAGTGGGTTCTTTAAGAATGGTAGAGAAATCGTTAATAAAACAAATTATAATTTCGAAGCCAAACTTCTGAACGAAAGTACCATATACTTTAATATACCAAGTTTCAGTTGGGAATCAAAACCTACCATAGATTCTTTATTTGCTTCAAACAAAGTTAATTTATCAAAATCATCAAACCTTATTCTGGATTTAAGAAATAATGGAGGTGGTAGTGATGATGTGTACTATATTATTTCTCCATATTTATACACACAACCAATAAAAGGTATAGGCGTGGATATGTACGCTTCAAACGATAATATAAAAGGTTGGGAATTGATGCTACAAGACCCTAATTTACCATCGGATAATAAAGCAGAATATCAAAAAATGGTAGATAAACTTAAGCTGAAGTTAAATCAAAATGTAAATATCGTTGAAGACTATATAGATTCAAGCTATACACCGCTGCTATTCCCTAAGAATGTGGTAATTCTTATTAATGAGGGTTGCGCTAGTTCTACTGAACAATTTTTGCTTGAAGCTATTCAGAGTAAAAAGGTAACATTGATGGGACAAAATACATCGGGAACATTAGATTATTCAAATTTAAGAGAATCTGATTTTTGTGATATGCCCTATAGACTTTGGTCGCCAACCACTCGTAGCCGTAGAATAGATATAGGAGCAGGTATTGATGGGATTGGTATTAAACCCAACATTTACCTTACTGAAAAACAAGATTGGATT